>DATJWP010000063.1:0-38463 GCA_035578045.1 Polyangia bacterium | reverse complement strand
TCCACCTGGCCAACCAGGGGACCAACACCGTCGAGAACACCGTCAGCTTCGTCGCGACCGGCGCCGTCTTCCTGGACCGCAACAACTCGCTGCTGGCGTCATTGCAGGTGACCGACACCGAAGACTACTTCATTCACCTGAACGTCTACCCGCACGCGTTCACGTCGCGCGGCCCGCGCCTGGGCGGCTGGGGCGTCGTCGATCGGCGCGGTCGCCTGGCCGGCGGCCTCGCGCTGGGAAGTCCGCTGGGCGCCGGGCTCGGCTGGAGCGGAATCGACTGAGAGTCTACGCCCGGCGGCGGTTCAGCGCGGTCCAGTCGATGGCCCAGACGGTGCCGCGCTTGATCCAGCGGAGCGGCCGCCGCGCGGTGGGGGCCGTCCCCAGCGCGTGGTGGTACAGGTGGTCGATGCGCGTGTAAAAGCCGCGCGTGTGATAGCTCTGCGACCACCCGAGCCGCGTGCAGTCCAGGTGGTGGCAGAACTCGTGCAGCAGCGTGTTCAGCAGCGCCTTGGGGCTGGAGACCTTCTCGCGGATGGCCGTGCGCATCCAGACCCGGATACGCTGGGTGGCGGGGGTGTAGTCGCCGAACAGCTGGTAGGTGCAGACCCCCGAGATCACCTTGTGCGGGCGCACGCCCAGCACCCGCAGGCCCGGGACCGCGATGCCGTGGAACTCGGACAGGTTGGCCAGCAGCGCGACGCCGGCGCGCTCGACGGTGGGCGCGTGCTCGTCCGCCATCGCCTCCGCCAGCTCGCGGGTCAGGTCCCGCACGTCATCGCCGGCCGGAAGCGGAATGGTGACCAGGGCGTCGCTGCGTTCGTATTCTCTGCGCCGCGCGGCCGCGCGGGGCATCGGATCGGTGATCACGCAGGCCAGTCTAGCGCGCTACAATTTTCCGCCATGAAGAAGACGGCGCTGATCACGGGGGCCTCGGCAGGGCTGGGTCGGGAGCTGGCGCAGCTCTTCGCCGCGGACAAGCACGACGTCGTCCTGGTGGCGCGCCGCCGCGATCAGCTCGAAGAGCTGGCCACCCGGCTGGGCACCGAGCAGGGCGTGACCGCGTCGGTGATCCCGGCCGACCTGGCCGACCCGGCTTCGCCCGCGCGCATCGTCGAGGAGCTCGGGCGCCGCAACCTGACGGTCGACTTCCTGATCAACAACGCCGGCTTCGGATCCACCGGCCGGTTCGTCGACCGCGATCTGGAGCGCGAGCTGGCGATGGTTCAGGTCAACGTGACGGCCCTGGTCCACCTGACCGGCCTGCTGTTGCCGGGGATGGTCGCCCGGGGCAGCGGCCGCATCCTCAACATGGGATCGACGGCCGGCTTCCAGCCCGGGCCGTTCATGGCCACCTACTACGCGACCAAGGGCTTCGTGAACTCGTGGACCGAAGCCCTGGCCTACGAGCTGCGCGGCACCGGCGTCACCGCCACCGTCGTCTGCCCGGGCGCCACCGACACGGAGTTCGGGGCAATCTCGGGCAACGGGACCTCGCGGCTGTTTCGCATGGGCGCGATGGCGGCCGCGCCGGTCGCGCGGTTCGCCTATCGCGCGATGATGGCGGGCAAGGCCGTCGCCGTCCCCGGCTTCCGCAACAAGCTGGGCCTGCAGATCCAGAGGGTCAGCACGCGCGGGGTCACGCGGGCGGTGGCGGCCAGGCTGAATCAGATTCCCGGGGCGCCGCAGCTCAACGGCCAAACGACATCGGGAAGGTGAGCGTCGACTCGGCGCCGCTCGCCGCCGGCGGGAACTTCAGGTTGCGCAGGGCCTCGACCATGCACAGCTCGGGATCGCCGCCGCCCAGCGTCGAGGTCACCGCCTCGACCAGCGGAACGCGGCCACGCCCGTCGACCGACAGACGGAACACCACGCGCCCCTTCAGGTCCGGCGTCTGGGCCCGCGCCTTCTCGTAGCAGGCCTGCAGCTTGGCGCGTGCTCCGCGCAGCACCGCCTCGGCGTCGGCGCGCCCGATGCCGCCCTCGACGTTGAACCCGCCCGCCGGCTCGGGACGAGGCGCAGCCGCGTGGTGGGCGCGCGGTCGGGGCGGCGGCCCGGCCACGTCGGAACGCAGGTCGGGTTGCGCGTCGCGGGCCTGGTCGGCCGCGGCGTCGTGGGCGGCCGCCACCGGGACCAGCGGGCGGTCCACGCCCGCGTCGACCGCCGGAGCCTGGCGCGAGCAGGCGCCGGCCACCGCCAACGCGAGCGCGGCTGTCAGGATCTCACGCACCTTGGCGCGGATTCTGACCATACTCGTGAAGAGGTCAACCCCGTGGTCACTGACAGCGCCGACGTCGTCTTGCTGGTCATCGAGCCGCGCACGCGCGATCTGGGCGGATTCAGCGTGCGCCGGGCCCTGCCGTTTGCCGCTCGCCGCACGGTCGGCCCGTTCATCTTCTTCGATCACATGGGGCCGGCCAGCCTGGCGCCCGGCCACGGGATCGACGTCCGCCCTCACCCGCACATCGCGCTGGCGACGGTCACCTACCTGTTCGAAGGCGAGATCGTCCACCGCGACAGCCTCGGCTCGTTCCAGCCGATCCGCCCCGGCGACGTGAACTGGATGCTGGCCGGACAGGGGATCGTTCACTCGGAGCGCACCGGCGACGCGGTCCGCCGCACCGGCGGGCCGCTGCACGGAATCCAGTCGTGGGTGGCCCAGCCGCCCGCGCAGGAGCAGGCGCAGCCCGCGTTTCATCACCAACCGGCGGCGATGCTCCCGCGGGTCGAGCGGCCCGGCGCCGACATCCGCGTCGTCGCGGGCCACGCCTACGGCGCGCGGTCGCCGGTGGGCGTGCTGTCGCCGACCCTGTACGTGGCGGCCACCATCGAATCCGGCGCGGTGCTGGACGTCGACCCCGATCACGCCGAGCGGGCCGTTTACGTCGTCGAGGGCGAGATCGCGGTGGGAGAGCGCGACGACAGACGCTTCGCACCCGGCACGATGATCGTCCTCCGGCCTGGCCCGGCCACGCTGCGCGCGCTGGCGCCCACTCGCCTGGTCGTGGTGGGCGGCGCGCCGCTGGATGGCGAGCGGCACATCTGGTGGAACTTCGTCTCCAGCTCGGACGAGCAGATGGAACAGGCCAAGCGCGACTGGCGCGACCGCAACCTGGCGCGGTTCCCCAAGGTTCCCGGCGACGAGCACGAGTTCATCCCGCTTCCAGAAACCTGAACGTCCGGGGCGAGACGTCGTTACCTTACTGTCATGAAGGCCGTTACCGTTTCGATCTGCGGGGCGCTCTGCCTGTGGTGCGGCGCGGCGGCCGCGCAGACGACGCCCGCTCAACCGTCCGCGCTCGAGAGCACGACCGGACCGGCCGGCGGAAGCGCGACCAGCTCGTACACGGGCACCGCCCTCGGCTCGAGCGGCTTCTATCTGCCTGCTCCGGCGACCACGAGCACCGGCGCCAGCGCCAGCGCCAGCACCGCCAACGCGACCGGCGTCGCCGACGTCGTCACACCCACGGGCACGGCGCCCGCCACGTCGCTGTCACCCGGCGGCCAGACCGCGTCGTCTCCCTCGGCCGCGACCAACGCGACCGCCAGCGTCGTCGCCGCGCCCGCGCCTGTTCCCGCATCGACGGGTGTCTCGGCCGTCGGCGAAACCATCTCGGCCGGCGGCACCGCCGTCACTCCGTCGTCGCTCTCGACGACCCCCAGCACGTCGCCCACCAACGGCGCCGCGGTGGGTGGCGCGGTTGGAACCGCGCCCGCCGCGACGCCGACATACCCGAACAACCTCCTCGACTGACGAGGCTCGGCTCTAAGGCGTGGTCCCGGTGCTTCCCACGCCGGTGCCCGCGGGCGAGCTCGGGCTGGCGCTGGTGCCGGTGCCGTAGCCCGACGCCGGCGCGCCGGTGCCGAAGCCCGACGAGGAGCCCGTGCTCGAGCCCGCCGTCCCCGGTGTGGTCTGCCCCGACGGGATCGTCGAGCCCGGTGAGGTCGGCGTCGAGCCCAGCCCCGAACCGCCCGGAGTCGTCGTCGGGTTCGCCACCCCCGAGCTGCCCGGGGTGCCGAGGCCGCCACTGGTGCCCGTTCCTGGCACCGTCGTCGTGGTGCCGGGCGTGGTCTGGTCGTTCAGCCCGGAGCCGCTGCTGCCGGTGCCATAGCTCGGCGTGCTCGGTGCCCCGGTCGTGCTGGGGTTGCTCACGCTGCTGGGACCCGACCCGGTGGCGCCAGAGCCCATTCCGGCCTGCGCGACCACCCGCCAGCCCGCGAACGGAGCGCCCGTCGCGACCTGCGCCTGCGGCGCGCGCGTCTCGATAGCAGAGGGCGGCGTTGCCGCCGGCCCCTGCTCCACTGCCATCACTGGAAGAATGAAAAGCATGTTCGTCTCCTCCCGTGGAGACGAATCTGGGCCCCCTTCGCAGCGTGGCCAGCTCTTGCGCGTCGCTTCCGGAAGCCCGGCCGTGGGCGGGCGAGCCGGCTCAGTCGACTTCGATCACGCCCGGGCAGCGCCAGTGCGGTCGATGCCAGCGACCGTAGCGGTCATAGTGCCCCTCGATCCAGTAGCCCCCGGGGCAGTGCCCGGGCGCCGGACCGAAATAGCATCCGGTGGCGAGGCCACCCAGCGTGACGGCGAGGCCAATCACCGCCAGCACGCCGCGCATCGATTTTACGGTCCCCCGTGTAGGTCGCAGGCCTGCTGGTTTCATGGGGGCAAACGTAACGCTCCCCACGGCAAAAGTGAAATGACCTGAGTCACTGCGAGGTCCTCACTCACTTGGTAAATTGGCAGCCCCGCAGATCTTGGGACTTGAACCAGTCGTAGACGCTGACCGCCGCGCTCGCCCAGGCGCTGGCGCCACCCAGCCGCCCCGACCAGGTCGCACCCCGGTTGGTGGCCAGCAAGTGGCAGCGGAAGTCGACGGTCACGTCGGGCAGCACCGGGACCGCCACGCGCATCCCCTTCTGCGAACCCACCAGGTCCAGGTCCAGCACCAGGTGCGGCGGCAGCGATCGCCACCAGGCGCCGCTCATCTTCGGCTTGGCAGCGGGCGCCTTTCCCGGCCCGGGCGCCTTCTTGGACGGATCCAGCACGCCGCCCGAGATGCTGACCTGACCGCCCACCTTCAGGCGGCCGCGCGCGTCGCCTGACAGGCGAAGTGTTGCGTCCAGATCCGGGATGTAGAGCTCGGACGACGGCGTGCCGATCGACAGGTCGGTCCCCGAAAACGGGACGTCCACGGAGCCGATCCGCAGGGGCGAGAGCGACGCCACGCGGGCCTGGGCGGGCGCGCCCGGGGTGCCGATGCGGACCGTCCCGACTCCGTCCAGGCTGACGTCGACGCCGGTCGTCTTCACCACGTCGCCGTGCGCCTCCAGCACGCCCCGCGCGTGGGCCGCCGGCGTCGTCGCCGAGAGGCGCACCGTCAAATCCCGCAGCTCGGCGTGACCGTCGATCCGCGGCCCGGGGTCGCCAGCCAGCGTTCCCGCCACCTGCGCGTCCACCGCCACCTTGCCGCTGGCGGAAGCGCCGCTCGGCAGCCGCACGGGGAACCGCGCTGCATCCACGGTTGCCTTGAGGTCCAGCGCCAGCGCGCTGCGATCGAGATCTTCGAGATCGATCGTCGCGCGGCCGCCCAGGTGAGCCTCGGCGCCCTCCGTCGAGAGCGACAGGTCCCGGATCACCAGGGCCGTCCCGTCGAGCTCGACCGACCCTCCGGCCATCAGCGCGAGCGGCGCGGGCCAGGCCGACGCGTGCACCACCACGTCCTGGGCGATCCGCAGCGCCCCCTTGGCCCGCGGCTGCGCGATCGCGTCGGAGACCCCCAGATCCAGGTCCAGCACGCCGCTGGCCTTCTTCAGCATCCGCGGCCAGAGCGCTCCCCAGTGTCCGACGTCCAGCTGGCCCCCGACGTGCGCGCTGGCCTGCTCGCCGCGCGCGTTGCCGTCGATGCGAACGCCCGACAGGCCCGGCCCCGCCAGCGTCAGGGCGGCGCTGCCGGTCAGGGGCGTCGACTCGCGGTACGTGGCCTGGGCGTGCCCGCTCACGGCCAGCGGCAAACCCGCCAGCGGTCCGGGCAGCCAGGGGCCGATCGGCCGATCGGTCGCCTGGATCTCGGCGTCGACCGAGAGGACGGGGTGGCGCTTGATCCGGGCGCGCAGCGCCAGCCCCGGATCGACCTGGGCGGTGACCTCTCCCGACTCGGCGCCCAGGCGCATGTCGGCCGCGAGGTCACCGACCGGCTTGCCGCGGAACGCGAGCGCCGCGATGGTGAGCTTCCCCGAGAAGGCCGGCCGGCTGGTCTTGCCGGTCATCGACAGATCGGCGCCCACCGTCCCCTCCAGCACCGGCCGCAGCGACCGCGCGATGCCCGGCACCGCCGGCAGCGGGTAGTCGCGCACGCCCAGCTTGCCCGCCAGCCGCTGGTCCGGGCCGAAGCGCCCCTCGATGTCGATGGTGCCGCCCCCCAGCCGCTTGAGCTGGGCGTGCGGCAACCGCACCCCTTCATCCGTCGTGGCGGTCACGTCGAGCCGGCGCGGCAACACGAACCGCTCGCCCAGCACGGCAACGGTGGAAGGTGGAGGGAACGCGAACGACAGCTCGACCCGCTCCAGCGTGCCGCTGGCGCTGGCATTCACGCGCAGGGGACCGGTCGCGACGTTGTCGGGCACCCAGTCCTCCAGCGCCGCTACGGCGAGGCTCCCCTGCGCGACCACCCGCGAGCGCGGGCGCTCGCCGTCCGACGTGTCAGCGGGGAAGGCGACCTCGGCATCGATGGCCGCCGACAGGCCGGTCCAGGCGACGCGCAGGGCATCCAGCCGGAGCGTTGCGTCCTCGAGCCGGACGTGGCCGATCGAGGCGGTCAGGACGTCGCGCGCCGACGTCCGCCGCGCCTCGGTGCCGATCCGCAGCTCGTAGCGTCGCGGCCCGTGGGCGGCGCGCCGGCGATCCAGCCGCAGATCGGCGTCGGGGATGTCGGCCGCGATCCCGGCGAACGTGGGGGCCAGGCGCGCCGTGGCGTGAAAGTGGCCGTTGAGCTCGCCGCCCAGCAGCGGGCGCAACGCCGGGTCGAGCATCCAGCCGGTGTCGACCTTGTCCAGCGACAGCCGCAGGTCGGCCGCGCCGCGGGCGACCCGCGCCGCCACCTTGGTCCCGCCGGCGTCGATCTGCAGCACCCCCTCGAGCGCGTTGAACGGCCCCTGCACGTGCGCGTGCAGGTCGCCGTCCAGCCGGCGGCGCCACTGGCCCTGGGGACGCCAGGTGGCCTGCAACTTCTCCAGCGCCGCCCCGAACGCCGTCCAGTCCACCTGCGAGTCCAGCCCGGCAGGCCCGGGCGGGGGCCGGTTCGCCGCCGGGGGGAAGATGTTGCGAAACGTGGCGTGCCCGGACAGCCGCGCCCGGCCGGTGGTCCCCTCGCCGACCTGCAGGATCAGGTCGGTGGGCGTCTCGGGGAGCACGCCGACCCGCGGGATCTCGATGTGATCGAAGAGGGCCCGGGTCTGCCAGCCGCCGTGCGCGCTGCCCACCCGGACCGAACCGCCGGTGGCCACGACGTCGGCCACCTCGAAGAGCAGCTGTGGGCCCGAACCGCCGGCCGCCAGCGACCCGACCGCGTGGGTGTGCTCCAGGATCAGGCCCCACGAGGGGAAGTCGAGCTCGGCGCCGACGTCGTGGAATTCGACGTGCTGGAGCGCGATCGACCCACCGCCCCCGCCCGACTGAGCTTTCGGGTTTGGGGGCGCCGGCTCGAGGCAGGCGGAGCGCCCCGCGGCCGGGACCGTCCGGAACGCGTCCATCGTGCCGATGACGTTCGGGTCCAGCGCCAGCCGCCAGCCGCCGTGCCACAGGTCCAGGCTGGGGACCACGATCCGCCCCCGGTGGATCTCGATCGCCGCCTCGAGCCGGGTGGCTGTCAGGATGACCTGGCCGTCGGTGCCGGTGATGTTCAGCCCGTCGATGACCACCGGGATCGGCCGCTCCAGCACCAGGTCGACCGCCGCCGCCCACCCGACGTGGGCGCTGCTGACCTTGAACCTCCCGCACAGCTCCGCGGTGGCGCGTGCGACCAGCCAGCGGGCGACCGGCCCCCGGACGGCCAGGGGCAGGGCCAGCGCCAGCAGCAGGACCGCGCCCATCAGCCCAGCCGCCACCCGCACGAGCAGCGTGCCGCGCTTGCGTGGCTGCCCGCGGCCGGTGGCCCGATCCATTGCGGGCCAGCGTACCAGCTTCACGGCGGCAACCCCTGCCGCACCGCGGGTTTTCCTGCCGCGGCTGAGAGTGCCCGAAGTCCGGATGAAACCTTCCGGCCAAGCCGAACCGTGCGCATCTTACCGACACAGACATGGCGCGGGTTCGAGCGGACCGCCGCGTCTTGGTTGTTTTGGCGCTGGGGGTCGTCGTGGGGTGCGCGCATCAGGAGAACAAGCAGGCGCCGGTGATCCGGGATCTGCGGATCGACGGCACCCACGCCGTCTCGAGCCGCCAGATCAAGAAGCGGATCCTGTCGACCCAGACGGGCTGGTGGCCGTTCGCCGAGAAGCGCACCTTCGATCCGGTCAGCTGGGAGGCTGACCTGAAGCGGATCGTGCGCCTGTACCAGGCGCGCGGCTTCTATCAGGCCCGCATCGAGCACCAATCGGTCACCCCGGACGGCAAGAACGGCGTGGCGCTGAAGGCGCAGGTCGACGAGGGGCAGCCGACCCGGGTCGCCAGCCTGGAGATCACCGGGCTGGACGCGCTGCCGCCCAAGGACCGCGACGCCGCGCGGTCGGCGCTGGCGCTGAAGCCCGGCGACGTGTTCGACGAGGGCGCCTGGTCGGCCACCAAGGGGGGCCTCGTCTCGACGCTGCGCGGCCGGGGCTACTTCCATGCGGCCAGCGAGGGCGAAGCGCTGGTCGACACCGCCACCCAGCAGGCGAAGCTGACCATCGTCGTGCGCCCGGGGTTGCAGTACCGGTTCGGCGCCATCGACGTGAAGACGGCGCCCGAGCCGCGCGTGCCGGCGGTGCTGGTGTGGGATCAGACGCGGCTGGCCATCCCCGACGCCTCGCTGTTCAACGATGACGCGCTCGAGGAGGCGCAGCGGCGGATCTTCGGCATGGGGGTGTTCGCGACGGTGCGGGTCGCGCCCGGCACCCCCGACGACACGACCGCGCGCATTCCGATCGTGGTCACGGTGCGCGAGGCGCCGTTCCGGACGCTGCGCCTGGGCGGCGGCATCAAGATCGATCAGATCCACCAGGAGGCCCGCCTCATCGGCGAGTGGAGCAACCGCAACTTCCACGGGGGTCTCCGCAAGCTGACCATCCATGCCGAGGCTGGGTGGGCCTTTCTGCCGGACGTCTACTCGGTGGTGAGCAACGACCTGGCGGTGGCGCCGCGCGACGGGCCGGTGGCGGACTTCAACGTGTCGTTCGAGCAGCCGCGGTTCCTGGGGCGCCCGTCGCTGCGCTGGCAGACCAGCATCGACCTGTCGCGGACGATCGAGCAGAGCTACGACAACCTGGGCGGCCGCTTCGGGACCGGGGTGATCTGGCAGCCGCGGGCCCGCATCTCCATCTTTCCGGCGTACCGGCTGGAGGGGGACTACTTGAACGGATCGCCGATCAACAGCGCGGCGACGGCGCCGCTGACCCTTGGCTGTCACACCACGTCGGGGTCTTGCCTGGTCTGGCTGTCATACCTGGAACAGACGATCACCTGGGATCACCGCGACAAGCCGATGGAACCCCGATCCGGGTTCTATCTGAGCCTGGGGTTGCAAGAAGGAGGCGGACCACTTCAAGGAAACTTCAACTACCTGCGGGTGCTCCCCGACGTGCGGGGCTACGTCAGCGTGATGAGCGACAAGGCCCTCACGTTCGCGGCGCGGCTGCGGGTGGGCGAGCTCTGGCCCACCTCCGGCAACCCCGAGGACAGCGCGGTCGTGATCCGCTTCTACGGCGGCGGCGCGAATTCGATGCGCGGGTTCTCTGACCGGCGCCTGTCACCGCTGCTGGAGGCGCCGGCCCCCGGCACCTATCCGCCGGTGATCCAGACCGTGCCGATCGGCGGCAACGGCATGATCGACGGCAGCGTCGAGGCGCGGTACTCGCTGACCGAAAACTTCCGCCTGGCGACGTTCGCCGACTTCGGACAGGTCACGACGGGGCTGGTCGGACTCCGTGACGTGCCCGACATGCTCTGGGCCGTGGGGGTCGGCGTCCGCTACATCACGGCGGTCGGGCCGATTCGGCTGGACCTGGGCTATCGGCTGCCCATCGGAAAGCTGCCCACGCTGTACGGGACCGACGCGTACGGCAAGATCATCGAGGTCCCCTACCAGGCGAACCAGTCCTGCTTCGGTCTGGTCGGCCCGCACCCCGACACGCCGGTCACCGACGGGGCCTGCGTCGTGCAGATCTCGATCGGGGAGCCATTCTGACGTGCGCGCCGCGGCACGGATCATCGGCAAGGTCGCGTTCGCCGTCCTGGCGGTCGTGCTGCTGGCGATCGGCGGCCTGTGGATCTTCGCGCAGAGCGCCAGCGGCGGGAACCTGATCCGGCGCATCGCGCTGGCGCAGGTGAACGGCCGGATCGCGGGCCGGCTGCAGATCGATCGGCTGCGGTTCGGCGGCGACCGTTTGATGCTGGGGGGCGTGGCGCTCGAGGACCCACAGGGCGGCGTGGTCGCGCGCGTGGGCGGCCTGGACCTGCGCTTCGCACCCCTGGCGCTCCTGCGCGGGCGGGTGCAGATCGATCGGCTGGAGATCGATCGACCCGAGCTGCGCCTGGTCTCGTCGGCGCGCGGATCGAACCTGTCGCGCGCGCTGGCCAGCCGCCAGCCACCCGCGGCCAAGGCGGCCCCGGCGCCGCCGGCCCGATCGAGCGGGCCGGGCCTGGTGATCGACGTGCGGCAGCTCGCGCTGCGCGACGGGACGCTGTCGGTTCGCTCGGGCGCGCCGCCCGTGCGGGTCACCGACCTGGATCTGGACGCCGCGGCCCGCTACGAGACCGGCTCGCAGCTGGCGCGCGTCGACCTGCGGGCCTCGGCCACGGGGGCCCGCATCGAAGCGCACGGGGGGCTGGACCTGGGCGCGCTGCGCGCGACGCCCGACGGGTTCCAGTTGCGCGTGCGCGACGTGAACCTGGCCCAGCTGGTGCGCGACACGCCGCAATCGGACCTGGCGGTGAACCTGGACGCCGCCGGGACCGACGCGGCGCTGGACCTGCGTTTCCGGGCGCCGGGACTCTCGATCGACGGCCACGCGACGTACGACGGCGCCAACGTCGACGCGCGGCTGGGAATCGACGCGACGGATCTGGCGGCCACCGCGCGCAGCCTGGCGCGCTGTCACCTGGCGCCGCCGCTGCAGCTGACGGGCGCGGGCAAGGTCGACGTCGCCCTGCGCGGTCCGGCGGCGCGACCCCGGCTGGAGGTCGCGGCCCGGGTCCCCCATGCCGTGTTCCAGGACTACGGCGTCCGCGATCTGAAGGCGGACCTGCGCGTCCCGCGGCTGGACAAACCCCAGGAGATCCAGGCGGACCTGACCGCCACCGATGTGCGGCTGCAGGATCGACACATCGCGGGACTGGGCGTCGCCCTGCACGTGGTCGGCCCGCGCGTCACCGCGAACGTCCGGGCGGTCCGCCCCTATCCGCTGACGCTGGCGGCCCACGGTTTCCGGCTGACGCCGGACGCGATCCGCATCGACGACCTGACGTTGCGGTACCCCGGCGAGTCCTGGACGCTGGCCGGCCCGACCCGTCTGGTGCTCGACGGCGATCGTGTCGAGCTGAGCAGCCTCGACCTGCGCGGCCGCGGCCAGCGGGTGCGGGCCGACTTCAGCAAGACCGGCGCGACCGGCCACGCCCGGGTCGGGCTGTCGCACTTCGACCTGGGCCGGCTGCCGCGGCCGCTGGTCCCGCGCGCCGTCGCGGCCCTGGGCAAGGTCGACCTGGAGGCCGACCTGCGGTTCTCGCCGTCACGCCTGCGCGGCCGGGTCAGCGCGCGCGGGGTCGGCACCGGCGTCGACGCCGACCTGGACCTGCCGGCCTCGTGGCCGCCCCGCGATCCGCAGCAGCGCGTGCACCTGGACCTGACGGTGCCCGAGACCGACCTGGGCGCGCTGGCGAACACCCTCCAGACGCTGACCGGCGCGCCGGTGCCGCTGGCGCCGCGCGGCCACGCCAGCCTGTCCGCGCACATCGAGGGGCGCTCGGCGAATCCCCACGTCCAGGTGGCCCTGAAGGCCAGAGCCCTGACCGTGGCCGGTCAGGCGATGGGGAACCTGGACCTGTCGATCGACGGCCAGGGCGAACGCCCGATCGCGCTCAAGCTGCAGGCCAGCGGCGCGGCGGAGGGCGTGCTGGCCGGCCCGGCGACGCTGACCGCGCAGACCACCACGTCGGTCCGCGCGCTGCTGCGCCAGCCGCTGACCGGCGCGCGGGCCGCCAGGCTGCCGTTCGAGGCGAAGCTCGAGCTCCAGCGGATCGCGCTGGGCGCCGCGGGCAAGCTGAGTCCTCAGACCAAGGGGCTCGGCGGCTTCGCCGCGATCCACGCGACCGCGCGCGGAACGCCCGAGCACCCGGAGGGATCGCTGGCCCTGGACCTGACCGGCATAACGGCGCGGGGCGTGCCCGCGACCGATGGGCGCGTCGAGCTCGCGCTGGACGAGCGCTCCCTGCAAGCCAACGTGCGGCTGCTGCGCCAGAAAAAGGCGCTGCTCGCGCTCACCGCCCACGCCGGAGCCGGACTGTCCGCGCTGCGCGATCGCGCCGCCTGGCCGCAGATCCCGATCCGAGTCCGCGCGGTGGTCGGGCCGCTGGCGGTGACCCGCCGGGGACTGAACGGCGCGGGCGACGCGGGCTCCGGCCAGGACGAGCTGCACGGCCGGCTGCACGTCGACATGGCGATCGACGGCACGTTGCAGGCGCCGCGCCTGCTGGCCCACGCCCAGGCCGACCAGCTGCGGCTGGACAAGGCGGACCTGGGATTCGCCCGGGTCGAGGCGCGCTACGAAAACCAGCAGGCCCGCCTGACGGTCACGATGGCGTCGGCCAACGGCGGCAAGCTGTCCGTCGGCGCGGGCGTGAAGGCCAACCTGGGACTGCCGGACGTCCTTTCGCAACCGCCCGACCTGCGGCGGCTCGCGTTCGATCTGACGGTGAAGGCCCAGGAGCTGGACCTGCGGGGCTTCTCGGGCGTGTCGACGACGCTGCCGCACGCGGCGGGGTTGCTGGACGCCGACCTCCAGGCGCGCGGCACGCTGGGCGATCCGGTCTTCTCGGGCCGCGTCGAGTGCAAGAAGTGCGAGCTGGAGCTGTACGGGATCGGGAGCTTCCGGGAGGTGCACCTGGCGCTTCACGCCGATACCAACAAGTTCGTGCTGGACGAGCTGGCCGCCAAGAGCGGCGCCGGCCACGCGCGCGTCACGGCCACGCTGGCCCGCCAAGGGAACCAGGCCGGCTACGAGCTGTCGGGGACGGTCGACGCGACCGACATGCCCGTCTACCAGGAGGGGCAGCCGCTGGCGACCCTCACGCTGAACGCCAACCTCTCCGGCTCGACGGGGGGGCGCCACAACGCCCACGCCACCGTCGACGTGCACGAGGCGAAGATCAAGCTCTCCGACGAGGATCGCAAGAACCTGCAGCCGCTGAAACCGCCCGAGGACGTGGTGCTGGTCGAGGACGGACGGCCCATCGACCGGAAGCAGGCCCAGCGCCAGCGCGCGCTGGACGTGAAGCTGGGGCGCGTCCCTCCGCCGGCGCCGAAGCCCGGCCAGCAGGCCAGCGGAACCGGCAGCGACTGGATGTGGACCAGCCTGACCATCGTCGTGAACGCCCCGCGCAAGCTCTGGGTCACCGGCCACGACGCCTATCTCGAGCTGGGGCTGGCCCCCAACTTCCGCGTCCGCGTCACGCACACGGTCGAGATCAACGGCGAGGTGGTGGTGCGGCGCGGGCGCATCAACGCGCTGGGGCGCCGCTTCGACCTGAAGGCCGACTCGACGCTGGATTTCGGCGGGCCGCCGGACCGCCCGACCCTGGACGCCACGGCGCAGTACCAGAACACGTCGGAAAACGTCACCGTGTTGTTGACCGCCAAGGGGCCGCTCGAGCACCTGGAGATCAGCGTCAGCTCGCCCAACCGCCCCGACCTGAACCAGTCGCAGCTCTACGCGCTGATCATCACCGGACACCTCGACTACGGCTCCAGCTCGGGCGGCAGCCAGACAGCCGGGTCGATGGCGGCCAGCGAGGCCTCATCGCTGATCGCGGGCGTGCTGGCGGGCGGCCTGCAGAAGACACTCTCCAAGCGCCTGCCCCTGGACGTCCTGACCATCGACGCCGGGAACGGCGGCCTGACCGGGACCCAGTTCGAGGCGGGCCGCTACATCACCGACCGCCTGTACGTCGGCTACGTGGGTCGGATCGGCGCCGATCCCACCCGCTACCAGAACAAGAACGCCGTTCACGTCGAGTACCAGCTGGGCGCGCGCTGGCAATTCGCCGGCGAATACGGCGACGTCGGCACCGGGTCCGCCGACCTCATGTGGAAAAAAAGCTACTGATGGTAAAAACGCCGGCGTTCGATGGCCCGAATCCTGGTGATCGAAGATGAGAAGGACCTGCAGGAGGTGCTTGCGTACAACCTGCGGCAGGCCGGCCACACGCCGATCGTGCTGGGCGGGGGGCGCGACGCGCTCGCCGCGGTAGCCGAGCATCGCCCCGACCTGGTGCTGCTGGATCTGATGTTGCCCGACGTGTCGGGCGTGGAGATCTGCCGCCGCATCAAGAGCACGCCGGCGACCAAGGACATCCCGATCGTGATGGTCACGGCCAAGGGGGACGAGGTCGATCGCGTGGTCGGGTTCGAGCTGGGGGCCGACGACTACGTGGTCAAACCCTACAGCCTCCGCGAGCTGCTGCTGCGGGTCGAGGCGGTCCTGCGCCGGACGGCGCCGACCCCGGCGGGCGGCGGGCGCGGCCCGATGACGTTCGGCAAGCTGCGCCTCGACCGCGACGCGCACCGGGTCTGGGTCGAGGACCGCGAGGTGACGTTGACCGCGCTGGAGCTGCGCCTGCTGTCGACGCTGCTCGAGCGGCGCGGCCGCGTGCAGTCGCGACCGGCGCTGCTGGACGACGTCTGGGGGATGAGCGGCGAGGTGACGACCCGGACCGTCGACACGCACGTCAAGCGGCTGCGCGAGAAGCTGGGCGCCGCCGGCATCTACATCGAGACCGTGCGCGGCGTCGGGTATCGCTTCACGCCTGCCCCCGATCACGAGGCCGCGGCGGGCGGAGCCGAAGACGGCGATGAGCCATGAGGCTCAACCTCCGCGGCAAGCTGTTCGCGGTCTCGCTGGCCATCATCGGGATCTCGATCCTCTCCGCGGAGCTGTATTTGCGCCCCGGCATCGAAGCCAACCTGCTGGACCGCATCCGGGACGACCTCTTCGTGCGTCTCGCGCTGGTGGAGGACATGGCGCGCGGCGAGACCAGCCTGGATCGCGCCCGCTGGGACGCGCTGGCCGACCGTCTGGGCCCACGCGCCGGCGGCCGGCTCACGTTCATCGACGCCAACGGCGACCTGCTGGGTGACTCCGAGATCGCGCTGGTCGATCTGCCCCAGATCGAGAATCACCGGCTGCGTCCCGAGGTGGCCGCCGCGCTGGCCGGCGACCGGGGAGCGTCGACTCGCAACAGCGCGACGTTGAACGAGCGGTTCCTGTACGTGGCGACTCCGATGCTGCTGCCCGGGGGCGGCCGCGGCGCGGCCCGTCTGGCCCTGCCGCTGAACACCGTCGAGGCGGCGGTGCGTCGGGTCCGGCACATCCTGGCGGCCGCGCTGGCCGTGGCGCTGATCAGCGCCGTCTTCGTGTCGCTGGCCACCGCGCAGGTCCTGTCGCGCGCCCTGGCCCGCCTGACCGACGCGGCCCGGCGCATGGCGGCCGGCGACCTGGGGGTGCGCACCCGGCTGGTCGGCACCGACGAGATCGCGGGGCTGGGGCGCGCCCTGGACGCGATGGCCGGCAACCTGGCCTCGACGGTGAGCGCGCTCCGGTCCGAGCGCGATCTGCTGGGGGTGATCCTGGAGTCGATGCAGGAAGGCGTGCTGGTGCTCGATCCCGAGAACCGGATCCTGCTGGTGAACCCGGCCCTGCGCTCGACGTTCTCGCTGGCGGAGAACGTCGAGGGACGCGCGGCCCTGGAGCTGATCCGCAACGCCGACCTCCACGGGATCCTGGACCGGGCCCGTTCGGGGTCCGGGTCGGTCACCGGCGAGATCGAGGTGACCGGGCCCAAGCCGCGCCGCTTGCTGGTGCACGCTGCGTCGCTGCCGCTGGTCGATCGAAAGCCACAGGGGATCCTGGCGGTGTTCGTCGACGTCAGCGAGATCCGGCGGCTGGAGACGCTGCGCAAGGACTTCGTCGCCAACGTCTCGCACGAGCTGCGAACGCCGATCACGGCGGTGCGATCGGCGGTCGATACGCTCCGCCACACGATCTCGGCCGACCCGGACGCCTCGGAGCGCTTCGTCGACATCATCGATCGAAACGCGCAGAGGCTGGGCGCCCTGGTCGAGGATCTGCTGGACCTGTCGCGGATCGAGTCCAAGGAGTACCGGCCCGAGGCGGTGCCCGTCGCGCTGCGCGCCATCTCGGACCAGGTGCTGTCGCTGCTGCGCCCCCGCATCGAAGAAAAGCGGTTCGACGTGAGCAACGAGATCGGCGCCGACCTGCCCCCGGCGCGCGCCGACCGCAAGGGGCTGGAGCAGGTCTTCACCAACCTGCTCGACAACGCCGTCAAGTACTGCGGACCCGGGACACGCGTCTGGGTGCGGGCGCGCCGGGCAGGGAGCCTGCTGCGGATCGAGGTGGCGGACAGCGGACCCGGCATCGAGCCCCGCCACCTGCCCCGCCTGTTCGAGCGCTTCTACCGGGTCGACAGCGGGCGCTCGCGCGACATGGGCGGGACCGGCCTGGGGCTTTCAATCGTGAGGCACCTCATCGAGGCGATGGGCGGCACGATTGGCGTCGACAGCATCCCGGGCAAAGGGGCGACGTTCTGGTTCACTTTGCCCATCTTCGAGCCGCGCTAAACCGAAATGGTTCCGCTAGCAAGTGGGCATGTCACTGATTTGTAACAATCACGTGGCGCAATCGTGGCACAGTGCACACCTTCTCTCCTGGACCCATGCCGCCCGCCAAGCGAACTCTTCACCGCGTCGTAAGGGAATGGCTGAAAGGTGAGGGAGCTGCGCCCGAGGTCTTGCGGCACTGCGAGACCTGCGGCGAGAAGTCGTGGCGGCCGCTGGACCCGGCGATCCGGCGCTCCGTCCTCGACGCCCGGCTGCCCAACGGGACCCGGGCCGACCTGCTGCTGCTCGACGCCGACGACAGCGTGCGGCTGGCCGTCCAGGTGGACGGACGCAACCGGCTGGCGAACCGGATCGATCCGCGCTCGGGGCTTCCCCTGATCGTCCTGCGTGGCACGGAGGCGAGCGACGATCCGCTTCACTGGCGAACGCTGCGCGAGCACAACCTGCCGGGCTGGCGGTGCCGGTGCGCGGGCGCGCGGTCGCTGAACGTGGACGACGACTTCTCGCTGCGGGCGATTGGCTGCCCGATTCACCTGCGTCACGACGGCACCCAGCACTTCGCCCGGGTGATCGAGGACTGCGGGCGCTGCGCCTTCTTCGTCGGCATCGGCTACGTCGGCGCCGATCGCCGTCGCATCGAGCTCAAGTGCGGATTCGGCGTACCGCCGATCGAGCGGCGCGCGCCGGCGGCGGCGAGCAGCGAGATCCACAGCCCGCGCCTCCAAATCGTGGCGCGATCGTAACCGCGTCCCCGGGCTCGGTCGGCCATCATGCCGGCCACCAGGAGGACGCGAATGTTCGACTTCGACGTACGCGAGATCGGCGACAGGCGCGACGCCGGTGACGCGAACAGGATTGGGCAGGCGCTGGCGCTGAGCACGATCCGGCTCGACGTATCAGTGACCGAGATCCCGCGCGGCCCGGCTCTGGCGCTCTCGCCCGAGGCCGGCGTGGCGGCCGCGATGGCGGCCATGCGCCGGCGTGGATGCGGCGCTGCGATCGTGGTTCAGAACCACCGCCCCATCGGCGTGGTCACCGATCGCGACATCCTGCAGACCTGCGGCGACACCAGCGACCTGCGCGTGGTTCCCATCGGGACGGTGATGACCCGCTGCGACGAGCCGCTGCGGGACGGCGATTCCGTGGCGCTCGCGCTGCGCGCGATGTGCAGCCGCCGCCAGTGGCACCTGCCGATCGTCTGCGGCCGCGGCCTGTTTCTGGGCGCGCTCGACATCGCCGACATCTCGATGTGGCTGCGCGACCGTATGACCGTGATTTCGGTCAATGCCGCGTTCGCCGGCGTGGACGCCAGTATCTGAGGGCAGGGGTGGGACCCCGGGGCGGCGCGCGGGTGGGACGGGCGCAGAGGTCGGCGGCGCGCCGCCCCCGGGGGATTAGGGTCGGTTGAACGCCAGGGCGCGGGGACGCCAGGTCAGACGCGGGCGATGTCGCGCTCGCCCAGCATCTCGCGGCAGCGGGCGATCCGCTCGTCGACCCGGCGGCGCTCCTCGGGCCCCAGCGCCGCCTCGCAGTTGTGCAGGATGCTGCGCGAGAGCTCGAGGCAGTCGCGCCATTCGCCGCGGACGTAGTGAATCTCGGCGTAGCGGTTCCAGACCCGGAACTGGTCGCGCAGGCGCACCCAGTCGGGCGGCAGGCGCATCTCGACCGGCGAGGCGCGCCTGAGGACCGCCCGGATGCGGAGCAGCAGCTCTTGCATGCTGAACGGCTTCACGACGTAGTCGTCCGCGCCGACCGCCAGGCCGCGCACGCGCGCGTCCGCCGTCGATCGCGCGGTCAAGAAGACGATCGGCACATCCTTGGTCCGGGCCGTGCCGCGCAGCCGCCTGCACACCTCGACGCCGTCGATGTCCGGCAGCATCTGGTCCAGCAGGACCAGATCCGGGAGCTGCCGGTCGACCTCAGCCAATGCCTGAGCGCCGTTCAGCGCCGGAACCGTGTCGTAGCCCGAAGCTTTCAATCCCTCTCGGACGGCTTCGTTGATGTCCGGATCATCGTCCACCACCAACACACGAAACATCGTCTTGAAGGGTACCGCGCACGTGAGGCGTTTGCTCGTTACGTCTCGGTGACGGCATGCAGCACGAGAGCCGTAACGAAAAAGTCACAGGGGTGTCGATGAAGCCACGCGGCCGCAACACTTCGTTTGGATCGCCGGTTCCGCGTTGACGCAATCGCGTACGAAGCGATACGGGTTTGCCGTACACAACAGGACTACCCGGAGGATCTCATGACTCGCCTTAGCCGCTTCGCTGCGTACGGCCTCGCCGGCGCGGCAGCCTTGCTCCTGGCGCGCACCGCCAGCGCGCAGGTGATGTGTGACGACACCACGACCCTGCCCAACCCCATCATCTTGACCGGCTCGAGCGCATTCGAGGCCACGGTCGAGCAGTTCGCGGTGAAGCTCTCGGCCGAGACCACGCCGACCAGCATCATCTACCAGGTGCCCGGCTCCTGTTCGGGCGTGGCCAACTTCGCCGCGCCGCTGACCGGCACCGGCGACTACTACGTGCTCGATACGACGCAGACGCCCGCCAAGGTCATGGTCAAGAACTGCACCTTCGGCACCAACCAGATGGCCGACGTGGCCATCTCGGACGTCTTCTATTCATCCTGCTCGAACGTCACCCAGCCAATCCCCAGCGACACGAAGGACTTCAACGGCCCCGTCCAGGCCATGCTGTTCGTTGTCAACAAGGGCAACCCGACCCAGTACATCACGGCCGCCGAAGCGGCCAACATCTTCGGGTGCGGCTACACCGCGGGCTTCGCGCCGTTCAACGTGATGGGCGGAATCTTCTGCCGTGACCCGAACTCGGGCACTCAGATCACCATCGCCGACAACATCGGCATCCCGGCCAGCGCCATCGCGGCCGGCACGGTCTGCACGCAGGCCAACCCCAACAAGACCAGCGGCGTCATCTCGGGGATCGAAGGGTTCACCGCGATGCCGAACTCGGCGATCGGCTTCATCGGCGCGGACGGGTACGACCCGGTCCGCGACAAGCTGAGCTCGCTCGCGTTCCAGTCCTACGGTCAGACGTACGCGTTCTACTCGGACTCGGGACCGTCCACGGCCGACCGCCAGAACGTGCGCGACGGGCACTACACCATCTGGGGTTACGAGCACATGATCGTGAAGGTCGATTCCACCGGCACCCCGACCAACCCGAAGGCAGCGAGCTTCATCGGCTGGATCAACGGCACCAAGACCGATCCCAACTTCGACTACATCCAGCTCGAAGGCGGCGCGGGCACGATTCCCGTCTGCGCCATGAAGGTCGAGCGGAGCACCGACGGCGGTCCCCTCAGCCCCTACGTGTCGAGCGATCCTTGCGGCTGCGCGTTCGAGGCCGCCATCACCCATTCGAGCCCGTCGGAGTGCGTCACTTGCACGGGCACGGGCACCAGCACCTGCACCGGCGGCAAGTCCTGCCACCACGGCTACTGCGAGTGAAAGGGATTTGAACCATGCGTAACCTCATGACGAAATATCTTCTGGTGGTCGTGTTTGCCGGCGCCTCGACGCTGGCCTGCTCGTCGTCGCCGAACGGCACGACGGGGACTGGCGGCTCGGGTGGCCACGCCGGAACGACCGGCGGCGGTGGGACCTCGGCCGGTGGCAAGGGTGGCGGCGGCGCTGGTGGCGAGGCCGGGTCGGCTGGTGGCGCGGCCGGCGGCGCAGGCGGCGCGGCGGGCGCCGCTGGCGGCGCGGCCGGTGGTGCAGGTGGCGCGGCAGGCTCTGCCGGTGGCGCGGCCGGCGGCACGGCCGGTGGTGCAGGTGGCGCGGCAGGCGGCGCCGGCGGCGCGGCAGGCGGCGGCCAGGGCGGCATCGCGGGAGCGGCAGCTCAGAACGCGGCCATCATCAACGCGCCGACGGTCGGTGGCCTGACGGTGACCCGCACGCAGCCGACCATGATCTATCCGACCTGCCCGACCAGCAACTAGGCAGGCGCGGGCGCTCGCTCGCATCACATGTCCCTCGCCCGTCGCAGGGCGGGCGGGGGAAGCAGTTCATTCGTCCCTCATGTCCCCGAACGGCAGGCAGTGGTGAACGACCAACCAAGACGAGGATCCCGGCGACAGAGATGCATGAAAGGGCGTAGAGGTTGGGTGTGGCTGGCGGCGGTCTTGCTCGCCTCGGGGCGAGCGGCGGCGCAGCAGACGCCCGAGCCGCCCCCGGCGCCACCTGCCCCGCCGCCCGCCGAAGGGCCGATCTCGCCGGCCGACGCCGCCGCCGCACAGGCCGCCGCGGAAGCGAAAGCGCACGCCGAACAGGAGCGCGAGAACCAGCAGGCAGACGAGATCGCTGGGCTCCACGCCGAGATCGACGGCCTGCACGCCCAGCTCGAGGCCGACCGCAGGTGGCAAGCCGCCATCCAGGCGTCGCTGGCCGCGCGGCTGGACATGGCCGAAAAGCAGGTCGAGGAGACGCCTCCCGCCGTGACGACCGCGGCTCTGGGCGTCAGCCTGACCGGGTACCTGCAGGCCGACTGGGCCGTTTACAACCAGCTCTCGCAAGATCAGCTCAACCCGTCGGGAGCCCCGCTCAACCAGACCGAGCTCTTCATTCGCCGGGCCCGCCTCCGGGCCGCGATCGAGCGTCCCTGGGCGGCCGGGCTCGTCGAGTTCGACGGCAACACGGTCAACGGACCGCAGGCCCGCCTCATCGGGGCCGAGGCTTCGGTGAAGCTGCCGCCGCAGTACGGCGCGCCGGTCCCCCTGCTGATGGCGACCATCGGCCTGTTCAAGATCCCGTTCGGGTTCGAGGTCGGTCAGAGCGACCGCGAGCGGCTGTTCCTCGAGCGCACCACCGCCGAGCACGGACTGTTCCCGGGCGAGTACGACGCCGGCGCGCGCCTGATGGGCGGCTGGCGGTTCGTCCGTTACATGTTCGCCGTGATGGACGGCGAGCCGATCGGCGAACGGACCTTCCCGCTCCGCGATCCCAACAGGGCCAAGGATTTCGTGGGACGGCTGGGGGTCGACACGCCCATCTCCGACACGGTCTGGATCGCCGGCGGGTTCTCGGGGCTGTCGGGCACGGGGTTCCACGCCGGGACCACCGCCACCAAGACGTCGTTGCAGTGGGTCGATCTGAACGGCAACGGCGTGCTCGACAACGGGGAGATCCAGATCATCCCCGGCACGCCGGCGTTGCCTTCGGCCAACTTCGCCCGCTTCGGCTACGGCGCCGACCTCCGGCTGGGCGTCAGCGAGCCGGGGCTCGGCTCCACCATCCTGTACAGCGAGCTCTACTGGGCCAAGAACCTCGATCGCGGGGTCCTGCCGGCTGATCCCGTCGCCTTCGGCCGCGACTACCGCGAGTTCGGGGCGTACGTGGGGCTCACCCAGGACCTGGGTCCGCACGTGACCGTCGGTGTCCGCTACGACTTCTACAACCCCGACGCTGATTCGGTGAACCACGTGATGGGGGCGACGCTGCCGACGGCCTTCGCCTACCAGACCGTGGCCTTCGCGGCCCAGTGGGGGAACCCCTGGGCGCGGCTGGTCGCCGAGTTCGACGTGAACCGCAACCAGAACGGGCGCGACCTGGAGGGGAACCCGACCAACCTGGCCGCCAACGCGTTCTACCTGCGGGGGCAAGTGGGGTTCTGATGCGGCGGGCCCTCATGATCCTCGCCGCCGCGTCGCTGGCCGGCTGCGGCGGCGCCAGCTCGGACCCGGGCATCACGGCGTACCTGCAGGTCGCGAACGCCCAGTACGTGGCGGGCCCCCTGGAGCCGGATCCCAACGCGGTCGGCCCGATGCTCGAAGCGGTGAACCTGCAGACCACGAAGGTCCTGCCCGGGCAAGAGAACCTGAGCTTCTCCGGCTCGGTCGACGACGGAAGCAGCGCGCTCATCGGCCTGGCCGACGACGTCGGACATTGGATCGTCCCGGCCTCGGCCGCCGACCCCCTCAACGCCGGGGCCTACCAGTTCCAGACCAAGCTGTCGTTCTCGCCCGCGCTGCCGCTGGGAACCCGGGATCTGATCATCCGGGGCGTCGACGCTCAGGGGGCGATCGGCCCGTCGCAGAAGTACACGATGACGATCGGCTCGACGGCGCCCGCCGGCCAGCTGGTCATCTCGCTCGTCTGGGACACGGAGTCGGACATGGACCTGCACGTCCTGGCGCCGAACCCCGGCGACCCGACCACGCCGATCGAGATCTACGACAAGAACCCGGTCGGCCTGCCGCCGCACGTGGCCGGCACCCCCCCGCTGACCGGAGACGACCTCAAGAACGCGGTGGCCGCGGCCGGAAAGCTCGACTTCGACTCCAACGGCAACTGCGTCATCGACGGCCGGAGGCAGGAAAACGTGGTGTTCACGATGCCGCCCCCGTCAGGCATGTACAGCGTGCTGGTGGACGCCTTTTCGCTGTGCGGCCAGGTGGACGCGCAGTGGCAGGTCACGGCGACCGACGCGTACGGGGACGCGCTGGACTCCGCCCAGTGGGAGGCGACCGACGCCGACACGCGCGGCAACCACGGCGCCGGCGCCGGGCGGCTGGCCTTCACCTTCTCTATCCCGTGAAACGCAGGCGGAAGGGGAAACCATGAATTCGAACGTGTTGATGCAAAAGCTGGTGTTCGTGGCATCGGTCGCCAGCCAGGCGGTGATGTACGTGCTCCTCGGGCTGTCGGTGCTGTCGATCGGCATCATCATCGAACGCTGGTGGTTCTTCCGGAAGCGGCGGGACGACCTGGACGCTCTGTCCGACAAGCTCCGCAAGGCCTTCGGCGGCGGGGACGTCACCAAGGCCCGCGAGGTCCTGGCCGGGAGCCGCTCGGTCGAGGCGGCCATCGTTCGGGAAGCGCTCGACTGGCACGAGGACGGACCGGAGGCCGTCGAGCAGATCCTGGCCAAGGGGACCCGGATGCGGCGCAAGTCGTTCGAATCGGGGCTGCTTTTTCTGGGCACGCTGGGGAACAACGCGCCGTTCATCGGCCTCTTCGGCACGGTGCTCGGCATCGTGACCGCCTTCCGCGAGCTGGGGGCGCACAGCGCCGGCGGCGGGATGGGGAACGTGATGGGCGGGATCGCGGAGGCGCTGATCACCACAGCGATCGGCATCCTGGTCGCCCTGCCCGCCGTCATCTTCTACAACGTCTTCCAGAAGAAGGGCTCGGACATCGAGGAGCAGGCGGCGGCGCTGGGCAACGTCGTGCTCGCCTCCATGCGCGGCCAGCGGCGCGCGCCGACCGCCCAGCCGACCGCCGAGCACGTCGCCCGCGTCGCCGAGGTGGAGGCGTAAATGGCCGGCACGATGCCCAGCGGTGGCGGCCGCGCCCGGCCCATCGCGGCCATCAACGTCACGCCGCTGGTCGACGTGGTGCTGGTGTTGCTGGTGATCCTGATGGTGGCGTCGACCTACATCGTCGAACAGACGCTGAAGGTGCAGCTCCCGCACGCCAAGTCGACCGACGGCACGGCCGACAAGCCGACCAAGGTCGAGATCTTCAAGGACGGGAAGCTGCGCTGGAACGAGCAGCCCATCCGCGAGGCCGAGCTGGCGGACAAGATGAAGGGGGCCGTCGACGCCGACCCCGAGATGAGCCTGGTCGTGAGCGCCGACAAGGAGGTGATGCACGGCACCGTCGTGCACATCCTCGACCTGGCCAAGGTCGCCGGCGTCACGAAGTTCGCGATCAACGTCCAGCAGAGCGGAGAGTGATCGCTTGCGGCTGCCCACGGTCATCATCTCCGTGGCGCTGCACGTCGTCCTGGCCGTGACCCTGCTGACCGTCGCTCACAACCGGGACGTGCGCCGGCGCGCCATCTCGGTCGCCGTGACCGAGGCCAAGAAGAAGGCGCCCCTCAAGCCACCCGCGCCGCCCAGGCCCATCGTGCGTCCGCCGTCGCACAAGGAAGCGCACCTCGAGCCGAAGGCGGCCGCCCCGGTGCACGCCGCCAAGATCGTCGCCCCGGTCGCGACGAACCTGGCGATGTCCAACGCCGATCTCGACGTGGGGCCGGGCATCGGACTGGAGGGGCGCGCCACCGCCAAGCCAGCCGCGGCGGCGGCTGCCGCCCCGACACGCGCCAAGGTGGCCTCCGCGATCTCCGATCGACGCACCCAGCAGACCCGCCAAGAGGCCGGCGAGGGGGAATGCACGGAGGAGCCCAGCAAGCCCGAGGCGGTGGTGCAATCGCCCGCCATCGATTACACGGTTTACCCGCAAGCGCAATCCGACGGCATCGAGGGGGTGTTCAAGGCCAAGCTGGTGATCGCCGCCGACGGATCGGTCGACGCCGTCACCGTGGTGGCCGGGCTGGACGCGGCTTTCGACGCCGCCATCGTGGCGGCGCTCAAGCGCTGGCGATTCAAGCCGGCCATGGCCTGCGGCAAGCCGGTGGGTGGGGCGGTCATGCCGTTCAAGGCGCGCTTCGAGCTCGGCGACTAGCGGATGAAGCGCGTTCTTCCCTGGATCGCCCTGACGATCGTCGCCGGAGCGCTGGCCCGACCTGCGTTCGGGCAGAGCGAGGGCGAGCAGCACGTCGTCACCAAGCCGCCCAAGCTGCTGAAGTTCGTCCCGGCGGTCTACCCGCCGGACAAGCACGACGCGGGCGTCACCGCCTCGGTCCTCCTGTCGATCGAGATCACCGAGGACGGCAGCGTGGGCGAGGTCGAGGTGCTCAAGAGCGCCGCCACCCCGGACTTCGACACCGCCGCGGTGGCCGCCGCCAAGCAATTCCTCTTCTCACCGGCCGAGGTCGACGGCCAGCCGGCGCCCGTGAAGATCACCTACCGCTACGACTTCACGATCGTCGAGAAGATGGTCAAGGCGGGCCCGCAGATCAACTTCGACGGGACGATCCTGGAGCGGTTCAAGAAGCGCCCCATGTCGGACGTGAAGGTCACTATCCTGGACCTCAATGGGGTGACGGCCACCACCGACGAGGATGGCAAGTTCGGCTTCACCGACGTGCCGCCGGGCAAATATCGGATCCAGCTCTCGCATCCCAAGCTGATCACGGTCACCACCGAGGAGACGATCTCGCCGGGCAAGCGGCGGACCGTGAAGTACCTGGTCGAGCAGAAGGAAGAGGGCGACGAGGGGATCTCGATCGTCGTGCGGGCGCCCCGCATCAAGAAGGAGGCGATCGAGACCCGCATCCGGACCGAGGAGGCCCGCCGGGTCCCCGGCACACAGGGCGATACGCTGAAGGTCGTCCAGAACCTGCCGGGCGTCGCAAGGTCGGCCTTTGGCTCGGGCGACCTCATCGTGTGGGGCTCGGCGCCGACCGAGACCAAGGTCAACGTCGACGGCGTCGAGATCCCGGCGCTGTACCACGTGGGCGGCTTTCGCTCGACCATCAACTCGGACATGGTGCGGTCGCTCGATCTGGCGCCCGGCGGCTACGGGGCGGAGTACGGGCGAGGCCTGGGCGGCCTGGTGCGCATCGACCTGGGCCCGCTCCCCAAGAGCGGCACGCACGGTTACGTGGCGGCCGACGTGCTCGACACGTCGGCCATGGTGGCCACCCAGCTGACCCCGCGGCTGCGCCTCGGCCTGGCGGGCCGCATCAGCTACCTGGACCGCCTGCTCCCGCTGGTCACCTCCCAGGACGTCGGTGACTACGTGCCGATTCCCCGCTACGACGACTACCAGGCCCGCGCCACGCTGGCGCTGCGCCAGGACGAGGAGCTGGCGTTCACCTTCCTGGCCTCGGACGATCACTTGCGGCGCGCCATCCCCTCCGACGATCCCAGCCAGATCCGGTCGCAGAACACCGACACCGGGTGGAAGCGGTTCATCGTCCGCTACACCCACCTGCTCCCGGACGGCTCCTCGGTCGTGGTGACCCCGTCGTTCGGCTTCGACAGCACCGATGAACGCGATCAGTTCGGCACCACGCCGGTCGACGTGAAGTCCGGCACCTGGCAGTTCGGCATGCGGGCCAGCTACCGCCGGAAAGTGGCCTCGTCGACCACCCTGTCGTTCGGCATCGACATGCAGGCCCGGTCGTCGACGCTGGACCGCATCGGCTCGCTCACCCTGCCGGCCCGCGAGGGCGACGTCTTCGTGTTCGGCCAGCCCCCGCGCAACGACATCGCCGCCGACCACTGGCACGTGCTGATCATCGACACCGCGCCCTACATCAACGCCGAGATGCAGCTGGGACGCTGGTCGCTGGTCCCCGGGCTCCGCTTCGAGCCGATGTTGATCGATGGTGACCCGGCCACGCCGGCCGGAGGCGTGGCGCCGCCGCTCGGGTACTCGAACCTGGTGGTCCCCCAGAACCCGGTCGACCTGCGGGCGCTCCGCTATCTCCCCAACCCGCGCGTGACGGCGGCGTTCCGCGCGACCAAACGCCTCACGCTGACCGCCGCCGGCGGGATCTACGGACAGCCGCCGGACCCGCTGGACATGAGCCCGGTGTTCGGCAATCCCACCATCACGGTCTCCCGGGCCGCGCATGCGCTGGCGGGCTTCAACTTCAAGCTGCGCCCGACGCTGACCCTCGAGGTCGTCGGGTTCTACAAGTACCTCTGGGGTCTGGTCTCCCGCAACGAGAACCCGTCCCCGCCGGTGGCCCAATCGCTGGTGCAAGAAGAGGTCGGGCGGGCCTACGGCGGCCAGGTGCTGCTGCGGCAGGAGCTGCTGCGCGGCTTCTTCGGCTGGATCACCTATTCCTGGACGCGCAGCGAGCGGCGCGACCATCCCGACACCGACTGGCGCCTGTTCGACTTCGACCAGACCCAGTCCCTGGGCGTGGTCGCCAGCTACCAGCTCGCCCGCGGATTGGATGTGGGGACGCGCTTCCGTTACACCACGGGGTTCCCGCGCACGCCGGTGATCGACAGCTGGTACGACGTGGCCAACGGGCAGTACGACCCGACCTTCGGGGCCCACAACTCGATCCGGATTCCGTCCTTCTATCAGCTCGACGCGCGGATCGAGCGGGCGTTCGTCTACCGCCGGCTGAAGGTCAACGTGTTCATCGACGTCCAGAACATCACGAACCGCCAGAATCCGGAGGAGATCATCTACAACTACAACTTCTCCCAGCGTTACTACATCACCGGCTTCCCGACGCTGGCGGTGGTGGGCGCGAGGCTGGAGTTCTGAGATGCGGCGCGGTTCGTGGATCCTCTGGGGGCTGGTGGCGGCGGCGGGGTGCAAGCCCGATCTGGGCGCGCCCGCCTCGCTGGTGAGTGGACCCCGCATCCTGGCCGTGCGGGCGATGCCCCCGGACGCCACGCCCGGGGTCGACATGGTGACCTACGACGCCTTGACCGTCGACGTCACCGGCACCGTCGCTTCTCCCGCCATCGACTGGGCCCAGTGCCTGGAGCCGGATCCGCCCGCCTTCCCCAACGACGTCAGCGACGCGTGTCTCACCGTTCCCGACGACACGACGGCCCCCGCCCCGACGTTCTCGGCGATCCCGGACATCAACGATTGCAGCGTCTTCGGCCCGGACACCCCGCCGCCCAAGAAGGGGCAGCCGCCCCAGCGGGCGGCCGATCCCGACACGACCGGCGGCTACTACCAGCCGATCCGGGCGCGGTGGGAGAGCGACGGCGGCCCCGTGCTGGCCTTCGCCCTGGAGCGCATCATCTGCCACCTGGCGAACGCGCCGGTCGTCGAGGCCGGCGAGTTCGCCTCGACTTACACCCCGAACCAGAACCCCACGCTCGCCGATCTGACCCTGGACCCCGCGGGAGCGGCGATCCAGCTCTATGCGGCGGGCCAGGCCGCCCCCCCGCCGGCGGCCACGATCGCCCCCGGCCAGCCGGTCATTCTACAGGCCGACTTCGGCGCCGACAGCGCCGAGACGTTCCCGGTGTGGGACGTGATTTCACTGGCCCTGGTCCAGCAACGCGAATCGCTGCGGGTCTCGTGGTTCGCCACCGGCGGGGGCTTCGAGCACGACGCGACAGGGCGCACCTCCGAGGAAACCGAGACGTTTACGCAGAACGTCTGGACCGCCCCAGACACCGCCGGCCCGGTCTACTTCTGGGCGGTTCTGCGCGACAGCCGGGGCGGTATCGATTTCGCGGCCGCGGAAATCGACGTTACACCCTGAGCCGCCACCGATTTTTCCGGCTGTTTTCGAGGCTGTCACGGATTCGTCACTACCCTCCTCTACTCTCGGCCCCGCATGACTGGGGAGACGAACCTCGACCGGCGCATCCTGGTCGTCGAGGACGAGCCCGATCTGCGGGAGCTCTTGACGTACAACCTGACCGCGGCCGGGTTCACCGTACAGGCGACCGAGAACGGAACTGCTGGCCTGGAGGCGGTGCAGCGCTTTGCACCCGACGTGGTACTGCTGGATCTGATGTTGCCGGACATCCCGGGGACCGAGGTCTGCCGGCGCATCCGGGGCGACACCACCGCGCGGCAGCCCGCCGTCATGATGCTTACCGCCAAAGGTGAGGAGATTGACCGCGTGGTCGGCTTCGAGCTGGGCGCCGACGACTACGTGGTCAAACCCTTCAGCGTGCGCGAGCTGGTGCTGCGCGTCGGCGCGATCCTGCGCGCCCGCCGGCCGCCGCCTGCGTCGACCCCCACGTCACCCCAGCGCCGCCGCTACATCGTCGGGCCGCTGGAGCTGGACGTCGACGGCTACCACGTCTTCGTGAACGGCTCCGAGGTTCACGTCAGCACGCTGGAGATGCGCCTGCTCGTCTATCTGGTCGAGCACCGCGGGCGCGTCCGCTCGCGCGAGGACCTGCTCGAGGACGTCTGGGGCTACAAGCCCGGCGTCTCGACCCGCACCATCGACACGCACGTCAAGCGACTGCGCGACAAGCTGGGTGACGCCGGCTCGCTGGTCGAGACCGTCCGCGGAACCGGCTACCGCCTCTCCGCCGAGCACCCGGTCGTCGTCAAAGAGTAGGGCCGCCCGGCGTCGCGCCGCGCAGCTGGACCGTGCCGGCGCCGACTTGGCGTCGATGTTGCAAGGCCGGCACTTTGGCCCACTTGTGAAACACCCGTCGAGGCGCGGCATCTTCCCATCTGTTCGCTTACAGCGGCAGGCCCTTGCCTGTCTCCAAAGCGGACACTTGTTCCAAATCCAGACAGTCGCTCGCAGTCGATCATGTGGATAGTCCGCCTCGCGCTCCGGCGCCCGTACACCTTCGCAGTCCTGGGGCTGGTGCTGTTCATCCTGGGGCCGCTGGTGGCGCTGACGACGCCGACCGACATCTTCCCCAGCATCGACATTCCGGTGGTGGCGATGGTCTGGCAGTACACCGGGATGTCGCCCGAGGAGCTGGCCAACCGGATCGTCTTCCAGTCGGAACGGTCGCTCACGACGACCGTCAACAACATCGAGCACATCGAATCGCAGACGCTGATCGGGATCGGCGTCATCAAGATCTTCTTCCAGCCCAAGGTCAACATCGCCAACGCGGTCGCCCAGGTCACCGCCATCGCGCAGACCCAGCTCCGGCAGCTTCCGCCCGGGACGACGCCGCCGCTGATCCTGCAGTACAACGCGTCGAGCGTGCCGATCATCCAGCTTGGCCTGTCGGGCCAGGGATTGTCGGAGGCGCAGCTCAACGACTACGGCCTGAACGGCATCCGCACGCAGCTGGTGACGGTCGACGGCGCCGGCATCCCCTACCCCTACGGGGGCAAGCAGCGCCAGGTGCAGGTCGATCTGGACCTGCCGGCGCTGCAGGCCAAGGGGCTGTCGCCCATCGACGTCGTCAGCACGATCGGCAACCAGAACGTCATCCTGCCCTCGGGAACGGCCAAGATCGGGCCGTTCGAATACCAGGTTCAGACCAACAGCACGCCGCTGAAGATCAACGAGCTGAACGACCTGCCCATCCGGGCCTTCAACGGCAACGTCGTCTACGTGCGCGACGTGGCCCACGTCCGCGACGGCTTCCCGCCCCAGACCAACATCGTCCGCGTCGACGGCCAGCGCGCCTCGCTGCTGTCGGTGATCAAGACCGGCGACACGTCGACGCTGGACATCGTGGACGGCATTCGCGACAAGCTGGAGGTCGTCAAGCCGACGCTCCCGCCGGCGCTGAAGGTCACGCCGCTGGCCGATCAGTCGATCTTCGTGCGGTCGGCGATCGACGGGGTCGTCCGCGAGGCGATCATCGCCGCCTGCCTGACGGCGCTGATGATCCTGATCTTCCTGGGAAGCTGGCGCAGCACGATCATCATCGCCATCTCGATCCCGCTGTCGATCTTCTCGTCGCTGGTCGCGCTCTCGGCGCTGGGGCAGACCATCAACATCATGACCCTGGGCGGCCTGGCCCTGGCGGTCGGCATCCTGGTCGACGACGCGACCGTCGAGATCGAGAACATCAACCGCAACATCGACCAGGGTAAAGAGGTGGTCCAGGCCATCCTCGACGGCGCGCACCAGATCGCCGTGCCGGCCCTGGTGTCGACCATCTCCATCTGCATCGTGTTCGTCCCGATGTTCTTCCTGTCGGGCGTCGCGAAGTTCCTGTTCGTGCCGCTGGCCGAGGCGGTCTGCTTCGCGATGATCGCCTCGTACATCCTGTCGCGGACGGTGGTCCCGACCATGGCCAAGTACCTGCTGCGCGGGAAAGCCCACGAGGCGGCGACGCACCAGCACGGCCAGACCGGCCACAATGTCTTCGTCCGGTTCCAGGCCGGCTTCGAGCGGGGTTTCGAGGCCTTTCGCCTGCGCTACCACGCGATGCTGGAGCTCTGCCAGCGCCGCGCGAAGACCTTCCTGATCGGCTTCATGGGGCTGGCGGTGCTGTCGGCCGCCCTGCTCTACCCGTTCCTGGGCCAGGACTTCTTCCCGTCGGTGGACAGCGGCCAGTTCAAGCTCCATCTGCGCGCGCACACCGGCACCCGCATCGAGGACGTGGCCGACCTGTGCGACCAGGTCGACCGCACCATCCGCGAGCTGATCCCGCCCGACGAGCTGGTCACGATCATCGACAACATCGGGCTGCCCTACAGCGGCATCAACACCGTCTATTCGAACTCGGCGCCCATCGGCCCGGCCGACGCCGACATCCAGGTGTCGCTGACCGAGAAGCACCATTCGACGCCCGGGTACGTGCAGCGCCTGCGCGAGGAGCTGCACCGCCGCTTCCCGGGCGTCACGTTCTACGAGCTGCCGGTCGACATCGTCACGCAGATCCTCAACTTCGGGCTGCCGGCGCCGCTGGACATCCAGGTCGTGGGGAACGACCTGGCCGGCAATCGGGCCTGGGCAGACAAGCTGCTGGACCGGCTGAAGCGGGTGGGGGGCACCGCCGACCTGCGCATCCAGCAGCCGTTCGACGCGCCCGCCCTGAAGGTGGATGTCGACCGGACCAAGGCGCTGCAGATGGGGCTGTCCCAGCGCGACGTCGCCAACAGCCTGCTGACCGCCACCAGCGGCAGCTTCCAGACCTCGCCCAGCTTCTGGCTGAACCCGCAGAACGGCGTCAGCTACAGCATCGCCGTGCAGTCCCCGCAGTACTCGCTGGACAGCCTGCAGGACCTGCAAAACATTCCGCTGTCGATCCCGACCGCCGCCGCGGTGACGGGCAGCGGACCGGCCGCCGCCCGGCCGACGCAGATCCTGAGCAACGTCGCGAGCATCACCCGCAGCTCGGCCGTCGGGACGGTCTCGCATTACAACATCGCACCCGCCATCGACATCTACGGAAACGTCGTGGACACCGACCTGGCCAGCGTCGACGCGAAGATCGAGAAGATCATCAGCGACGCGAAGAAGGACCTGCCGCGCGGCTCCCGCGTGTTCGTCCGCGGGCAGGTCCAGACCATGCGGAGCTCGTTCGTGGGCCTCCTGGTCGGGCTGCTGTTCTCGATCGTGCTGGTCTACCTGCTGATCGTCGTGAACTTCCAGTCCTGGCTGGACCCGTTCATCATCATCGCCGCCCTGCCGGTGGCGCTGGCGGGCGTGGTCTGGTTCCTGTTCGTCACCCACACCCGCATCAGCGTCCCGGCGCTGACCGGGACCATCATGTGCATGGGCGTGGCCACGTCGAACTCGATCCTGGTGGTCACCTTCGCGCGCGAACAGCTGGAAGAGCTGCGCGGCGACGCGCGCGCGGCCGCGCTGGCCGCCGGCTTCGTCCGCTTCCGTCCGGTCCTGATGACGGCGCTGGCCATGATCATCGGCATGGTTCCGATGGCCCTGGGCCTGGGCGACGGGGGCGAGCAGAACGCCCCGCTGGGGCGCGCCGTCATCGGCGGTCTGCTGTTCGCCACCGTCTCGACGCTGTTCTTCGTTCCGACCTTCTTTCACGTGCTGCACGGCTGGCTGGAAGGCCGCAGGCGGCGCCGCGAGGGTGGTCGCCTCGCCCCCGCCCCCGTAGGAGATCTCGCCCATGAGTCATGATGCCGCCCCACCCCAGCCCGGTGAGGGGCCCCGCCTGAGCGGCCGCAAGGCGCTGGCGTTCGTGGTCCTGATGATGGCCGCGGCGGTCATCATCGCGGTCCTGGGGATCGTGCCGCGCGTGCGCGCGCGAACCACGCTGCAGCAGCAGACCGACAGGCTGGCGGCGCCCGACGTGCTGGTCGCGGCCCCCAAGCCCGGCAAGGTGGTCGAGGAGGTCGTTCTCCCGGCCACCGTGCAGGCCTTCACCGACGCCCCCATCTACGCGCGCACCAGCGGCTATCTGCAATCGTGGGCCTTCGACATCGGCGCCCACGTCAAGAAGGGACAGCGGCTGGCGGTCATCGCCAGCCCCGAGGTCGCCCAGCAGCTGCAACAGGGCAAGGCGGATCTGGCGACGTCGCAGGCCAACCAGAAGTACGCGGAGACCCAGTCGGCTCGCTATCAGGAGCTGCTGAACGAAAACGCCGTCTCCAGGCAGGACACCGACAACTTCCGGGCGCAGGCCAACTCGACCGGCAGCCAGGTCGCGGCAGCCCAGGCCAACGTGCGGCGGCTGGCGCAGCTGACCGAGTTCCAGAACGTGTTCGCCCCGTTCGACGGGGTGATCACCGCCCGCAACGTCGACATCGGCACGCTCATCGACGCGGGCGCCAGCCGCGAGCTGTTCCACATGACGTCCGACGACACCCTGCGCGTGTACGTCAACGTGCCGCAGGTCGATTCGCGGGCCGCGCGCGTCGGCGTGGCGGCCAGCCTGACCGTCCCCGAGCACCCGGGCCGCAGCTTCCCCGGCAAGATCGTCCGCACCTCGAACTCGATCGATCCGACGTTCCGGACGCTGCTGGTCGAGGTCGACGTCGACAACCGCAAACACGAGATGTACCCGGGCGAGTACGCCCAGGTTCACTTCAAGCTGCCGAACGAGGGGCGTCAGGCGCTGATCGTACCGGTGCCGGCGCTGCTGTTCCGTTCAGAGGGGCTGCGGGTCGCCGTGGTGCGGGGAGACAAGGCCCACATGGTGCCGATCAGGATCGGGCGCGACGACGGCAAGACGGTCGAAGTGGCAGAGGGGTTGCAGCCCTCGGACCTGGTGATTCAGAATCCGCCCGACTCGATCATCGACGGTGAGACTGTGCACGTGGTCATGGCAGAAGCGAATGCTCCGAAATAGCCCCCCGGGCCTATCGATCGCCGCCCTGCTGGGCCTGCTGGCCTCCTGCGCGGTTGGCCCCGACTACAAGCGGCCGGACGCCCCCGCCCCGGCCGCGTTCAAGGGACAAACGTCCGGCGACGTGGGCTGGAAGTCGGCCCATCCTAGCGACGCCGAGGTCCGCGGCAACTGGTGGGAGCTTTACGGCGACCCGCAGCTGAACGCGCTCGAGGACAAGATCGCCGTCTCGAACCAGTCGCTGAAGGCCGCCACCGCGCAGTACTTCGCGGCGGTGGACCAGGTGCGCGTCGCGCGGGCTGGCTACTTCCCGACCGCGGGCGTCGCCGCCTCGGTCAACCGCATCCGGATCTCGCAGAACCAGCCCAACACCGTCCGGGGCCAGACCCACTTCGACTACAACCTGTTCATCCCGCAGGCCACGGCGCAGTGGGAGCCGGACCTGTGGGGGCAGGTTCGACGCACCGTCGAGCAGGCGCGGGCCGACGCCCAGGCGAGCGCCGCCGATCTGGCCAACGTCGCCCTCAGCCTGCACGCCCAACTGGCCGCCGCCTACTTCACGCTCCGCGGGCTGGACACCCAGGACCAGCTCCTCGAGAACACGCTGGCCAGCGACGCCGATGCCCTGAAGCTGGCCCAGGTGCGGTTCGCGGGCGGCGTGGCCAACGCCGTCGACGTCGCCCAGGCCGAGACCCAGTACAAGCAGGTCAAGGCGCAGGCCATCGACACCGGCGTCGTGCGCGCGCAGATGGAGGACGCCATCGCCACCCTGACCGGCGTCCCGGCGTCGGCCTTCGCGCTGCCCCCCAACCCCGCCCCCATCCCCGTTCCCGCCATCCCCGTGGTGGTGCCGTCCGCGCTGCTCGAACGCCGCCCCGACGTGGCCGGCGCCGAGCGCCGCACCGCCGCCGCCAACGCCCAGATCGGCATCGCCGTGGCCGCCTACTACCCGAGCCTGACCCTGAGCGCCGGCATCGGCTTCGAGAGCGGCGGCCTGGGGAACCTGCTGCAGATCCCCAGCCTGATCTGGTCGCTGGGCGCCTCCGCCGCCGAGACCATCTTCGAAGGCGGCCGCCGCCACGCCCTGACCGACCAGGCCCGCGACCTGTACGAAGCCCAGGTCGCGACCTACCGCGAGACCGTCCTGCAAGCGTTCCAGGACGTCGAGGACAACCTCTCCTCGCTGCGCATCCTGGCGGAAGAGGCCGAGGCCCAGGCCGCCGCCGTCGAAGCCGCCCGGCAGTCCCTGTCGCTGAGCAACAAGCGCTACAAGGGCGGCGTCACGACGTACCTCGAGGTGCTGACCGCCCAGACGATCCAGCTCTCGAACGAGCGCACGCAGGCCGACATCGCGACGAGGCGACTGCTGGCCAGCGTGCAGCTCATCAAGGCGCTGGGAGGCGGCTGGAATCCCGCCGCCCCGGCCGTCTCCGCCGCGCGCTGATCCTCTTCCACGATCGCGATCCCCTCTCCGCCTCTCCGCGAAGCGGGGACGCGAGAGACTAACGTCGGTCGGCGCTCTCACCGCCGGCGAGTCGATAGACGCGCTCGACGGTGATCTCGCCGGCGGCGTGCTTGGCGAAGCGCCAGTCGCTCAAGACGCGCTTGGCGCAGGCGGCCAGCTCCAGGTCCGTGTCCGTCTGAGACACCGCCTCGGCGTCCCGAACGCGCCCGCTCATCTCGACGGTGAAGCGCAGGCGCACGGTGCCGGCCGCCAGGCGGGCCGGTAGCACCTGGCGGCGGCGCGCCACCTCGACCCGGCAATTGGCGACGGCGACCTCGGTCTGCCGGTATTCCTGCTCCAGCAAGTCTCCCTGCTGCGGCGCCGAAGCCTGGCCGTCTCTGGGCGCCGCCCGCGCGCCGGTGTCGCGCTCGTGCGGCGGGGCGGCCGGATCCTGGGAAACCTTCGGCGCCGCGATCTGCGCGTCCGAGCGCTGCCACGGATCGCCGATCCGCCCCGTCCCGCTCATCGCGACGTCCAGCCCGGCCAGTCCCACCGGCAGGCTGTCGGCGCGCGCAACACCGCCCGCCGTCCAGAGAAACACCGTCCCCAACATCCACCACCCTGGCTTCATGACACCCTCCCGACTCCCTGAGGTTCCAGGAGGAAAACAGGAAGCAAGGACGGCGCCACGCGCGATCCTGGCCCGATCGCCAGGATCCTGGTTACGGCCCGGTAAACCAGGCGCTCGTTTACTGACGATTCCGTAACCCTCGACCGCGCGCCGGACCACCGCAGCCCATCCGCGGGGCGGGGTCAGACGGCCAGCGGAGCCGGGAACTGGTTCTCGCCGCCGCCGTGGGGGGACTCGGCGTCGAAAGCACGGGCGGCGTCGTCCCAGGGGGGCGGGACGTCCAGCCACAGGGGCGTGCCCAGCAGCTGGCCGGCGCCATCGTGGTGGAAGACCCTGACGCGCGCCATCTCTGTCGAGGAGCCGGCGTTGAAGACGTGCACCGGGCGCGGGTCGCCGAACAGGCGCGCGCCCCGCGGGATGTGCCGGTGCCCGTGCAGCACCAGGTCACAGCGGCCGCGCACGCGCCGCAGGAGCTCGCGCCCCTTGCGCAGCTCGGAGGTGAAAGCAAAACCCAGCCAGTTCGACAGGCGCTCCGCCACGTGCTCCTCAGGCATCGGGAGCACGTGGTGGTGGAGCGCGATGACCACCAGGACGCCGGCCGGCGCCGCGTCCAGCGCGGCGTCGATGGCGTCCAGGTCGGCGTCGTCCAGGCTGCCGTGACCGTTGATCCAGGAACGGTTGTGGGGCGCGGTCGAGTTCACGCGCACCACGTACAGGCCGGGGCGGATCTCCGTCTGGACCCGCGGGCCAATCATCAGCCGTCCCGAGACGTCGTCGCCCAGGCAATCGTGGTTTCCCGGCACGACGATGAGCCGCCCCTGGGCCGCCAGGGGGGCAAAGATGGAATCGAAGGTGGCCAGCTCGCGCTCGAGGCCGCGGTGGGTCAAGTCACCGGTCGCGATGACCTGGTCGATGCCGAAAGCCAACAGGGCGGTGCACAGCCGGGCCGCATTGGCGTCGTTCTCGATGCCTCGCCCGATGTGCAGATCCGAAATGTGCGCGAACCGCGCCCCCTGCTTCATGCGTCCACCCTATCCGCCGTCGGTGAACGCGTGGCTTCAAACTCGTGCCGGCAGCGAAACATTGCCGGCACGAGTTCAGCCCAAGCCCGCTATTTAATGGGGAAATATCCCACCTTGGTGACGATCCCCTGTCCTTCCGGCGAAAGCACCCAGTCGACGAAGGCCTTGATGTCGGCCGCCGGATTGGTCTTCGTGTAGAAGAACAGCGGTCGAGACAGCGGGTAGGTCCCGCCCTGGATGGTCTTGTCCGTCGGCTCGATGCCGGCCGACTTTTCGTCCTTCTTGATCTTCAGGACCTTGATGCCCTTGGCGTAGGCGGCGCCGCCGTAGCCAATGCCGTTCTTCTCCTTGACGACGGCGTTGACGACGGCCGCGGTCCCCGGCATGGCCTGCGCGCGCGGGGTGTAGTCCGCGTTCTGGAGCACGTGCTCCTTGAAGAAGACATAGGTGCCCGAGCTGTTCTCGCGCGAGTACGGGATGATCCTGGCGTCGGGGCCACCGACCGCCTTCCAGTTCTCGACCTTGCCCGTGAAGATGGCCTTCAGCTGGTCCATCGTCAGCTCGGTCAGCGGGTTGGTGTCGTTCACGTAGACCGACAGGCCGTCCTTGGCGACCACCGTCTCCACCGGAGGGGCGCCCGCCTTGTCGGCCAGCTGCTTCTTCTCGGCGTCCTTCATCGCGCGCGAGGCCTCGCAGACGTCGGTCGTGCCGTTGATGAGGGCGCTGATCCCCGTGCCGGAGCCGCCGCCCGTGACCTGGATGGTCGTGGTCGGGTGCTTCTTCATGTACTCCTCGGCCCAACGCTGGCCGAGCACCACCATCGTGTCCGAA
>DATJWP010000062.1:0-12081 GCA_035578045.1 Polyangia bacterium | reverse complement strand
AATGCCTGCGCCGATTCCGAGGACGCAGAGACCAAGCAGAAACCCCAGGACCTTCGGAGAGTAGTCCAGGGCTCCAATGTCGATGGCTAAAGCTATCCCGCCTATGCTGACCGACAAGATGCTCCCCTTCGCGCGCTTACTGACGAACGCCAAGAGGGGGGAAGATCCCGCCATCTCCTGACCATACCGCCAACACGTTGTAATGACAACGCGCCGCGCCGCCCGTGCGTCATGTGGGCGATCCCCATAGGATGCAGACTGGTCTCATGCTCGGCACCTCGGCGCGGCTGCTCAAGCTGCTCACCCTGCTCCAGTCTCGCCGGTCCTGGACCGGGCCGGAGCTGGTGGCGCGCCTGGAGATCACCGCGCGGACGCTCCGGCGGGACGTGGATCGGCTGCGCAGCCTGGGTTACCCGGTGCAGTCGACCTCGGGCGTGGCGGGCGGCTACCGCTTCGGCGCGGGGACCGAGCTGCCGCCGCTGATCCTGGACGACGAGGAGGCGCTGGCCGTCTCGCTCGGGTTGCGGACGGCCGCGGCGGGCGGCGTCACGGGGATGGAAGAGGTGTCGCTGCGCGCGCTCACCAAGCTGGAGCAGGTGCTGCCGGCGCGCCTGCGGCGCCGCCTCTCGGCGCTGCACGCGTCGATCGTTCCGCTGGCGCGCGGGGGCCCGACCGTCGAGGGGCGCACGCTGGCGACCCTCGCGGCCGCCTGTCGCGACTGCGCGCGCCTGGCGTTCGGCTATCGCGACAACGCGGGCGCGCGCACCAGCCGGCAGGTCGAGCCCGCGGGGCTGGTGCACACCGGCTGGCGCTGGTACCTGGTGGCGTGGGACCTGGGGCGCGACGACTGGCGAACGTTCCGCCTGGATCGGATCGGCGACAAGGTCACGCCCGGCGCGAGCTTCTTCCCACGACCGCCGCCCGAAGGGGGACTGGCGGCGTACGTGTCACGTTCGGTCTCGGTCTCCGCGTACCCGGTGCGCGCGCGGATCCTGCTGCACGCGCCGATCGCCGAGATGGCGCGCAAGGTCTCGCCGTCGGCCGGCATCCTGGAGACCGTCGATGCAAAGCGCTGCCTGCTGCACGCGGGCGCGCCGTCGCTGGACGCGCTGGCCGTCTGGATGTCACTGCTGGGCGTCGATTTCGATATACGCGATCCACCCGAGGCGCGCGAGCACCTCCGGCGGTTGGCCGCTCGCGCCGCCCGCGCAGCGGGTGAAAGGTTTGAAGGGAAGCATTAGGACCGTCGCTCGTTCGCAGGGGAAGGATGGCGCGGAAGGACGAGCAGGGGCTGGAAGCTCTGGGGATGTGGTCGGCACTGACCGCGGCGCTGGCCGCGATCCGCACGCCGGCGTTGCTGATCGATCCGACGGGGACGGTGGTTCACGCCAATCCGGCGGCGTCGGCGCTGCTGACCCGGCAAGGGCTGCCGCCGTTCGGGGCGCTGGTCTCCGGCGACGGCGACCGCCGCGCGTCGGGCTGGCGACTGACCACGCTCGGAGATCCCCCGGATCGATTCGGGTTCATCGCGGTGCTGGACCCCGATCGTGGAGCCTGGCGCCAGCGGCTGACCGCGCGCCAGACCAAGGTCCTGGACCTGGTGGCCCAGGGGCTGACCAACGCGACCATCGCCGAGAACCTGGAGATCGAGGAACGGACCGTCGAGGTTCACCTGTCGGCGATCTTCGACAAGGCCGGCGTGGAGAGTCGCACGGCCCTGCTCGCCAAGCTGCTGTCGTTCACCGGCCGCTGACGTCAGCGGGCGTAGCTGATCGAGCCCAGCTCCCAGTACTGCGAGTTGCCGTCGCCGGTGGCCGCGTAGTTGGGCGAGAAGTCGACCAGCTGGATGATCGGCCCGCACGTGCTCCTGACGCCCGCGTAGAGGGGGCCGGTCGCCCCCGCGTCGGTCGGGATGAGCGACGCCGGGTAGAAGGTGAACGTCGTGCGGTTCGAATTGTCGCTGGTCTTCACGGACAGGGTGAAGCCGTCGGGTCCGTTCGATCGAGCGGACAGGAAGACCGCGACCTCGTTCGAGCTGAACGTCGACGTGATGCCGTCGAACCCCGGCGCGAACCCCAGCGACGACTTGACCCCTGGCCCTCCGAGAGAGAAGACCGTTGTCGCCGTGGTCCCGGCAGCCACCTGCGAGGACGCCGCGAACGACCCGAAGGTGACGTCGGCGTGATTGGCGAAGTCGTTCCCCTGGTAGTAGCCGAAAGAGGTGATGGCGTTCCCGCTGGCGTCGATCGAGAAGTTCTCGGTCGCGGAGGTCAGGCCGCCGGTGTCGGCGGTGAAGCTGGCCGGGTCGGCGATCGCCTGCAGGCACGGATCGGCCGCGCCACCGGCACCGGCCGCGCCGCCCCCCGCGCCGGCCGCGCCGCCCCCCGCGCCGGCCGCGCCGCCGGTCCCCGCGGCGCCGCCCGATCCCACGTTGCCGGCTCTGCCTCCACCGCCTGCGCCGCCTTTGCCCGCCAGGCCGCCGGTTCCCGCCGCGCCCCCGGTTCCTGCCGCGCCGCCTTTGCCCGCCACGCCGCCGCCGGCCGCGCCGGCTTTGCCCGCCCCGCCGGCCCCGCCGTTCGATCCAGCGATGCCTTGGCCCGCCGCGCCGCCGCCGCTGGCGCCGCCCGCGTCGACCATCCCGCCCGCGCCCGCGCCGCCGTCGGTGCCGCTGGCGCCGCCCATCTCCTCGTAGGGGATCACGTTGTACCCGAGACGCCCGCACGCCCCCCAGAGGAGCAGCACGGCCAAGATCGCGGCGCGGGACAGCCTGGTCTTCACGGCGTCGCCGACCTCCGCCGGATGTAGACGTGCGAGCCGCCATGGGGACTCTCGACCTGGACGGCCACGGCGTCGTCGCCGGCCAGCGGCAGCACGGCCGCGCGGAATCTGCCGTGATCGTCGACGGCCAGCGACTGGCCGGCCGCGCTGACCCGCGAGCCTTGCACCGCGACGCCGTCGACCGTGATCGCCCCTTCCGGGCCCTCGATGACGGTGCCCCGGAAGAACTGCGCGGTCGGCGCCGTGTTGTCGAAACGGATCGTCAGCGTGGTGTGGGGCGACTCGTGCCCATCCTTGTCGGCGTACCACCAGGTGTGGGTCCCCTCGGCCAGCGCGCCCGAGGCGAACCGGTAGGTCGGTCCCGGCGTCTCGATGGTGTGCGTCTGGCCGCCCGAGTCGACGTGCAGCTCCAGGTCGGCCGCCCCCGCCGGCGCGGCCCACGACAGGGTCAGCACCGGCGGCCGGCTCTGGAACAGCACCGTGTAGCGGCGACCGTCGGCCTCGATGGTGTTGCTCGGCGGGTGGCGGGCCAGCGGCGCGTTGCCGCTGTCGCGCTTCAGCGAGAGCACCCCCTGGACGCGGCCGTCGGCGCTGTCGCCGCCGTCGCCCACGCACTGGACGCGGTAGGGAACCCGGCCGCTGCGCAGGCGCAGCACCACCGAGCCGCTCCCCAGCAGCGGACCACGCGATCGCGACGACGTCGACCGACCCAGCTCGACCCGCGCCTCGCCCGAGCAGAGCTGATCGAACTTGAGCCGCACCGCCAGCGGCATCTTGTCGTTGTGGATGATGACGCTGTCGCCCGCGTTGAAGGTCACGTCGGCGCGCGCGGGCGGCTTCTCCTCGCGGGGGGCCTCGACGGCGACCGGGGCGGGCGGCGCTTCGGGCGGGGCCGGCGGTGGCGCCATCGGCTCGATGGTCGGATCGATGTGCTCCAGCGTCGCCTCGCCCACCTTCAGGTCGTAGCGCTCGAGGATGGCGCCGCCGATCTGGAAGCTGACACCGTGACCGGCGTCGAGGGCCAGCGTGCCGGCGCTGCCGGTGACGATCGCGCGTCCCAACACCACCTCGAGGAGCACCTTCTTGGGTTCGGCGTCGATGCGGACGCGGCCGCCCCGGTCGACCCGCATGCGGCCGGCGGGGCTGCTGACCGAGAGGTCGACCGCCTCGACGATCTCGGCTTTCCCCAGCTCGATCGAGACCTCGGGGCCGCCGCGGTCGCTCAGCTCCGGCGTGGGCGCACCCTGGCGGAAGCGCACCAGGCTGTTCTCGCTCATCCGGATTGTCCCGCCCGCGCTGAACCGCAGGCGCGCCGAGGATCCCGGACCGGTCCTGACCGCGTCGCCCAGCCGGAATCCCGCGCCGATCGAGACCGCCCGCCAGGGCGCGGTCCCGGTCTCCCCTTCGACGGCGCCGCTGTTCTCGATCAGCGTCGCGATCGGGTGGACGGTGTTCTGCCGGCAGGCGCCGACGAGCGCGCCGGTCCACAGCAGCAACAGCGGCGCCGACGCGCGCGCCCGGCTCATCGCGCCACCTTGAGGTCGATGTCCAGCAACGTCACGCCGTTGTCCTCGACGCGGACGCGGCGACGCTGGGGCTCGAAGCCGGGCGCGGTGATCCCGACCTCGTACTCACCCGGCGGCACGTCCAGCTGGAACTGGCCGCCCGTCGCGCGGATCCGGCGCGTGGCGTCGTCCCCACCGGCCCCGTCTCCCACCGGCTTGATCTCGATGTCGGCGGCGACCACGTCTCCGTGGTGGAGCGAGCGCACCAGGCCGCGGAGCTGGCTGCCCGGACCGGGAACCGCCGGTGGGTCGGCCTCCTCGTGGCTGCTCAGCTCGGGCGGTGGCGGCTCGGGCGGCGGCGGGGCGGGCGGTGGCCGCGACGGCCGGTGCGCCTCGGGGCCGAACCGGTAACTCAACCCCAACCAGCCCGCCACCCGCGGTGGGACCACCACCAGCGGCGCGCTGGCGCTCAGGTCGGGACGCTCGCTGGGGCTGACCTCGATCCCCGCCTCCGCCCGAAGCTGCGGCGCGATGACGGCGCGCGCCCCCGCTCCCAGGTAGATCGGCGACGCCAGCGCGCCGGGCGCCCGCGAGCCGACCAGCAGCTCCCAGCTCCCCTCGAGGTACCCCTGCACCTTGCCGTGTCCGATGGACGCGCCGGCGCCCAGCAGCACGGCGTCGAAGTCGCTGACGCCCAGGGCCAGTCGATCGCTGGGGCTGAGCGCGGCGGCGTTCTCGGCCGTGTGGGCGCTGCGGTCGAGCCGGTAGCCGGCATTGACGCTGATCGCCAGCGGCAGCTTGGGCGGAGCATAGGTCGCCAGCAGCGCCAGCTCGGGCGACGCCGCATCCAGCGGCAGCGATGGGGCGTCGGCGCCCGGCAACCAGAGCCCGAAGCGGGCGCCGATCCGGAAGTCGGCGTTCAGCCGCCGGTCGGCGCGCGCGGAGACGCGCGGGTCGCCCACGTAGCCGGACTGGGTGGCCTGGCCGGGCACGTCGTGATGGTCGTAGCGGCCGTCCAGCGTCAGCGTCAGCGCCAGCCAGGGGAGCACGCGACCGTCGACCATCAGCCGCCCCGCCAGGCGATCGTGGCTGTCGCCGGCGCCCAGCACCGACCCCGTGTACCCGAACCCCGCGGCCGAGAGCAGCGACAGTGAACGGGGGCCGGGCCCGGCGTCGACCACCCGCCCAACGGCCACCGGCTCGCCGGGCGCGTGCGCGGTGAGCGGCGGCTGGTCCTCGTCACTCTCGACCGGCGCCGCCGACACCGCGACCGATTCGGGCGCCTCCGATGTCGCACGGGCGACAGCCGGCAGCAGCACGGCCACGCCGAGCGCCGCGATCGTCGATGGAAGTCGGCCGGTTGCTCCCATCAGCGTGACGTCTTGCCATCCAGGCGGACCTTCAAGCTGACCGGGATCCGAAACGTGACCGGCTTGGGTTGGGGCGAGAAGACGGTGGCGGCGGCGACGCGCCGCAGACACCCGCCCATTCGGGTCGAGCCGACCGACTCGGGCAGCACGTCGACGGACGTGACGTGGCCGTCGGCGCGGATTTGAAAGCGGAAGGCGATCTCGCCGGCGCCGTCCGCGGCCGTGGCGCCGGCGTCCTCGAAGCAGCCGCGCAGCTCGCGCTCGCGGCGGGCCAGCGACGACGAGAAGTCGGGCGCGTGCCCCGCCGCCTTCGCGCCGTGCCGGCGCGAGCCGTGAGGGGCCCGGACGTGGGGCGCGTCGGCGACGACGGGGGACGGCGCGGGTGCCGGTGGCGCCAGGGCCGGCTCCGGTGCCGCTGCCGGTGGTGGGGCAGGGGCAGGGGCAGGCGGTGGCGCGGGCGCCGGCTGGCCGGCCGCCGGAGCGTGCTCGATCGCGACGTTGCCGCCTTCCGCCACCAGCATCACGACCGGGGCAGGGGGCGGCGGGGCCGCGACCATCGTCGCGAGCTGCCGTCGGCGCGCCAGGCCGACGCCGATCGCGGCGACCACGGCGACCAGCACGCCGGCCGCCACCAGACGCGGCGCGACCCGGCGGGGTAGCGGCGCCGGCACTGGCTGCGCCTGTTCCGGTACGACCGCCGGCGGGATCGACGTCGAAGGCGATCGGGACGGGAGCGGCGTGGGGATGGGGTCGAGCGTGGGGAGCTCCACGACCCCACCGCGGGCCGTCACGGGCGTCTCCGCCCCCGGCGTGCGGACGTCCCAGGCCTCGCGGGCGGCCCCGAAGGTGGCCTCCATCCATTCGGCCATCGCCGTCGACGAGACGTGCACGCTGTGCTTGCGCGCGAAGGTTTCCAGGTCGCGCTGCATCGCGCGCGCGGTCGGGTAACGCCGCTCGGGATCGGTCTCCAGCGCCCGCATCACGATGGCTTCCAGGTCGCTCGGGTAGTCGCGGGTGTGCTGGGACGGGCGCGCGATGCCTCCCTCCAGCATCTGCTTCACCACCTCGATGTCGGTCGTGCCGTTATAGAAGCGCCGGTGCGTCGTGATTTCGTACAACACGACGCCCAGCGAGAAGATGTCGCTGCGCCGGTCGAACGCGCGCGTGTTCATCTGCTCGGGCGAGATATAGGTGAGCTTCCCCTTGAACGAGTAGCCCTTGGACAGATCCGGATCGGCCGAGGCCTTCGCGATGCCGAAGTCGACCACTTTCACGCCGCCGTCGAAGGTCACGACGATGTTCGAGGGCGACACGTCCCGGTGAACGATGCCCAGCGGGCGGCCGTCCGGTCCCTTCTTCTCGTGCGCGTAGTGCAGCCCCGATGCGGCGCCCATGATGATGCCCAGCGCGTGCTCGAGCGGCAGGCGCTGGTCGCGCCGCTTGAGCGTCCGCATGATTCCGCGCACGTCCTGACCGTGCAGGTACTCCATCGTGTAGAAGTAGCTGCCCCCCTCCTCGCCGATGTCGTACACGTGGGCGATGTTGGCCTGGTCGAGGGTGGCGGCCAGTCGCGCCTCGCGCAGGAACATCTGCACGAACTCCCGGTCGGCCGCGTACTGGGGCAGGATGCGCTTCAGCACCACCACCTTCTCGAAGCCTTCGATCCCCGAGGCGCGCGCCAGGTAGATCTCCGCCATCCCGCCGAACGCGATCCGCTGGATGATCTCGTACTTGCCGAGATGCAGGGCCGAGGACACCCCGTCCTTGCGGTGGGGCATGTTCGTGGTGGCCAAGCGAGGTTCCCAGCCACCAAATCGGCAGATGCCCTGTCGAGCTGAGGTTATCTACACCACGCATTTTGCGCGGCGTGTGCGATCTCACACCGCGGCCGCGACCTCTGCCAAAGCTTCCCTGGCGGCGGCGGTGAAGGCGTTCACCTCGTCCAGTGTGTGCGCCAGTGAGATGAAGGCCGCCTCGAACTGGGCCGGCGGCAGCAGGAAGCCGCGCTCCAGCATCGCGTGGAAGAACTTCGCGTACTTGGCGGTGTCGGACTTCTTCGCGCTGGCCAGGTCGACCACCTCTTCGGGCGCGAAGAACAGCGTGAAGGCCGACCCGACGCGCTGCACCCGGGCGGTGACGTTGGTGCGCCGCACCGCGCGAGCCAGCTCGTCCTCGAGCACGCGGCCGATCGTTTCGAGGCCGACGTAGCTGTGCTCGTCCAGTCGCTTGATGGTCGCCAGGCCGGCCGCCACCGCGACCGGGTTCCCGGACAGCGTCCCCGCCTGGTAGACCGGGCCGACCGGCGCGATCACGTCCATCACCTCGGCCCGCCCGCCGTAGACGCCGAACGGCATGCCGCCGCCCACGATCTTGCCCAGGCAGGTGAGATCGGGGCGCACCCCGAACATCTGCTGCGCCCCGCCACGCGCCACCCGGAAGCCGGTGATGACCTCGTCGAAGATCAGCAGCGTGCCGTGCTCGTCGCAGAGCGAGCGGAGCAGCGGCAGGTAGGCCGGCCGCGGCATCACGATCCCCATGTTGGCCGGGATCGGCTCGATGATGCAGGCGGCGATCTCGTCGCGGTGCTCCTCGAACGCCGCGCGCATCGCGTCCAGGTCGTTGTAGGGGACCACCAGCGTGTCGGCGACGGCGCCCGGCGCCACGCCGGCGGACCCGGGGAGCCCGAGCGTGACGACGCCCGAGCCGGCCTTGGCCAGCAGCGCGTCGGCGTGCCCGTGGTAGCCGCCGTCGACCTTGATGATGCGTGACCGGCCGGTGAAGCCGCGTGCCGCCCGCAGGGCCGACATCGTCGCCTCGGTGCCCGAGGAGACGAAGCGCATCTTCTCGAGCGAAGGCATCATGAAGCGGATCAGCTCACCCAGCTCGACCTCGCGCGCGGTGGGGGCGCCGAACGAGGTGCCCGACGACGCCGCGTGGATGATGGCGGCGACGACGTCGGGGTCGGCGTGGCCGAAGATCAGCGCGCCCCACGAGCCGATGAAGTCGATGTAGCGGTTGCCGTCGACGTCCCAGACGTAGGGGCCCACGCCGCGCTCGAGGAACACGGGTGTGCCGCCGACCGACTTGAAGGCGCGCACCGGCGAGTTGACGCCCCCGGGGAACAGCGCGCTGGCCCGTTCGTAGAGTGTCGTCGATCGCGGGCGCTTGGAGCCCGGGTTGGTGGCCATCTACGACTCGTCTCCCTCCGGCGCGTCGTCCTCACCCTCGTCCCCTTCGTCGCCGTCGTCGCCTTCTTCTGCGCCGGCCTCGTCGGCCAGGTCCTCGGCTTGCAGCGGCTCGGCCGACTGCTCGGCGCGGGCGGCGGCCACCTCGGGCGAGACCTCGCGCTCGCCCTCTTCGCCCTCTTCCTTCTCGGCCAGCCGCTCCATCGCGACGACCTTCTCCTCGGACTCGAGCCGGATCAGCCGCACCCCTTGGGTGTTGCGGCCGATGGTCGGGATGCCGTCGACCGGCATCCGGATCAGCTTGCCCATGTCGGTGATCAGCATCAGGTCGTCGTCGTCGCTGACCAGCCGCAGGTTCACGACCTTGCCGTTGCGCTCGGTGGTCTTGATGGTGATGACCCCCTTGCCGCCCCGGTTCTTGGTCGGGTAGTCCGAGGTCGGCGTGCGCTTGCCGTAGCCGCGCTCGCAGACGGTCAGCAGCGTGACCGGCTCCTCGCGCGGGACGACCGCCATGCCGACCACGTCGTCGCTGTCGCCGTCGCGCAGCCGGATGCCGCGCACGCCGCGGGCCGTGCGCCCCATCGGGCGGACGTTCTCCTCGCGGAACCGGATGGCCCAGCCGTTGCGCGTGCCGATGAGGACGTCGGCGTTCCCCTCGGTGATGCGCACGCTGACCAGGTCGTCGTCGCCAGGGATGGTCAGCGCGATGATGCCCGAGGTGCGGATGTTGGCGAAGGCGTCCAGCGACGTCTTCTTGACGTAGCCGCGCCGGGTGACCATCACGACGAACGCCCCCTCGGAGAACTCGCGCACCGGCAGCAGCGCGACCACCCGCTCCCCCTCTTGCAGGGGAATCAGGTTGACGAACGCCTTGCCCTTGGCGGTGCGGCCGGCCTGCGGCACCTCCCAGATCTTCTTGGAGTAGGCCCGCCCCTTGTTCGTGAGCATCAGCAGCACGTCATGGGTCGAGGCCACGAAGAGCTGCGAGACGAAGTCCTCTTCGTGGGCCCCCGCGCCCGTGATGCCGCGGCCGCCGCGGCGCTGGGCCCGGTACAGCGTCTTGGGGCTGCGCTTGACGTAGCCGCCGTGGGTCACGGTCACGACCATGTCCTCGGGCGCGATCATGTCCTCGACCAGGATCTCGGCCCCGCCGTCGAGGATCTCGGTGCGCCGCTCGTCGCCGTACTCCTTCTTGACCGCCTCCAGCTCGTCGGTGACGACCTTCATCAGCACCGCGTCGCTGCCCAGGATCTCTTCCAGGCGGGCGATCAGCGCGGCGACCTCGGCGATCTCCTTGACCAGCGCCTCGCGCTCGAGGCCGGTCAGCTTGGCCAGGCGCATGTCCAGGATGGCCTGGGCCTGCCGCGCCGAAAGCTCGAAGCTGGCCATCAGGCCCTGCTTGGCGGTCTCGGTGTCCTTCGATGATCGGATGAGGTCGATGACCGCGTCGATGTTGTCGACGGCGATCTTCAAACCCTCGAGGATGTGCATCCGATCGCGCGCCTGGCGCAGATCGAAGAGCGTGCGGCGCGTGACCACGTCGCGCCGGTGGGCGACGTAGTGGCTGAGCGCCTTCTTCAGCGACAGGATCTGCGGCCGAGCATCGACGATGGCGAGCATGTTGATGCCGAACGACTCCTGCAACGGCGTCATCTTCCAGAGGTTGTTCTGGACGATCTCGGGGACCGCGTCCTTCTTCAGGTCGATGACGATCCGCATCCCCTCCCGGTCGGACTCGTCGCGCAGGTCGGCGATGCCTTCGATCTTCTTGTCGCGCACCAGCTCGGCGATCTTCTCGATCAGCTTGGCCTTGTTGACCTGGTACGGGATCTCGGTCGCGACGATCGACTTGCGGCCGGTCTTGGGGTGCTCCTCGACGGAGGTGCGGCCGCGCATCAGGATGGCGCCGCGTCCGGTCTCGTAGGCGGCGCGGATGCCGCCGCGGCCGTAGATGAAGCCGCCCGTCGGGAAGTCGGGACCGGGCACGATCTCCATCAGCTCGTCGGTCGAAAGGTCCGGGTTCTTGATGATGGCGATGGTCGCGTCGATCACCTCGCGCAGGTTGTGCGGCGGGATGTTGGTCGCCATGCCCACCGCGATGCCGGCGGCGCCGTTGACGAGCAGGTTCGGAAAGCGGGCCGGCAGGACGGTCGGCTCGGTCTCCTTGTCGTCGTAGTTCGGCTGGAAGTTGACGGTCTCCTTGTCGATGTCGGCCAGCAGCTCGCCGCCGATCTTCTCCATCCGGCACTCGGTGTACCGGTAGGCCGCCGCCGAGTCCCCGTCGACCGAACCGAAGTTCCCCTGGCCGTCGATGAGCGTGTAGCGCATCGCGAAGTCCTGGGCCAGACGCACCAGCGCGTCGTAGGCCGCCGTGTCGCCGTGCGGGTGGTACTTGCCCAGCACGTCGCCGACCACGCGCGCGCACTTGATGTACGGGCGGTTCCAGAAGTTCGAGAGGCCGAACTGCGTGTAGAGGATGCGTCGATGGACCGGCTTCAGACCATCCCGCGCGTCGGGCAGCGCGCGCGAGACGATGACGCTCATGGCGTAGTCCATGAACGCCGACTTCATCTCCTCTTCGATGGCGATCGGGATTCGGTTTCCTGCGAATGGGGGGGCGCCGTCAGCGCTCATGCGGTCCTCTCGGTCGTTTCAGGCAAGGGGGTTGGGGGTCACCTGGGAATGACGCGGCCGGCGGCCGCCTCCAGGCGCCGGAACTCTTCGATCTGCGCCAGGAACACCGGCACGATCTCGGGATCGAACTGCGAGCCCATGCAGCGCTCGAGCTCGCCGCAGGCGACTTCGTGAGGCAGCGCCTTGCGATACGCACGGTCCGACGTCATCGCATCGTAGGCGTCCGCGATCGCGACGATGCGACCGATGACCGGGATGTGGTCAGCCATCAGACCTTGCGGGTAGCCGGAGCCATCCCATGCCTCGTGGTGACAGTAGCAGCCGGGCACGATGTCGCGCATGAACGGGATCGGCTCGAGGATCCGCTTCCCCTTGGCCGGGTGCGAGCGGAACATGGCCAGCTCCTCCGGAGTCAGCTTGCCCGGCTTGTTGAGCCGGTCGTTGCGGATGCCGATCTTGCCCACGTCGTGCAGCAGCCCGACCTTGACCACGGTATCGATCTGCGCCTCCGGCAGACCGAGGCCGATGGCAATGAGCCGCGCATAATTGGCGACCCGCTCCGAATGGCCGCGCGTGTAGCGGTCCGACTCCTCGAGCGCGTGCGCGAAC
>DATJWP010000061.1:0-72384 GCA_035578045.1 Polyangia bacterium | reverse complement strand
CCAGGCGATGGGCGTCGAGCTGATGGACACGCCCGCCGGCACGAACTGGCGCGTGGTCTAGAAGGGTCCAGAGGTCCGGACCCCACCCGACGAGCCTGCGGCTCGTCGGCCTCCCCAGCTTCGCTGGGGAGGCGCAGATGGCGCTCGATCCGGTCGACCAGAGGTCCGGACCCCATCCGACGAGCCTGCGGCTCTTCGGCCTCCCCAGCTTCGCTGGAGAGGCGCAGACGGCGCTCGATCCAGTCGAGTCGAGAACGGTCTAGAAGGGGACCAGCAGCGCTTCGCCGCTGCCTTCGATCTGACCGATCTGCAGCTCCTTGGGGCAGGGGGAGTAGCGCCACTGTCCGCCGAATCCGCCGTTCTGGTACATGTCCAGCTGGTACGAGTTCGGCCCTTCCGGGTAGAGGTTGTAGGTCAGCTGATAGGCGAAGCCCTGTCCGCGGACCGGCCCGTCGGGGCCGGCGACCAGGTAGTACATGTTGCCGTCCGAGGCGAGGTCCGGAGGCGCGTCGTACTCGACGCCGATTGCGTCGCTGGGGATCCCGGGGAACGAGATGTCGCCGCCCGCGCAGATCTGCCATTTGCCGACGAAGATGGAATAGACCTCGGCTTGCCCGGAGAACGTGTTCTGCACCATCCCCGCGGGTGTGGAGCAGGTCGCCTTGATCGGGCACATGCCGCCGTCCGGGTCGCCAATGACGCCGCTGCCGGCGGTACCACCGGTGCCTGCGACACTGCCGCCGGCGCCGACGCCGCCGGTGGCCGGGCCGGCGCCGACGCCGCCGGTGGCGGCGCTGGCACCGGTTCCGCCCGTGCCGGTGCCGCCGGCATCCCGCGGATCGCCGAGCGGCAGCCCCTTGTCGCAGGAGAGCAGAAGACCGGTCGCCAGGATCATCCAGCGTAAGTTCATGTTCGTCTCCAGATTAGGTTGCTACCTGTCTAATTGGGGGCTTGGCCCCGGATCCATCACGGCGACGGCTCGAGGGCGGCGTCGATGGTGCGCAGGAGCATGCTCCTGGGGAATTCCCGCCGGAACCTGGCGGCTTTCAGACGAGCTGCGTCGACCTGATGGTCGGCTGCCAGCGACAGGATGGTCAGGGCCTGGCGTTCCTCGGCCAGCCGTCCGTCCGGGAACTCTCGCTCGTGGCGGGACAGCAAGGCCAGAGCGTCGGCCGGCTTGCCGCGTGCCAGCGCCGTGCGCGCCTGCTCCAGCAAGGCGCGTTCGGCGCCCAGCTCGCCGTCCCGGGCGGCTCTCTGATGCGCTCGAGGGCGCGGCGCCGTCCCGGCCGGCGCTGCCGGCTCGGTGACCGCCGGCTCGGAGGCCGGCGGGTTAGCCGGCGCGGGTGCAGCCACCGGTGCCGGCGCCGGCGCGACCATCGGCGGGGCGGCCGGTCTGTTCTGCTGCAGCAGGGCGTGCACCCCGGCGCCGCCCAGGCCACCCAGGGCGAGCAGCCCGGCGGTCACGGGCAACCGATGGAATGGCGACGGCCGGACCCGGGGCGCCGGCAACGGGGCGTCGAGCAGTGTGCGGCCGATCCGCGCCAGGACGCGCGCCTCCATCGTCGCCGGCGGCGCCGGTCGCGACCGCTCCGCCGCGAGCAGGCGCGCGAGCTCGGGCGCGAGCGGCTCCAGCTCGGGTTGGCTCACCCTTCACCTCCAGCCGGGCGCAGCGCCCGCACGGCCTCGGCGAACTCGATGCGTGCCTGGCGGAGGCGCGAGTAGGCCGTCCCGACCGGGATGTCCAGCGCCTGCGCGATCTCGGGCGCGGCGATCCCTTCGATGTCGTGCATGATGAACACGCCGCGGCGGGAGAGCTCGATCCGGGCGAGGGCGTCGAGCACCAGCTGTCGCTCCTGGCTGGAAACGGCCGCCTCGTCCGGCGCGACGCCGCCGTCGGGCGCCTCGGCGCTCTGCTCCAGGGGCAACTCACGGCTGTGGCGCACCAGCCGCTTGAAATCGGCGGCCAGGCGAAAGGCGATGCCGAACAGCCAGGCCCGGATGGGGCGCCGAGGGTCATAGCTATCGCGCCGGCGCAGGGCGGTCATGAAGACCTCGTGGGTGAGGTCATCGAGATCGCTCTGATGGATGCCCAGCCGTCGCAACGAATTGACCACGAAGGGGAATTCGGCGCGGTAGACCGCTGAGAACTGTTCTGGCGCCAGCCTGTTCTCCGCGGCGACCGCGCTCACATCTCGTAATTGGGTCGAGGCGGCCCGATCGATCAACGGAACTTCACGACGGTGGCCAGGCCCAGGGCGCCGGTGACCGGAGGCGCGGTCCAGACCGCGTTGCCCCCCACCTGGAGGGTCGTGCGTGTGAGTGGACTGACCACATCCGCGTGGACGCGGAAGGCCACCGGGCCCCGCTGCGGAAACTCGACCAGCACGCGGGCCCCCACCGCGCCGAACAGGCTGGTCATCTGGCGCGCGTTGGCGAGCTCCTGCCCCGATCCCCGCAGCGCCTCCAGGGTCGCCAGGGCGCAGACGCCGAACAGCTGTTGCCGCAAGCAAGGCGCGACGGTGGCAGCCAGAGTCCCGGCGCTGACGCTTCCGCCCCCCACCGACTCCGATCTGGGCAGGTCGGCTCTCCCTTCCAGCGAGACCGACCAGCGCTCGCCGCGCAACCCGACGCCGACGAACCCCCCGATGGTCGGTCCCAGGGTGTCGCCGAGGCTGCCGACCGTCCCCAGCTGCACGTCCAGGTACCTGAGCGGCGGGCTGTGGGCGGGCGCGGGCCGGACGGCGATGGCGACCGGCGCGGCCGCGGGGGCCACGCTCGCGGGCGGACTGGTGGCGGGCTCGCGGAAGCTGCCCAGCGGGTCGATGGCGATGCTCAGGGCCAGCTCCATCGCGGAGCCCAGCTCTGCGCAGTCCGCGCGATGCGAGACCAGCGTCCGCTCGCCGGCCGGGGCGGTTCCGTCCGACAGCCGTATCCGGGCGTACAGTTGTTCGCCGACTCGGGACACCGACGCGTGAATGGTGATCTCGGCCGGCTCGCGAAAGGGATCGAACCCCAACCTCGCCCGAACCGAGTCCAGCATGGCGTCCCGGTCCGGGCAGTCGCCCGCCGTGCTGCTGCGGTCGTAGATCACCCGCACCGCCGGCGGCGCCTTGGCGGCAGCTTGCCCCGAGAACGCCAGGATGAGCGCACCCAACGCCAACCCGCGCATGCGGCTCCATCCTACTCCCGCGCCACGAGAACCCGCGGGCGCAGGTCGAGGCGCCGTCAGCCGCCGGCGCTGTTCGTGCGCGGCGGCAGGACGGGCACCGAGGACGGCGGCGCCGAAGGCCCCGAGCGGCCGTTGTTCACGCGCTCGCGCAGCTCCTTGCCGACCTTGAAGAAAGCCAGCCGCTTGGGGCGCACCTGCACCGCCTCGCCGGTGCGGGGGTTGCGCCCCTGGTATTCCTTGTACTCGCGGATCGAGAAGCTCCCGAACCCGCGGATCTCGATCCCCTCACCCTTGCAGAGCGCGTCGACCATCGAGTCGAACATCTGACAAATGAGGAGCTCCGCTCGCCCATGGGGCAGCTTGGCGCGCTCGGCGATGAGATCGATGAGATCCGCTTTGGTCATGTAGACGGCTGGTCCACTGTACCCGGCAGCGGCGCCGGAAGTCAAAGGTTTCGACCAGTTAGACTACCCCAGGGACATTAACCCAGGATTTCGGCGCCGTCGAGATATGGGCGCAACGCCGCCGGAACGTCGATTCGCCCGTCGGCGCGCTGGTAGGTCTCGAGGACGCCGATCAGCGTGCGCGGCAGTGCCAGCCCCGAGCCGTTGAGGGTGTGGATGAAGCGTGCCTTGTCCTTGCTGTCCTTCTCCTTGAACCGGATCCGGGCGCGCCGCGCCTGAAAATCCCCGAAGTTGGAGCAGGAGCTGACCTCCAGCCACTCGGCGCAGCCGGGGGCCCACAGCTCCAGGTCGAACTTGGCCATGGCCGAGAACGACAGGTCGCCCGTGCACATCTGAACGACCCGGTAGGGGATCTCCAGCGCCTTCAGCACGTCCTCGGCGTCCGAGAGCAGGGCGGTCAGCTCGTCCATCGACGTTTCGGGGCGGACGAACTTGACCAGCTCCACCTTGTCGAACTGGTGACCGCGCTTGATGCCGCGGGTGTCGCGTCCAGCCGCCATCTGCTCGCGACGGAAGCAGGCGGTGAACGCCACGTGACGGATCGGCAGCGACGCCCCGTCCAGGATCTCCTCGCGATAGAGGTTCGTGACCGGGACCTCGGCGGTCGGGATGAACCAGAAGTCTTCCTCGGCGTCGCGGTACAGGTTCTCCCCGAATTTCGGCAGGTTGCCGGTGCCGACCAGGCACTCGCGGCGGACCATGTAGGGCGGGTAGATCTCGACGTACCCGTGCTTGCGGGTGTGCAGGTCCAGCATGAACGAGATGAGGGCCCGCTGGAGGCGCGCCCCCCACGACTTCAGCACGTAGAACCGCGACCCCGAGATCTTCACGCCCCGTTCGAAGTCGATGATCCCCAGCTGCGTCCCCAGGTCCCAGTGCGGCTTGGGGGCGAACGCGTAGGTCCGCTTGGACCCCTCCTCGCGCAGGATCTTGTTCTCGGTCTCGTCCTTGCCGACCGGCACCGACGGGTGGGGGAGGTTGGGCAGCTCCAGCAGCAGCTCGTCCAGCTGGGCCTCGGCCGCGGCCAGCTCGACGTTCTTGGCCTCGATGTCGCGCTTGAGGGCGGCGCTCTCCGCGACCGCGCGCTCGCGGTCGGGACCGGGCGCGGCGCGGCCGATGTCCTTCGAGATCTTGTTCTGGTTCGCCTGCAGCGTCTGGGACTCGTTCTTGAGATCGCGCACGCGCGCGTCGGCGGCGGTCACCTTGTCCAGGTCGATCGGGGCGCCCAGACGCGTGTAGCCCTGACGGACTTCTTCCAGGTTGTCTCGGAGCAGGCGGATGTCGATCACGGCGGCGGAGTGTATCAAATGCGGGACCCTGGCAGGGTTCCCGGCCGCTCGTCAGGTCTACATGCAGGTGCCCGAGACGCACTGCTGTGTTCCCGAGCAGGGACTTCCGCAGGCGCCGCAGGCGGTGTTCTGGCAGACGTTGCTGCCGCAGTCGGTGGTGCCGGTCGGGCAGCCACCGCAGCTGGAGCCCGAGCAGGACTGGCGCGCGTTGTAGAGCAGCGAGATCTCGCCGGCCGACAGCACGCGGGTGTAGCCCCGCAGCTCGTCGATGGTGCCGGTCAGGATCGAGTTGACGCCGGTCGGCTTGGCGCCCTGGATCTGGGTGGTCAGGTAGTCGGTCCCCATGGACGGCGAGTACGTGCCGGTGCCCGACGCCGACGCCACGCCGTCGACGTAGAAGATCTCCTGGCCGACACCGCTGCCGCCGCCGTTCGGATCGTAGGTGATGGCCAGGAAGTGCCAGGCGTTCAGCGAGACCGTCGCCGAGAGCGGCGTGTTGCCGTTCACCTGCCAGAGCCACCCGTAGACCGTCGAGCCGTTGATGCTCAGGAACGGCATGTCCCAGTTGGTGCCCGGCAGCTGGTTGGTGACGCCGAAGATGGGCCCGTTCGTGCTGGAGGTGGCGTACACCCAGGCCGAGGCCGAGAGCGTGTTGTTGCTGCCCCACCAGCTCCCCAGCGTGGCGGTCATGTAGCTGGTGCCGTTGAACGTGAGCGCGCTTCCCGAGCCCGAGTAGCCGGTCGTCCAGGACGGGCTGCTGTTCAGCGTCGCGCCGTTGCCGTTCCCCGACGAATCGGCGGCGGTCGAGCCCGACCCTTCGTCCAGGTGCCAGAGGCCGGACATGCCGCTGCCGCAGGACGCGCACGTGACGCTCGAGCAAGTGTGGCCGCAGGTGCCGCAGTTGGCGTTGTCGCTGGTGGTGTCCTTGCACGTGCCGCTGCAGTCGGTGCCGCTGGCGCAGTTGCAGCTGCTCGAGATGCAGGTCTCGCCGCCCGAGGTGTTGCAGGCCGTGCCGCAGCTGCCGCAGTTGGCCGGGTCGATGGTCTTGTCGGTGCAGTCGCCGGTGCACAGCGCTTCGCCGCCGGTGCACCCGCCGCAGGTCGAGGCAGAGCAGGTCTGGCGCGCGTTGTAGAGGATCTTGATCTCGGCGGCGCTGAGCGCCCGGCCATAGGCGCGCACCTCGTCGATGGTGCCCTGCAAGTAGGCGGACACGCCGCTTGGCACGGCGCCGGGGATGTAGGTGATCCAGCTGTCGACCGACCCCGAAGGCGAGTAGTTGCCGGTGCCCGAGGACGACGCCACGCCGTCGACGTAGAAGATCTCCTTCCCCACGCCGCCGCCGGCGCCGTTCGGATCGTACGTGATGGCCAGGAAGTGCCAGGCGTTCAAGCCGACCGTGGCCGAGAGCGGATTGTTGCTGTTGACCTGCCAGAGCCAGCCGTAGACCGTCGAGCCCGCGATGCTCAGAAACGGCATGTCCCAGACGTTGCCGGCCGGGATTGCGCTGACGCCGAAGATCGGTCCGCTGGTCGTCGAGGTGGCGTAGACCCAGGCGCTGGCCGTGAGCGCGCTGTTGGTGCCAAAGTAGGTGCCCAGGTTGGCGGTCGAGTAGTTGGTGGCGCCGTCGAAGGTGACGCCCTTGCCGGAGTAGCCGGTCGTCCAGGTCGGGGTGCCGGTGAAGGAAGCGGTGTTCCCGTTCCCCGACGAGTCGGCCGTGCTGCTGCCCGACCCTTCGTCCATGTGCCAGCGGCCGGTGAGGCTGGTGTCGATGGCGGTTCCGGTCGGCATCCCGCAGGCGGTGCCGCAACCGCCGCAGTTGTTGGGGTCGGTGGTGATGTCGACGCAGGTGCCGCTGCAGTCGGTCCCCGACGAGCAGCTGCAGACGCCGGCGACGCAGCTCTCGCCGCCGGCGGTGTTGCAGGCGTGGCCGCAGGAGCCGCAGTTGTTGTTGTCGGTCGACGTGGTCACGCAGGTGCCGCTGCAGGCGGTCTCGCCGCTGCTGCAGGCGGCGCAGGTGCTGCCCGAGCAGGCCAGCCGCGCGCCGTAGAGCGAGGTGATGTCGGCGGCGCTCAGCGTCCGGTTGTACGCGCGCACCTCGTCCACCTTGCCCAGCAGATAGCTGTTGACCCCGCCGGGCTTTGCGCCGCCGATGACCGTGGAGAAGTAGTCGACGGCCCCGGAGGGCCCGTAGGTCCCGGTGCCGGAGGCGACCGCGGTCCCGTCGACGTAGAAGATCTCCTTGCCGACGCCGGCGCCGCCCCCGTTAGGGTCGTAGGTGATCGCCAGGAAGTGCCAGGCGTTCAGGCTGACGGTCGTCGACAGCGGGTTGTTGCCGTTGACCTGCCAGAGCCAGCCGTAGACGGTCGACCCGGCCACGCTGAGGAAGGGCATGTTCCAGCCCCCGCCGCCCGGGACGGTCGTGATGCCCACGACCGGGCCGTTCGAGTTGGCTGTCACGTAGGTCCAGGCCGACACCGAGAGTGTGTTGTTCCCTCCGAACCAGCTGCCGATGGTGGCCTGGACGTAGCTGGTGGAGGTGCCGTTGGTCTCGACGGAGTCGCCGGCGTACCCGGACGTCCAGGCGGTCCCCACCAGGCTGGCCGTGTTGCCGTTGCTGGACGCGTCGGACGAGCTGTTGCCGCTCCCCTCGTCGAAGTGCCACAGCCCCAGCAGCCCGGAAGCCAGGGACGATCCCACGTCAGTCGCGCAGGTGGCTCCGCAGCTGGCGCAGTTGGCGCCGTCGGTGGTGGTGTCGTCGCAGTTGATCGGGACCACGACGCCGACCACCAGCAGGCCGTTCGCGGCGGAGCCCATGGTGTGGGAGAAGGTCAAACCGCTCTGGCCGGTGCCGGTCGCGGTGGCGTCGACCGTGATACCGCCGGCGGCCGCCGCGCGCCGGGGCGTCATGGTCAGCACGCCGGTGGCGCCGGCCGCCAGAACGTGGGCGAAGAACAGCGCGCCCAGTCGGCGGCGCCGGCCCACGCCCGCGATCAGGCCGACCAGCAGGAACAGCTGCAGCGCCGCCGCCCGGGGACCGCGTCCGGCCACGGCACAGCCGCCCGCGGGGGTCGCGTCGGAGGAGGCCGGCGCGCCGGTCGGGCCGGTGATGATGGCTGGCGCGCCTCCGGCTCCGGAGGGCCCCGGCATCCCGCCGTCCGGGGTCGTGATGCTCTGGGGCCGGGCGTACACCGGTCCGAACCAGGTCTGCGACCCGTCGATCCCGACGTCCTCGATCCAGTACGACGCGGTTCCGCCCCAGCCGGCCGCGCTGTCCTTCCAGGCGAAGGATTGCGCTCCGCCGCCCAGCGCGCCGCCGTCCAGGATGGCGGCGTTCAGCTGCGTTCGCGGTCCGTTCCCGTCGCTGCGGAAGACGTAGAAGCCCAGCGACGACGGCTCGTAGCCGTCGCTCCACTGGACCAGCACGCCGTCGGGCTGCAGGGTTGCGGTCAGGTCAGCGACGGTCACGCCGGTCAGCGCTGTCGCGGCCTTGATGGGCACGGCGGCGTGAGCCCAGTCGGCGCTGGAGATCGTCCACTGCATGGTCGTCGCGCTGCCGGTGCCGTAAGCGGTGCTGGAGCCGACGACGACGTGGTCGAGGCCGCTGGCGGTGGTGTTGGTCTGGCGCGAGGTCTGCGTGCTGCCGGACACGGTCGGTGCGGTGGTTCCGACGGCGCCGACCACGTCGAAGATCGCCTCGCCCGCGGCGGCGGTCGCCGACACCTGCGCCGTGGTGCCGGTGCCGATCGCCGTGCCGACGCTGCCGAGCGGCGTCGTCTGGTCGACCCCCGTGAACGACATCGACGTGGCGGTCACGGCGGTCGCGTTGGGCGCGGTGACGACGACGTTGTGCGCGCCGCTGGGCGGCGCGACCAGGTACCAGATCTCGCTGCGGACGGTGCCGTTCGTCGAGGCGCCCGCGAACGTCAAGGGGGTGCCGTTGAAGGTGACGCTGTTGGCGGAGCCGCACGCCGTGGTGGCGCAGGCGGCAGCCTGGGCCCGCCCGGGCCAGGCCAGGGCCCCCGTCAGCAGGATCGCCAGTCCCACGCCGCAGCACGCTCTCCTCACGGTCATCGATCCACGCGAATCGGTTGACCAGAACCTCGGCCTTAGCCCAGCCCGCAGGCGAGCGGCGGTTTCTTCAGTCTGGGGAGCGCCTCCCGATGTGGCAGACCGATGCGGCGGGCCATGGTCTTGACGGGCGCGGGCTTGGTCCTGGCCGCCGCCCCGGCCCGCGCGGACCCGGCCTCGGTCCAGCTCGGCCTGGCCGCCGCCCCGGCCATCAAGCTGGCGGTCACCGGCACGGGGTGGCAGCACGTCCCCCAGGCGGCGCTGCTGGGGGCGGGCCTGGACCCCCACACCGACCCCCGGCTGCTGCGCCTCTTCGCCGACGGCGTCGAGCAGGGCATCTCGATCACCGGGAACGGCGACGGCGTCTTCGACCCCGGTGAGGCCGTCGAGTTCTACGGTGTGGCCCGGGACACCCTCTGGACCGGCACGCGCACCTACTGGCTGGTGTCCGGCGCCGCCGGCAAGCCCGTGCCGCTGGTGGCGAGCCCGGGCGGGTCGCAGCCGCCCTCGAGCTATCCGGCCGCCGCGATCTCCCGCAAGCGGACCACCTACTTCGCGGCCCTGCGCAACGGCGACGCCACCAACTTCTTTGGCGACCAGGTCACCACCGCGGGGGCGACGGAGCAGGTCAGCGTGGGACGCCTCGACCCGTCGGCCCCGGCCACGCTGCAGGTGACGCTGCAGGGCGTGACCGCCGGCGACCATCAGGTCACGGTCGCCCTGAACGGCCAGTCCGTGGGCACCTGCCAGCTGGCCGGGCAGGCCTCCGTCACCTGCGCGATCGGGGCGATCACGCCGGTCGAGGGGAGCAACTCCGTCGTGCTGACTTCGGGGGGCGATGCGCCCGACGTGTCGCTGGTGGCCGCCGTCGAGATCGATTACGGCCACCTGTACGCCAGCGACGGGACGTCGATGACCCTGGCGCCGCCTCCGTCCAAGCGGGTGGCCGTGGCCGGTTTCCCGTCGGCCGACGTGCGGGTGATGGACGTGACCGATCCCGACGACCCGGTCGAGCTGGCGACCAGCCTGGCGGCCGCCGGCGGCGGTTATACCGTCGGGTTCAACACGCCGGACGGCAGCTCACTCCGGGCCATCTACGCGTTCACGTCGGCGGCGGCCCTGACGCCGGCCGTCTCCCCGAGCCACCCCTCCAGCTGGACGGCGCCGCACGCCGGCGAGCTGGTGATCCTGTCGCACGGGCTGTTTCTCGACGCGCTCGCGCCGCTGGTCGAGGCGCGCCAGGCCCAGGGGTGGACGGTGCAGCTGGTCGACCTTCAGGACGTGTACGACGAGCTCGCCGGCGGGGACAAGAGCGCCCCCGCGGTCCGCGACTTCCTGCAGGCGGTTCAACAGTCCTGGTCGCCGTCCCCCCGCTTCGTGCTGCTGGTGGGGGACGCCAGCTTCGACCCCCGCAACTTCCTGGGGATGGGCGACTTTGACTTCGCTCCGACCAAGCTGATCGACACCGCGCAGATGGAGACCGCCTCGGACGACTGGTTCGTCGACTGGGACGGCGACGGGCTGCCGGACATCGCCGTCGGGCGCATCTCCGTGCGCACCGCCGCCGAAGCCGTCACGGTCGTCCAGAAGACTCTCGGCTACGCGGGTGTTGCGGATCTGCCTCGCGGCGGGCTGTTCGTCGCCGATGCCGACGAGACCGGGCTGTCGTTCGAGGAGGCCAGCCGGGCCAGCGCGGCCTCGGTGGCGGGGCTGATGCCGACCAGCGAGTTCTTCCTGGACCAGCCCAACCGGACGACCGCCGACCTGGTGCCGCTTCTGGACGCCGGTCCGTTCCTGGTCAACTATTTCGGGCATGGGTCGGTGTCGGTCTGGGACGGCCTCTTCGCCGGCAGCGATGCCGCCGGGCTCAGCAACGCCCCGCTCTCGATCTACGTCAGCATGAATTGCCTGAACGGGTTCTTTCACGACGTCTACACCGAGAGCCTGGCCGAGACGCTGACCAAGGCGCCCAGCGGGGGCGCGGTCGCGGTCTGGGCTTCGTCGACGCTGACGTCCTTCGACCAGCAGGGGACGCTGAACCAGGAGTTCGTCAAGCGGCTCACGCGCACCTCGCTGGGCGAGGCCGCCATGGCCGCCAAGCGGGCGATCACCGACGCCGACGCGCGGCGGACCTGGATCCTTTTCGGCGATCCGACGCTGTTCGGCACCCCCAGCCGGCTGCTGGTCGCCGACGCGGGGACGCCGCCGGACGCGGCCGATGCGGGCCCGGCCGATGCGGGCCCGGCCGACGCCGGTGGACCGGATGCGCGTGAAGCCGACGCCGGGATGGACGCCGGGTCGGGGCCGGTCGATGCGTCCCACGACGCCGGGGCGCCCGACCGGACGCTCCCCGAAAGCGGTCCCGATGCCGCCCGCGACGCGGGCCCCGACGGTGGTTTGCCCGCGTCCGGGGGCGGCTGTGGGTGCCAGATTCCCGGGCCCGGCCTGCCCGGGACCGCTGGCCTCGTGGCGCTGGCGGGGGCTCTGGCGAGGGCTCGCCGGCGGGCAAAAGCTCAAGCTCCGGGCCGGGACAGCTGATAATGAACACCGTGCCAACGAAAGGGGGGGGTCGTGTCCTGCGCAAGGCGGACGGCTATGTCAGCCGGTCCATCGCCGGCGACGCGATCATCGTGCCGGTGCGAGGGGGCGTCGGCGATCTCGAATCGATCTGCACGCTCAACGCCGTGGCGGCCACCATCTGGGGGGCGATCGACGGACACCGGTCGGTCGACGCGTTGACCGCCGAGGTGGTCCGCGTCTACGACGTGGGAGCCGAGCAGGCCGCGGCCGACGTGGCCGAGTTCGTCGAGCTGCTGAGCGCCAAGGGGCTGGTGGTCGAGGGGGTCTCTCCGTGAACGCCACGCTTCGCAGCTATGGCGACTTCAGCGCCCAGATCTACCGCCGCGCGCGCGGCAGCCGCCTTCCCACCAACGGGACCATCGAGCTCACCCACCGGTGCCCGCTGGCCTGCGCGCACTGCTACAACAACTTGCCGGTGGGGGACGCGGCGGCGCGCCGGGGCGAGCTGTCGACCGCCGAGGTCTGTCGGATCATCGACGAGATCGCCGAGGCCGGCTGCCTGTGGCTGCTGCTGACCGGCGGCGAGATCTTCGCGCGCGCGGACTTTCTCGAGATCTATCGGCATGCCAAGGGGCGCGGCCTGCTGATCACGCTGTTCACCAACGGCACCCAGATCACGGCGGCCATCGCCGACGAGCTGGCGGTGTGGCGGCCGTTCGCCGTCGAGATCACGCTCTACGGCCGCACGCGCGAGACCTACGAACGGCTGACCGGCGTGCCGGGATCGTTCGACCGCTGCATGCGCGGCATCCAGTTGCTGGCCGAGCGCGGCCTGCCGCTGAAGCTGAAGACGGTGGCGACGACCATCAACCGCCACGAGATCGCCGACATGCAACGCTTTGCCGAGCAGGAGCTGGGCGTCGAGTTCAAGTTCGACGGGATGATCAACGCGCGCATCGATTGCTCGCACGCCCCCCTGGACGTGCGCCTGACGGCGGCGGAGATGGTTGAGCTGGACGTCGCCGAGGACGGCCGCCGCGCCGCCTGGGAAGCGCTGGTGCGCGAGCGGACCGGCCCGGTCGTCGCGACGCGCGACAAGGTCTACCAGTGCGGCGGCGGGATCAACGCGTTCGCGATCGATCCCGAAGGCAAGATGAGCATCTGCGTGCTCTCGCACCTCGAGAGCTACGACCTGCGCAAAGGGAGCTTCAAGGAGGGCTGGGAGGGGTTCCTGGCCCAGGTGCGCGCCAAGACCATCACGCGCCCGAGCAAGTGCACCGACTGCCACATCCGGGCGCTCTGCTCGGCCTGCGCGGCGACCAGCGAGCTGGAACACGGCGACCCGGAGAAGCCGGTCGAGTTCTTCTGCGAGGTGGCGCACCTGCGGGCGCAGGTGGTGGGCTTCACGCCACCGGCTCACGGCGAGTGCGCCTTCTGCGCGGGGGGCGCGGGCCACGCTGGCCTGCTGGAAGACGCGGCCAAGATCCGGTCCGGGGCCCAGGTGGCCCGCCCGCAGCCGCGGCGCGGGCGTGGGTTGGCGGTCGTTTCGTCGTCCTGCGGTAGCGACGGCGGTTGCGGCGGCTGTGGATCGCAAGGAGAGGACAGCGCGGCATGAGCGACCAGACGCCGCCCGACGCGCCCGAGGGGCGCAAGCCTTACGAGAAGCCGACGCTGTCCGAGGTCGCGCTCCGCCCCGAGGAGGCCGTGCTGGGCAACTGCAAGACCATGGGCGTGGCGGGACCAGCCGAGGCCGACTGCACGTCGCTGGGCGGCTGCATGACCTTCGGTTCATGAGCGCGTCGTTCGGCCTGGACATCGCCGGCATCCGGATCGGGCTCTCGTCGGAAGGTGACCTGCCGATCGCCGCCGCCGGCGCCGCGACGAAGTTCGTGGCCGACGTCGAACAGCCCGAGGTGCGGGTCCGCGTTCGCTGGGGAGACCCGGTCGAGCCCGGGCCGGGCGAGCGAATCTTCGATTCGGGCAAGGGGCTGTGGCGCCTCTACCGCGGCGGTCTGGGGCGTCGCTTCGTCTTCACCTCGTCCTTGCTGGGGACCGCGCCCTACCAGATCGCCTCGTTCAGCCCCGACTTCACCGAGGGTGAGGTGGTGCTGCGCCGCGGAGCCTTCGCCGGCCGCCTGCCGGTCTACCCGCTGCAATACCCGCTGGACGAGCTGCTGGTCGTGCACCTGCTGGCGCGCGGTGGTGGCGTGGCGATTCACGGCAGCGGGCTGGTCGACGCCGACGGCCGCGCGACCGTGTTCGCCGGACAGTCCGGCGCCGGAAAGACCACCATGGCCCGCCTGTGGCTGGGGCAGCCCGGCGTGCGGATCCTGAGCGACGAGCGCATCGTGCTGCGCCAGGAAGGCGGCACGATCTGGATGTACGGAACGCCCTGGCACGGCGACGGCCGCATCTCGAACCCCGGGCGGGCGCCGCTGGCGCGGATCTGCCTGCTGCGCCACGCGACCGAGAACCAGATGCGCCCGCTGGCGGCCAGCCAGGCGGTCGCCAGGCTGTTCTCCTGTTGCTTCCCGCCCTTCCACGACGCCGGCGGCCTGGACGCCGTGCTGGCCACGCTCGAGCAGGTCGCGGCCCGCTGCGAATGCGTCGAGCTTGCCTTCGTCCCCGACTCCAGCGCCCCGATCTTCGTGCGCGCGAACTGATCGCGCGAGGCGATCGCTCGAAAACTGATCTGTGACGCGTCAGTTTTCCGTCGGAGAAGCTCGCGCTTCAGCTTCTGCGCGGGCGCCCGATGTCTCGATCCGTGCCTGGTTTCGCAACGGTCGCGCGCGCGCTGCTGGCAGACGGCATCGCCATTCGCTTTCGCGCCGGTGGGCAGAGCATGCTGCCCGCCATCGGCGACGGCGACTGCCTGGTCGTCGCGCCGGTCGATGCCTCGGCCGTCGGGATCGCCGACGTCGTGCTCTGCGAGACGGGCCGCCGGCTGGTCGCTCACCGCGTGCTGTCCGTGGATCGCGCGCGCCTCACCACCTGTGGCGACGCCGCGCTGGAGATGGATCGGCCAGTGTCGCCCGGCGACGTGCGCGGCCGCGTGGTGGCGGTCGAGCGGGGCGGGACCACCGTCGATCTCGCGGTCGCTGGCGGCGCGCTGGTCCGACTGGCGATCGTGGCGGGGCTGGAGCTGCGCCGCGCGGTTCGCCGCTTCGGGGCACGCGCCTGGCTCGGTGCCGCCACCGCCGCACGCGGCGCCGGCTGAGCCGTCAGCGGCGATCGCGAATCATCGGCAGCGCCAGGGCGGCCAGCATCGCGGCCACGGCCATTCCGCCGACGTGACCGAGCAGGACGTGTCCGGCGTTCGCGATCGGGCAGATGAAGTGCAGGACCAGGCCGCCCAGCGCGCCGCCGGCGGCCCCCAGCGCCAGTCCGATCCGCGCGCCGCCCACGGGCGCCAACCGCCGCAACGCCGCCAGGCCGACCAGGACCGACGGCAGCGACATCAGCAGCGCGAAGCTTCCGCAGTGCACGACCGAGGTCAGCAGCGACATGTGCAGATCGCTCGGGCGCAGGCTGGCTCCGGGCGCCTCGACGCTGGCGCAGAGCGTGAAGACCACCAGCGCCAGCAGCGCGCCCAGCCCGGCCCGCTGGCCGGTCGCCGGCGCGGGCAACACCTCCCCGCGGGCCGGAACCAGCGCGGCCCGCAGCGGCAGCGCGAACGCGGCCGTCCAGAGCGCGGCCGCCGCCACGATCCAGCCGGTCGGCAGGGCGGACAGGTCGGGGCGCAGCGTGTGGCGGGCCAGCACCAGCCCCGCCACAGCCAGCCCCGCCAGCCCGGCCACCGTGAACGCGCCGAACCGCGATCGTGTCCGGACCGGCCGCATGTCCTGCATGGCGGCCATCAGCCGGCCCGACGGCGGCGGCGGCGTGAACGGCGCGGCCGGCAGACCGGACGTCGGATCGTCGGACGACGGCTGGCGTTTCACGGGACCTCCTTCTGCAACTGGACGGCCGGTTCGGCGGTGTCGCCGCCGGGGGGCTGGCCCAGCACCTTTCGCAACGTGAGGTACGCGCGGTGGGCGCGTTGCTTGATGGCGCCCGGCGTGGTGCCGGCGATGCGCGCCGCCTCGGCGGTCGACCGCCCGTGGACCTTGGTCAAGAGCAACGCCTCGCGCTGGTTCTCGGGGAGCTGATCCAGCGCCGCCAGCGCGCCGCGGGCGGCCTCGGCGTCGGGCCGGCTCGCCTCGTCCTGCTGGGTCTCGGCGGCCACGCCGGTCACGTGGGCGGCGGGCTCGGCCGGCAGCGCGCCGTCGTTGGTCAGCCGGACGCGCGCCCGCTTGCGCTTGCGCAGCTCATCGAGCGCCGTGCGATGGGCGATGGTGTAGAGCCAGGGGATCGGGTTGGCGCCGCCGACGTAAGCCGCGCGCGCCTCGTGAAGCTTCAGAAACGTCAGCTGCAGCGTGTCCTCGGCGGCGGCGCGGTCGCGCAGCAGGCCGAACAGGTAGCCGAGCAGGCGCGGCGCCAGCAGGGCGTACAGCGCCTGGAACGCCGCCGCGTCCCCCGCGCAGTAGCGGGCCATCAGCTGGGCCGCCTCGATCGCTTCAGGGTCCACGCACGTCCACCGCCCCTTAAATAAGCCGGGGACGGCCGGACCACAAACGATCTCGACGTCGATGGCGAAAGCGGTCAGGTTCGCGCCTCCGCCAGCGGCGCGGGCGCGCGCCGCCCACGCAACCGCCGGATCAAGGCGTCCAGCGAGATCGGCCCGGCGCCGGCCACCGCCAGCCAGATGAAGAACACCAGGTAGCTCCACTCCTCGAACCCGACCAGCGCCGTCAGCCCGGTGATGTCGCCGCGCTTGGCGGTCAGGATCGCCACGACCATCGTGAACCCCATGGGCAGCGCCGCCAGCCGCGTCCCCAGCCCGACCAGAACGGCGATGCCGCCGAAGAACTCGGTCGAGGCGGCCAGCCGGGCGTTGAACCCGGGCGCCGGGATGTGCAGCGAGGCGAAGAAGTCGGTCACCTCGCCCAGGTTGTGCAGCTTGCCCCAGCCGGTGCCGATGAAGACCAGGCCGACGGTCAGGCGGGCCAGCGTGGGGCCCAGGAATGCCGCGCGGTCGCCGGCGCGCCGCAGTCGGTCGAGAATCGCGGTGAGCATGGTGTCCTCCTGCCCGTCCTACGCCTGGGCCGTGCCGGGGTTACGCTTTTGCGGTGCCCGTGCGAACCAAGCGCTGGAATGACCCGGCCGAGCCGGCCGACGGCCACCGGCTGCTGGTTTGTCGCATCCGCCCCCGGGGCGTCGCCCGGGCCGACCAGACCTGGGACGACTGGTGGCCGGACCTGGGGCCCAGTCGGGCGCTGCTGGACGATTTCCACGGCAAGGGGGGCGCCCCCATCGAATGGGACAGCTACCGCGTCCGCTACCTGGACGAGATGACCCGCCCGGCCCAGCTCTGGAGAATCCGCGACCTGGCCAGCCGGGTGGCGGCCGGCGAGACCATCACGCTGCTCTGCTCATCCGCCTGCACCGACCCCGAGCGCTGCCACCGCACTTTGCTGGCTCGGCTGATCGAGGGGGCGCGTCGCGAGCCGGCGGGGCGTGGTTAGGTTGGAGGTATGCGGCTTCCAACAACAATGTTACTGGCGATGACCCTGGGGATGGTGGCGCCCTTGGCCGCCCGGGCAGACATCGACACGGGCGCGCCCGCTCCCCAGACCGAACAGGGCGCCGTCGGCGGGCCCGAGCGGCCCGGCGGACCGATGATGGTCGGGCCGCCGCACGCGCCGACCGGGGTGGGGCAGTCTCCGGTGCTGCTGAACTCGGATGACCAGCATTCGATTCGCCGGCCCGTGAACACGCCGCCCCCGGGCCGCGCGCCGTCCGACACGCGCGGCCATTACGACTTGAACGAGCAGGGCGTGGCTGGCAATAAGAAGGAGTGAACGGCGCGCGCGCAACGCCCGGCGTCGAGCCGGCGGCCATGGCGTCGCCTGGCCCGACGCACGTCTTCTACGCCACCGGGTTCGTCGAGAACCTGTCGCTGAAGGACCTGGCGGCCGCCTATCCGGACGCGCGCCGCAGTCCTCACGAGCTGGCCTACGCCGTCAGCGACGGGGCGGTGTTCATCTACCCGTTCGGCGCGGTGGTGTTCCGCGACCTCCCGGCGGCGGCACGCGAGCGCGAGCTGCAGCGGCTGCGCGCCGCCCGGACCGGGCTGACCGCCGCGACGGTCAGCGAGGAGATGACGGTTCGCGAGGACCCGGGCCGGACGCCCGACGTCGCCGATGGCGTGCTGATCCTGGACTACCTGAACGCCGCGCGCGCCAGCGTGGTCGCGCTGACCGTCGCCCAGAGCGCGGCGATGGAGTACTACGAGCGCATCGTCGAGGAGATGTTCGTGCGCACCGACCGGCTGGTGCAGCGGCTGGAGGTGCGCGGGACGGTGCCGACGCGGACGCGGCCCCTCCACCGTTTCATCGGCGCCGCGATCGCCACGCGCAACGAGGTGTTGACGATCCTGCACCTGCTCGACAAGCCGGACGAGGCCTGGGACGACCCCGGGATGGATCGCATCTACGACGAGCTGCGCGCCGAGTTCGATCTGGTCGATCGCTACCAGGCGCTGGAGCTGAAGCTGCGCAGCATCCAGGAGGCGCTGGAGCTGGTCCTGGACGTCGCGCGCGACCGCCGGCTGGTGTTGCTCGAGGCCACGATCGTGGTGCTGATCGTCGTCGAGCTGGCGCTCACCGTCCTGCGCCTTCAGCACTGAGTCGCTGGCTGAGGTCGCCCAGCATCCGCAAGACGTAGGGGACGTCGGACGCGCGGCCCGACGGTTGCGCGCCCGAGATGTGCGTCGCCCGCCGGTTCACGACGTTGCCCAGGAACCGATTCCCGGGCGGCGGCGGGTTGAAGAGGCAGAGCGCCTCCGAGACGGACGGGATCACGAAGTCGTGCGCGAAACCGGGCAGCTCCGGATCGGCGCCGTTGCCGTCCAGCCCGCGCGCGTAATGATGGGCCAGCTGCCGGCGGAGCGGCGTCCCGGGCGGATACTGGTGGTTGGCTTCCTCGTTCAGCGCGATCTTCGAGTAGGCCGTCTCGATGTTCGAGAACCGGGTGGGCGCGACGAGCTTTCGAACCGGCCAGCGTTCGTACCAGGGGCGCGTCTGCAGGATCAGATCCTCCAGCGACGAGTTGGCGCCGATCACCGCCCCGTGAAACAGCTCGCGGTGGGGCGATTTCGTCAGCCGGCCCAGCACCGTCTTGTCGTCGTCCAGCCCGCTGGGGTCGAGATCGCGGAAGGCGGTCTGAACCTTGTCGGGAGACAGCCCGGTCAGCCACTTGCGCGCGGTGCGCAACAATTCGGCCAGCTGGGAATCCTGTCTGCCCCCGGCGACGGCGTCGACGATGGCGTAATCCAGGATCGCGCAGACGGCGTTCACGCCGAACCGGTAGTGCGTCTGGCTGGGCGGCAGGGTGAGCATGCCGTCGGCAAGTTTCCTGACGGCGATGTGCGTGCTGGGATTGGCGTCGACGATCGGCACCCCGGCCAGCGCCGTCAACATCCCCAGCAGGCCGACGCTGACCAGCCGTTCGTCGCCGTGGCCCGCCAGCGGGGACCCGTGGTTGGGCGACTGCACCGTGATCACGCCGGCGATCACCCGCTGCTCGGGCGGCATGAGCTGCTCGTCCATCCAGGCCAGGAACCGCGCCACCAAGCCGCCCTGGCTGTAGCCGACGAGCACGGCTTTCTCGTCGTTTGCAATGGCCTCGCGGCGGACGATCTCGTAGTACCCGAGGCAGTCGTCCTGGGCGTTTTCGTCGGCGCCGGCGCGCGTGAGCATGCCCAGGTTCCAGCCCGCGCCGCCGAGGGGAAACGTCTTCCAGTAGTTCCGCCAGTGGACGTCGGGCGGCGGGTCGGCCGGCCGGTAGAAGTCCGGGTAGTCGTCGAGCAGCTGCTGGAACAGCCGCTGGCCGTCGAGCGACATGGCGCTCCCGACCCGCTGGAAGAAGCCGCCGGGATTGCCGACGCACTTGACGACGATCGGGACGAAGTACTCGTCGCGCAGGGGGTCCTCGTGCATGAGGACGCCGTCGGCGGTGGGCTTCATCCCCTGGGGCGGGTCGTCGAAGCGCTCCCGGCTGCCCAGGCGAGCCGCGTTGCTCATTCCGCGGAGGGCATCCCGGAGATCGCCCAGGTTCCAGCCGGCGATCCGATTCAGGCACCACAATGTGTAGCGGCCCACGCGCGCGTATCGTGCCCGCGCGCGACGCCGTTGCCAAGCTTCAGCTAGGCGTGGACGTGCGCGTGCGCGCCCAGCAGGTCGCTGCGGGTCAGGATGCCGACCGGCCGCGTGGGATCGCCTCGATCGACCACCACCAGCCGGCCCACGCCGGCGCGGAGCATCTGGTCCAGCGCCTGGCGGAGCGAGCTGTCCAGGAAGACGACCACCGGCGGCCGGCTGATCAAGCCGCGCAGCTCCCCCCGCGCCGACGGGGCCAGCAGGTCTCGTCGGGTCACCACCCCCAGGACGCGACCCGCGGCGTCCAGCACCGGGAACCCCTGGTGGTCGCTCCCTTCGGCGCCGGAGGCCAGCCAGGCGCGCGTCGCCTCGACGGTGCTGGCGGCCGCGAACGTCACCAGCTGGCGGGTGGCGCTGTCCTTGACCAGCAGATGGTCCAGCAGGTCGGCGGCGTACTCGTTGCTCACCCGCACCCCGCGGCGGACGATCTTCTCGGTCATGATCGAGTTGCGCATCAGCAGGGACGACAGGAAGTGGGCCGTCACGCCGCCGGCCAGCAACGGCAGCAGCCCGATCGGCTGGCGGGTGGTCTCGAACGCGAACACGATCGACGCCAGCACGGCGCGCGAGGCGCCGGCGAACATCGACGCCATGCCGACCAGCGCCGCCACCCGCAGGTCCAGGCCGATGCCGGGCGCCACGGCCACGACCGCGGCGCCCAGCGCCGTGCCCAGGCCGCCGCCGATCGTGAACAGCGGCGCCAGTGTTCCCCCGGAGGTGCCGCTCCCCAGCGAGAGCGACCAGGAGACCAGCTTCCAGGCGCAGAGGACCACGATCGCGGTGACCGTCAGGTCGCCCGACAGGATGTGGTCGATGTTGTCGTAGCCGACGCCCAGCGTGTGCGGCGAGATCAGCCCGACCACCCCCACGGCCAGCCCGCCCAGCGCGGGCCACCACATCCAGTGGATGGGCAGCTTCTCGAACCCGTCCTCGATGGCGTAGACCAGCTTGGTCACCGCGACCGAGGAGACGCCGACCAGCGCGCCGATGGCCGCGTAGCAGGCCAGCGCGCCGGAGCCGGCCGGCAGAAAGGCGGCCGTCTGGAAAGCCGGCGCGGTGCCGACCAGCCCGATGCGCACCGCGGTCGCCGCGGCGGCCGCCAGCGCGACCGGGATCAGCGAGCGCGCGCGCAGCTCGAACAGCAGCAGCTCCACGGCCAGCAGCACGGCCGACACGGGGCTGCCGAACGTGGCCGCCATTCCGGCCGCGGCCCCGGCCGCCAGCAGCGTCTTGCGCTCGGCAGCGGTCGTGCGCAAGACCTGCCCGACCAGCGACCCCAGCGCGCCGCCGGTCGCGATGATCGGCCCCTCGGCGCCGAAGGGTCCGCCGGTGCCGATGGCGATGGCGGCCGACAGCGGCTTCAGAAACGTCATCCGCTTGGGGATCCGGCTCTGGTTGATCAGCACCTGCTCCATCGCCTCGGGGATGCCGTGGCCGCGGATGGCCTTGGATCCGTAGCGGGCCATCAGGCCGACGACGACGCCGCCGATCACCGGCACGGCGACCGCCGCCGCACCAAGGTGGTGGTCGGCGGGCGTCACGAAGCTGGTCGACAGGCGCCCGTAGTAGGCCAGGTTGGTGATGAGGCCGATGAGCCGGGTCAGGATCTGCGCGATGAAGCCGGCGGCGATGGCCAGGGCCACGCACAGGCCGCAAAGCCAGGCGACGCGCCCGTCGACGGCGCGCGCCTCCCGGGGATCAAGCATGGACGGTGACGCCGCTCCTGCGGCGGCGGGTCGTGACGACGCGATCGTCTTCCTCGAAGAACATCGGGGCGGTCTGATCGGAAACGCCCAGCGCGTCGGTCAGGGCGCGCAGCGACGTCGCCAGCGCGCGCCGCCGGGCCGGCGGCAGCCCGCGGATCGCCTGGACCAGCACCTCCTGCGCGACCGCCGGCGCCGAACGGCGCAGGGCCCGGCCGCGCGGCGTCAGCGTGACCAGCTGCCGCCGCCGATCGTCGGGCGCCGGCGCGCGCGCGACCAGCCCGCGCGCGGCCAGCCGGCTGACCACCACCGAGACCGAGCTCTGGTGCGTCATGGTCTGCTCGGCCAGCTGGTTGATCGACAGCCCTGGGTGCTCGGCCAGCACGCGCAGCACGAAGAGCTGCGCGCCGCTGATCCCGGTCCGCCCCTGGGCCAGCCGGGCCGACTCGCCCAGCACGCGGACCAGCTTGCGGATCGCGTCCAGCGCCATGACCCCGTAGGCGCCGGCGGCGTCTGTCGAATGCATGGGAACCCATATAAATGGCCGGACGGCATTCCGTCAAGGGCGGCGCGCCGGCAGCGACCGGCCCACGCCGTGTCCCACCGAGCGGATGGCCGTCACGGTCGCGACGAAGCTGAGGGGCAGCGGCTCGACCCGGTGCGGATCCACGACGATCACCGAGCCGGTGCGGGGCTCCGGCGCGCTGGGCAGATAGATGACGCGGCGGCCATCTGCGGTCCGGTCGACCTCGAAGGCGACCTGGGAGTAGTCGTCGAAGTGGACCAGCACTGGCCGCAGCTCGGGCATCGCGCGCGGGTCCAGGCTCGAGGTCAGCCCCTTGATCATGCCGTAGCCGGGGATGCGCCACAGAACGTTCGCCTCCGCCTTGGCGACCAGCCGGTTGGCCACCGAGAAGCGGGCCAGCAGCCCGGCCAGGAAGCATCCCAGCAGCAGCCCGACGGCGACGATCGCGTCCAGCACCAGCCGGCCGGCCAGGGTCCCGGTCGGGATGGCTTGCAGCAACGGCGCCGCCAGCTTCTCCAGAAACCGCCCGGCCTTGACCGCCAGCACGACCAGAACGATCAGCGGGGCCAGCAACACCACGCCGCCGATCAGCGTGGTCCTGACGAACGTCCGCGCCCGCCTCGCGCTCCCCACTGGACGATCGTGCGCATCGCCGGCGCGCGGCGAAGTCGGCCGGCGGCGGAATCGTCAGCTGTCGTCAGTAGTCCGGACCGTCCGGGGCGACCTTGGTGTCGAGCGCCAGCGGGATCTCGTACGGTTTCGGCCCGTAAAGGAAGCGGTACTTCGCGTAGAGGCTGGTGACCCGCTTGACGTACTCGCGCGTCTGCGCGAACGCGATCAGCTCGACGAACTCGTCGGTCGGGTGGCCGGCGTGCTGGGTGCACCAGCGGGCCATCGCGCGCGGGCCGGCGTTGTAGGCGCCGGCCGCCAGCGGGATCTCGCCGGCGAACTTCTTGAACAGCGACCCGATGTAGCTGGCGCCCAGGCGGACGTTGACCTCGGGGTCGTAGAGCTGGTCCGGGTAGAAAGGGTCGCCGGCGGTGGCGGCGACCCTGGCGCTGGTCGGTGGGATCATCTGCAGCAGCCCGCGCGCGTCGGCGTACGAGACGTCGTGCGGGTCGAACCCCGACTCCTTGCGCATGATGGCGTACAGGTACAGCTCGGGGTTGCCGGCCGGCGGCCCGTATTTCTCGACCAGCGCGGCGTAGGCGCGCGGGAACGCCGCCTCCCAGAAGGCGCGCACGCCGGCATCGTCGTGCGGGTCGGCGCCCAGCGCGCCGGCGTCGTGCGACTCGGCGAAGCGATAGGCGTGATGGAAGTCGCCGGCCCGCTTGTAGAGGCCCAGCAGCCAGGCCGACGCGCGCGCGCCGCCGGCACGTTGCAGGACGGCCTTTTCGTCGCGCTCGAGCTGGTCGCCCGCCTCCACGCCCATCCCGGCCTCGGTCAGCTCGAGCGCGCGCGCCACCACCGGGTCCTTGGCGGCCTTGGCCGGCGTCGCGACCTCCACCTTTTTCGAAGGCAGGCGCACCGGCTCGGTCTGCCCCGCCTCGACCAGGCGGGCCCGGGCCAGCAGGCCGTAGAACGAGAGCGGCGCGCGCCGGGCCAGCGCGCGGTACTGCTCGCGCGCGTCGGCCTTGGCGGCGTCGGTTCCCCCCAGCTTCTCGCGGAACCGCGCGCGCCAGTACGCCACGCGATCGCCGCGCTCCTCGCTGGTGATGCCGGTCGCCGGCAGCCGCGCGTAGCGTTCCAGCGCCGCGTTCGCCTGGGCCGCGTCGCCCAGCAGGAAGTGGGCGAACGCCACGCACCAGGCGGCGTCGTCGGCGAACGCGCTCGAGCCGAAGTGGGCCAGCGTCGCCTCCAGCGCCGGCAGGCCTTCGCGGAAACGACCGCGGTTGTAGTCCAGCCAGCCAGACAGGTACTGCGCCTCGGCCGCGTACCGCGAGCTGGAATATTTCGCGACCACCCGCTGATAGCCGGCGATGGCCTCGTCGTCGCGATCGACGCGCGACAGGGCGCGCGCGCCGTGGAACGCCGCGGATGCCGCCTTGTCGCCGGTCAGGTGCGGCACCGCGGCCAGCAGCATCTCGCCCGCCTTGGCGTAATCGCGCCGCATGTGGAACTTGGTCATGCCGATCTGGTAGTCGCGCTCGGCCGCCTGGTCGGGCGGAAGAGACGGCGGCAGCCGATCCAGCTCGGCCAGCGCCTCGTCCCAGTGGCGGTCCTTGGTCAGCGACTCGGCGCGCCGCAGGCGGTCGGCCGGCGAGAGCGCCGCTTCGGCGGCGGGCGGGGGCGGGGCCGGCGCGTTGGCCTTCGGCGCCGCCCCCGGCTCGACCGCCCGGCGCAGCGCCTGGTCGGCCAGAGGGTGGGCGGGGAACTCGCGCGCGATCGCCAGCATCCGGTTGCGCGCGCCGCTGGCGTCGCGCGCCGCCAGCTCGTCGGCGATGCGGAACCTGAGCAACGCCGCGTCCGCCGTGGTCGGGGTGGCTTTCTTCAACAGCCGGTCGTAGGCCTTGGCTGCGCCGGCGTGGTCGCCCTGCATCCAGAGGCAATCGGCGATGCGATAGGGGGCCATGGCGGCGGGGCGGCCACCCTTGCCGCGCCCGGCCCGCTCGAACGCGGCCCGGGCCGCCTGGTAGTCGCCGTCGTAGAACTCGCTCTCGCCCAGCAGGAACGCCGCCCAGTCCTCGTTGCGAACGCCGTCCTTCAGCGCCGCCTGCAGGGCCTTGGCGGCGTCGTGGTAGTCGCCGGCGCGGTAGGCGGCGAAGCCGCGGCCCAGGTTGTTCGTCGCGGAAGCGGCGGCCGCCGGGCGGGGCAGGGCGAGAGCACCGGCCAGGATGGAGAGGGCGACGGCGAGCGCGGGGGCGAGGCGCACGGCCGCATTCTAGCAACCGCCGCCCGCTGCTCTCGATACATGTGTTAAAAGGAGAGCGCGATGGGCAGCGTCAACAAGGTCATCTTGATCGGCAACCTGGGGGCGGATCCGGAGCTGAAGTACACCCCCTCGAACCGGCCGCTCTGCAACCTGCGGATCGCGACCACCGAGGTCTTCAAGGACAAGTCGGGGCAGCGGCAGGAGAAGACGGAGTGGCACCGGGTGACGGTCTGGGGTGACCAGGCCGAGAACTGCAACAAGTACCTGGCCAAGGGGCGCTCGGTCTACGTCGAGGGGCGCCTGCAGACGCGCTCGTACGACAAGGACGGCCAGAAGCACTACGCCACCGACATCGTCGCCGACCGGGTCGTCTTCCTGGGCAGCGGCGGCGGGGGCGGCGGGGGCGGGGGTGAGGGGCGCGGCCGATCGGGTGGTGGGTTTGGCGGCCGCAGCGAATCCGGCCCCGACGAACCGATCGGGGAGGGCGGCGGTCCCGGTCCCGGTCCATCGGACGACGACATCCCGTTTTGAGGGACTCGGCCTTCGAGCCTCGGGCAGCTGAATCCTGCCTTGGCGCGTTGCGGTAGCTCGACCTCCAGCGGCGCGGGCAAAGTGCCGATAACCCGTGTAGTTCCATGCGGGTTGGCTCTCGGCTCGTGGCTCTCGGCGCTCTCGGCACGGCGCTGTTCAGGCCCGCCGCGGTGGGCGGCAGCGATGTCTCGCTCGCGCGCCCCGCGATCCCGACCGAGGCCGCCGAGCTCCTGCCGAACGCCGGCGCGACCCAGCCGCTGCAGTCGGCGGGTACGCCGTTCGAGTCGCCCGGGCACGGCCCGCACGTCCCGTTCCGGGTCCTGGGCGCCCCGCGTGAGCTGCTGCTGTCGTTCGACGACGGCCCGGACCTGCGCGGCACCCCGCTCATCCTGGACGAGCTCGATCGCCGCGGCCTGAAGGCGATCTTCTTCGTGACCGGCTGGCGGCTCAAGGGCGACCGGCCGGAAGAGGTCGCGCGGCGCGCGCTGGTCCGGCGGATCGCCGCCCACGGGCACCTGGTGGCGAACCACACGATGAGCCACCACAACCTCTGCCAGAACCCGGGCGAGCAGGCGACGGAGATCGACGAGAACGCGGCCCGGATCGAGGCCGCGACCGGCGTGCGTCCGTTCCTGTTCCGATCGCCCTACGGCGCCTTCTGCCACAGCCTGGAGGCGTCCCTGCAGGCGCGCGGGCTGGTCGACATCGGCTGGAATCTGGACCCGCAGGACTGGAAGGTCGACCGCGACGAGGTGTTCGTCTACAAGTACCTGACCAGCAAGCTGAGCCACCTCAAGGGGCGGGGCATCCTGTTGCTGCACGACACCCACCTGGCTTCGGTCCACGCGCTGCCCCGCCTGCTGGACTGGCTGGCGCGACAGAACGCCGCGGACATCCGCGCGGGACAGGCGCCGATCTCGATCATCGACTACCGGTCGATCGTTCCGGCTCGCGACCTGGCAGCGGGTGGTTTGCCTCAGCTTGTTGGCGCTCTGGTCGCGGACGCGGCAGGATCGGTCCGTCGCCACCTCCGTTGACCCGGGGGCGGCACACTCGCCCCCCCCGACCATGTTCCTGCTCCGTGACATCGCGCCCGGTGACCTGGACGACCTCCAGCGCTCGGCGGTGCACCTGGATTCGGTGAACCTGCCCGACGATCGCGAGGCGCTGGCCGCGATCATCGCGCGCTCCCGCGCCTCGTTCGCCGAGGAGCTGCCGGTCGCCGACCGCTGCTTCGTCTTCGTCGCCAGCGAGGGGATGAGCGGTCCCGTCGTGGGCACGTCGATGATCTTCGCCCAGCACGGCAGCCGCCGGGCCCCGCACGTCTTCTTCGACGTCCTGGACGAGGAGCGCTACAGCGAGACGCTGGATCTGCACTTCTCCCACCGGGTCCTGCGCATTGGCTACAACTACAAGGGGCTGACGGAGATCGGGGGTCTGGTGGTGCGCCCCGAGCTGCGCGGCCATCCCGAGCGGCTCGGGCGGTCGCTGGCGTACGTGCGCTTCCTGTACCTGGCGCGGCACCGCGCGCTGTTCCGCGAGGAGGTGCTGTCAGAGCTGATGCCGCCGCTGGAGCCCGACGGGACCAGCCTGCTCTGGGAGTCGCTGGGCCGGCGCTTCACCGGGCTCAGCTACCAGGAAGCCGATCGCCTGTCGCAAACCAACAAGGAGTTCATCCGCGCCCTGTTCCCGCAGGACCCCCTTTATGTGACGCTGCTCCCGCCCCACGTTCAGGAGCTGGTCGGCCAGGTCGGTCCCGAGACGCGCGGCGTGGAGAAGATGTTGCGGGCCGTCGGCTTCGCGTACGCCAGCCGGATCGATCCGTTCGATGGCGGGCCGCACTTCCATGCGCTCACCGACGAGATCACGCTGGTGCGGGCCGCCGGCGCGGCGCGCGTGGCGCCGCCTGCCCCCACCGACCCGACCGTGCCGCAGCGCACGCTGCTGGTGGCCCGCGAGCGCCCCGACCCGCCCCGCTTCGTCGCTGTGCGCACCGAGGCGCGCTGGCCGGAAGCCACCGTCGACCTTCCGGACGAGGCACGCCGCGCGCTGGACGTGGTCACGGGCGACGAGGTCGCCGTGTTGCCCCTCAGCGCCTGATTCTCTGTTAGGGTTCAGTGCGCAATGTCTTCCACGATCTTCATCGTCGACGACGAGAAAAACATCCGGCGGACGGTGCGGATGGTGCTGGAAGGGGAAGGGTTCAACGTCGAGGAGGCCTCCAGCGGAGAAGAGGCGCTGGCCCGCCTGCCCGAGGTGGCCGCCGACGTGCTGCTGCTGGACGTGCAGCTCCCCGGCATCTCGGGGCTGGACACGCTGGAGCGGATCGCGAAGCTGAAGACGCCCGAGACCCTGCCGACCATCATCATGATCTCGGGGCACGCCACGCTGGCCGATGCGGTCCGGGCGACCAAGGCGGGGGCGTACGATCTGATCGAGAAGCCGCTGGACCGCGAGCGGCTGATGGTGGCGCTGCGCAACGCGCTCGAGCGCCGGGCGATGGCCCGCGAGGTCGAGGGGCTGCGCGCCATGGCCGAGGAGCGCTCGGAGATGGTCGGCCAGAGCGCGGCCATGGCGGCGCTGAAGGCCCAGATCGCCAAGGTGGCGCCGACCCGGACGCGCGTGCTCATCACCGGCGAGTCGGGGACCGGCAAGGAGCTGATCGCCAAGGCGATCCACCGGGCCAGCACGCTGGCCGCCAAGCCCTACGTCAAGGTGAACTGCGCGGCCATTCCCAAGGAGCTGATCGAGTCCGAGCTGTTCGGGCACGAGCGGGGCGCGTTCACGGGCGCGACCGCGCGCAAGCGCGGCCTGTTCGAGATGGCGGACGGCGGGACGATCTTCCTGGACGAGATCGGGGACATGAACCTGTCCGCGCAGGCCAAGGTGCTGCGGGTGCTGCAGTCGGGCGAGTTCTCGCGCGTGGGCGGCGAGCAGGTGCTGAAGGTCGACGTGCGGGTCATCGCCGCCACCAACCGGGACCTGCAGGCGGGGGTGGCGGCCGGCGAGTTTCGCGAGGACCTGTACTTCCGGCTCAACGTGGTGCCGCTGCGCGCGCCGCCGCTGCGCGACCGCGCCGACGACGTGCCGCGGCTGGCGTCCGCGTTCGTCGAGCTGGCCTGCCGCGAGAACGGCATGAAGGTGAAGCCGATCTCCGACGAGGCGCTGGCGGTGCTGTCGGCGTACTCGTGGCCGGGGAACGTGCGCGAGCTGCGCAACGAGATCGAGCGGCTGGTGATCCTGTCCGAGGAGAGCATCGGCGTCGGCGACCTGCGCGACGAGATCGCCGCCGAGGTCTCGCGCCGCCGGCGCGAGGCCAGCGCCGTCTCGGCCGAGCTGCCGCGCGTCGAGCTCCCCGCCGAGGCGCGCGCCCTGCCGCTGCGCGAGTTCCGCGACCACATGGAGCGCGAGTACATCCGCATCAAGCTGGACGAGAACGGCTGGAACATCTCGCGCACCGCCGCCTTGCTGGGCATCGAGCGCACCAACCTGCACAAGAAGATGCGCGCGCTGGGCCTGTCGCGCGACAGCCAGGGGACGCCGCCCGCGTGAAGCGCGGCGCCTTCGGGCTGGCCGGGCTGCTGGGCTTCACGGCCGTCGCCGCCGGCGCGTTCGGCGCGCACGCGGTCCGCAGCCGGCTGACCCCCGCGATGATGGAGGTCTACCGGACCGGCGCGCTCTACCATCTGGTCCACGCCGTCGCGGTGCTGGCCGTCGCGGCCGCCGGCGAGCGGTTGCGACGCGCCCGCCTGATCCTGATCCTGTTCTCCGCCGGCATCGTGGTGTTCGCCGGCAGCCTCTACGCCCTGGCACTGACCGGCACGAGCATGTTCGGCGCCATCACTCCCCTCGGAGGCCTGCTGCTGCTCGCGGCCTGGGCGCTGGTGGCGGCCGAGGGGTTGCGCTAGCCATGTGGGTGCGTATCGGGTCATTCCTGGTCAAGCCGGGCGAGGCTTGCGTTCCTGCGAGTCGGTGAGACCCCGTGGTCCTGATTCCGAAGATCGATGCGACGTTCGCGCTCGTTACTTGGCTGGACGAGCGGCGGGCACAACTCGAGGCGAGCGGTGTCACGGCAACGCTGAGAACGAGCGATCATCAACCCGCCGGGCAGGACAAGGCGGTGATTGAGTGGAAGCGCGGAGACGACCTTGGATTGGTCACGCTGTGGGCCAACGGAATGATCGATTTCGACGTGCTCAGGACGGGTGAGAGCCAACCCATGTCCAGGACGCATGAGTGCTTGCTGGCAGACGAGATCGCGGTCACGCTGGACACTTGCCTCGCGGCGTTCGTGCGCGCAAACGAAAGGCTGTCGACCGAAGGGCTCGCTCAAGGTCAGCGGTGGTTTCAGCAATACTGTGACCAGCTCGACCAAGACTCCGTCAACCGACCACCCGAGCCCGGCCGTCGATTCGCCTGTCCTTGCTGCCGGTTCCTCACTCTGGAGATGCGGGGTGGATTCGAGATCTGCCCCGTTTGCTTCTGGGAGGATGACGGCCAGGACGATCACGACGCAGCGGATGTACCGGGCGGGCCAAACGGAAAGCTGAGCCTCGATCGGGCCCGAGCCAACTTCGCTGCGTTCGGCGCCTGCGACGAGGGCTCGAGAGCGCACGTTCGCCCGCCTCGCCCGGACGAACGAGACGAAGCAGGCTGACCCGGAGCGCCCTCAGTTGCCGACCAGGCCGCGGCGGGCCAGCCACATGGCGGCGCCGACGCGGCCGGTGACGCCGATCTTGCGGTAGGCGTGGGCGACGTGGTGCTGGACGGTCTTGGCCGAGATGCCGAGGATGTCGCCGATCTCGGCGTTGGTCTTGCCCTCGGCGACCAGCATCAGCACGTCGGTCTCGCGGTTCGACAGGTGGGGTGACCCCTCTGTCTCCGCCGGCGCCTTGGGCAGGCGGGCGCCGGACGCCGGGTGGTCCAGCACCGCCGCCGACGTGTGCAACAGGTACTGATACGTGCGGCCGCTGCCTCCGCGGATCCGCGTCGAGCCGATCGGGTTGGCGCAGAACATCTCGAGCACCTCGGTCATGTAGCCCATGATGAAGTGCTCGAGATACGGGTGCCATTGCGGCAGGTCGAAGGCTTTGAACTCGACGGAGTCGCCGTTCAGGGTGGCCTCGGACCGGCTCTCGGTGTCGGCGAAGTAGGTGTCCCACAGCTTGGGAAACGAGCGGACGAAGCCCCGCAGGTCCTTGCTCTCCATGAACGTCTTGCAGGGCCCGTCGACCAGCGCCCAGCGCGCGGACTGGCGGCCCAGATCGAAGTGGGAGTCCTCGTCCTGGGCGTAGAAGCGTCGCAGGAGCTCGTCGTGAAGGGCCAGGTAGTCGGGCAAGGGGACCAGCGTGTCCGGCGTGATGAGCGCCCGGAACGACGGGTGCGCGCCGGCCACGTCCCGGTAGAGCGTCAACCAGGCGTCGGTCCCGAACTTACGTGTGATGATTGCTTTCCGCGTCAAAACCGTCAGGCCGCGAACCTTCATCGTGACTAGAGATTCCCGGAAAGCGCCTACCTGAGCACGGCCCAGAGCGCCGCGGCGGTGGCGGTCAGGATGCTGGTGAGCAACCCCACGCCGGTCAGCAGCTTGCGCTGGTCGTAGTGGGCCTGCATCTGCTCGATGGCGGCGATCTGGCCGATGCGGTCGGCGATGGTTGCCGAGAGCCGGTCGGCCGTCTGATAGGTCGAAAGCAGGGAGCCGTGCGGGGGCCGCACCTCGGCGGCCGTGCGCCCCAGTTGCTCGGTCAGCTCGGCGGCCTCGCGCTCGGCCAGCACCCGATCGCGCTGGCGTCCCGCGATGCTGGCGGCCATGGCGGAGGCGGCGTCCCGGCGGGCCGCCACGGATTGATCCAGCTTGGCCTTGGCGCCGGCCGCCGCGGTCCGCAGCGCGACCGAGTTGTCGCGCAGGTCGGCCAGCTGGCGGTCCAGTCGGTCGATCAGCTCCTCGAGGGCGCGCTGTTCGTCGGACAACCCGACGGCGTCGTGGGCCAGCTGGGCGGCCCGCGCCTCGCTGAGGCCGCCGTTCGCCATCTCGCGGGACAGGCGCGTGCGCTCGTCCCGGACGCGAGCGAGGCGCGTGTCGGCGGTCCCGCGGTCGTCGGAGGCCCCGTGCAGGATCTCTTCGGCGTTGCGGCTGGCGCGCTCGCTGGCCCGCCACTCCGCCTCGGCCGCCTCTTCCTGGGCCGTCAGCCGCGCGGCCTCGGCGGTCTGCAGGTTGTCGACGACCGCCAGGTCGGCCGCCGCCGCTTCCCGCCGCGCGTGGGCCCGCCCGATCGCCTCGAGCAGGCCCGTGAACTCGGGGTGCTGGACGCCGTCGCGCAGGATGGTGTTCCCCAGCTCGGTCACTGCCCCCTTCAGCAGCGCCTCGGCGCCGGCGCGCTCATCGGACAGGCGCCGCCGGCGCTCGCCGGCGTCCAGCTTGTCCCGGACGTAGACGTAGATGTACCAGATGGACTCGCCCGCCCACATGATGCCGGTGCGGGGCTTGTGGGCGGAGGTCGTTGGACCTGCTCCTTTGCCCCCCTCGCCTGAAAGGAAGGCCCGACCGGTGAGCCGAGCCGGACTGGGCGTTGCCGCCATGGTTCGCAGGAAGGCGGCGGGATCCCGGACCCGCTCCGCGGCGGTGACCCTGCCCGTCGGAGACGCCAGCTTGATGGTGGGCGTGCCCAGCCAGCGCCCACACTGCGAGCAAAAGCTCAAGTGGTCGGCGTTGGAATGGGAGCATTGCCGGCAAGTGCGCATCGGCGGTGGAGAGTTTACTTTATCCGTGGTACCGATTTGATATGAACGCCGCCGCCAAGACGAGCTGTCAGCTCATCGAGAAGACGTTGCGCAAGAGCCCTGCGTTCAAGAAGGTCGACGAGGGTCTCTACGTCGTCAAACAGGGGTCGTCGATCGTCATGATCAACGTCATCGCCTGGAACCCGGACCGCGCGGTGGTCCGGTGCGTGGCGCAGCTGGTGAAGGGCGTGACCATGGAGGTCCCGCTGGCCCTGCAGCTGCTCGAGATGAACGCGCTCCTGCGCTTCGGCGCCTTCGCCTACGTGCCGGCCGGGGATGTGATCATCTTCTCGCACACGCTGCTGGGCGGGGACACGCTGGACCAGGCGGAGCTGACCGCCACCATCCGCGACGTGGCGATCATCGCCGACGAGTACGACGACCGGATCGCCGCCCGGTACGGCGGGCAGACGATGCAGGAGCTGCTGGAAGAGAGCGTCGTCGAGCATTTCCGCTCGGCCCACGGCCGCGACCACTTCAAGGCTTGATGCGGAGCGCGTCGTGACGGGCGCGAAGAACAATATCCTCGAAGCGGTCGGCAACACGCCGATCGTCAAGCTGCAGAAGCTCGCGCGGCATGTGGCGGCCGACATTTACGTCAAGTGCGAGTACCTGAACCCGGGCGGCTCGATGAAGGACCGGGTGGCGCGAAACATCGTCAGCGACGCCGAGCGCCGCGGCCTCCTGGGTCCGGGCGGGACAATCGTCGAGGCGACCAGCGGCAACACGGGCATGGGGCTGGCGCTGGTGGCGGCCCTGCGTGGCTACAGCACGGTGTTCGTCATGCCCGACAAGATGTCGCCCGAGAAGGTGGCCGGACTGCGCGCGTTCGGCGCGCGCGTCGTCATCTGCCCGACCGCCGTCGAGCCCGAGGACCCGCGCAGCTACTATCAGACCGCCAAGCGCATCGTGGCCGAGACGCCGGGCGCGTTCTACGCCAACCAGTACCACAACCCCGCCAACCCCGACGCCCACTACACGTCGACGGCGCCGGAGATCTGGGAGCAGACCCACGGCGAGGTCGACGTGTTCGTGGCCGGCATGGGGACGGGCGGCACGATCTCGGGCTGCGGGCGCTACTTCAAGGAGAAGAAGCCCGGGTTCCGGCTGGTCGGCGTCGACCCGATCGGCTCGCTCTACTACGAGTACATCAAGACCGGGCGCATGACCCGGCCGTTCGCGTATTACGTGGAAGGCATCGGCGAGGACTTCCTGCCCAGCACGATGAACCTGAAGCTGGTCGACGAGATCGTGCGGGTCGACGACAAGGAGTGCTTCCTGATGACCCGCGAGCTGGTGCGCCAGGAAGGGCTGTTCGTCGGCGGCAGCTCGGGCGCGGCGGTGGCCGGGGCCATCAAGTACGCCGAGGCCACCAAGCGCAAGGAGAACATCCTGGTGCTGCTCCCCGACGGCGCGTCCAAGTACCTGTCCAAGATCTTCGACGACAAGTGGATGCGCGAGAACGGGTTCCTGGACGAGCCGGATCCGCTGGGGACGGTCGGCGAGCTCCTGCGCCGTAAGAAGCAGCGCGCGCTCATCGCCGCCAAGAAGGGCGAGTCGGTGCGTGACGCGATCGCGGCCATGCGCGACACCGGCTTCTCGCAGCTGCCGGTCCTGGAGGCCGAAGGCGGCCGCCTGGTCGGCATCGTGGCCGAGTCCGACCTGCTCGACTTCCTGGTCAAGGGTGAGGGCGGCCTGGACGCGCCTATCGACGCGCTGGTCGAATCGGACTACGCGACGGTCTCGCCGGCCACGCGCGTCCACCTGCTGCGCAACATCTTCAACGACGCCAAGATGGTCGTCGTCGAGAGCGCCGACCAGATCGTCGGTGTCATCACCAAGATCGATCTCATCGAGTTCCTGGCCGAGCGCCGCGCATGAAGAAGAGCAAGAGCGAGGCGCCAGCGCGCTTCGAGACGCTCGCGATCCACGCGGGTCAGGCGCCGGAGCCGGTCACCGGCGCCGTGATGACGCCGGTGTTCCTGACGTCGACCTACGCGCAGGAAGGGCCGGGCCGTCACAAGGGGTTCGAGTACTCGCGCACGCAGAACCCGACTCGCTTCGCGCTGGAGGCGAACCTGGCGGCCCTGGAAGGCGGCGCCTGGGGGCTGGCGTTCAACGCCGGCGTGGCCGCGACGACGGCGGTGCTGGCCACGCTGGACGCCGGCGATCACGTGGTGGCGGGCGACGACGTCTACGGCGGCACCTACCGCCTGTTCGACAAGGTGTTCCGCCGCCTGGGGGTCAACTTCACCTACGTCGACGCGCGCGATGCCGGGGCAGTCGAGGCCGCCCTGGCCCCCGCCACCAAGCTCTGCTGGATCGAGACGCCGACCAACCCGCTGCTGCGGCTGGCCGACATCCGCGCCGTCGCCCAGGTCTGCAACGCACGTAACGTCCGCCTGTGCGTCGACAACACCTTCATGACCCCGTACTTCCAGCGGCCGCTGGACCTGGGCGCCGACCTGGTCGTCCACTCGACGACCAAGTACCTGAACGGCCACTCGGACGTGGTGGGCGGCGCCGTCATCGGCCGCGACCCCGAGCTGCGCGCGCGGCTGGCGTTCGTGCAGAACTCGATGGGCGGCAGCCAGCCGGCCTTCGACAGCTTCCTGGTCCTGCGCGGCACCAAGACGCTGGCGGTGCGCATGGAGCGCCACCAGCAGAACGCGCTCCGCATCGCCCGCTGGCTGGAGGCGCGCCCCGAGATCGAATCGGTGATCTACCCCGGCCTGAAGTCCCACCCGCAGCACGCCCTGGCCCGCCGCCAGATGAGCGGCTTCGGCGGCATGATCAGCTTCAGCCTGGGCAACGGCCGCGGCGCGCTGGCCAAGGCCCGCCGCTTCCTGGAACGCCTGCGCGTGTTCACCTGCGCCGAATCACTGGGCGGTGTCGAGTCGCTGGCCGAGCACCCCGCCATCATGACCCACGCCTCGATCCCGCCCGACCGCCGCCGCCAGCTGGGCATCAGCGACGGCCTGGTCCGCCTGTCCGTCGGCATCGAGCACGCCGACGACCTCTGCGCCGACCTGGAACAGGCGATGACTTAGCGCGAATTGCAGCCCGCCGAGACCGACAGGTTGCCGTACATGGAATACTGATCGCACATCGTGCCGTGCAGGTGCAGGCGCGCGCTGGTGGGGTCGTAGCTCCAGCCGTTCGGGTCGTTCTGCTGATAGTTGGTGAAGCCGACGTTGACCTGCAGCGTGACGGACGGCGGCGGCGGATTCGTGAGGGTCACGTTGCACACCGCAGCGGATGCGATCTGTTGCAGAGCGCCGTAGAGGTCGTTGTCGCTCGTGGCGGGGTAGTAGCGGCCCGCGTTGCCGGCCGGCGTGGCGAGGTTGGACAGGCATGCCCCCACGGTCGTTTGGTCCCCGATCCCGACGACAGAGAGCTTGATGTCGTCGCCTACCAGCTTGGCGGCGACACCCTCCGCATCGATACAGTCGTTCGACGGCAGCGGCACGCAGGTTCCACTGGGAGACCCATCGGCGATCAGGACCGCCCAGCGCGGGCTACTGGTGGAGGAGGGGGCGGCATCCAGCGCCGTCTTTGCGGTCGAGAGGGCGATCGAGATCGGGTGGCTCGCGCTGGTCGTGCAGTTGCTCGACGGCGACGTGCAGTTCATCACCCCGGCTGAAAAATGCGAGAAATCGCTCTGGACCGAGCTCGCGCAGCAGGCCATCTGGGACTGGCAATTGCTCGGGTCGCTGTCGGGGAAGTCCATGTATGAGAACTGGATCGTGGGGCGGTCCGAGCTCTTGTTGGGGCCGGTGCTGGGGTAGTCGTAGATCAGGGTCGACAGCGCGTTCAGGGCCGTGACGAGCTGTGAGTACATCCCGAGGTTCTGGCTCACCATGGCGGTCGAGCGATCGAGGACCACCAGCATCTTGGGCACGTCCGGCGTGTACTGCACCGGCTGGGTCGAGCCCTGGCACCGCTGGTCGCCGCCAGACCCTCCAAATCCACCGCCCATCCCGCCGGTCCCGAACACGAACGTGCCGGCCGCTCCGCCTCTGCCGCCGAGGCCCCCCGTCGCGCCGGCGTCGACGCCGGGTTGATAGAGGTGCAGCGTCTGTTCGCAGGCGGTCAGGAAGAGGGCGGCGGCTGCGAAGGCGAGGGGGCGGCGCATGCCCGCCTCAGCGGGCGCCCTCGCCCGCCAGCCGCGCCTGACACTCGGCGCGGTGGGCTGCGGCCGTCTCGACGGCGTCGCGGGGCCGGGTCGCGCCGACCGCGAGCTGGTACATGCTGACGGCGTGGCGGCAGTCGCCGCGCGCGCGGTACAGGTCGCCCGCCAGGCGCGCGATCTCGGCTCGGCGCTCGCTGTCGGGGCGGCGGCGCAGGAAGTCGCTCGCCTCGGCCAGGGCGCCGTCGGCGTCACCCGACTTGGCCAGCGTCTCGATGATCGACACGTCCGCTTCGACGCGCAGGATTCCGTCGGGGTAGGCGGCCCGGTAGCGGCGCCAGGCGGCCACCGCGCTGGCCGGCTGCCCCATCCGCTCGTTCAGGACCTTGCCGACCTCGTAGGCCGCGTTCTCGGCCGCGGGACCGGTCCCTTGAGCCAGCGTCCGGTAGAGCTGGAGCGCTCGGCCCGGGTCGCCGGCCGACAGCGCGGCGCGCGCGGCGACAGCGGGATCCTTGGCGGCGTCAGCGTCCTCGACCGCCCCACCCGGCGACGCGAGCGCGACGGTGCGCTTCGCGAAGTGGTGCGCGTGCGCGATCGCAGAAGGCACCACGAAGCTCTGCGCGGGCGGGGTCGCCGGCAAGGGCGCGGGGGCCGGGGCAGCCTGCGGCGCCGGTGGCGGCGTCTCGGCGGCGGCCTCGCGCACGGGGCCACGCCAGCTCTCGCCCGGCGTCAGTCGCGCCAGCCGGTGCTGGGCGTCCCAGACTTCGACGATCCCCTCGTCGACGTCGACCAGCGTCGCTCCGTCCTGCAGCGCGATGCCGAAGCGGGTCCCGACGACGACCACGTGGTACTCCTGGACGCGAACCACGAACGGGTGGCCCGGCTGCCGGTGGGGCACACTGAAGCGCACCTCGCCCGCCTCGACCCGCGGCGCGCCGTCGTCGATGCGCATCACGCCCGAGCGCCCGATCACCGCCTCGACCCCGCCTTCGAGGGTCAGCCGCCGGGCGCCCACCGTGTCGGCGTGGAACGTGCGCGTCCGGATCGCCTGGACCAGGTCGGTCGCGTGCGGCCACAGCCAGACACCGGCCAGCACCACCAGGGCGGTCGCGGTGGCGACGCCGCCTGCGAACCAGAAGCTGCGGCGGGCGCGGGGAGGCTCGGGCGGCACGGCCACGTTCGCCCAGATCCGGCGCAGGCTCATGTCGTCGGGCAGCCGATGAGCCGCCTCGTCGAGCGCGCGGCGCATCTCTTCCGACACATTGTCCGGACCATCCGGCCACCCTCGGCGCAGGGTCACTTGACCCTCTTCTTGGCCATCGCCATCAGCTCGGCCCGGGCGTAGTGCAGCCGTGACCAGGCCGTGTTCTCGGGGCAGCCGGCGATCTTCGCGACTTCCTCGATCGGCACCCCTTCGATCTCGAACAGGACCAGGACCAGCCGCTTCTTGGGCGAGAGCTTGCTGATCATCTCGTCCAGAATCTGCAGCCGCTCGCTCCGCTCGGAAGGGTCGGGCGTTGGAGGAGGCGGCGGCTCGCGCACCAGCAGCGTGGACAGCAGCCCGCGCACGCGACGGCGGCGGGCGATTCGTCCCGCGTGGCGCGCCGCGATCCGGTAGATCCAGGTCGACAGGCGCGCCTCGCCGCGGAAGCGGGCCAGGCTGCGGTAGACGGCGACGAAGACCTCCTGGCAGGCGTCCTCGCGTTCCTCGGTGGGGACGCCGAAAGCCGACAGGAACCGGTGCACGATCGGCGCGTAGCGATCGTAGAGACCACGCCAGGCCACCGAGTCGCCACGCCGGCAACGCGTGACCAGCTCGAGATCGGCGTGCGGGCCGGTGCTGCTCTGAACCGCGCGAATGAGGCCTGGGGTATTCACGGCGCTTTCGAAATCATTAGAGCCCTGGCACCCCCGCCTTCATCACCGAAACCAGAGGCCCAATTCTAGCCCAAGGTTCAGGCGCATCCGGGGTGTTTCATAAATAGGGCTGTGATTTTGCCCGATTACGACCTGGTAGGGTCGGTAGGCCCCCCCATACGCTCCAGCCCGTATGAAAACATCGTGGGGTAACGGGACGGACCAGGCGAGCAGCGCCTCACCCCCGGGCGCTGCCGCCGTGCGCCCGCCCCAGGCTCTGGGATCGGTCGGCGTCATGTCGATGACGTCCACGCCCACGCCCAGGCCCAGCTCAAGGCGGCCCAGGCTGGTCGGGAGCGCCAGGTAGGCGCCCAAGGTCACCGGCAACTGTCGAACGGTCCCCTTGCCGTCAGATGTGTGATCTTGATCGCGGGCGCCGATCGCGAGCCGGAGGCCCAGCCGCTGTCCCCAGGCCGCCCGCTCCAGGGCGAACGCCAGCGAGACCCAGGCGTGGGCCGGAGGTCGATCGACGATCTCGTAGCCGACGCCGGGAGCGATCCACCAGGCGGGGCTGGGCACCGGTCTGGGCGGGCCGTTCTGTCGGACCACTGGTTTCGGCGCGGGGGGCTCCGGCGCGGGTCGGGGCGGTGGCTCCTCGCGCTTGGTGGGCGGTGGCGGCGGAGGGGGAGGCGGCGGCTGTGGCGGTGGTGGTGGCGGCTTTGGTGGCGGCGGGGCAGGGACCTCGTACCCCACCTCGTGCCAGTAACGGTCCACGATCAGCGCGGCGGTCTCCGCCAGCGCCGCGCACTCGGCGGCCCTGGTTCGCGAGGCCCCGGCGCTGCCCGTCTCGGGCTCGACGCGCCGGCGCAGCAAAGGACCGCCCTCCGGGTCGGTCAGGTCCACCTTCAGCTCGCCGGCTGCGTCCGTGGCGACGGCGAGCCGCACGCTGTTCGGTCCCGGCGGTCTCCCCAGCGGCAACACGACCCCAGGCAGGTGCGCGGAAAGCGCCTCGGCGAGCTGCCGTGGGGAGGGGCATCCAAGGTCGGGCTCTCCGTTGGGCAGCAGGATCGCGATCGCGTAGGCGGGCGCCAGGGCGACGTGCACGCCGCCATTATCTCAAGGAGTCGTCGATGTGCGCGATCAGTCGATCGATTGCCTGCGCGAACGTCTCGGGCGCGGGCAACAAGCTGGCGATCAGGAACACGCCGCCGCGCATCTCGAAGAAGTAGCCGGGGTGCACCAGGACCCCGGCGTCACGCGCCAGGCTGACCGCCCACTCGGCGTCGGTCCGGCTGGCCGGCACGCGCAGGACGGCCGACCAGCCGCCTTCGCACGGCAAGATCGAGCACCCGGACGACACCGGCACCCGCGCCCGGAGTGCGGTCAGGTTGGCGGCCACCCGCGCCGCGATCGCCCGGCGGATGGTGGTCCCCAGATCGAGCAGCCGGGGCAGGGCGCGCTGGACCGGCGTCGAGACGGACAGGTACGTGTCGGCGATCAGCTCCAGCGCGGCCAGCGAGGCGCGCGCCTCCCGCCCGCCCAGCGCGATCCAGCCGACCTTCAGGTGCGGGAGCCCGCAGGCCTTGGACAGCCCGCCCAGGCTGAACACGGCGGGCGCCTCCGCCGCCTCGGGAGCGGCCGCCGCGCAGACCACGCGATCGGCATCCGGAGCGAAAGGGTAGGAGGCGAACACTTCGTCGGCGATCAACGCCATTTCGCCGGCCCGGCAGACCGCGGCCATCCGGGCCAGCTCGGCCCGTTTGAGGTAGGAGCCCGTCGGGTTGTTCGGGCTGACCGCGATCACCGCCCGCGCGCGCCGTCCCCCTCGGGCGGCGTCCTCGGCAGCGGCGTCCAGCGAGGCAAAGTCGACGTGCCAGTCGCCGTCGAAGGCCAGCCTGTACCCGCGCGCCTCGACTCCCTCCAGGCGAGCGAGGTACTCGAACAGCGGGTAGCTCGGCTCCGGCACCAGGACCGTGTCGCCCGGGTCGCAGCACAGCTTGAACAGGAACCCGTAGGACTCGCTCGAGCTGGCGGTCAGCAGGAGGCGATCGGGGTCGACGGTGACGCCGGCCCGCGCGTAGTCGTCCGCCACGGCCCCGCGCGCCTCGGGCAGTCCCACCGGCGCCGGCCGATAGTCGGACTGCGCGCCGTCGGCCAGCGCTTCCCCGATGGCGCGCAGCGGGTAAGGCAACCCGACGCGGGTCGGGTTCGACTCCGTCAGGTCCAGCAGGCCGCCGCGCGCGGCTGCCGCCCGGGCAGCCGACGCGAGCTCGTTCTCCGGGGCTCCCCAGGTCAGGCGGCCAGAAAACACCCGGCGAGTATCACTGACCTTCCTTGGTGTGGCACTGGAAACAGCCGAAGCCGCTCTTCGACTCGGGCGTGAACTCCGGCATCCCCAGCAGGTGCGCCATCTGCGGCTTCACCTTGGTCGCCATGAACTGCATGACGGCCGGCTTCTCGCTCATCAGCTTCTGGAACCCGGCGGGCGTGGCCGGGAGCTTTGGCAGCTTCGGGTTGGGCATGGTGAACTTCCCGTCCATCGCCCCGTCTCCGTGGCAGGTCACGCAGTTCATCGCCTTGTACCGGTCGGCGTTGAAGGCGATGAAGGTCTGCTTCATCTCCGGCATGACCACGGTCTTCATGTAGTCCTTCCGCTGATCCTTGGTCATCGACTCCCAGGGCGCCGGTGGCCCACCGCCCGGCGGGCTCTGGGTCGGCCCGGCGCCCGGCGCCGCGGCCGCGGCCGGCGCCGCGGGGGCCGGCGACGCGGCCGGTGCCGGGGCGGGCGCGGCCGGGGCAGGGGTCGCCGCGGCGGTCGCGGGCGGTGGGGTGGCGGGCTGGGTCTGCGCGCACGTGGCAGCCGACAGCGCGGCCCCGAGGATCAGGATCAATCTGCTTCGCATGGCGCCTCCTGGATGTTTGTGAGTCCCTGGAGCTCCCCTGCAGTCCAGCGACATATAGACGGCGGGCTATATATGGTCTGGTACCGCGACGCGCAAGGCCGGGGCGGCCTATGCGCCGCCTCGCCGACGACGTAAAATAAAGTCCCGAAATGGCGCTCGACCTGCGCGACCTGTTGCGGAACGAGATGCGGGTGCACCCGCGCCTGGCGCAGCAGGGCCTTTTTACCGCTGACGAAGCGCGTGTCCGCCTGGCCGCCACGATTCCGCCGCTGGTTCCCTTTGGCGAAGCGGACTACGGCGGGGCGGTCTGGATCATCGATTGGGACCACCGGCTCCCGTCTCGGCAGGCGGTGCTGCGGCTGTACGCCTGCTACACGCCGGCGGCCCGTCAGGAGCTTGACGAGGCTCTGGCGGCCCGGCAGCGCGAGATCGACGGCGAGGACCTGTTCCCCGAGTTCGACGTCCCGGACTTCGCCGGGTTGCCGGCCGACGAAGCCTACGAGGCGGAGACCGACCTGACGGGCAGCCCCGGCCGCTTGCGGCTGGTCAGCGAGTGGCGGCGCCAGATCCAGCCCGCCGCCGCCGCCCACGCGGTCGAGATCGTTCGCTCCTCGGCCCCGTTCCGGGAGCTGCGGATCAACGGTCGGGTCCGCCCGCCGGGCCTGGGCGACCTGGAGCCGACCGAATGGTCACCGCCCTGCGAGAGCGGTCACGTGCGGTGGGCGCTGGACGTCTGGTACCTGCTGACCTTCAACGGCATGATCGGCGAGGGGCGGGCCTTCCTGGTCGATCTGGTCGAGCGCCAGGTCGTCCGCGAGCGGGACTTCCAGTTCCGCGCCGGCTGAGGGCTGGACAGGGCTACTTGGCGACCTTGCCGCCTTTGGCCTTGCACTCTTTCTCGGTCATCTCGACCCAGCCCTTGCCCTTGCACGCGTTCTGACCGGCGCACCCGCTGGTGGCCGTCGAGCAGGCGCTCTTTCCCTTGCAGGCGTTGGCGCCTTCGCAGTGGATCTTGGGCGCGTCCGCAGCGGACGCGACAATCGGGGCGCCCGCGCTGAACAGTCCGGCCGCCATGGCGGCGATCATCGCTCCGCGATTCGTCATCCCCTCTTTTTAGCCGATTTCCCTCTTTCGGTGGAGCCTGGCGGTGCGCACCTTGCGGCACAGGTGGCGCGGTCGTGCCACCAGGAGGCCGTACCATGGCAAGCAAGCAGGACGAGCGACGAAAGGACGCACAGGATCAGGACGAGGATGTCCGCGCGCGTGAGGAAGAGATCGACGAGGCCTCTGACGACTCGTTCCCGGCCAGCGACCCGCCGAGCTGGACGATGGGGCGCCGCGAGCACTCTCCGCCCCCGCCCGAGCCCAAGGATCGCCGGGACGCGCCCCCACGGCCCGGGAACTGAGTCCCGGACCGAGTCCTCTGGGGGCCTGACTAGACCGTCCGTCCACCGTGCCTACGGTGTGCGCGTGGGTACTGCTACTGAAACGACCGCCGCTGAGCTGACGACCTCTCGTCCAAGCATCGACCTGGACGTGGGTGGAAACGACTTCATGCTCCGCGGGAAGTTCGCGGATTGGGAGTCCGGCCTGGCCTATGGACCGGACCTCGACCGCGTCAATGTCCGACTGGCCATCGATGCGACCAGCGGCGTCACCAGCGGCCGCGACCTGTTCGCGTTCTACAGCCGCGATGTTCAGCCGACGGGCGAGGGTTCATACCGCGCCATCGGCGTCTTTCGCGGCGCGCGCGGCCCGCGCACCGGCGAGCTGTTGATCGAGAGCCCGCCCGGCCACACGGCGCTGATCGCCGTCACCTTCAGCGCCACGAAGCAGGACTTCGGGGATGGCTGGCGCGATCTGATCGAGAACGCCGCGCCGATGGGCGACCCGGACGAGAACGGGCCGGTGCGAATGTCACGAGCCTGGCTCGTCGCGCCTCAGCTGGCGGCCGCTTGATGTTATAAGCTGCCGGCGTGCGTCGTTCGGTCTTGCTGGAGGTCGTCGTCCACTGTCCGCACCTGGGGCGGACGGTGGCGGCGACCCGCAATCAGGTGATCGACCGGCTGGTGGCCTGCTCGCACGCGGCTCAGTGCCGCGACCCCGATCCGCAGCCGGGCGCTCCGGAGCCCGCGCGCCCGTTCCCGAGGGGCTGCGCCGTATACCCGTCCCTGGCCAAGTAGTGCAGACTCCTGCAAATCTGTGGGCGAGATTACTGGTCGGGACTTTTCGAAAGATCGAAGTAACCTATGGCGATGGGTTCGCCGTCATCGTCCGAGCGCACACGGTGCAAGGGAACGCTTCGTGTGGTCCCGCTGCTGGCCGGTGCCAAGGTGGCCCTGTGCCCTTACTGCCACCGCTCCGTCGAAATCATGCGGGAAGTTCGACATGGTGAAGCGGCGATGCTCAAGAGTCACCCGAGCCGCCGATATTGAAAGTGTGACGCAAAAAATCAGCCCGCAATCTTGCGAATGTCGGTCCTCATGCGCAAGGTAGTTGCCGATAACCCCCTTGGAGCAGTCGTGATTTCCGGTTCCCGAGAAAAAGGTAGGACGGTTTTTGCGGTCGTGGCTGCTTCGGTCATCTCCCTGGTCGTATGGGGCTTGGTGGTCGCTTTGAACGTGCGATAGACCCCCCCGGCTACCTTGCTGTAAGCTGCGGCCTTTCCCGAAGACGGAGGCTGCGCTGGGCATGGACCGACAAGCGAGCGCCACCGAAAGTGTGACCCTGGATCCCGTGGCGAGCCCCGAGCGGCAGAGCCACGTCGTTCGCAAGCGGCGGTCGCGGGGATCGCTCAGCAGCCGGCAATGGGTCGCGGCCCGGTCCCGCCGGCGCATCATCCGGATCACCGCGATATGCACCGGGGTGCTCTTGCTGATGGCGCTGGGCCTTTACCTGGGCCTCGAGCGGCAGGACAGCGCCAGCTCGATCGGTGGCTTCGACCGCGGCGGCGTGATCGGCCCTCGCGGGACGGTCTGACTAACCGTCGTTCAGACCGTTCGGATCGTCGTCGACGGAGCTCTTCAGCAGTGGTTCGCCCCCGTCGGCGCCGATCCCTAGGGTCTCGACCAGCCGCCGGACCATCTCGCGGAACATCACCTCCAGTTCGGCGGCGGAGGTCACCCTCCCGTGCAGTCGGGCGCCGGCCATCGTGCCGTGTCCGCCGGCCGCCCCGTCGTGCGCGACGATGTGGCGCATGACCGCGCCCGCCCGGGCGTTGTCGACCTCGGTTCGCAGCGACATGTACGCGCTCTGCTCGAACTCGCCCATGCACAGGACGATGCGCGCCCCGTCGTAGGACAGCAGCAGATCGGCGATCTCGGCGACCAGGTCCGGGTAGCCGAGCGTCCCCAGGTTGACGGCGACCAGGTCCCCGAACACCTCCGCCGAGCGCAGGGCTCGATCCAACGCCGCGAAGTGGGCGCGCGGGACCTTCGGGTGGCTCATCCGGTACAGCAGGCCGTGGTCGACCAGCGGCACCAGCGTGATGTAGGCGTGCCGCTCGGCGGCCGTCGCCTCCCGTCCCAGGTCGCGGGTCTCGGTCCGCAGCGCGAAGAAGAAGGCCGTCGCGAGCTTGACGTCGACGGTCACGCCGCGAGCGCGCAGGTACTCGAACACGATGGTCGACGTGGCGCCGAAGTTCGGGCGCACGTCGCACCAGGCTGCCCGCGCGCTGCTGGGCCGCAGCGGGTGGTGGTCGATGACCACGTCGATCCGGTGGCCGGGGGGCAGCGAGTTGTTTCCGGTCTCGGGCTGGCTGTCGACCAGCGCGATCAGCTCGAACGCGTCGGGATCCAGGCGGTCGACGGGGGTCAACCGGATGCCCAGCGTCTCGACCATCGCGCGGTTCTGCGCGCGGCCGACGATGCCGCCGTGACCCAGCGTCACCGTCGCGCCCAGCTCGTGCTCGAACAGGCGTCCCAGGCCCAGGCCGGCCGCCAGCGCGTCCGGGTCCGGGTTGTCGTGCATGTAGACGAGCGCGGTCTTGCGGCCGGCCAGTGAGGCCAGGGACTGTCCCAGATCGAAGCGCGCGTTTTGCGGAGGTTCGCCCATCGCGCGTCCTAGGGCGCCGGTCGTATTTGCAGGTTGTCGAACAGCACGTCGGATTCCCAGTTGTTGACTGCGAAGTAACCGTGAGCCGGGCCGGTCAGGGGCTCGGGGTCGGTCCAGGTCAGGAACGGGCGGCCGTCGATCTGCCAGTCGATCGTTCCGCCGTGGTGGTTGATGGTGAAGTGATAGCGCCGCGACGGCTCGACCCGGACGTCTGCGCGTTGCGCTTTGCGCCCGGCGCCGTGCTCCTCCTGGCGGCAGATCACCGACAGCGAGTTGTGCCAGCCGCCGAATATCAGCACGTACCCGGTCGAGTCGTAGCTCCCCTTGTCGGGGTCGAACGATTCGCCGTCACCGTAGAGCTCGACCTTGATGTCGCCGTCGGGGCTCCTCGACATGACGTCCAGCTCGAGGACCGCGTCGTCGGGCAGGCGGCGGCGTAACCAGGCCGGGTGGTTGTAGGCCCCCGAGACCTCCAGCTGGCCGCCGGTAATCCGATAGGCGGGCGAGGTGGGATTCCAGTCCGCGCCCAGCTCGGCGCGCTGGAAGTCGTCCGTGAAGGGGGCCTGGATGGCGCCTGGCTTCCCCTTGCACCCGGCCAGCGACGCGAACGCCAGCCCCGAGATCCAGGGAAGCCAGGCGCGCCGCATGAGCAGAAAATACCGTTCAGGGCGGGGCGGTTCAAGCGGAGCGGCCGAGCTTTTCGGCCAGCTCGCGCGCCAGGCCCCACCGGATGCCCCGATCGCTCACCCGAACCTCGGTGGCGCCGGCCGCGGCGGCGATCCCTTCCAGGATGACCGCCCCGGCCAGGATCACGTCGGCCCGCCGCGGATCCAGGCCGATCATCCGTTCGCGGTCGGGCTGCCGGCTGACGGCCAGGCGGGCGATCTGGGCCGCCAGCTGGGCCCGCGACAGCCGGTATCCGTGGACGCGCTCCGGATCGTAGGTCGCCATCGATTCGGCCATGGCGGCCAGCGAGGTGACCGTTCCCGCCACCCCGACCAGCGCGGCGCCAGGCGGGAAGTCGATTCCGGCCAATCCCGAGGCCACGGCCGCCCGGACGGCCTGCAGCTCTCCGGGCGCGATCGGGTCGTTGTGGACGTTCTGCTCGGTGAGCCGCACCGAACCGAGCGGCAGGCTGCGCGCCAGGGTGTGCCGCCCCCCGTCTGCCAGGACAATCTCGGTCGATCCGCCGCCGATGTCGACGACGATGAGGTGGCCCTGGCGAGCGTCGGGGAACGACTCGATCACCGCGCGGAAGGTCAGCTCCGCCTCGCGCTCGCCGTCGATGACTTCGATGGGCACCCCCAGCGTCTCCGCGGCCGGGAGCAGGAAGTCCGGCCCGTTGGGGGCGCGGCGGAGCGCTTCGGTGCCCACGGCGGCGATTCGCGCTCCGTGCGCGCGCGCCAGATCGGCGTAGCCGCGCAGGGCGGCCAGCGTGGCGCCTATCCCTTCCGCGCCCAGCGCGCCGCCCGCGCCGATTCCCCGTCCCAAGCGCGTGATCTCGGCGCGCTGGTCCACCGCTTCCAGACGGCCATCCTCACGGACCCTCGCGATGAGCAAGAGCGTCGTGTTCGTCCCGACGTCGATGGTCGCCAGCACCATGCCGGTCGAGCTTCCTTCAGACTCCCGCCGCCGTCCAGCGGGGGCCGTTCATCAGGGCGAGGCCCCGATGCCTTCTTCGAGGCCAGCGTACTGATCGGGATGAGCTTCGAACTCTTCCCGGCAGGCGTCCGAACAGAAGAAGTAGCGCTTCCCCTCGTAGTCGGTCGTCGCCTTCGCCGCCGACTCTTCCAGCGTCATGCCGCAGACTGGGTCGGTTGTCATGACGGAAAATCTGCGGCCGGCTGACTGGCCGGCAAGCACAGCGGTGATTAGCGGCGCGGGGCCGGGCCCCACGAGGGCGACGAGGCGCTCCCCTTCCAGACCTGGACCTCGTGATGGGTCTCGGGGTTCTGGACGAAGACCCCGCCCCGGCTGGACACGTAGGCCAGCAGGCGGCCGTCGGGCGACCAGGTCGGGTCCAGGTTCGATCCGTGACCCTGGGTGAGCCGGTCGATCTTGCCCGACCGGACGTCGAGCAGGAACAGATCGAACACGCCACGTTCGTCCCGGCCCGTGAACGCGATCTGCGGCTTGTCGGCGCGCGGGCTGAAGCGCGGCGTCTGGTTGTACTTGCCCTGGAAGGTCAGACGCTTGGCGTCGCCGCCGTTGGCGGACATCAGGAAGATCTGCGGCGAGCCCTGCCGGTTCGACACGAAGGCGATCTGGGTCCCATCGGGCGAGAAGCAGGGTGAGCTGTCGATGGCCGGGTTGTTGGTCAGCCGGGCCTCGATCCGGCCGCTGTTCGAATCGATCTTGTAGATGTCGGAGTTGCCCTCGAACGACATGGTCAGGGCCAGCGCGCCCGAACGCGCCCAGGCCGCGCCGGTGTTCAGCCCCGGCTCCTTGGAGACGCGTCGCGCGCGCCCGCCGCCCGCCGACACGATCCAGAGGTCCGGGTTCCCGCGGGCGTACGAGGTGAACGCGATCTCGGCGCCCGACGGCGAGTAGGCCGGCAGCAGGCTGTCCGAGGCCATCTTGGTCACGACCGAGGTCCGGCCGCCGTCCATGTCGATGACCGCGATCTCGTGGGCCGCGCTTCCGGTCAGCGCCAGCGCGATGCGCGAGCCGAACACGCCGGGCGTGCCGGTGAAGGACTTCACGACGTCGTTGGCGAACTCGTGGACCGCGTCGCGCGGGTCGGCCGCGCGATAGCTCTTGGAAAGGACCGCCGTGTCGCCGCGGGCGACCACGAAGACGCGCCCCTCGAGCGCGCCGCCCGAGATCTTCATCTTGATCACCGCCTGCGCGCCGACCTGAGACCAGAGCGCGGACGAAAAATTCAACCCTTCGGACTGGAGCTGCGACGGGAACGACCCGGGATCGAGGACCTGGAACAGCCCGGTGATGTCCATGTCCTTGGACAGCATCTGGGTCGCGGCGCCGTCGCCGTCACCTTCGGCGCGCGGGACGGCCAGCTTCAACAGCTCGGTGCCGGCGCCCGAGAGCTGAATCATGGGCAGGTCTTCGTCGGCCCCGCCGCCGGGTGGCTGCGCTGCTGCGATCCCCACGCTGCCCAGGAGAACGACCGCCGCCAGGAGGGTCGGCTTCACTTTTGGCACTCGACGCCTATACCACGGTTGCTCCATTGAGCGGGCGGAGCCGGCACTTTCCCGGTCAGCTTGGCGGCGTCGACGCACGCGTCGTCCACGAAGCTGTTGCCCGAGGTCTTGAGCAGCTTGACCCCGGTCAGCGTTCCGTCCGCGGTGATCGTGAACCGGATCTGGGGTGGGTTCGCGATCTGGTCGGGCGCGATGCCCGCCGGCAGGTTGTAGTTCTGGAGCAGGGTTCCCTTCACGCCCGCCAGGTACGGATCGCCGGTCGCCGAGGTCGCCCGGCCCAGCTTGCTGCCGGTCAGCGAGCCTTCGTCGGGCTGTTCTTCCGCTGCCAGGGCTTCCAGCTTGCGCGCGCGCTCGAGCGCGTTCTTCAGGTCCTTCGAGATCTTGGGATCCTCGGGGCGCGGCGCTTCCTTGGGCGCGGCCTTCGCGTTCGGATCCTCGGCGACCTTGATCGTCTGCGGTGGCGCGGTCGGGCGCGGCGGCTGCGTGACCCGCGGGAGCCAGAACTTGTCGCGCGGCTTCCCCAGCTTGACCATCTCGGCCTGCACGTAGTCGTGCGGCATGATGAGCGGCGTCTCTTCCTTGTTGTGGGCCGCGGCGACGGCGGCCAGCACCCCGCCGTGCAGGGCCAGCGTGATCAGGAGGCCTGCGAAGTTCCGGCGCGAGCCGCGCCGTTGTGCTTCCCTGCCTGGGCCCATCTTACTCGAGCGGGTCGGTGACCATGCCCAGCTTGTCGACCCCGGCCTGCTTCACGGCGGCCATCACCTTGACGACGTCGCCGTAGCTGAGCGCCCGGTCGGCGTGCAGGTACAGCTCGTGGTCGGCGTTGAGCTTGGCGTTGTTCTTCAACACCTTCTCCACATCATCCCAGGGGATCTGCAGCTTGCCCAGGAAGACGCGCTTGTCCTTGGTGACCGTCAGGATCAGCTTCCCCTCGTCGTCGGGGATGGTCTGGGCCTTGGCCTGCGGCAGGTTGACGTCCACGCCCGTCTGGAGCATGGGCGCCGTGACCATGAAGATGATCAGCAGCACCAGCATGACGTCGACCAGCGGCGTGACGTTGATGTCGGTCAGCGTGCCTCCCGGCCCGCTGCCGCTGGACATGGCCATTAGAAGAACCTCCGCCGGACGATGTTCAGGAAGTCGCTGGAGAACGTCTCCATCTCGGCCGTCAAGACCCGGATCCGGCGTGAGAAGAAGTTGTAGGCCATGACGGCGGGGATCGCGGCCATGAGGCCGATGGCCGTGGCGACCAGCGCCTCGGCGATGCCGGGCGCGACCGTGGCCAGGTTGGCGGCGCCCTTCGACCCGATGTTGCGGAACGAGTTCATGATGCCCCACACGGTCCCGAAGAGGCCGATGAACGGCGCCGCGCTGGCGGTCGTGCCGAGCAGCGGCACGCGCGACTCCATCTCCGTGATCGCGGTCGTGCGCGCCCGGTCCAGCGCGCGCTCGACGCTCTCGATGTCGCCCAGGAGCGCCTCGCGATCGGCGTCCGCGTTCTCCTGGCGGCGCTTCTGCAGCTTCGCGAGCTCGGTGTACCCCGCGCGAAACACCTCACCGACCGGCGAGGGGGCCGCGGCCTCGCTCATGCGCCAGATCTCGTCGAGCCGTCCGGTCTTCCAGAACGCGTCCTGGAACTTGGTGGAGCGCGAGGCGGCGCTCGACAGATAGAGCGCCTTCGAGCCGATCACGAACCACGAGGCCGCCGACATCAGGATCAGCAGGCCGAGCACGCCCTTGACGACCGGTGAGGCGTTCAGGATCAGCGAGATGATGTCGAGCCGCGCCTCGCCGGCGCCGGCCTGCAGGATGAGCGGTAGCATCGGGCGTGACCTCCTTGGGGGGCGGGCGGCCCCGCGACGGGGACGCGCCGGTCCGCAGTTTGACACGATTGTCCCGCATTCCTAACCTCGACTTTCTCCCGGACGGCCGCCCGGCCCGCCGGAATCCATGCCTCTTCGACCGTATCTTCGACCGCTGCTCGCCGCCCTTGCGCTGGCCACCGCCCTGATCCCGGCCTGTGTGTCGATCGACGGCGGGGCCGTCGAGATCAGCTGGATCGTGATCGCCGAGGACGGGCGCGGGATCACGGATTGCCGTTGCGCGGACCCGGCCATCTCGAAGGTCCGCCTGGTGTTGACGGGGGTGGGAGGCAATATCGATGGCGCCACACCCTGTGCCGGGAAGGCCCAGTGCGACTTCCCGTGTCAGCGGCAGACCGGAGCCACGGCGTTCGACATCCCGCCCACCGGCCCGGGGGAATCCTACGCAGTCTCGGTCGTCCCGGTCGACGACGGGGGGAACGAGGTCCCAAACGGGACGATGGCCGGGATGATCAAGGTACCGGCACCGATCTTGCGTCAGGTCGTGAACGGGCAGCCGACAGAGGTGGAGGCCTTCACATTGGTCGCGCAGTGCGCAGCCACCTGCAACGGCAGCGTCTGCGCGCCTCAGTGACCAGCGCGAACTACATTCACTCGACCACGACCAGGAGCATTCCGATGAAGCGCACGTTGTTGATGATCGGTACGGTGGCCATGGGGCTGACCGGTGCCGGGTGCGTCGTCGATCCCGGGCCAGACGGCGGCGGCGGTACCTATGGCGGCGATTGCCTCCCCACGCTCTACATCGACTACGAGATCCAGAACGCCTCCGGGGCGCCGGTCACCTGCGCGGGGGCGGGCGCAGTCTCCGTCCAGGCGACGGTCGATGGGGTCATGTTCCCGCAGTCCTGCCGGCCGGGGTCGTCGTTCGGGCAGATCGCCGTCCCGCTGCAGGGGTTGGGGAAGTACAACGCGACGATCGACCTCTTCGACAGCAAGGGCAACCCGCTGGCGCCGGCCCAGCAGAGAAGCTTCAACATCACGAGCTGCGGGGATACAGAGCCCAACACGCCCGCCATCCTGGTCGTCACCCCCCCAAGCTCGACCTAGATGATATAAGCCGCGCATGCTCCGTGGTTGGGTTCGCGCGCTCGGGCTGGCATCCCTGCTGGCCGTGGTGGGTTGCACGCAGGACGCGTCGCTCCACATCGCCTGGGACTTCCAGGGGACGGAGCCGGCCTCGAGCGGCTGCGGCAAGCATGGGGTCGACTCGGTCCTCCTCACCGGCGCGGCGGACAACGGGGATGGGCTGCGGCAGGTGGTCCTCTGTACGCCTGGCCAGGCGACGGTCAGCGTCAAGCCGGGCAACTGGATGGTCGCGGTCGCGATGCTCGGCCCCGAGGGGCAGACGATGGAGCCCTCGGGCGACACCCCCGACCCAACCGGCACCGCGGCAGTGACGGTCGACACACCCGGGTCCGTGCTGATCCATTTGACCCCGGTGCAGGCCTGCAATGACGGCGTGGACAACGACGGCGACGGTCGGGTCGACCTCGACGATCCCGACTGCCACGGCAACCCGGACGGCGGGTCGGAGTGACCAGCACGTGGGCGCGAAAACCTACGCTATGATCAACGTCGATGCCTGATCTCCCCCCCCGGCGGCGCCGCTCGTCTCGGCCGTCCTGGTCCGAGCCGATCGCCGAGCGCCTGACCCCCGCCATCAAGGCGTTCGTGATCACGGACGCGATCCTCTACGCCTTCTACGTGTTCGTGCGAGAGGTGCGGCCGGCGATGATCGCCCATGTCGCGCTGGGACCGGGGCTGTGGCGCGGCGAGGTCTGGCAGCTGGTCACGTCGCTGTTCGTGCACTTCGACCTGCTCGGGTTCGTCTTCAACGTCATCGGGCTGTGGTTCGTGGGCGCGTTCATCGAGCGGACGCAGGGGACGCGCCGGTTCGTCACGCTGTTCCTGGTCTCCGGCGTGCTGGCCAACGTGGCGCTGGCGGGCATCGCCCACCTGCGCACCTACCAGGCCGGCGACGTCTTCGACGGCTGTTCGTTCGCCGTGCTGGCGCTCTTCTGCGCTTTCGGGCGGATCTACGGTCGCGCGCCGACCCAGGTGCTGGGCGCTCTGAGCCTGCAGGCGCGGCACCTGGCGCTGATCTTCGTGGGGTGGGGGGTGGTCGCCAGCCTGCTGCGGGCCGACTGGGCCCAGCTGGTGGCGACGCTGGTCGCGGCGGCGGCCGGATACCTGGGCGCGGCGCCCGGCGGGTTACGCGAGGCCTGGGGGACCTTCCGGATGCGCCGGCTTCGACGCCGGTACCGGGTCCTGGATGGGGGGGCGTCGCCGCCCCGTCCGCCCAAGAAGTACCTCAACTAGCCCGCTTTGCATTCCGGCCCGCGCGACGCTAATTTGCTGGCTTCACTACCGAAGAGCTGGGGGAGCCGCCCGAAAGGCTGAGAGGCGCCGTGCACGGTCGATCCGTGAACAGGCGCGACCCCTGAACCTGATCCGGGTAATGCCGGCGAAGGAAAGCGAGGCCCGATGAAAAGCGGAAAGAACGGCAGTTCAGACGATGATCCAGGAGAAAAGCGCGGCCTGAGGGTGGTCGTGGATGACCCGGTCGACGGCCTGGCTCCGCTGGGGGAGCTCCCGGCCTCCGAGCGCGTCTTCTTGACCGATGGCGACATCCGGGTCCCGGTCCGGCGCATCACGGTCGGCGCAGGCGAGGCCCCGGTGGATGTCTACGACCCGGCCGGTCCGCGTGGCGTCGATCCGCACCTGGGCCTGCCCAAGCTGCGCCAGTCCTGGATCGACCGGCGGGTGGCGCGCGGCGACACGAACTTCAGCCAGATGCACTACGCCCGCCGCGGCGAGATCACCGAGGAGATGCGCTTCGTGGCGCTGCGCGAGGGGGTCACGCCGGAGTTCGTGCGTGACGAGGTGGCCGTCGGCCGCGCGATCATCCCGGCCAACCGCCGCCACCCCGAGTCCGAGCCGATGATCATCGGCCGCAACTTCCTGGTGAAGATCAACGCCAACATCGGCAACTCGGCGGTGTCCTCGTCGATCGGCGAGGAGGTCGACAAGCTGCGATGGTCGGTGCGCTGGGGCGCGGACACCGTGATGGACCTGTCCACCGGCAAGGACATCCACACCACGCGCGAGTGGATCATCCGCAACTCGCCGGTTCCGATCGGGACGGTGCCGATCTACCAGGCGCTCGAGAAAGTGAAGGGGAAGGCCGAGGACCTGACCATCGACATCTTCCTGGAGACCCTGATCGAGCAGGCGGAGCAGGGGGTCGACTACTTCACGATCCACGCCGGCGTGCTGCTGCGCTACATCCCGCTCACCGCGCGCCGCGTGACGGGCATCGTGTCGCGGGGCGGGTCGATCCTGGCCAAGTGGTGCCTGGCCCACCACAAAGAGAACTTCCTCTACACGAACTTCGAGCGGATCTGCGACGTCATGAAGAAGTACGACGTCTCGTTCAGCCTGGGCGACGGCCTGCGCCCCGGCTCGATCGCCGACGCCAACGACGAGGCGCAGTTCGCCGAGCTGCGGACGCTGGGCGAGCTGACCCAGGTCGCCTGGAAGCACGACGTGCAGGTCATGATCGAGGGCCCCGGCCACGTGCCGATGCACAAGATCAAGGAGAACGTCGACAAGCAGATCGAGATCTGCCACGAGGCGCCGTTCTACACGCTGGGCCCGCTGGTCACCGACATCGCGCCGGGCTACGACCACATCACGTCGGCCATCGGCGCCGCGATGATCGGCTGGTTCGGCACCGCCATGCTCTGCTACGTGACGCCCAAGGAGCACCTGGGGCTGCCCAACCGCAAGGACGTCAAGGACGGCGTCATCGCCTACAAGATCGCGGCCCACGCGGCCGACCTGGCCAAGGGGCACCCGGGGGCGCAGAAGCGCGACGACGCCCTGAGCCGCGCGCGCTTCGAGTTCCGCTGGCAGGACCAGTTCAACCTGTCGCTGGACCCCGACACGGCGCGCGACTTCCACGACGAGACGCTGCCGGCGCCCGCCGCCAAGGGGGCGCACTTCTGCTCGATGTGCGGGCCGCACTTCTGCTCGATGAAGATCACGCAGGACGTGCGCGACTACGCCGCGGCTCAGGGGATCGCGACAGACCAGGCACTGGATGCCGGCATGCAGGAAAAGGCCGCCGCCTTCCGGGAGTCCGGGCAAGAGATCTATGTCGCGGGAGATTCGGCAGGCGGGGAGTAAGCCCATTCGCTTTCGAGCTTTCTTGCTGGCGGCTGGGCTCGCGGCGCTGCCGGCGTGTACGACCGGCGACGATCCCGGGCCGGCCGTGACGGTCGACCCGGCGGTGATCTACGCGCAGATGTGCTCGCGCTGCCACGGCCTGGACGGCCGCGGCGACCCGGAGATCCGGAAGACGCTGCCGGCGGTTCGCGACTTCCACGACCCCGAGTTCCAGGCGCGCGCCACCAACGACTCGATCGCGCGCGTCATCATGGCGGGCAAGGGGCAGATGCCGGCCTTCGGCAGCGCGCTGAGCGTCCCGAAGATCCAGGAGCTGTCCGGCTACGTTCACCGGCTGGGCCGGGGGGCCCCGTCGCCGTGAGGCGCAGCCTCGCCGTCGTGGTGGCTGCCTGCGTGCTGGCCCTGGGAACCGCCGCGGGGGCGGCCAGCCCGCACGACCTGGACCAGGGCCGCCACCACCTGAAGAAGGCGAACGCCCTGGCGAACGAGGGGCGCTGCGACGCGGCCGTGCGCGAGTACACGCAGGCCTACCAGAAGCTGCACGACCCGGTGGTCCTGTTCAACCGGGCCGAGTGCTACCGCCGCATGGGGCAGAACGCGGCCGCGGCCGACGACTATCGCGCTTTTCTCGAGGCGGTCCCCCACGCCCCCAACCGCGTCGAGGTCGAGGCGCGCCTGGCGGTGATGGAGGGTCTGCCGCCCCCGGCGCCCGTGGCGCCGCCGCCGCGGCCGGCCGCCCCGCCGCCGCGGTCGACCGCGCCGCCGCCCGTCCGGGCCGCCGCTCCGCCGCCCATCGCGCAGCCGCCGCAGGCGGCGGCGCCGCCGCCACCGGCCGCGATCTCTCCGCTGCCGCCCATGCCGCCGCCCTTGCCCGAACCCAGCGTGCCGCCCCCTGCCGCGCCGGCCCCGGCTCCCGAGGCACCGGCGGTGGTGGCCGTGCGCGAGGCGCCGGCGCCTGCCCAGCCGGCGGTCGAGAGCGAGGGCCACGGACGTCTCTGGATCTGGGTCGCGGTCGGAGCGCTGGTCGCGGGCGGGGCCGCCGCGGGGGCCTACTTCGCGCTGCGAACGCCCAGCGCCCCCGTGCCGATGACCCAGCTGGGGAACTACAACTTCTGATGCCGGTCCAACGCCCCCTCTTCGCGTTCGCCGTCGTCGCGCTGTCGACCTGGACCGCGTCTTGCCATCGGCCCAACTCGGTGCTGCTGGTCGAGGTCGCCGGCGATCTGAACCTGACGCCCTTTGCCCTATCGGTGACGGTGACGGCCCCGAGGACCGCCGAGCGCACGTTCTACATCTCGCCGCCTTCGGGCGTGGTGTCGCTACCGGCCAGCTTCACCGTCGAGTTGCCCGGCACGATCGTCGGGCCGGTCACGGTCGCGATCACCGCGATCGACCCGCTGGGGCTCATCGTGGCCAGCGGCACCGCGACCCGGCAGGACCTGGACGTCGGCGGCCAGACGATCCTGGTGGTCACGCTGGTCGACACCGGGTACGTCGTGTCGACGCCCGACGCTGGTCAGGGCGGCGTCGACGCGCATCCGACCACCGACGCTCATCCGACCAGCGACGCGCACGCGGCCGGAGACGCCCGCGCCGACGGTCCCCGCGACGCGGCCCGCCTGGATGGCGCGCGCGATGGTGGCGCCGATGGCCGTCCGCGCGACGCCGGAGGTGGCCAGTGAGCCTGGTCCTCCCGGTCCTGAACGACGACGCCGGCGCCGGGTTCGACGACTGGCGGTGGCAGCTCCGCAACCGGATCACCGGCAAGGAAGAGATCGCCGCCCGGCTGCCGCTGACCGACGACGAGGCGGCCGGTCTGGACGCGGCGCCTGGCCGCTTCCGGGTGGCTGTCACGCCCTACTACTTCTCGCTGATCGACCCCGACAACCCGGCCTGCCCCGTGCGCATGCAGGTGATCCCGCGGTCGCGCGAGCTGGTCAACGAACCGGGCGACCTGATCGATCCGCTGGGCGAGGACAGCCACTCGCCCGCCACCGGCATCTTCCACCGCTACCCGGACCGCTGCCTGCTGCTGGCGCTGGACCGCTGCGCGATCTATTGCCGGCACTGCAACCGGCGGCGGCTGGTCGGCCGCGAGGAGTCGCCCATCTCGCGCGGCGATCTGGACCAGGCGCTGGCCTACATCCGCCGCACGCCCGCCATCCGGGACGTGCTGATCTCGGGGGGCGATCCGCTGACCCTCTCGACGTCGCGCCTCGAGGAGATCGTCGCTGCGCTGCGCGCCATCCCGCACGTCGAGATCATCCGGATCGGCAGCCGGGTCCCGGTGGTGCTGCCCATGCGCGTGGACGACGAGCTCTGCGCGATGCTGAAGAAGTACCACCCGCTCTACATCAACACGCACTTCAACCACCCCAAGGAGCTGACGGCCCGCGCGCGCGCCGCGTGCGAGAAGCTGGTCGACGCCGGCATCCCCCTGGGCAACCAGACGGTGCTGCTGCGCGGCGTGAATTCGTCGGTGCGCGTGCTCCGCAAGCTGTTCACCGAGCTGCTGCGCTGCCGGGTGCGCCCCTACTACCTGTTCCAGGGGGACGTGGCGGCCGGCACGTCGCACCTGCGAACCTCCGTCGAGACCGGGATCGCGCTGATGCAGGAGCTGCGCGGGCACATCTCCGGGCTGGCCATCCCGCACCTGGTCATCGACACGCCGGGCGGCATGGGCAAGGTCGCGATCGGCCCGGACGCGGTGGTTTCGCGCGGCCCCGACAAGTGGACGCTGCGCAACTACGAAGGGAAGCTCGTCGACTACCCGCAGCCCGCCGACAAGGACGCGACCTGCGCCTACGACGAAGTGTATTTCGGCGGCTGAGCCGCGCATCCTTTTGACCAGCCAAGGGGACCCCAGAGGCCGAGATCCGCACTGGGGTCCGACGGAACGCTTCATCACGCAGAGCACGCGCCATGACCGGCTGGCGATCCAGGTGCCGCTGGCGCCGAAGCGGACGTTCCGGCCGCCGAGGGTCAGGCCTCTCTTTGGGCCTCTCCTAGCTCTCGAGGCCGGCGGACGGGCAGAAGGGGGCCAGCGTGCAGCCGGAGCAGTTCGGCTTGCGCGCGAAGCAGACCCGGCGGCCGTGCCAGATAAGCTGGTGCCCGGCGCGGACCCAGCTCTCCTGCGGGAGCACCCGCATCAGGTCCTGCTCGATCCCTTTTGGCTCCGTGGCGCGGGTCAGCGCCAGGCGCATCGAGAGCCGCTGGATGTGCGTGTCGACGACGACGCCCTCGGCCAGGCCGAACGAGGTCCCCAGCACCACGTTGGCCGTCTTGCGGGCCACGCCGGGCAGGGTGGTCAGCTCGGCCAGCGTGCGCGGCACCTCGCCGCCGAAGCGATCGATCAGCCCCGTCGCGGTCCCCTTCAGGCTCTTGGCCTTCTGCTTGTAGAAGCCGGTCGAGCGGATCGCCTTCTCCAGCGTCGGCAGCGGGGCGCGGGCCAGGGCCGCCGGCGTCGGAAACAGGCGGAACAGCTCGGGGGTGACCTTGTTGACCCGCTCGTCCGTACACTGGGCCGAGAGGATGGTCGCGCAGATCAGCTGGAAGGCGTTGTCATGGTCCAGCTCGCACTGCACCTCGGGGTACAGGTCCTCCAGCGCTTCCAGGATCGCCCGGACGCGCGCCGGATCGGGCGGCCACTTGGCCCGGACCGGGCGCCGCGTCGCTTTCGTGATCACGCGTTTGATCAGGCGCGGCATGGCCGGCGGTTATAACATTCGGGAACTGGCCATGGACGAGACTCCCGAGGAGCTGGAACAGATTCGCCGCGAGGCGGAGCAGATCGACGTTCACCAGTACAGGAAGCGGTTTCGACTGCTGGGGGCGATCGGCCTGGGCAGCCTGGCGGCCGGCGCAGTCTGGCTGGTCCTGATCATGCTGGACAGCCGCCGGAACCCCTGCGAACGGGTGCGCAACTACTTCTGCGGCAAGGATCCGGCCGGGATGCAGTGCAAGACCTACGACGGGATCCTCGACGAGTCGCTGCACGACGACCCGCCCGCCATGCGCTCCAACATCAGGGCCCAGTGCCAGACGAAGATCGACAACCTGAAAGAAGAAGAAGGGATCACGGTCAAGTAGACGGCGTGCGACGGATTCCCCAGGGAATTGTTTTCGCGTTGATTGTCGGATGCGCCGCCCAGGCGCGCGCTTACGTTCGCGGGGTGAGCCCGTCGCAGCCCCCCCCTGGGCGAATTTGGATCCTGACGCGCTCCCGAAGAGCACGCGATCGATCGATTCGATCTGCAGACGGTGACTGACCCACGAATTCGGTCACTTCATCGGGCTCGTCCACAGGTGCACCAGCGGGGCTGGTGAGGGTAGCGACTCCGATTCGGAGAGCCCGGCGAGCCTGCTCGACAACCGCGGCGCTCCGATACCGCGCTGCACCCCGCCGGACGTGACGAATGCCAGGGCCGCCGAGTCCGTCAGGCGGTCTGCCAGATGTACCCGCCGAACGCCGGTCTGAGCTGCCCACTCAACGTCCCGAAGACGGCTGCGGGTGCTCGACGGTCGGTTTTGCCGGCCTTGGGACGGGCGCGCCGTGGGCCCTCTCCATGATTCTCCTGGGGACCTGGCGCCGGCGCCGTCAGTCGCCTTCGACGGGCTGTGCTGCGGAACGTCATCGTCGTCCTTCCTCTTCGTAGTGCCGGAAGAAATCGCGCAGCGTGCGACCCGGCGCCGGTTCGAACGCCTGCTCCAGCACCACCAGGCCTTCGATGCGGTCGGTGCGGAAGTTGCGGAAGCCGGCCCGCAGCTCGCACCAGGCCCCCAGCGACCAGGTCGCCCCCCAGTAGAAGACGCCCAGCGGCTGGACGGTCCGCCGCGTCTCGGCGCCTGTCTGATCGCGATAGCCGAAGGCGACCTTGCGCCGCAGGCGGATGGCGCCGCGAAGCCGCGTCATCGACTCGCCCGCCGGTGTGGCCGCAAAACCAGGCGCGAACAGGGCTGCGTTTTCGATGCGGTTGCGCAGCCGGGGCGGCAACACCGCCTCGACCTTGTTCAGCGCGTCGCGCGCGGCGCGTGCCAGCGCCGGGTCGGCGCGCGACTCGACGATGCGGGCCCCCAGCACCAGCGCCTCGATCTCTTCCTCGTTGAACATGAGAGGTGGCAGGTCGAAGCCGCGCTGGAGCGCATAACCGACGCCCGCCTCCCCCTGGATCGGCACGCCGGACGCAATCAGGTCCTGAACGTCTCGGTAGACGGTGCGCGGCGAGACCTCCAGATGCTCGGCCAGCCTCGCCGCCGTGACGGGCCCGCGGCGGCGGAGCCGTTCCACCAACCGGAACAACCGATCCGCGCGCCGCACGGGGCCAGCTTATCAGGGGGCCTTCTGGTAGAGACCGAACGTCGCGCCGGTCGGATCGACCAGCACGCTGAACTTCCCCTCCGGGATCTCCTGGACGTCGGTCAGCACCCGCGCGCCCAGCCGCTTGGCCTTCTCGAGGGAGGTGGCGACGTCGTCCACCTTGATGTACGTCAGCCAGTGCGAACCGCTTCCGTACTTGTTCTCGGTGAGGCCGGCCGGGAATCCCTCACCCGGCGTGATCTCGGTGTAGCGCCCTTCGGATTTGGGCGCGTCCTCCATTCGCCAGCTCAGAAGCTGGGAGTAGAAGGCCTTGGCGGCAGCCGGGGCATCGGTGTGCAGCTCTGCGTACGCGAACGGGTTCGACATGGCGTGTCCTCCTGCCCGCCACACTGCGGCCCGCCTGCTGACAGCGTCCTGTCAGGAGTGATCGCCGAAGATCTTCCCGGGGTTCAGCAGACCTTGCTCGTCCCACATCCGCTTGAGGCGCTTCTGCCAGCCGATCACCTCGGGCGACTGCTCCCAGGCCATGTACTTGGCCTTGGCGATGCCGATGCCGTGCTCGCCGGACAGCGTGCCGCCCAGGTCCAGCGCGGCGCGGAAGATGTCGCCCAGCGCCTGGTCGATGCGCGCGGCCACCGATGGCTCGCGGTGGTTCTCGTCGGTCAGCACGTTGACGTGCAGGTTGCCGTCACCGGCGTGGCCGAAGGTGGCCATCAAAAGATCGTGGCGGGCGCCGACCGCGTCGCAGCGGCGGAGCATCTCGGCGATCGACCCGGGCGGCACGACGATGTCCTCCGACATCTTGAAGGCGTGCGCCTCGCGCAGTGAGCGCGAGACCAGCCGCCGCGCCTGCCACAGCCGCTCGCGATCGGCGTCGTCGCGCGCCACGATCACGTCGCTCGCCCCCTCGGCTTCGCACACCGTCGCGCAGCGCAGCACCGAGGACTCCATCCCCTCCGGCTCGCCGTCCAGCTCGACCAGCACGACGGCGCCCGCGTCGGCCGGGAACGAGAACGGCGCCTTCGGTCGGACGTGCTCGATGGCGGCGCGGTCCAGCAGCTCCAGCGCGCGCGGCCGGTAACCCTTGCGGATGATGGCGCTGACCGCCCGCCCGGCTGCCGGCGCGTCGGGCATCACCGCAATGAACGTCCCCACGGCCTCGGGCTTGCCGATCAGGCGCAGGGTGATCTCGCTGGTGACGCCGAACGTCCCCTCGCTGCCGACGAAGAGCGCGGTCAGGTCGTAGCCCGTGACCCCCTTGGGGGTCTTGCGACCAAGGCGCATCGTCTCGCCGCCCATCAGCGTGACGGTCATGCCCAGCGTCCAGTCGCGGGTCACGCCGTACTTGAAGGCGCGCGGTCCGCCCGCGTTCTCGGCGACGTTGCCACCCAGCGAACAGAACGCCAGGCTGGCCGGGTCGGGCGGGTAGAACATCGACTGGGCCTCGACCGCGGCCTGCAGGTCGCCGTTCAGGACCCCCGGCTCGACGACCGCGATCCGGTCATCGATGCTGATGTCCAGGATGCGCCGCATCCGCTCGGTCGACAGCACGATACCGCCGCGGACCGGGAGCGCGCCCCCCGTCATCCCGCTGCCGGCGCCGCGCGGGGTCACCGGAATCCGGTGCTCGGCCGCGACGCGCAGCACCAGCTCGATCTCCGCCCGCGACTCGCACAGCACGGCGGCGTCGGGCGGGTAAGGGCCCAGGCCGGATTCATCCCGGCCGTAGGGCTCCAGAACCTCGGGCGCGCGCAGCACGCGCTCGCGCCCCAGCTCGCGGGTCAGCAGCTCGTACGGGTCAAGCAACTAGACGCTGAACGAGCTGCCGCACCCGCAGGTCGACTTCACGTTCGGGTTGTTGAACTTGAACCCGGCGCCGTGCAGCCCCTCGACGTAGTCGATCTCGGTGCCCAGCAAGTACATCAGGCTCATCTCGTCGCAGATGAGCTTCACGCCTTTGACCTCGAAGGGGCGATCGCTCTCCTGCGGCTGGTCGAAATACAGGTCGTACGAGAACCCGGAGCAGCCACCGCCCTGGACCTTCAGGCGGAGCGCGTAGCTCTCTTCGATGTTCTCTTCACCCCGGATTTCCTTGACCTTTTCGGCGGCCTTATCGCTCAGAGACACCATCGCAGCCTCGGCGTCAGACGCCTCCGAAGCCTGCGCACCATCTTTGATCTCCGTCTCGGTACCTGCGACTGACATCGAGTCTCCTTTGTCGGTTGGGAAGTATAGGCCCCCGGGTGGGGCTTGCCAACGGGCAATCAGGGTCTTAGAGGCTTTCCACTCAATTGGCCGTCGAAGGAGAGATGACCGGATTTGCAAAAAAGTCACGGTTGGGCTAGTCATCCCTGCGCGATCGGCACACCAGGCCAGCGCGGCGCGCTGCAATCCAGCGCAACCTCCCCACCTAGCAATACTCGGAGAACATGACATGAAGGACATCAGGCAGAGGGCGTTTGTCGGGTTCATCGGTCTCGCGGCTGCGGGGCTGCTCTCGTTGGGCTGCAGCAGCTCGAGCAGCAGCTCGGGCACCGGCGGCACCAGCGGCTCCACAGGCGGGAGCACCGGCACGGGCGGGACCAGCACCGGCACGGGCGGCTCCGGCACGGGCGGCGGGGATGGCTCCGTGCTGCCGGGCTGTGCGGCCTCGGATGCTCCTGCGAGCGCGACCATCGCCGACTTCAGCGGTGACGCTGGGATCGAGGCCACCGGTGGTGGGATCTTCATTTACCCCGGCAGCAGCACCTCGCCTGGCACGGGCGCCCCGATGTTCGCGGTGACGAACGGCGCCCTGCACGTCACCAACACGGTGTCCCAGACGTCGTCTGCCCAGTACGTGGGTGTCGGGATCTACTTCAGCGGCAACAGCGGCGGCGGCGATTGCGTGGACGCTCACACGTACACCGGCGTCCAGTTCGACATGAAGGGCACGCTTACCGGCCCCTGCACGATGCAGTATTCGACCAACGACGCCGAGCACACCGCCATGTCGTCCTCCGATCCGAAGGCCGGTGGCGCCTCGGGCTCGTACTCGCCGCAGCTGGCGATCACGACCATGCTGACCTCGGCGGGGATGACCGTGAAGGTGCCGTTCGCCGACACGGCGCTCGGGCCTGGCAGCCCGTCGACCGCCATCGATCCGAGCCGGCTCGAGGCTGTGCAGTGGCAGCTCACGGTGCCCGCCGCGGCCGCGGCGGGAGACGCGGGCCCCGGTCAGTGCGTCCTGGACATGACGATCGACAACGTCATGTTCTACCAGTAAGCCGCCTGTCTGAGCTGACCAGAAGCCCGGCCGGTCTCGCGATCGGCCGGGCTTTTCTATTTTCTGGAGCTGCCGGCTTGGCATAAGCTGCGCGGACTAGCCCAACCTGAACCCGGAGAGAGAGCGACATGAGGGACCTGAAACGGCGCGGCTTCCAGATGCTGGTGCTCCTGGCGGCGGGAGCGATTTCGGTGGGTTGCAGCAGCTCCAACCAGACCAGTGGGACCGGTGGCAGCACCGGCTCGGGCGGCGGTGGCGGCGCCGGGGGCGGCGGCCGGATGTGCGGCGCGCCGGCCGACGCGGGAGCGGGGCTCTGCCAGGTGGCGCCGTGCGACGGCGTGATCGCGAACTTCAGCTCGGCCGACGGCGGCATCCCGATCATGGGCGGCCTGACCAACTGGGGCGGTGCGTTCAACCGGCCCACGTACAGCGTCGACAGCGGGACGCTGACTCTGATGGAGACCTCTTCCCAGGGCGCGACGCCCCAGTACGTGGGCGTGACCCTCTACTTCTTCAGCTGTGTCGACGCGAGCGCTTACAGCGGCGTCGAGTTCACCGTGAGCGGCTCGGTCTCCTCGATGTGCCGCCTGGTCTTCGGCGCCAACGACGTGGCGCACGACGACCACGCCAGCGACTCCAAGGGGACCTGCGACGCCGGGTCGAACTGCTACGCGCCGAACATGGTTGTCCCGGGAACCATCAGCAGCACCCCGACCACCGTGAAGGTCCCGTGGATCATGGGCGGATCGGTGCCCGATGTGCCCCTGGATCCGGGGCAGCTGACGGGCATCCAGTGGCAGTTCACGATCGACCCGGCGCCGGACGGCGGGACGCCCGAGGACTGCAACGCCCAGCTGGCGATCTCGGACGTCAAGTTCTACAAGTGACAGTCCTCTGACTCGCTGGGGCGCCCGTCATTGTACGGGGCGTTCTTGCGCGCCGAGCGCCGACCCGCCAATATGGCGATCCTGCGGGCCTGTAGGTGTCACCTACCGGCCCGGTCGAACATCGTAAGTGACCAGTTCGGGGAGACACCTGCAAGATGAGCTTTGGGAATCTTCTGAAGGACGTGAAGGCCAAGATCCGCGAGACCGATGTGGAGGCGCTCCGCAAGGAGATCGCGGCTCAGAAGGGCAAGGGGGGGACCGGGAACGGGGCGGGACCGATCCTGGTCGACGTCCGCGAGAAGGACGAGTGGACCGAGGGGTACATCCCCGGCGCTCGCTGGATTCCGCGCGGGTTCCTGGAGCTGCGGATCGAGGACCAGGTCCCCGAGCGCTCCGCGGAGATCGTCCTTTACTGCGCGGGCGGCACGCGCTCGGCGCTGGCGGCGCGCGCGCTGGGCGAGCTCGGCTACACCAACGTGAAGTCGCTGGCCGGCGGGTTCTCGGCCTGGAAGCGGGCCGGGCTGCCGTTCGACCGCCCCTTCGTCATGACCCAGGAGCAGAGCCTGCGTTACGCGCGGCACACGATGCTGCCCGAGGTCGGCGAGGCGGGGCAGGTCAAGCTGCTCAAGTCCAAGGTGCTCTGCCTGGGGGCGGGCGGGCTCGGCTCGCCGGCCGGGCTGTACCTGGCCGCGGCCGGCGTCGGCACGGTCGGGTTCGTCGACGATGACGTCGTCGACGCCTCCAACCTGCAGCGGCAGATCCTGCACGCCACCGACCGGGTCGGCATGGCCAAGGTCGATTCGGCGGCCGTCGCGATCGCCAAGCTGAACCCCGACGTGAAGGTCATCGCCCACCAGACACGGCTGTCGTCGGAGAACGTCCTCGACATCATCAAGGACTACGACGTCATCGTGGACGGCGCGGACAACTTCCCCACCCGCTACCTCATCAACGACGCGGCGTTGAAGCTGATGAAGCCGGTGGTCGACGGCAGCATCTACCGCTTCGACGGCACGGTCACGACGTTCCTGCCGTTCAACGGCCCCTGCTACCGCTGCTTCTATCCGGAGCCGCCGCCGCCCGACATGGCCCCGTCCTGCCAGGAGGCCGGCGTGCTGGGCGTGCTCTGCGGCGTCATCGGGTCGGTGCAGGCGGTCGAGGCCATCAAGGTCCTGCTGGGCATCGGCAAGTCGCTCTCGGGGCGACAGCTGGTGTTCGACGCGCTGGCCATGAAGTTCCGCGAGTTCAAGCGGCCCCACGACCCGACCTGCCCGGTCTGCGGCGACGGGAAGAAGCCGGAAGACATCGAGCTGATTGACTATCATCAGTTCTGCAACGTAAGAGCATAGGGTTCTGAAGCAAAACAAGTTCGCGTTCGCGAGTGGCGCCGGAAGCGCGCCCCGCGACCCGGGGCGTGACTTCGCGCTGGGGATCGAAGGCTTCCGTTACGGCGATCTCTACGAGCCCGCGCGGCTCTCGGCGCTGGATGCGCTCTTCCGTGCCGAGCTCGCGGCGGCGACGCCCGAGCTGGCGGCGCGCTACGAGGCCTACCGCGGCGGCGCGGAGGTGACGCCGCCGCAGGAGTCGGCGCTGCTCATCGAGGTGGCCCGCCCGCTGTCGGCGTTCGTGGCGCGGCTGTTCCAGGTCGAGCCCGCGCGGCAGGCGTTCCTGGATACGGCGGCGCGCGAGGCGGCCATCTTCGGGATGAAGACCTTCATCGGCCGGCGCGCCATGAAGAAGTACCCGGCGGACAAGCTGCCTGCCGGGGCCGATCCGGCTCAGCTGCGGGTGGCGGTGCGGGATCTGTGCGCGACCATGCCCGACGCGATGGTCGAGGGCGACGAGGAGATGACGGTCGCCCACGTCCTGGACGCCTTGCTGGCCACCGAGAAGGCCGGCGCCGTCGTCCCCGAGCTGGACCTGCTCGAGCGCTGGGCGGCCGTCCACAAGTTCGACCCGGCGGCCCAGCCGGCCGTCGAGAGCTGGGTGGCGTTCCGGCACCCGCACACGGTCGACTTCGAGGACCTGGTTCCGCTGCGGCGGCCCGACCCGGTGCTGGAGAACCTGACCGAGGGGCACGAGCACCACCGCCGGCGGCGCGACGGCTTCGGCCTGACCGACGCGCGCATGACCCGGCGCGAGGTCGCCGCCGAGTCGGACTACTGCATGTACTGCCACGAGCGGGAGAAGGACTCCTGCTCGAAGGGGATGCACGACAAGAGCGGCGCCCTCAAGGCCAACCCGCTGGGGGTCGCTCTCCGCGGCTGCCCGCTGAACGAGAAGATCGGTGAGATGCACGTCCTGCGCAAGGACGGCGATTCGATCGCCGCGCTGGCCATGATCGTCGTCGACAACCCGATGGCGCCCGGCACCGGCCACCGGATCTGCAACGACTGCATGAAGGCCTGCATCTTCCAGAAGCAGGAGCCGGTCAACATCCCGCAGGCCGAGACCGGCGTGCTCACCGACGTGCTGAACATGCGGTGGGGCTACGAGATCTACTCGCTGCTGACCCGCTGGAACCCCCTGAACCGCGCCCGCCCGGTGGCCCGCGACTACATCGGCAAGAACGTGCTGGTGGTCGGCCTGGGGCCGGCCGGCTCGACGCTGTCCCAGCACCTGCTGAACGCCGGCTTCGGCGTGGTCGGCGTCGACGGCTTGAAGATCGAGCCGCTGCCGGCCGACCTGCTGGGCGCCGACGCCTGGCCGCCGCGCGCGGTCGAGCACTGGCAAGAGCTGGCCGCGCCGCTGGACGAGCGGCGGCTGTCCGGGTTCGGCGGCGTGGCCGAGTACGGCATCACCGTTCGCTGGGACAAGAGCTTCCTGACCGCGCTGTACTTGAACCTGGCGCGGCGTCCGACCTTCCGGGTCTACGGCGGCGTCCGTTTTGGCGGCACGCTGAACGCCGAGGAGGCGTTCGCGATGGGGTTCGACCACATCGGCATCGCGGCCGGCGCGGGAAAGCCGACCATCATCGACGTCAAGAACAACCTGATCCGCGGCGTGCGCAAGGCGTCGGACTTCCTGATGGCGCTGCAGCTCTCGGGCGCGTTCAAGAAGGACTCGCTGGCCAGCCTGCAGGTGCGGTTGCCGGCGATCGTCATCGGCGGCGGCCTGACCGGCATCGACACGACCACCGAGGTCGCGGCGTACTACCCGATCCAGGTCGAGAAGTTCCTCGAGCGCTGGGAGGCGCTGGGCGGAAATGGCGCCGAGGGCGATCTGGCCAGGCTGTACGACATCGAAGAGACCGAGATCGCGCGCGAGTTCCTGGAGCACGGGCGGGCGGTGCGCGCCGAGCGGGCGCGGGCCGCGGCGGCCGGCGAGAAGCCGGACTTCGCGCCGCTGATCACCAAGTGGGGCGGCGTGTCGCTGGTCTATCGCAAGTCGATGGCCGACAGCCCGGCCTACCGCCTGAACCACGAGGAGATCACCAAGTTCTTCGAGGAAGGCGTGCGCTTCATCGAGCAGCTCTCGCCGGTCGCCTGCGTCCCCGACCAGCACGGCGCGCTGCAGGCGGTCGAGTTCGAGCGGACCGGCGGCGCCGACAAGGTCTCCCTGCCGGCCCGCAGCCTGTTCGTCGCGGCCGGCACCTCGCCCAACGTCACCTACGAGCGCGAGCGGCCCGGGTCGTTCGAGATCGACCCCAAGGCCAAGGCGTTCAAGAGCCACAAGGCCGTGGTCCAGGCCGATGGCGGCGTGGCGCTGGAGCCGGTCGAGCGCGGGCAGATCGGCTTCTTCACCAGCTTCATCCAGGACGGGCGGACGGTCAGCTACTACGGCGACAACCACCCGGTCTACGCCGGCTCGGTCGTGCGCGCGATGGCGTCGGCCAAGGACGGCGCCCCCCACGTCGAGGCGCTGTTCGCCCAGCAGATCGCCGGGCTGGACGCGGCGGGGCAGCCGGCGCGCGACGCCGCCTGGCGCGCGTTCGCGGCCAAGCTGGACACCGAGTGGCGCGCCACGGTGGTACGGGTCGATCGCCTGACGCCCACCATCGTCGAGGTGGTGGTGCGCGCGCCCGCGGCGGCCCGCCACTTCGAGCCGGGCCAGTTCTTCCGGCTGCAGAACTACGAGGCGCTGGCGCGAGCGGCGGGACCTCAGGGCCAGCGCCTGGTCATGGAGGGGCTGGCCCTGACCGGCGCCTGGGTCGACAAGGAAGCCGGGCTGCTGTCGCTGATCGTCCTCGAGATGGGCGGCAGCTCGCGGCTGGTGATGGGGCTCGAGCCCGGGGAGTCGGTGGTCGTCATGGGACCGACCGGCACGCCGACCGAGACGCCCGCCGGCGAATCGGTGCTGCTGGCCGGCGGCGGCCTGGGGAACGCCGTGCTGTTCTCGATCGGCCGCGCGCTGCGCGCCCAGGGGAGCCGCGTGCTCTACTTCGCCGGCTACCGGCGGCGCGACGACATCTACAAGGTCGACGAGATCGAGGCGGCCGCCGACCAGATCATCTGGAGCATCGACGCGGGCGAGCCGTTCACGCCGCGCCGCCCGCAGGACCGCTCGTTCGTCGGCAACATCGTGCAGGCGATGGGCGCCTACGCGCGCGGCGAGCTGGGCGATCCGCTGGTCCCGCTCCCCAGCTGCGACCGCGTCATCGCCATCGGCAGCGATCGCATGATGGCGGCCGTCAAGCAGGCCCGCCACGGCTCGCTGGCGCAGTACTTCCGCCAGGGGCACGTCGCCATCGCGTCGATCAACTCGCCCATGCAGTGCATGATGAAGGAGATCTGCGCGCAGTGCCTGCAGCGCCACGTCGACCCGGTCACCGGGAAAGAGACCATGGTCTTCTCCTGCTCGAACCAGGACCAGCTGCAGGACTTCGTCGACTGGAAGCACCTGGCGGACCGCCTGCGCCAGAACACGGTGCAAGAGAAGCTGACCGACCTGTGGGTGCGGCGGCTACTATCGACACGCGCCCAGGGTTGAGCGCTAAGATACCGATCGGGTGAACCCTGCGGAGCTGTTGCTGCTGGGGCTGGCGGCCGTGGGAAGCGCCTGGGCGCTGGCCGGTTACCTGCGCGCGTCGCGCGCCCGCCGTGAGGCCCGGCGCCGCGAACAGCAGGGCGCCCGCAACGCGAGCGAGACCTGTGTGATCTGTCATCTGCCCGTGGACCCGACCGTCGACTTCTTCGACGAGAATGCCCGGAGCTGGTGGCATCGTGACTGCTGGCGCGAAGCGGTGCGCTGAAGGAGACCGACCATGACCCCACGACCGAGAGTGCTGTTCGTCCTGGCGGTTCTGCTGGGTCTGGCGGTGGTCATTCCGGTGACATTCGTGACCAACATCGACCCCGGGCACGTGGGCGTGCGGATCAACAAGTGCGCCGGGGGCGGCGTCGACGAGACCCCGCTGGGCATCGGCTACCACTGGCAGGGGCCGTGTACCGACATCGCAAAGTACCCGACCTACCAGCAGACCATGGTGCTGACGCGGACGGCGACCGAAGGCTCGCAAACCGACGACTCGATCACCGTGACCTCGTCGGAGGGGCTGCCCATCAGCGTGGACGTGTCTCTGTCGTTCACGCTGGAGGAGGCCAAGGTCCCGCACATCTACCGAAAGTTTCGCCGCGACCTGGCCCACGTGCAGGGGACGTACATGCGGCAGACGGTCCGCGAGGCGCTACAAGAGACGTTCGCCAAGTACGCCGCCCAGCAGCTCTACTCGGACAAGCGCGAGATCGCGCGGGCCGAGGTGCAGGGGATCCTGACCCAGCGCCTGAGCCCCGACGGGTTCAACGTCACCCAGTTCACCATCAACGAGACGCGCGTCCCGCTGGCGGTCACCGAGGCGATCAACGCCAAGGTCGCGATGATCCAGGAGGCGCAGCGGGCGGAGCAAGAGGTGCGCAAGACCCAGGCCGTCGCGTCCCAGAAGATCGCCGAGGCCGAAGGCGAAGCCAAGGCGCGGCGGCTGCGCGCCGAGGCCGAGGCCTACTCGAACGAGCGCATCGCCAAGTCCCTGACGCCCGCCCTGGTCGAGTACATGAAGCTGACCAAGTGGGACGGCAAGCTCCCGCAGATCACCGGGGGCGCGACCCCGATGATCAACCTGTCATCGTCCAAGTGAGCGGCGACCGGCGCGTCAGGCGAACGGTGAGCCGGAGTGACCGGGCCCAGGTTCGGGCCGCAGCTTCTGAGCCGCTTACTGCCGCGTGAGGTGGACCGTGTAGCCGGCCAGCGTTCCGGTCAACGTCTTGCTTGCGCTGTCGACCGTCCCGTCAAATTCCAGCGGGTAGCCGGACGGCGGCGTGCCGGCGGCGATGGTCGGACGAGAGGTGCACGACGCGGCCGTGCAGGCGCAGACCTGAGCGATGGTCAGATCGTATAAGCCGCAGTCCACCTGCTGGTCGGTCGACGACATGCAGTCGGCGGACAGGGTCCCAAGGTAGCAGATGGGATTGCCGCTGGAGTCTCTGGTGCTGGACTCGCCGCCATTGAACGAGGAGATGCTGTACCCGTACGTGATGTTGATGATGCCTGCGTCACTCTGGCCTCCGAAGCCGCCCGCTCCACCGAGAGTATAACTGCAACCGACGATGCCGTAGACCGGCGGGTGCAGCGCGCACCATGCAGCGTAGTAATCGAGATCCTTCAGGCCAAACTGGATCCGGCCGGGAACCCCCTCGGCTTGAAGCTGCGGGGCATACACCGGATAAAGCACGCCACCCACCAGGCCGTCGGGGACGTCTGGCTTTTGACCTCCGGTGCCAGGCGGGTATCCCAGGTTCGGATCGGTCGGCGCCGGAAGGAGCGCGTCCGTGCCGACCTGAACGGTGCCGTTTCCGCTGGCGTCGAGCACGAAGCGAACCTGGTCGGATCCCGAAGGCTGGAAGGTGTGAGCCTCGGCATAGCCGGTCCAGGTCCCGGCGAGAGCGGACGCCTGGCCCCCACCCGAGTCCGGGTTGTTGCCCAGACTAATGGTGCTGGCTCCGGAGCAGCCGAGCCCAGCGCCCAGTGCACCGAGAGCAAACGCGATCAGCGTGCGAGTCGTTCGAGCCATGAGTTGCTTACCTCCTGCCTGCTGAGTCGCCGGCACCACGCTGATCCGTTCGCTCGCAGGCCTGATCGACGCGGCCGCGGTAGGCGCTGGACGGAAACGCCTGCGCGAACTCGTCGGCCAGGTTGACGCCGAACGGCGAATCGCCCGCCGCGCAGCGGGCGATCGCGCGCAGGGCGGCGCGCTCTTCCCGCAGCTGGCCGCCCGGGATCTCGCGATCGAGCCCGTCGAGAAAAGCCGCCGCCAGACCGGGGTTCCGCTCGCGCAGGGCGCGCTCGGTGTTGCGGAGGGCGTGCACCTCGGCGGCCAGCGACTCGGCGTCGGTCTTCGGCGGGCTGACAATGTCTGCGTGGCGATGCCGCTCGTCCCGGTGCGCCTCGGTGTTCTGCCGCGGCAGAGCCGGCTCCTCGACGGGCGGCGCCTCGGTGCGCGCCGCCGGCGCGGCGATCGGCGTGGCGTGCGCCGCCGGAAGGGTGGACGCGATCTCGCGGCGCTCCGCGCGGCGGCCGGCCCAGTACCCGACGGCCGCGCCTGTGCCGGTCAGCGCGCTCGCCAGCGCGAGCCGCCGCGCCAGGAGACGCCAGGCGCTCGGAGCCGGCGGCGCCTCCGGAGCGCGCGGCACCGGCGCGCGAAAGGCGGCCTCCAGCCCACGGCGCACCCGTTCCAGGTCACCGGGGCCGGGCGACAGCCCCCGGCGCGCCCGCTCCAGGGCTTCGGCGATCTCGGTGTCGTCAGCGTGCGGCATGTTGGACGCGCGCGAGCGCGCGGTGGAACTCGGCCCGTACCCGTCGAAAACGGGTGTAGGCGGTGTTGAGCGGAATCGACAGCGCGGCCGCGACCTCCGGGATCGTCATCTCTTCGATCATGGCCAGCAGGAACACTTCTCGCTTCTTGGTATCCAGCTTGGCAAGGAACTGTTCAATGAAGGAGGCGGCTTGCGCGTCCGCGGCGCGCTGCAGCGGATCGGGATCGCGTGCCACGGTATCGGGGTCCAGCGGCTCCAGGGGCGCCATCTTGCGGCGGTCGCGGCGGCGATGGTTGGAGGCGATATGGCGCGCGATGCCATAGAGCCAGGTCCGGATCCCCGCCTCGCCGCGGAACCGCCCGAGCTGCCGGTGCACGGCCAGGAACACGTCCTGGGCAGCGTCGTCCAGCGCTGCCTGCGGGACCCCCAGGCCACGCAGGCAGCGCCAGACGAATCCAAAATGCTGGACATAGACGTCGTCGAACAGGCTCGGCCCGGGCGGCGTGCCGCCGGACGGCTCCGCAGGTTCCTGGCGATGGTCCCGAACCAGCTTCAAGGCACGGCGTCCTGGTCTCTGGTGTTCGTGGCCGGCGAAATCCGTTCAGGAAAAGTGGGGCTAGAATCTCAGCTCCAGACCGGCGTCGAGGCGGCCTGCGACTGGAGACGCCTGGAAGACGTCACTGGTCCCGTCGACCACGAACTCGGGACGGGCCAGGGGCGCCACGACGGTTGCCGTCACCCGGAATCCGAGCGCGTCGCTCGATCGAAAGATGAACCCCAGGCTCGCCCGGACGGCCGTGGGGCAGAAGC
>DATJWP010000060.1:0-41747 GCA_035578045.1 Polyangia bacterium | reverse complement strand
CTTGCGCTCTGTAAGGCGATCTCGGGCGGTCGGCTCGGGCGCTCGGCCGCGGGCTTCCGCGCTCGCTGGAGGCGCAGTGGCTACGTCAGGCGCGGGTTTCGGGGGGAAGCGGCGCCCTGCCCTCCATGATCCCGAGCTGCTCGGCCCGCACCCCGCTGCACCTCAGCTGCACCAAAGCGCACCGCCTGAAGGCGCTTTCCAGCGCTCATCCATGCTCGCGCTGGCTCAGGTTCGGGCGAGATTGTGCGGGCGTGAGCGCTACATTGGATGCCAGCGCTCACGCCGACCGAATTAGGAAACCGCCGCTCTATCCACCTGAGCTACGGGGCCGGCCCGGGCCGTTGTAGCACGAACCCACCGGAATCCATCCCCTTCAAGTCCCGTACCCAACCGACGATGCACAGGGTGAAGGGTACGGGCTCGCGCGTCCGAGCCAAAATTGTGTCATTGGGTCGCGCCACGATAAACTATTGGAACTCCACTCATGTCTAAGGGGGACATTCGGTGGGTCGTCGCTGGATCGCTGGTCGCGATCGCAGGTGGGGCGCTGGTCGCCCTGCGGCACGGCTCCCACAGCCACTTCCGCGCCGCCGACGTGGCCGAGAGCGACCGGTTCGCAGGCTTCTCGACCCGCCCGTTCTCGAACACGCCCCAACCTCCCCCGCCGCCCGAAACCCCGGAGCAGGCGGCGCATCAGGTAGAGGACGCGATGATGCGCTGGCGAGCCGCGATCCTGACCAAGGACGCCGCGACGGTGATCGCGCTGGACATGGACTTCCGCTCGCGTCCGGCCCGCTATCGTGAAGCGCTGGAGAAGAGCGCCCGGAGCGACGAGAACGAGCGCGTCCGCGCCTTCTCGACCCGGGTGCTGGGCAAGCTGAAGAACGCCGGGGAGGCGACGCTGTTCCAGCAGCTGCTGGCCGACGCCAGTCCCTACGTTCGCCAGAACGCGGCCTGGGGCCTGGGCGAGCTGGGCGGCGCCGGCGCGGTGGCGGCGGCAGAGCTGCGGCGCGCGCGCAGCAAAGACACCGCCGAGGCTGTGCGGCTGGCCGCCCGCGACGCGCTAGGCAAAGTGGAATAGGAGCTCCGGTACAACGTGGCAGACAAGACCCCTCGCAAACCCGCACGTCCAGGCAAGAAGGCCTGGCAGCGGCCCCGGATCCGCAGCGGCAGGCTGTTCGAATCGAACAGCCTGGCCTGCGGCAAGAACGGCCCCGGCGTCGAAGGATGCGAACAGTTCCCGAAGTTGTCGTGACCCCCAAGCAGACCCATACGAACCGCCTCCTGCTCTCGATCGGGGGAGTCGTCGGCGAGCTGGACATCTCGGGGGCGCTGCCGGTGTTCTGGGAACAGCTGCACGCGCGGTATGGGGCGTTCGAGCTGCCGGCCGCCAGCCAGGTCGCGCGCGACTTCGTCGTCGCGCTGGAGATGCTTCCGGTCCCTCTGCCCCCGTCGCGGGCTGCGGTCGCGCGCCGCTACCGGGAGACCGAGTCACACCCGCTGACGGTCGACCTGGCGGGGCGCCGGATCGCCGCCACCCGCTGGGACTTCGACGTCCGCCTGGCCGGCCGGAGCGGGCGCGGCGGACGCGTCAGCTACCACGGCGCCGGCCGCTGCGAGATGAGCCCGTTCGCCGTCGATACGGTGCTGCGGGTCATCTTCGCGACGCTCCTGCCCAGGATCGGTGGGTTGCTCATCCACGGCTGCGGCCTGCGCCACGCCTCGGTGGGCGTCGTGTTTCCCGGACAGAGCGGCGCCGGGAAGACCACGCTGGCGCGCAAGGCTCCCGACGCCGACGACGTGCTGTCCGACGAGATCGTCGCCGTGCGGCGGATGGACGACGGCTGGCGCGTGTTCGGAACGCCGTTCTGGGGCGACTTTGCGCGCGGCGGGATCTCGACGCGCAGCTGGCCGCTGCGCACCGTTGCGTTCCTGACCCAGACGCGCGAGGTGGCGATGACGCCCATCACGTCATCGGACGCCACCCTGCGCCTGCTCGGCTGCTTCATGTCGTTCGCGATCGATCGCGCTTCGGTCGAACGATGCCTGAAGGTCGCGCTCCAGCTGTGCGCCGAGGTTCGCTCGGTGCAGGCGGGGCTGACGCGCGCCGCGCCGACGCCCGCCGTGTTCCGCAAGCTGGCGCCGCACCTGGGGCCCGAGGTCACGCGCCCGGTGCCGCCCGCGAACGCGCGCGAGCTGATCTCCGAGTTCCGCGCGTTGCTGCGCAAGCAGCGCTCCTACGTGTTCCGCCCGCGTGGCGCCGGCGACTGGCTGAAGAGCGGCGACTCGCTGTCGGTCGAGGCGCCCAACGGCGCCCAGCTTTCCGACGACGACGTGGTCGTCTCCTGGGTCCCGGGGGCCACCCCCGACGACGACACGCTGGTCTGCCACCGCGCCGGGAACCAGCGGCGCGCCTCGGGTGAGATCCTGGGCCGCGTCGAGGTGCGGGCCCGCGACGGGCGCCGGCTGCCGCTCTCGGAGCGGCTCTCCGGGCTGGCGTCGCTCTCGTTCCTCTCGTCGAAGCTCGGGTCCATGGTGGCGCTGCCGGTGCTGAGGATGGCGGGGCGATGATCTACGCGCGCGACCCGGGCGTGCCGCACCAGAAGCTGGACGAGGAGACCATCGTGGTCGACCCGCGCAGCCGCGAGGTGCATCTGCTGAACGAGACGGCGGCGCGCATCTGGGAGCTGCTGGCCTCGCCGCGCTCGGTCGAGGATCTGACCGCGGCGCTGGCCGAGGAGTACGACGCCCCGGCCGGCGAGGTGCGCGGCGCCGTCCAGGAGATGCTGGGGGCCCTGCGCGACAAGGGCCTCCTGGCCGCCGGCGGAGCGGATTGATGTCGGGTGAGGGGTCCATCTGCGCCGATGACGCGTTGATGGTGCCCGCGGGCGACCACGCGGTGGTCGGCCACCTGCAGGCGCAGGCCTACGCGCGGATGATCCCCCTCAACGTCTCGCTGGAGCTGACGTTGCGCTGCAACATCCGCTGCCTGCACTGCTACAACTTCGACCGCGACACCCGCGGGCCGGCCTGCCACGACGGCGCCGAGGCCGAGCCCGAGCTGTCGCTGGACGAGATCTTCCGCGTGATGGGCGAGCTGCGCGAGGCGGGCTGCCTTTTCTTGTCGCTGACCGGCGGCGAGGTCCTGAGCTCCCCGCACCTGTTCCCCGTGCTGGATCGGGCGAGCGAGCTGGGTTTCGCCGTGCAGCTGCTGTCGAACGGGACGCTGCTGAGGCCGGGCATGGCGGCGCGGCTGGCCAGCTACCGCAACCTGCTGGGCGTCAGCATCAGCCTCTACGGCGCTTCGCCCGAGGTGCACGACGGGATCACGCAGGTGCGCGGCTCCTGGCGGCGGACGCTGGACGGCGTGGATCGCCTGCGCGGGCAGCGGGTCTCGGTCCGGCTGAAGCTGATCGTGATGCGCCCGAACGTGCACGAGGTGGCCGCGATGCGCGAGCTAGCGGCCGCGCGCGGGCTGCCCACGCTCATCGACCTGACGATCACGGCCCGCCACGACGGCACGGACGGCAGCCTGGCCATGCGCGTGACCGAGGAGGAGCTGGCGGCCCTCTATCGCGGCCCGCTGGCCGACCTGGCGCCCAGCGGGAACCGCCCCAGTGACGAGGCGAGCTTCCCCTGCAACTGCGCGCGCGGCAACTGCGCCATCTCGGCCCGCGGCCAGGTGTTCCCCTGCGTGTCGGTCCCCTGGTCGGCCGGTAACATCCGGCGCCAGCCGTTCGGCGAGATCTGGCGCGGCTCGCCGGTGTTCCAGCAGATCCGCGGGCTGCGTGTGACCGACTACGCAGCCTGCGCCCCCTGCCCCGACAAGGCCTTCTGCTCGCGCGACCGCGGGGCCGCCTACAACGCCTCGGGCAGTTACGTGGGGACCGACCCGTTCGTCTGCTCGGCGGCTGGCATCGCGCGCAAGGTCGCCGAGGCCCGCAAGGTGGCCGAGGATCAGCAACGCGCCATGGTCGCCATGTGCGCTCCCTGAAGCCGATCCTGGAGATCAAGAGGACGCTGGCCGGCGTCGAGAAGCGCTTCGATTGCACCAGGCTCGCCGGCGACGAACGCCACGTCGTCGTGCTCTGGATCGCCCGCGAGCCGATGCTGGTGCACGGGGTCGACCTGCCCGCCGGGACCATCAGCTTCGGCCACTTCTGGCGCGACCGCTTCTACAACGTCTATCACTGGGTCGACGCGGGCGGGCGCACGCTGGGCCTCTACTTCAACATCTGCGACCGGACCCGGATCTCGGGCGAGCGGCTGGAGTGGCGCGACCTGGTCGTCGACGTGCTCGCGACGCCGGACGGGCGCCTGCGGGTGCTGGACGAGGACGAGCTGCCGCCCGCGCTCGAGGACGACGTGGCGGCCCACATCGCCGCCGGCAAGGCGGCCATCCTGGACGCGCCCGCTGTCGTGATCGCCGAGATCGAAGCGGCCTCGCGCGCGCTCTACCCGCTGGTCTTCGTGACCTGATCGAGGTCGACGGTCGCCGGCTCGGGGCGAATCCTGGCGAGCCTGAAGCCGGACACCAGCTCCCCTGCGGCCGCCGGCGCGCCGTCGCTCAGGCCGGCCGACGCGGCCAGCGCGCCCACGAGCGTGTCGGGGCGGACTCCCGCGTCGCGCAGTGACTTCAGCGACGCCGGGCGCGTGCGCTTGGCCAGGCGCTCGCCGCCCGGCGTGAGGACCAGCGGCACGTGGGCGAACGCCGGGATCGGCAGCCCCAGCGCCCGACCGAGCGCGATCTGCCGCGGCGTCGACTGCAGCAGATCGTCGCCCCGCACCACCCGAGCGATCTGCATGGCGGCGTCGTCGACGACGACCGCCAGCTGGTAGGCGGCGGTGCCGTCCGCCCGCCGCAGGACGAAGTCGTCCACCGGGCCCTCCGTCGGTCCGCGGAGCTCGTCGGCGAATGCCACCCGCTGGTCGCGCCCCGCGAAACGGACGGCCGGCGCGCGGCCCTGCGCAGCGGCCCGCGCTCGCACCTCGGACGGGTCGCGGCCGCGGCAGGTGCCCGGGTAGCGCGGCTCGTCGTTCTCCCCGTCGTGCGGCGCGGTGGCGGCGCGGGCCACGTCCGCGCGCGAGCAGGCGCAGAGGAACGCCCGTCCGGCCGCCAGCAGACGATCGACGGCCGCGTCGTAGAGCCCGACGCGTTCGCTCTGGCGGTAGGGCGCAAACGGGCCGCCGGCGTCCGGCCCTTCGTCCCAGTCCAGCCCCAGCCAGCGCAGGTCGTCCAGTTGCTGCGCCTCGGCCCCCGCCAGCACGCGCGCCCGGTCCAGATCCTCGACGCGCATGACGAAGGCGCCGCCCCCCGCCCGCGCGTCCAGCCAGGCCAGCAGCGCCGTCCGGGCGTTCCCCAGGTGCAGGCGTCCTGTCGGGCTGGGCGCGAACCTGCCGCGCGCGGACGAATCGACGGCCATGCCCGGATTTGATCAGAGTGCCGGGCCGAGGGCCAGCCCGAACGACCCCGGCGGACCGGTCAGATGCCGTTGCGGCGCAGGATCTCCTGCGCCTTCTCCTTGTCGGCGCTGAAGGTGAAGGCGTCGTACAGCGCGAACGCGTTCTCGGGATCCACCAGGCGCGGGGCCCCGATCTCCAGCACGCTCAGCTTGGTGGCCGAGAAGGAGACGAGCTCGATCAGCGCCTTGAGCTGCCCCACCCGGAAGAAATTGCGCGTGGCCGCCTGCTGAACGATCGCCACCTGTCGCTCGGAGAAGCCCTCATTCCGCACCGCGGCGACGAGCGCGCGGAAGCTTCCCTCCTCCATCGCCCGCGGTGGTGGTGGTTGTGGGGCTGGTGGCGGCGGAGGCGGCACCGGCATCTCACGCAGCTCCGGCGGCTCCGGTGGTTGCGACGGACGCACCGGGCGCGGCGGCGGGGGCGCGGGGGGGTGCGATTCGAAGCTCCAGAGCTGGTCGGCGCCGCCGTCGCAAGCCCAGAGCAGCACGTTGTCGCCTCGAGCGCCCGCCCGACCGCTGACGTCCAGGCACAGCCCGCGCTTGTTGTTGTGCAGCTCGAAGGTGCCGTGGCCCCGTGGGATGAGCGTCCAGCGTTGATCGTCCAGGCTCTCGCAGCGGTAGATGTCGACGTTGGCCCCCTGGACTCCGTCGTAACCGGCGGCGTCCAGACAGGTGCCGTTCAGCGTGTTTCTCAGCTCGCCGGTCGGCGCGAAGGTCCAGACCTGGTCGGGGTCTTCGTTGCAGTCCCACAGCAGGACGTTGGAGCTCTTCCGGGCCGCCCAACCGTCCACGTCCAGGCACAGACCCTGAGCTGCGTTGCGCAAGCGGCCGGTGCCCGGAGGTGGAGGCACGACGCCGCGCCGCTGGCGCCATTGTGCCTGGGCGCCAGTTCCGACCACCAGCGTGGCCAGCAGCGTCGCGAGAAGCGAAGTGGCCCTCAGCGGAGTGCTCATCGTCACACTCCAATCGGCTCGACGCCTTTGCTGCTTGAGCTGGCGGAGCGCTCCCCGTACTACCCGTAGACGATCAAGGACTCCGTGCTCTCGGAGGCCAGCCGCTCGCGTCCCGAGAGAAAACCGAGCTCGATGACGAAGGCCGCCACGCCGACAGTCCCGCCCATCTCCCGCACCAGCTCGATGGTGGCGCCGGCCGTTCCCCCCGTCGCGAGCAGATCGTCGACCAGGGCGACGCGCGCCCCCGCCACGATGGCGTCGGCGTGCATCTCGAGCGCGTCGGTGCCGTACTCGAGCGCATAGGTGCGCTTGGTCGTCCGATGCGGGAGCTTGCCGGGCTTGCGGACCGGCACGAAGCCGATCCCCAGCGCCGCCGCGACCGGCGCGCCAAAGATGAACCCGCGCGATTCGATGGCCACGATCAGCTCGGGCTTGTGGCCGGCGATGCGCTCGCCCAGGAGGTCGATCGTCTGGCGGAACGCCGAGGCGTCGGCCATCAAGGGCGTCAGGTCGCGGAACAAGATTCCCTTCTTGGGGAAGTCCTGGATGTCGCGGACCCGGGCCCGCAGCAGCTCGATGCGTGGGTCGTCGGCGGAGGTCATGGCAGTCGTGGCAGGTAGGGCATGGGGTCTATGGGAATTTGCCCGCTTCGCACCTCGAAGTGCAAGTGGGGGCCGGTCGCGTGGCCGCTCTGGCCGACCAGCGCGATCCGGTCGCCGGCCCGGACCGGCTGCCCCTGCGACACCAGCAGCGCGGAGTTGTGCGCGTAGACCGTCAGCAGATCGCCGGTGTGCTTGATGACGATCAGGTTGCCGTATCCCCGGATGCCATGGCCGGAGTAGACCACGGTGCCGTCGGCGGCGGCGAAGACCGGCGTTCCGACGGGCGCCGGAAGATCGATCCCCTCGTGCGGCTTGCCCCAGCGGGCGCCGAACGGCGAGCCGACGGTGACGGCGATGGTGGTCAGCGGCCAGCGCAGGGAGGGCGGCCGGTTGGGGTCGACCGGCGCCGCCGCGACCGCGGGCGCCGCCTGCAGCAGGAAGATCGTCATGCCCGGGTGAATCTGCGACGGCCCGGACAGGCCGTTCGCCTCCAGCAGGTCCTCGGGCGGCACACCGGCTCGGCGGGCCAGCGTATCCAGCGTCTCCCCTTCCGCCACCGTCACCCACTGTCCCGCCAGCCCCTCCGGGTGCATGGGCGGGCGCGACGTCCGGCAGGCGCACACCAGCAGCGCGGCGGTCAGGAGCGCGGCCCGGACGATCGTCTCAGGCGGCCGGCGCGCCGCCACCGACACCGAATCGGCCCAGGAGGTCCACGTATCGGCAGCGCGTGTCGTACGACGTCGTGAACTCGTCGCCCGAGCGCCGGATCAGCGCGAGCACCTGGTCGTCGGTGCCGCCGATCGGGATCACCAGCCGCCCGCCGTCGGCCAGCTGATCGGCCAGCATCGCCGGGACGCGCGGCGCGCCCGCCGAGACGATGATGAGGTCGTAGGGGGCGTGCGCGGGCCAGCCGCCGCTGGCGTCGAAGCACTCGACCGTGACGTTGGCGGCGCCGATCTCGGCCAGGACCCGGCGCGCGCGGGCCGCGAGCGCGGGCAGGATCTCGACGGCGTAGACCTCGGCGCAGAGCTGGGCCAGCACGGCCGCCTGGTAGCCGGAGCCGGCCCCCACCTCCAGCGCGCGCTCGGTCGGCCCCGGCGCGGCCAGCTCGGTGGCGCGGGCCACCATGTAGGGCTGCGAGATCGTCTGCCCCTGGCCGATCGGCAGCGGGCGATCTTCGTAGGCGACCGCCTGCAAATCCGTGTCTACGAACAGATGGCGCGGCACCGCGCCCATGGCGCCCAGCACCCGCGGATCGCGGATCCCACGATGCGCGAGCTGTTCGACCACCATTTCACGCCGCGCCTCCACCAGACGATTTTCCATGTCAGCCCGCTTCCATGGTCAGACCACCTGGCAGCCGGCCGGCGGTCGTTGGGCTAACTTCTAGCGCGTTCGATAGCCTCGTGCACGAAATTACCCACGCGCCAGCCGACCAGCTCACCCAGGAGGCGCGCATGAGTCAGGTCGAGCCCGAGCGGCGTCACCGACGCCAGGCCGGCCCGCACGGCGGTCAGGTCCGAACCGGGAAGATCGGTGGCGTGCTCCTCCGGGCCGCCGATCCAGTAGTAGGAGCGACCGCGGAGATCGCGGCGCGCCTCGACTTGATCGCGATAGACGCGGCGGCCGAGGAACGTCACGCGGTACCCGGCGATCGGGCCGGGCGGCACGTTCACGCTGAGCAGCGAGGCGTCCGGCAGCGCCCCCGGACCGCGGCGAATGATCTCGGCCGCCAGCGCGCGCGCGAACCCGGCCGCGTGCGAGAAGTCCTGCGGCCGGCGCCGCTCCAGCGAGACCGCCAGCGCCGGAACCCCGCGGAGCGCCCCCTCGACCGCGCCGGCCACGGTCCCCGAGTAGAAGACGTCCGAGCCCAGGTTGAACCCGTCGTTGATCCCCGAGACCACCAGCGCGGGCCGCCGCGGCACCAGGTGGTGGAGCCCCAGGTACACGCAGTCGACCGGGGTGCCGTCGATCGAGAACACCCCCGGCTCGATCTCGTCCACCCGCAGCGGCCGGTCGAGCGAGATCGAGTGCGAGGTCGCGCTCCGCTCGCGATCGGGCGCGGTGACGATCACCTCGCCCACGTCCGCCAGCGACGCCCGCAGCGTCTGGATCCCCGGCGCCGACACTCCATCGTCGTTCGTCAGCAGGATCAGCGGCCGGTCGGTCATGGCCGCTTATAGCGCGGATCGCCCCGGTCTCAGAACTCGAACCCCAGCATCCCACCGACGTCCCAGTTGGTCAGGGCGTCGACGGCGAGCTTCAACCAGAAGGTGGCGTCGAGCGAACAGCGGACGATCGTCTCGGCCGTCCTCGTGTTCTGAGATCGTTTGTCGGGGCGACTGGATTTGAACCAGCGACCCCCTGTCCCCCAGACAGGTGCGCTAACCAGGCTGCGCCACGCCCCGCGACAATTGGGTTTGGGTTTTACTCCGCGCAGATACGTATCAGATCCTGGAGACCTTGCTTGATCTTTCGTAGGGTCTCGGGCGCGATTTCGGGGGGCGCGGCAGGGGGGACGGGAACGGGATCCTCGCTGTGGCCTTCGCCGCGCAGGCGGGTGCGCGCGCCCTCGATCGTGTAGCGCTTGTCGTAGAGCAGGTGGCGGATCTTCAGCAGCAGCTCGACGTCGCTGCGCCGGTACAGGCGCTGCTGCGACTTGGTCTTCTGGGGCCGTAGCGAGCGGAACTCGGTCTCCCAGTAGCGCAGCACGTAGGGCTTCACGCCCACCAGCCGCGCCGCCTCACCGATCTTGAAGAAGGCTTTTTCGGGGATCCCTGAAGCGTCCGGCCTGTCTGAGCCACGGCGGGGCACTCCGCGGGTTATCCGTTGAGGACGTTCTTCAGGACCTGGCTGGGCTTGAAGGTCAGCACGCGTCGGGCGCTGATCGTGATCTCTTGACCGGTCTGCGGGTTTCGCCCGGCCCGCGCGTTTTTGTCGCGCACGACGAAGTTCCCGAAGCCGGAGATCTTGATCTTCTCTCCGCGCTCGAGCGTCTCCTTGATCGTGTCGAACACGGTCTCGACGATCTCGGCGGCCTCCTTCTTCGAGAACCCACCAACCTTCTCGTAGACGTTTTCGACGATGTCCGCCTTCGTCATGACCGTCTGCTTCTATACCACCGAAGCGGGTCTCCTGGAAAGCCGGGGGGTGAAAGGCTACTGGCGGAGCTGCACCGAGGGGGCGCTTTTGAGAGAAGCCACGATCCGGGCATGCGCCGCGTCGACCTCGGTGTCGGTCAACGTCCGGTCGTCGGCCCGATAGGTCAGCGTCCAGAGCATCCCCTTCTTGCCGGCGGGCGCGTAGCGCGGGTCGCGGTAGTCCTCGATCACCGCCAGCTCGCGCAGCAGCGGCTCGCTGCCCGAGGCCAGCAGCGCGCGCTGCTCGTCGGCCGGCACGCCGGCGTCGATCCAGAAAGAGATGTCGCGGGTCGAGGCCGGGAACCGTGGCGGCGCCACGCTGCGCACCGCCCCCCGAGCGCCCAGCGCCCCCTCCAGCAGGACCTCGACATAGAACGCAGGCTCATCCAGGCCCAGCGTCTTGCGCAGCCGCGGGTGAATCTCGCCGACCTGCCCGATGACTCTGTCGTCCTGGCCCCCCAGGCGAATCTCCGCCCCGACGCCCGGGTGCAGGAGGCGGCCGGACGCCGGCCGGAACCGCGGCTCGACCACGCCGAGCGATCGGAGCAGCTCCAGCGCGACCAGCTTGGCGTCGGTGAAGTCGACCGGCTCGGTCCGGCGCAACCAACCGGCGCGCTTGCCCAGCAGCACGGCGCCCGCGTAGGTCGCCTCCAGGGGCGCTTCCTTCGGGTCGGCTTTGGATTCCGGCGCCCGGCGCACCACCGGCCCCACCTCGAACAGCCCGACGTCCGGCACGCTGCGGGCCAGGTTGCGACGGGCGGCGTCGACCAGGCCGGGCAACAGCGACGTCCGCATCACTTCGTAGTCGGCCGAGATCGGGTTCTTCACCGCGATGCCGTCGTCCAGGGGCGCCCCCAGCGCGGTCAGCCAGCCGCGCGGCACGAAGCCCCAGCTCACCACCTCGGACAGCCCCAGCGCTGCCAGCGCGTCCCGGGCGCGATCGGCGGTCGATTCGGGGCTGGGGGACGGCGTGCCGCTGCCCTGAGGCAGCCGCGCCGGCGCGCGATCGTAGCCGACCAGCCGCATGACCTCCTCGACCAGGTCCTCCTCGATGGCGATGTCGGGGCGGAAGGTCGGAACGGTCGCGACCAGCTTGTCGGCCCCCTCGGGCGCGGTTGCGATGCCGATGGCCGCCAGCTTGGCGGCCGCCGTCGCCAGCGGGATCTCGAAGCCCGCCAGCCGCGTCAGGCCGCCCGCCGACAGCGTCACCGGCCGCGGGAGGTGCTGCTGCGGGTGGCGGTCGATCCCCTCCCCCGCCACCGAACCGCCGCCCAGACGCGCCAGCAGCGCCGCTGCGCGCTTGCCGGCGTAGGGAATGCCGTTGGGGTCGACGCCGCGCTCGAACCGGTGCGAAGCCTCGCTGCGCAAGCCCAGCCGCTTGGAGGTCCGGCGGATGGATCGCGGGTCGAAGGTCGCGGCCTCCAGCAGCACGGCCGTGGTGGCGGCCGACACTTCGCTCTCGGCGCCGCCCATCACGCCGGCCAGCGCGATGGGGCCGGTGCCGTCGGCGATGACGATGTCTGACTCCTGCAGCGGCCGCTCGACGCCGTCCAGGGTGCGCATCTTTTCGCCCCGCGAGGCACGCCGGATCTGCACGCCCCCGCGCAGCCGGTCCAGGTCGAACGCGTGCAGCGGGTGGCCGGTCTCCAGCATCACGTAGTTCGTGACGTCGACCAGGTTCGAGATCGCGCGCACCCCGCAGGCAGCCAGGCGCACCCGCATCCACAGCGGGCTGGGCCCGACCTTCAGGTTCAGGACGAAGCGGGCGGCGTAGCGCGGGCAAGCCACGGGATCGCGGATGTCGACGTCGATCCCCCGCCCCTGCGGCAGCGGGATGTGGGCGACTTCGTCAGGCGGCGGCAGGCGCCAGGTGGTCTCGAACAGCGCGGCCACCTCGCGCGCGATGCCGGCGTGGGAGAGCGCGTCGGGCCGGTTCGGCGTGACGTTCACCTCCAGCACCTCGTCGAGCAGGCCGGCGTGGCGGGCCAGATCGGCCCCGACCGGCGCGTCGGCCGGCAGGATCAGGATCCCGTCGGCCTCCTCGCCGATCCCCAGCTCGACCTCGCTGCAGATCATGCCGGGCGAGCTGACGCCCCGGATCTCGCGCCGGTCGAGCTTGCGGCCGCCCGGCAGCGTCGCGCCGGGCGGGGCCCAGGCGACCTTGCCGCCGGGGGCCGGCACGTTGGGAGCGCCGCAGACCACCTCTTCCTCGGCGCCGCCCGCCACCAGCCGGACCAGCGTCAGCGTGTCGGCGCCCGGGTGCGACCGCTTGCCCCGCACCTCGGCGATGAGCACGCCCGACAGGTCGCGGCCACGTCGCTCGATCGACTCGACCTCGAGCCCCGCCAGCGACAGCTTCTCCGAGACGCTGTCGGCCGTGACCCCGGGCTTGAGGTCGACCAGCTCGCGCAACCAGTTGAAGGAGATCTTCACGTTCCCCGCCTAGATCACCGGAATTGCCCGAGGAAACGGACGTCGTGCTCGTAGAACGACCGGAGGTCGTCGACCCCGTACTTCAGCATCGCCATGCGCGACAGCCCCACCCCGAACGCGAAGCCCGAGATGGCCTGCGGGTCGTAGCCGACGGCTCGGAAGACGTTCGGGTGCACCATGCCGGCGCCCCCGATCTCGATCCAGCCGCTCCCCTTGCAGAGGCGACACTGTCGCGCCCCCAGCTTGGTGCCGCCCTCGCACAGGTAGCAGGCGGCGTCGACCTCGGCCGACGGCTCGGTGAACGGGAAGTAGCTGGGGCGCAGGCGGATGCCCAGGCCCGGCCCGAAGAACCGATGCACGAAGTGCAGCAGCGTCCCCTTGAGCTCGGCGAACGAGACCTGCTTGTCGACCAGCAGCCCCTCCATCTGCGGGAACATGGGCGTGTGGGTCGCGTCGTCGTCGCGGCGGAAGACGTTCCCCGGCGCGATGATCCGGACCGGCGGTGGGCCGGCCAGCATCGTCCGGATCTGCACCGGTGAGGTGTGCGAGCGCAGGATCCGCCCCCCCTCGACGAAGAAGGTGTCCTGCATGTCGCGCGCGGGGTGATCGGGCGGCGTGTTGAGCGCGTCGAAGTTGTTCCACTCGGTCTCGATCCAGGGACCGGTGCGGACCTCGAAGCCGATGCCCAGGAAGATCTGCTCGATCTCGCGGCGGACCAGCGTGAGCGGGTGCAGCGTCCCAAGCGGCCGCCCGCGTCCGGGCAGCGTGACGTCGACGACGCGGGCCAGGTCCTCGGCCAGCTCCGCCTCGTCCAGGGCGGCCAGCCGCGCGGCCACGGCCCCCTCGATGGCGTTCTTGGCCCGGTTGGCCGCCTCGCCGACGGCCGGACGCGCCTCGGGCGGCAGCCGCCCCAGCGTCTTCATCGGCTCGGCGAGCTTCCCCTTCTTGCCCAGGTATCGCGCCTGGGCCAGACGGATCTCTTGCTCCGTCGCCAGCCCGCCGATCTCGGCGGCGAACTCCGCCGCCAAGCGATCCAGCTCGGCGACCAGCTCGCCACCGACCGGCTTCGTCTCCGCGCTGCCCACGCGCCGTGGTCCGTCGCGCGTCTCGGTCGCCAGCCCGCCCGCCGCTAGGCGGCGGCCTGCGCGGTCTCGACGACCTTCTTGAACGCGGCCGGGTCGCTGATCGCCAGGTCCGAGAGGATCTTGCGGTCCAGCGCCACGTTGGCCTTGTCGAGCGCCGCGATCAGCTTGGAGTACGAGATCCCCAGGTCGCGCGCGGCGGCGTTGATACGGACGATCCACAGACCGCGGAAGTCGGGCTTGCGCTTGCGGCGGTGGAACCAGGCGTACCGCCACTTGCGGTGGACGGCTTCAACTGCGGCCTTCCAGAGCTTGGAGCGCCCTCCCCGGAATCCCTTGGCGTGCTTGCGGATCCGGTTGCGGCGTTGACGAGACTTGTAACCACCTTTTGCGCGCGGCATGACGTGTCCCTGTTAGGCGTAAGGGAGCATGGCTTTCACCTGATGCTCCTGAGTCTTGCTGATGTAGCCCCCGCGGCGCAGCTTGCGCTTCGCGGACGTCGTCTTGGAGGTCAAGTTGTGGCGCAGGTAAGCCTTCTTCCGCTTGATCCGCCCGTTGGCGGTCAGCTTGAAGCGCTTCTTCGCGCTGCTGTTCGACTTCATCTTGATCTTGGGCATGACGGAGAGCGCGGAAGTATATCGATCTCGGACCTTTGGGCAAGAGAATCTGGCTGGACCGGAGACGCTTCAGGGGGACCAGCCCAGGAACCCGCTGGCGACGAGGTTGGTCGGGTCGTAGCCGGCCACCGGGGCCTCGGCCAGGAAAGCCAGCCAGAGGTGATGACGCCCCACGGCGCCGCGCAGGCCCACGCGCGGCACCAGCGCGATCAGGTCGGCCGCCGGCGCCAGATCCAGCATCGTGCCCACCCCAACCAGGACGGCGAACCGCGGCGAGGCCGACCACCACCCCTCGGCCAGGAAGCTCGTCCGGAGCCGCCCGTGGGCCTGCCCGGCGGTCACGTCGACAGGCGCGAACAGCGCGACCCCGCCGTCGATCGCCAGGCGGTGGCGAAGCGTCGCCCGGGCCGACACCCCCGCCTCGAGCCCAGCCTCGACCCCCTGGCGCGCCGTGTCGATCGGGAGCAGCGCCCGGCCGTAGATGGTCAGCGCCCCACGCGGGCGGTCGAGGGTGTTCCAGTGAAAGCCGATGGTCGCCGGCCCGAACGAGGGGCTGGTGGTGGCCAGGCCGGCGTTGTTCACGTAGCGGACGTCGAGCGCGTCGATCGACAGCGAGACCCAGCTCCGGCTGGTGACGGGGCGGCGGGCGTGGACCGTGGCGCTGCCAATCACCCGGCCAAAAAAGTCGGGCGCGCCGCTGGCGTCAACCAGCTCGCCGCGCAGGCGCAGCCAGGCCTCCGCCGCCGGGCAGACCTCGGGGATCGTGCCGAAGTCCGCCGGCGTGAAGTTGGTGGTGCCCCCGGCCAGCGGGTTGGTCGCGGCGTCGAAGGCCGCGCCACAGGCTGCCGTCTGGGCGCGCGCCTGACCGCTGCCGATCGCCAGCATCGCGAAGGCGAGCGCCAGCCCACCGAACCTGCTCGTCACTGAAGCCCCGGGGGCGTCCACTGCCCGTCGCCGTCGGCGTCGATGAAGAACGGGTTCGAGAACGCCGTCGGCCAGACCCCCGGCGCGATCGCCTCCAGGTCGAACCGCCGGTCGTTCACGTCCCCTGGGCGGGTCGGGATGTCACTGTCGAGCAGGTCGGGCAGCCCGTCGCCGTCGGTGTCGGGCGGCGTGTCCTGGCTCATCCCCGCTTCGACGACCAGCCAGGCGTCGCCCGGAGACGTGAGCAGCGTCGAGAGCGGGAAGCGCTGGCTCATGTAAGTGATCGGCTGCGTGCTGAACGGATTGGGCTGCGCCGGCTGGGTCACGCTGGCCCTGCCCGCCAGCTTGCCGTTGACGAAGAACCGCACCTCGTCGACCGGGATCCAGGGGGCGGCTGTGACGTTCACTTGCAGGCCGGCGTCGGGCTGCACGGCGATGGGGTTGTGGTCCGGCCGATAGGTGCCGTTGCTGTCCTTGATGCTGACGTCCAGGACCGGTCCGTTGGTCCCCTCGACGTGGCCCGCCAGCACGGCCTGGTCGAACGACTGAACGTCGAAGGTGGTGTTGTCGCGCTGGCCCCAGATCAGGTTCCGCGGGTAGCCGATGCGCTCGACCGCCAGGCTGTGCGAGTCGCTGTTGGCGGTGCCGGTCCGGATGAACCCCTGCGACAGAAGCGAGAACCAGAGCGCCCGGTACCGCAGCCAGTCGGCCCGCGAGGCGCCGCTCATCACCTCCTGGACGTTCCAGTCCAGGTTCGGGTGCACGGTGCCCGGCGTGCGGGCCAGGACGTTTGCGGCGAAGGTGGTGCCGCCGGTGATGGGCGTGTTCGGGTCGTAGTCGATCGCCCGCAGGAAGCCCTGATCCCGGCCCAGCTTGGAGGCGCTGTACGGGTGATTGAGCTGGCGGACCGGGAAGCTCGAATCGGCGAAGAGCTGGTCCATCTCGTCCATCACCTGGCCCGGCTCCAGCAGCTCCGGCCAGGGCGCGCCGTTGCGCGGGGCCAGCGTGTCGGGGACCAGCGGCCAGAAGTTGAAGTGCCCCAGCGTCCGCGGGAACTCGTGCCCCGGCACATAGAACCACAGGATGTTCGGCGTCTGCTCGACGCCCGGAACGACGGTCAGCGACTGCGTGGCGCCCAGCGTGGCCAGCGTCGAGGCGTAGCTGGTGACGACGTTGTGGTCGGTGGCGACGATCATGTCGACGCCGGTCGCCAGGAAGCTCACGACGCGGTCCAGATCGGGGATGGCGGAGTCGTAGCTCGCGCCGCCGTGCACGTGGAAGTCACCCGAGATCGCGCCCCCGGGCAGCAGCGACGAGGCCAGCGATTCGACGAGCAACGACAGCGTCGTCGACTGGCCAGCCCCCAGATCGACCTCGGCGCGATCCAGCGTCGCGAACGGGCCGCGCGTCGCGTAGACGTAGTATTGCCCGGGCGGAATGGCCAGATCGAAGCGCCCGTTGCGGGTCAGCGCGCGGTTGCAGGCGGGCGCGTCGCCGTCCGGCGGGCCCAGCATCGGGATGCAGCCCGGGAACAGGCTGTAGACGCTGGGCGGCGTGGCGTTCGGGTCGGGGGCGTCGACGGGGATCATGACCAGCTCGGCGTACGAGGCCGGCACGCCGGGCGACGATTCGACGGTCACCGTCAGGTGCGCCGAGGCAGTGATCGAAACGTCGCCGATGTCGTACGACTGATCGGCGCCCGCGACGGTGAAAGAGGCGGCCGGCCCGGCCGGCAAGCCAAAGGCATACGGCAGCACCCGGTAGCTGCGGCCCGCCGGCAGCGTCACGCTGAACGTCCCGTCGGCCAGCGGAACCGCCTCGTTCCACGGCTTGCGGCGGGTCGGATCGTCGGGATCGGGGCCGAAGGCCGGCTCGTAGAACAGCAGCGAGGCCGCGCGTCCCGACTGGCTGTCGACCGGCACCGCGTTCGCCACCACCGTGCCGGTCACCACGACCGGCGCCGGCTCCCTGTCGACGGCCGATCGCACGCGCAGCGCCTCGGCCACCGCCGGCTCGAGCCCGGCCCCCGGCGCCACCGCGATGAACCGCTCGAAATGAAAGCCGTCGCCCGGATCGGTCACGCCCAGCGGCACCCCCGCGGCCGACAGCGTCGTGCTGTTGAATCCGGCCGCCTGGTCGCGATCGCACGACACCGCGGAGTAGGCCACCTGGGGCGTCGACTGCGAGCGCGCCGCCAGAAAGGGCCATTGCCGCCAGGCCTGGTCGATGTGGAGCAGGTCCAGGTTCGGCTCGATGAAGCCCAGGCCCTCGCCCGGGACGAAGGGCGCCAGGCCGTTGTCGCCCCAGAAGAATCCGTCGGTCAGGTAGAGCGTGTTGGGCGTGGGCGCGCCGTTGTAGAGGTCCGAGCGAACGCGGACCCCGGTCTCGCAGGGACGCAGCTCGTAGCGGGTCACCACGGTCACGCGCGAGTCGCCTTCCAGTCGGCCCCGAAACACCACCGCGACGTATGCGCCGGGATCCGACGCCAGCTGTCCGGGCGGGCTCAGGATCTGGGCGGTGTCGTAGTGGACCGCGTCGCGCGGGAGCAGCCCCGCGGACTGGTAGATGGTGTTGGTCTGGTCGCCGCTGGTCGGGTCGAGCGGCGCCAGGTCCAGGATGGCTCCGCCGCTCGGCCCCAGGTAGTGCGGGTGGTCGGGCGCGTCCAGCACCAGGCGAATCTGATCGTTCTTGAGCAGGTAGTCGCCACGGGCCGCCAGCGACTTCGGGCCCAGCACGCGCTCGGGCTCGTCGTCGATCAGGGCGACCGACAGCATCGGCGCGCTGCAGGTTGGCGTGGGAAGCGCCGGGCACCCCGCCGGGGGCAGACAGACGCCGTCGTCGCCGCCGACACAGCCGTCCTTCTGGCAGCCCGTCGCCGTCAACGCGCCGCCGACCAACACGACGGCCGCGAGATAGACGCCGCCCCTCATCGAGGCCTGCATCTTAGATCAGGAACCCCGGCGGGGTTCCTGCAACCTCCCGCGACGGCTGCGCCGGGCAAAGCCCAGCTCCGCCGACCCGATCTGGTCGGTGTCGCGGATCAGCCTTTGGCGGCTACGGCGGGGGGGGCCGGGCTGGGCTTCGGCGCGGGACCCGTCGCCACGGTGGTGGGGCGCGGGATGTTCGGCGGCGGGGTGGTCGGGCTGGCCGCCGGTGCCGATGCCGGCGACGGCGCGGGAGCCGTCCCCTGCGCGGGCTGGCTGCGAATCACGCCCACGCGCGGACCGATGATCATGACCATGCGGCGGCCTTCCATCATCGGCCGCTGCTCGACCATCGCGACGTCGCCGCAGGCCTTCACGACCTGATCCAGCATCGCCTGGCCGGTCTCCGGGTGCACGATCTCGCGCCCGCGGAAGACGATCACCAGCTTGCACTTGTTTCCCTCTGCCAGGAAACGCCGGATGTGCTTCACCTTGAAGTCGAAGTCGTGCTCGTCGGTCTTCGGGCGGAGCTTGATCTCCTTGAGCACGATGGTCGACTGGTGGCGGCGCGAGGCCTTCTCCTTCTTCGACGTCTCGTACTTGAACTTCCCGAAGTCCATGATCTTGCAGACCGGCGGAACGGCCCGCGGATTGACTTCGACCAGCTCCAGCCCGGCCTCTTCGGCCAGCTTGAGCGCTTCCTGGGTCGGAATGACGCCGACCTGCGCACCGTCAGCGCCGATGACGCGGACCTCGGGCACGCGGATGCGACGGCCTACGCGGTAGTTGTCCGTCGCGCTTGGGGGTGCTTGATTGAATGGCCTTGGGATGATCTTTCTCCTTTTCGGTGGTCGTTAAGTCAGGCGAACTCCAATTGTAATGCCGGCGAAGGCCCCTAGGACTCGTCGAGAACCGGAATTTTTGCTTCCTGGGTCAGGCGCGCAAGGAACTCATCGACCGGCGTGGCGGGTAGTTGCGCCCCTTCGCGGGTGCGAGGAGAGACTACACCTGCCGCCATGTCCTTTTCGCCTACCACGAGCATGTAAGGGACCTTTTCCAGCTGGGCCCGTCGAATCTTCGCGCCCAGCTTGTCGGCCGAGAGGTCGGACTCGACGCGCAGCCCCTGGGCCGTCGCCTTGGCCGTGACCTGAGCTGCGTAGGCGGCCGCCTTCTCGCTGACCGTCAGGACTCGGGCGTGAAGGGGGGCCAGCCAGACCGGGAACGCCCCGGCGAAGTGCTCGATCAGCACCGCCATGAACCGCTCGATCGAGCCGAACAGGGCCCGGTGAATCATCACCGGCCGCTGCCGGGTCCCGTCTTGGGCCACGTACTCCAGCTTGAACGCCTGGGGGAGCTGCAGGTCCAGCTGGAAGGTGCCGCACTGCCAATCGCGGCCGAGCGCGTCGCGGATCTTGAGGTCGATCTTGGGGCCGTAGAACGCCCCGCCCCCCTGGTCGACCTCGAAGGGCCGGCCGGTGGCCTCGAGCACGCCCCGGATCTCGGCCTCGGCGCGATCCCACAGGGCCGGCTCGCCCATGAAGCTCTCCGGGCGGGTCGACAGGAACAGCTTGATGTCCTTGAAGCCGAACAGGTCGAGGATGGCCAGCGCGAACTTCACGCAGCCCCCCATCTCTGCCCCGATCTGGTCCTCGCGAACGAAGAGGTGGCCGTCGTCCTGGGTGAAGCCACGCACGCGCAGCAGGCCGTGGAGCACGCCCGAGCGCTCGTACCGATAGACCGTCCCGAACTCGGAGTACCGGATGGGCAGATCGCGATAGGACCGCATCTGCGACCGGTAGATCGCGATGTGGAACGGGCAGTTCATCGGCTTCACGAGGTAGCGCTGCCCCTCGAGCTCCATGCCGCCGAACAGGTTGTCCTTGTAGTGGGCCAGGTGCCCCGAGGTCTCGAGCAGCTGCTCGCGCGCCACGTGCGGCGTGTAGACCGCCTGGTAACCGCGGCGCTGCAGCTCGCCCCGGAGGAGCGTCTCGAGCTGCTGCCGCACCAGGGCCCCCTTGGGGTGCCACAGCGGAAAGCCCGGGCCGACCAGCTCGTCGAACGAGAACAGGTCCAGCTCGCGGCCCAGGACCCGGTGGTCGCGCTTCTTGGCCTCCTCGAGCCGGTGAAGATGCGCGTCCAGCTCGTCCTGCGACGGGAACGCTGTGCCGTACACGCGCTGGAGCTGCGGGTTGCGCTCGTCGCCGCGCCAGTAGGCGCCCGCGAACGACAGCACCTTGAAGGCCTTGATGTCGCCCGTCCGTTCGACGTGCGGCCCACGGCAGAGATCGATGAAGTCCCCGTGCTGGAAGTACGAGACCTCTTCCCCCTCGGGGATCGATTCGATGATCTCGACCTTGTACTTCTCGCCGCGCGACCGGAACCGTTCGATCGCCTCGGCGCGCGAGACCACGTGCCGCACGAACGGCAGGTTCTCGGCGACGATCTTGCGCATCTCGGCCTCGATGCGGGCCACGTCCTCGGGCTCGAACGGCTCGGTGTCGAAGTCGTAGTAGAAGCCGGTCTCGATCGACGGACCGATCGCCACCTTGGCGTTGGGGCGCAGGCGCCTCACGGCGTCCGCCATCACGTGCGATGCGGAGTGCCGCATGCGCGACAGGGGATCATCGGGGACGTCCCCCTTGTCCCTGGGCCGGATCACTTTCTGCTGGTTCACGGCCCGAATTCTAACCGGGAGCGGTGCGGGTAGGCACGGGCGGGATTGAACCGCCGACCCCTACCGTGTCAAGGTAGTGCTCTTCCACTGAGCTACGTGCCTGGGTATCGTTTGCTTGTTCCGGGGCCAACGAACCCGCGTACGTTACGGTTCCCGTCGCAAGTGTCAAGCGAAACTCCGTTGAGGCGGTTGGGTACCGCACTGGCGCAGCGGGCGACCACCCGCTCTTTCCGGCTGGCGACCGCGCTGGTCGTCCTGGCGATTCAGTTCTTCGTCGCGGTCCGGTCGGGCGACCGGTTCGGCGTCCCCTTCAACGTGGCGCCGGGGCGACCCCCCGGGTTCCATGACCCTGCGCATGAGCGGGTCCCCACCAACTGGAACCGGCTGGTGGTCTCGCGCTGGGACTCGGGCCAGTACATCGAGCTCGGCCTCCGCGGGTACAGATACTGCCCGGAACGCGGCGCCGCGATAGGGTCGTTCAACTGCAACCTGGAGTTCTATCCGACCTACGGGATGCTGGGCGGGCTGGTCTCGCGGCTGACCGGGCTGGCCATCGACTTCTCGCTGCTGGCGATCTCGCTGGTCGCGTCGTTCATCTTCCTGTTCCTGTGGACCGGCCCGGACCTGACCGGGCGGCTGGGGGTGGGCGAGACCTACCTGGCGCTGCTGCTGCTGAACACGTACACGACCGGCTACTGCCTGGTGACGATCCAGACCGAGCCGCTCACGCTGGCGTTGGCGCTCGGTTCGTACGTGGCGTTCGCGCGGCGGCGGCACCTCCTGGGCGCGCTGCTTGCCGGGGCCACCAGCGGGATCCGGGTCACCGGCGTGGCCGTTGGCGCCGCCTACGCGATCGGCTTGCTGGTGGAGCTGCTGCAGCAGGAGCGGCCGCGGCCGCGCAAGGCCTGGCTGCGGCTGGCCCTGCTGGGCTTGCTCTGCGGGTGGGGCCAGCTGGTGTTGATGGCCGTGCACACGGTTCGGTTCGGCGACCCGCTGGCCTACATCCACGCGCACGGCGCCGCGTTCAAGCACAGTCCCAGCCTGGGCGCGCTGCTCTGGCCCGAGCCCGAGTGGTTCGTCGAGGCGATCGACTACCCGCTGCACGAGGCGCTCTGGTGGGCGGCCGCGCTGTTCTGGTACCTGCTGGGCCGGCGCGACGTCCTGGCGCGGCTGTCATCGTCGCAGCGGGCCTTCTGGGACGTGACGTTCTGGGGGACGATCGGCATCGCCACCGCGGGGATGCTCCCGATCGCGCTGGCCGGGATGAGCCGCTACCTGCTGCTGGCGTTCCCGCTGTTCTTCGCGATGGCAGCGGTCATGCGCCCACGCCCGGCCGTCCTGGCGATCTGGCTGGTCATGAGCGTCTGGCACTACTGGAACATCGACCTCTGCACGTACACCGGCGGCATGGGGAGCCACGTGCTCAAGGTCTGCCACGCGGGTCACTGGCTGCAGCGCTGAGGCGCGATCGGCGCTGGCGGGCGAGCACGAACCCCCACGCTCCCAGCGTGACGGCGAAGAGCAGCAGCCCCGGGGCGAGACCGACCGGCCGGTAGCGCAGCTCCACCGTCGAGTCGCCGGGAGCGACGGGGCCGGAGACGAGGCCGCGCCAGCTCTCGGCCGGGTGGCCGCCGACCCGCCAGCCGGGGTCGAAGCTCATGTCGTAGACGAGGCGCGCGCCGGGCCCTGCCCCCGTGACCCGGACGCGCGCGCTGTTCGGCGCCCAGCCTTCGATGGTCGCCTGCCCGGCCCCCTCCAGGAAGACCAGGCCGCGGTAGCCGGGCTGGTCGCTGCCGATCGCGCCGCTCTTGAACTCGGGCGGGACGCCGTAGCAGGTGATCATCCCGGTGTTGGCGAGCATCGACGGGTAGATGATCTTGGCCGGCCACTCGTACCGGTCGCGCAGCGCCGGCGAGACGTCCGGCTTGCCGTAAGCGTGGTGCTGCGCGCGCTCCTGCCGGAACTCGCCCGCCGGTGGGACCGCGGGGACGCGCAGGCGAAACGGCGCGCTGGTCGCCTGGCGCGACACCGCGGCCAGATCCAGCCCGTAGAGGCACACCAGGGCCAGGGCCACAGCCTCGGCCCAGCGGTGGCGCTCGCGCCAGCGGGCCCAGGGCCGGTCGACCGCGGCCACCAGCACCAGCGCCAGCAGCAAGATGGCCAGGAACAGGACGCGGGCCGGAAGGTGCTGCGAGCTGAACACCGGCAGGTGGTGCAGCGCCTGCCAGATCCCCTGCCCCAGCGCCAGCACGACGCAGATCAGCGCCGCGACCTTCAGCGCGATCAGGCGGGGCTTCCACCCCACGGCCAGCGCGGCCACCAGCGCCAGCGCGCCGAGCACGCCGACGTAGGCGCCCCACTCCCACCAGACCCAGAACACACGCAGCGGCAGGTGCGGGTAATAGTCGAAGCCCTGCTGGTGAGCGGTCAGCATGACCCAGACCGACGCCAGCGAGACCGGCTCGTCCGATTCGATGAGCCGCGGGAACCGCCGCATCGTCGCCAGCACCGGCAGGAATTTGGGCGCCGCCAGCCCGAACGACGTGAAGGCGGTCACCACCATGGTGCGCAACGGACGCGGGCTGCGCGCGCCGACCGCCAGCCCGATCGCGAACAGCCAGAGCACCAGGATGGTCTGCGGGTACGGGTAGATTCCCCCGACGTAGATCATCAGCGCCAGGAACGCGCCGGCGGCTCCGCCCAGCGCGTAACGGCGCTCGGCGACCGCCCGGTCGTAGAAGTAGAAGACGAACGGCGTCCAGGCGTAGGCCAGGTGCCACATGTGGCCCGAGGCGATCTGCAGCGCCCAGCGGCTGTTCAGCACCCAGATCGTCGCGACCAGGGACCGCCAGGCCGGGCTGCGGGTGAACCGGCCGGCCAGCAGGAACGCGCCCAGCACCGCCACGATCGTCGCGGCGACGGCCTCCAGCCGCAGCGCCAGCGGGAACGAGAACAGCAGATAGAGCGGCGCGAAGGGCGACACCAGGTTGGTCGCCCCTTCGGCGTACCCCCAGGCCGTGAACCCGCCGCAGAACCACGGGTTCCACCAGGGCGGCTGGCCGTGTCGCAGCGCCAGGACCGTCACGTAGCGGTAAGCCGCCTGCGAGTCCCAGTCCTGAAAGCCCATCGTCCCCACGTCGCTGAAGAACGGCGCGAAGACCCAGAGCGCCAGCAGCAGAACCGGTATGACCGCCAGCCAGTCCCGGCGGTCCGTCGCAGGGTGCGAGGGAAGCACGGCGGCACTTTCTTACGCTCGCGACCAAAATGTCGAGCGTCCTGTCGACTGTCCCCTTGTCGGGCTGGCCGGGCGCTGGCAAGATTTGCCGACTTTGATCATCGGCCGCAGCCCCCTGCGCGTCTCTCTGGGCGGAGGCGGCACCGATCTTCCCTCCTACTACCGCGAGCACGGAGGGTTCCTGATCGCCGCCGCCATGACCAAGTACGTCTACGTCTCGATGCACGAGACGCCGCTCAAGGAGATGCTCCTCCGCTACTCGCAGATCGAGCGCGTGAAGGAGGTCTCGGAGATTCGCCACCCGATCCTGCGCGAGGCGCTGAAGCTGACCGACATCCGGGGGCCCAACCTCGAGATCACCAGCATGGCCGACATCCCCGCGGGGACCGGGCTGGGGTCCTCGGGGAGCTTCGCGACCTGTCTGCTCAAGGTGCTGCACCGGTTCAAGCGGCAAAACATCCAGCCGCGCGAGCTGGCCGAGATGGCCTGCCACATCGAGATCGACGTCCTGAAAGAGCCGATCGGCAAGCAGGACCAGTACATCGCGGCCTTCGGCGGCGTGACGGTGTTCGAGTTCAACCGCGACGACACCGTGTCGGCGCGCCCCGTGCGGGCCAGCGCCGACACGCTGGACCTGCTCGAGGACAGCCTGATCATGGTGTCGACCGGCTTTTACCGATCCGCCGGCCAGGTGCTGAAGGAGCAGGACGAGAAGACCAAGTCGGCCGACCCGTCGATGGTCGCCAACCTGCACTACGTCAAGGAGCTGGGGCAGCGCAGCCTGGAGGCGATCGAGAGCGGCAACCTGACCGACCTCGGCCGCATCATGGACGAGCACTGGACGCACAAGAAGAAGCGTTCGAAGTCGATGTCCAACCCCGACATCGACCGCTGGTACGCGCTGGCGATGGAGAACGGGGCGCTGGGCGGCAAGCTGATCGGCGCGGGGGGCGGCGGCTTCCTGCTCTTCTACACCGAGCAGAAGGCCCGGCTGCGCCACGCGCTGCGCGCCGAGGGGCTGGTCGAGGTGACCCTGGGCTTCGACTACGAAGGCACGAAGATCGTCGCCGGCTAGCTCGATGAGGTCTTGGTGGGCCCGCGCGTCTTGGGAAGAGCGCGTCGGGCGCGGGCTGGCCTGGGCCGGTGTGCTGATCGGGCTGGCGGTTTCGTTTCGCGGGATCGGGGGGCCGTTCCCGGACGGGCACTACGCGTCGACGTCCGTGATCGGCACGGCCGTCTTCAACATGCGTCGCTGGGACACCTGGCTGCCGGTCCAGGTCTACAGCGAGCGCTTTCCGGGGCCGTCGACCTACTACGTGCACCACCCGCTGGGGATGTACTGGGTCATCTGGTTCTTTTCCCGGCTGTTCGGGTTTCACGACTGGGTGCTGCGCCTGCCGCCGCTGATCTACCTGCCGGTCACGACCTGGCTGCTGGCGAAGATCGGGCGCGAGCTGTGGGGCCAGCTGGCGGGCGGCCTCTGCGCGCTGGCCTACGTCGCGCTGCCCATCACGCTCGGCTTCGCGAATTACCACGACCTCGAGCAGCCGGTCATGTTCGGCACCGTGCTCGCGACCTGGGGCTACGTCCGCTACGTGCGGACCTGGCGCGAGCGGTATGCGGTGGCCAGCGTGCTGGGTTTCTTCTACGCGCTCAACCACGACTGGCCGGCGTACATGTGGGGCGCGGCCTTCCTGGGCCTGCTGTTCGTCTATCTGTTCCTGATCCCGCCGGGCCGGCGCGCCGAGCTGCGCGACCGTTCGGTCGCGCGCTACTGGGCCTTCATGTGCCTGGCGGCCGTGCTGGCGCTGGCGATCGAGATCGGGGTGCTGGCGGCCAGCACGCGGATCTCGGACGTGCTGTCGTCTTACATGCTCCGCTCCGCCGGCGCCGACACGCCGCTGTCGGCGGTGCTGGCGGCGCGCAGATATCGAATCGAGCTGATGTTCACCGGGCTGGGCATCGCGCTGGGGAAGCTGGCCCTGCCGGTGATCGTGTTCCGGGCCTGGCGGGGCCGCAGCCACCTGGAGCTTCTGCCGCTTCCGCTGTTCTTCTGCGCGCTGGTCCAGTACGTGGCGTTCAAGCAGGGGGCCGACGTCCACATCTTTTGGCCGCACTACTTCGCGACCTACTTCGCGCTGGGGATCGGCGCGCTGGTTGCGTCGGCGACCGACGGGGCGGGCTGGCTGGCGCGCCGGTTGGAGGCGCGACGTCCGGGGCGTGCCTGGAGCGCCTGGGTCCCATGGGTGGCCGCCGCGGTGGTCGGGCTGCCGGTGCTGCTGGTGCTGAAGGACGGGCTCTCGATCGGGCGGCTGGCCCGCGAGACGGGCGGCCGCTTCGCCGAAGCCAACCTGGACACCGACCTGGACAAGGAGGCGGTGCTGCGCTGGTTCCTGGCCCGCATGCCGCCCGGCGCCGGCGTCGCCTATCACGGCGCGATCCACGACGGCTGGGCGTTGCAATGGGAGCTGCGGCCCCGGTTGTCGGCGGCCAACCAGCCGGTGGCGGGCGGCGTGTCGGAGTCGACGCGGGTCTACATCCTCGACACGCGCCTGGCGTCGCTGGGCGAGATCCGGCAGGCCGCCGCGCAGTACCAGGTCCACGCCGTCGGGTACCTGTGGGTCTTCGATCGCAAGCAGCCGCCCGCGCCGCTGGACGGGTACGAGCTGGACGAGCGCGAGCCCTCGTTCTGGCAGCGCTGGTGGCTGGGTCCGACCGAACCGATCCGCAGCGTGCGGCCCAGCCCGTGGGTGACCTGGGAGTGGCGCACGATGATGGGGCAACCGGCGGCCGAGCCCGCCGGCACGCCCGCCAGCCCGGACGAGCTCCGGATCGCCCACAACGCGGCCCTGCGCCGGGGCGACGCCGCGGGCGCCGCCCGGCTGCGCGCCCAGCTGATGGCCCAGCTGAACGTTCACGTCACCGCCGCTTACGAGGGGGGGACCTCGCTGATCGGTGAGATCGCGCGCCGGGGCGCCCGCCGCAGCCTGACGATGTTCTTCGTCGCCGGCGCCTTCCCGGGCGACGCGCGGTTCTCGGTGCACGCACGCGTGCTGGCGCCGCCGGCCTTCTCGACGCTGCCGGCCGCGCCCGAGGACCTGGAGATCGCCGGCTCGCCAACCTGGCCCACCTCGCTCTGGCGGCCCGGCGAGATCTACAGCCTGCAAGCGGTCTACCGGAAGCGCCCCGGCACCGACGTCCTCACGGGGACCTGGACACCCGGCCCGCGCCGTATCGGCGGCCGCGGCCCCCTCGAGCTGCTGCGTCCCTAGGGTTCGGCCCGACAGACGGCGAAGGTGTTCAGGCCGAACTTGTGGGGGAAGCAGCTGATGCGGCTGGGGCGAAACCCCGCCGCGACGAGCATCGGCCAGAGATCCTTCACGTCGTAGTACATCTTGTGGTCGTCCATCTCTGCGGCCGGGCTCAGGCGCAGGCGGAAGGCCGACAGCTCCAGCAGCTTCTTTCCGCGCCAGGAGGGAACGTTCACCAGCGCCACGCCGTTCGGGCCCAGCAGGCGCCGCGCCTCGGCGAGGAGGCGCTGCGGCTCGGTCACGTGCTCCAGCACCGACACGATCATCACCAGATCCAGCGAGCCCGACGGGAGCGCCGCCAGCGCGTCGGGAAGCACCCCCTCGATCGCCCGCACCCGCGGGTGCCGCTTCAGATCGTCGGCCAGCGCCACGTCGATCAGCACGGCCTGCTCGACCTCGTCCAGCACGGTGCGCGCGAACGCGGCCTGGTAGCCGCAGCCGAAGTCGCCGATCCGCTTGCCCGCGAAGGCGGGGACGTACCGTCGAATCTGGCGGCCCGACAGCCAGACGCCGAACCGATCGACGGGCGTGCCCCGGCTGCTCTGCAGAAACGCCTCCTGGCGCGCCGTGGTCACTTGCGCCTCACCGAGACGGCCGTCGAGTGGAGCATGAGCGTGAAGGTGAAGGTCATGAAGCCCAGGATCGCCAGCAGCAGGCCGGTCGCCCCCAGGTTGTTCACGGCGGCGCCGGCCGTCAGACGCAGGCCGTTGCGGACGTAAGTCCAGGTCAGAAGTGCCCCGCAGACCAGGCCGGTCACGACCAGGCCGACCGATATGAACACCGTGCGCGTGTAGGGGAAGCGGCGGAACCAGCGCGCGGTCGTCTCGCCCGACCAGTCGAAGAAGATCTGAGAGAGGATCCCCATGTAGATGCACTGCAGCCCCAGGATCGACAGCGAGAGCCCCAGCAACATCCAGTGCAGGTCGAAGGTGACCGGCCCGACCGTGATCGTGCCGAACGACAGCGGCAACGTCAGCATCAGCCCCAGGACCAGCAGCACGATCCCCGGCTTGAACAGGAAGAAGTCCGCCCCGTAGACGAACATGGCGCGCAGGTTGATCCAGGCCGCCGCCCAGGGCGAGAACCAGCCCGAGCGCTTGTGGTGGCTGAGCCGCCCCTCGCGGTCCTTGAGGAACCGGATCGGCACCTCCTCGGTGCGCAGCCCCATGTGGACCGACTTCAGCACCATCTCCGACGCGTATTCCCAGGACTGCGAGCGCAGGTCCATCCGCGCCAGCCCGTCCTTGGTGATGCCGCGCATCCCGCAGTGGATGTCCGAGAAGCGGCTGCCGAAGATGATGTTGAGGATCCAGGTCGTCACCGGCGTCCCCAGGTAGCGGTGGAGCGGCGGCATCGACCCGGGCTCGATGTAGCCGCGGAACCGCGACCCCATGACGAACTCGGCCCCGCCCCGGAACTTCTCGACGAAGGGCGCCAGCTCGCGGAAGTCGTAGGTGCAGTCGCAGTCGCCCATCAGCACGTACTTGCCGCGGATATACGGGAGCGCGTCGATGTAAGCGCGTCCCAGCCCGCGCTTGGGCGTGCGCAGGACGCGGGCGCCGCCGGCCAGCGCGAGCTCGGTCGTGCGGTCCTTGCCGCTGTCGACGATCAGGATCTCGCCGACGATGCCGGCCTTCTTCATGCCCTCGTGACACCAGGCCACGAAGTCCGCGATCGTCAGCTGCTCGTTCAGCGCGGGGATCACGATCGACAGCTCGGGCTCGGCCACGTCGTTGGACGGCAGCAGCAGCTCGACCTCGGGGTCGCCGCCGGGAATGGACTGCAAGTTGACCGCCGGGTTGCTCACATCCGCCCCGCTTTCATGTCCGGAATCATCGCCAGCATGGATCGCCGCAGCGCCTCACGCGACGACGCCTCGCAGCGCCAGCCGAGCTCGCGGATGCGCGCCGTGTCCAGGCGGACGATCGGCACGTCCCCCTTCCAGCCGCGATCGCCGCCGCTGTACTCGAAGCGAACCTGCTCGGCGCGCAGGCCCACGCACTCCACCGCCAGCGCCGCGATCTCGCTCACCGTGATGTAGTCGCCGGTCGCGACGTTGTAGGCGGCGAACGGCGCGGTGGTCTTCTCGTGCGCGGTCAAGACGGCGCGCACGATGTCGCTGACGTGGACGTACGACTTGGACTGCGTGCCGTCGCCCAGGATCTTGAGGACGATCGGGTCGCCGTCGCTGGCCTGGCCGGCTGCCGCCGAGGCCAGCAGGCGGCGCGCGAAGTCGAAGCCGACCCCGTGCGTCTGGCGCGGGCCGACCACGTTGCCGAACCGGAAGCCGCAGCCGCGCAGGTCGAACATGTAGGCGTAGCTGGCGATCAGCGCCTCGCCGGCCAGCTTGCTGGCGCCGTAGGTCGAGACGGTGATGAGCGGCCCGTGGTCCTCCTGGGCCTCCACCGTCCCGAGCTCGCCGTACACCCCGCTGCCCGACGCGTAGAGGATGCGCTTCGCGCTGGTCACGCGCATGGCCTCGACCACGCTCTGGGTGAGCGCCGTCCCCTGGGTGAAGTCGATGGTGGGCTCGCGGGCGGCGCGCGCGATGTCGGGGTTGGAGGCCAGGTGGATGACCACATCGTGACCGTCCATGGCCGCGGCCAGCGCCGTCGTGTCCTCGACCGCGCCGCGCACCACCCGGAAGCGCGCGTCTCGATCGTGCGCGGCGTGGTGCCAGGTCCGTCCCGACGAGTAGTTGTCGTAGATGGTGACCGCGGCCGCGCCGGCCGGGCCGAGCAGCTGATCGCAGAAGTGGCTGCCGATGAAACCGGCGCCGCCCACGATGAAGAAGCGCTGGCGAGAGAGGGGTAGAGGCTGGCTCACGGGGCGTGCATCCTAATCCAAACCGTCCTTCCGGCCTCTTGCTTTGTGCCGGTAGGTGTGGACCACTGCGGGCCGATGCCTCGCGTCTGGTCTCACCGGCTGCCGTGGCCGCGCGTGATGACGGTCGCGCTGGTGTTCGGCCTGACGGTGGCGGCGCCAGCGCCGCTTTCGCGGACCGGCCTGACGGCGGGCGCCGCGCTCTGGTCGGTGCTCCTGCTGCTCTCGTTCGCCGGTTGGGGTGACGCCGCGGCGCGCTGGCTGGCGCCGGGCCGCGACGTGGACTGGCCCTTGCGCGCCGCCTGGGGGCTGGCCGTCACGTTGGCCGCCGGCGGGCTCCTCGCGCTGCTGGGCCTGGCCCGCCGCCCGGTGCTGATCGTCTGGACCGCGGGCGGCCTCGCCTGGGCCGCTTCCGCCGCCTTGCGCGGAGGCGGCCATCTGCGTCAGGTGCTCCCCAGACGCTTCAGCTGGAATGGCCTGCTGGCCGCCGGGCTGGGCCTGGTCACCCTGTTCGTGGCGCTCGGCGCCGCCGGCGAGGGATTTCCCAACCCCTCCGACGACTGGCCGGCCTACCTCCCCTTCGTGCACAAGCTGCTGCAGACCGGCACGGTGATCGAGCCGTTCAGCGTGCGCCGGATGGCCAGCTACGGCGGGCAGACGCTGCTGCAGGCGTTCCTGCTGATCGTCGCGCGCGACACGCAGATCCAGCTGTTCGACGGCGGCATCTGCCTGATCCTGCTGGTGGGCCTGATCTTCGGCCTGGCCCGGATCGCGCGCGGCGCCTCGCGGACGATCCTGCTCCTGGCGGCCTGCGTGCCGCTCATGCTGCCCGACAACCGCGCCAACAGCGCGGGCGAGATCTCGGTCGTGGCCGGGTTCGTCGCGGTCTGGCGCACCATGGCTCTGCTGGACGACGGCCGCCCCCTGGAACGCCCGGCGGCCTGGCTGATCGGCCTGGTGACCGCCGGGGTCGCGACGCTGCGCCAGAACGAGCTGCCGGTGGTTGGCTGCGTGCTGCTGTCGCTGCTGGTGGCGGGCGGCAGCGGCGGCGATTGGCCGGCCCGCCGGCGGACCATGGGGCGCGCCGCCCTCGCCTTCGCGGTCTGCCTGGCTCCCTGGGCGCTGCAGGCGCTGCGCTCGAACCACACCTTCCTGTTTCCGTTCTGGCACGGCAACTACGATCCGACGCACGCGGGGATCAGTCGCCCGGCCTCGTGGGACGAGCACCTCAAGGTCATCTTCGCCGACGCCCTGCACGGCGAGCCCGTTCACACCATGCCGTTGATCCTGATCGCCGTGCCGGCCGCGGCGGTCGGGGCCGGCCGGCGCGCGGCGCTGGGCCTCTGGCTGGGGACGATGGGGGCCTTCGCCCTCCTGGCCTGGTCCCTGCCCGACTCCGACACGTACACGATCGCGCGCTACGATCTCGGCTACGCCGTCGCGCTGGTGATCGTGGCCGGCCTGGCCGCCGCCAGCAGCGCGGACGAGCTGCCGCTGTCCGGCAAGCGGGCCGCGGCGCTGGGGCTGGTGGTGATCGCGCTGGCGCTTCAGCTCCACGCGAATCAGGGCGCGCTGCTCAAGACGCTGAACCAGTCGCTCGATCGGATCGGCGCGATCGACAGGAGCATCAACGCGGTGCTCGGGGGGCGCGAGGTCGAGCGCCGCCTGCAGGCCGCCGTTCCCCCCGGCGAGCGGATGCTGGTCCTCATCGAGCGCCCCTACCTGCTCGATTTCGCGCGCAACCCCATCCAGCTCCTGGACCAGCCGGGAGCATCCAGCCCGGCGCCGGGCATCCCGCTGATGGACGGCAGCGAAGCGACGGCCTCGTATCTGCTGGCCCGAGGGACCCGCTACTTCGCGTTCACGCGGCCGGACCGGTCGGTGATCCCGCTCTACAGTCGATCGCACTGGCAGGGGATGAGGTCCGGGGCGCCGATCTGGCAGGCCGCCACGGTCATTTACCTGGCCACGTTCGACGTGGTGGATCATCTGGCGCAAAGCCGGCGCCGCCTCTACGACGATGGACGGCTGGTCGTCGTGGATCTAGCGGACAAAGGAGGCTAGGCCGCCTTCGGCGGCACGTCGTCGGGCATGGTTCGCTGGCGCTCACCGTCGCCTGACGGCGACGCCCTCCTAGCGCGTCGACTCCCACTTCGTCGCCGCCCGCTTCAGCGCCGGGTGGGTGACCAGCAGGTGCCAGACCACGGCCGCCAGCCCTTCGGTGTGTGGCGTGATCCGGTCCGGGGACACGGTCGGGACCACCACGCAGGCTTCGGCCGCCTGCTTGGTGGCGCCGCCGTCTTTCCCGACCACGCCGAAGATGGCCGCGCCGCGCTCCCGGGCCAGGTCGATGGCGCGGACCAGGTTCATCGAGACGTTCTTTTCCTTGTTGCCACCACCGACCGAGAAGATCAGCAGCGCGTCGCGCTTGTCCAGCCGCGAAACCTTCAGCCACTCGGAGAAGCTGGTGTCCCACCCTTCGTCGTTCACGCGCGCGGTCAGCTCGGAGACGTTGTCGGTGGGGGCGTAGGACTCGAAGCCGCAGATCTTGCGGAAGTCGTTGACGGCGTGGCTGGCGTGCCCGGCCGAGCCGCCCACGCCCAGGATGAACAGGCGCCCGCCCGCGTCCCGCACCCGCCCCAGACCGACGGCGGTCGCGTCGATGGCGGCGGCGTCCAGCTCGCGGACGGCCTTGATCGTCTCTTGCAGGAAGAGATCGACGAAGCCACGGCCTTCGAGGCTCACAGCACGAACCCCGCGGCCTGCGCGTCCTTGAAGAACATCTGCACGGTCTCGAGGCTGAAGTCGGCCAGATCCTTGCCGACCAGCTCCAGCTTCTTCAAGAGGTCGGGCGTGACCGTGATGATGTCGCAGCCGATCTCGGCGGCTTGCACGATGTTCAGCAGCTCGCGCGGGCTGGCCCACAGCAGCTCGGCGCTGGGGGCGCTGGCCCGGCAGATCTGAAGGGCTTCCTTCATCAACGGGATGGGGTCGCGACCGGTGTCGGCGATGCGGCCGGCGAACACCGAGACCACCGAGGGAGCTCCCCCGGCCAGCGCCCGGGCCACGTCGCGCACCTGCTCCAGCGTGCAGATGGCGGTGACGTTCAGCTTCACGCCCGCCGAGCTCAGCTCTTTCACCAGCCCCTCCATCGATTCCCGGCGGGTGTTGGTGACGGGGATCTTGACGTACACGTTGGCGCCCCAGGTGGCGATCTCGCGCGCCTGGCGCCGCATCTCCGGCACGTCGTCCGCGAAGACCTCGAACGAGATCGGCTTGTCCTTGATGACCGCCAGCACCTCCTTGGCGAAGGCGCGGTAATCCGAGATGCCCGCCTTGCGCATCAGCGTGGGGTTCGTGGTGAACCCGGCGATCCGCGGGTCGCGCGCGGACTCGAGCATCGATGGGAGCGACGCGCCGTCGGCGAAGATCTTGATGCGGTCCAGCGAGCTGTTCTTAGGCATGTCTGGGTCCTCGGGATAAGAGGCGTCGAGTGTCGCAAATCGTCAGACCGAAAGCCAAAGTCATTTTGGCAGCGGCGCCGGCGGGCCGCCGCAGAGCGACAGCTTCTGCACGAGCTTGTTGGCGAGCGCCGGGTTGTTGCTGGGGAAGTGGGCATACTGGCCAAGGAATCCCAGCGCCAACCCCGACCAGGCGGTGAGGACGCCCAGCGCGAGCGTTCCCGCCAGCGCCGCTCGACGCAGCGCCGTCCGACCGCGGAGGCGATGGTAGAGCCCGAATGCGGCGAACGCTCCCAGCAGCGACAGGCCGCCGACCGCGTCACCCAGGTAGCGGTTGGTGGCCGACGCGACGGTCATCGCGGGGAGCAGCGCGGCGGTGGCGCCCAGGGTCGCGATGGCCACGGCCCAGCTCGCGCCCGGGCGGCTGTCGCGGGCGAAGGCGAGGACCGCCGCCGGCACCAGCCAGCTCCACGGGGAGGCGACCAGCACGCCGGCGACCTGCTCGTAGACGAAGTACCCGTCGGGCAGGTGCCACCAGGCCGGGAACGCGCGCGCCCCCAGGTCCGGGATCGCGAACACGAACGGGAACCGGCAAGAGAGCGTGGGATCTCGCAGAAGGAAGGAATAGAGACTGGGGAGCAGGTATCGCCAGCTCGTGGGGGCGGCGATCCAGGTCAACTGATAGCGACGCCCGAACTCGAGCCAGGCGTCGAAGCGCAGCCGGTTGTAGAGCAGCAGCCCGAACAGGGCTGCCGCCAGCGGGAGTCCGGCCGGCAGCGCTGCCCGGACCCAGCCTCGCAGCCGGGAGCCCCAGCCCTTACCGGGGCCGGCCTGCACCCACGCGGTGGCGGCGACCATCAGGGCCACGGCCGGCGCCAGGCTCACCCGGCTTCCGAGGGCGAACGCCCAGGCGCTCCCGGCGGCGATCAGGTAGCCCCGGCTCCGGTGCGGGCGGGCGAGCGCTTCGGCCGCGCAGGCGATCCCCAGCAGCAGGAAGGCCTGTCCGCCCACGATGGCCGCCTCGTACACGGCTCCGCGTCCCAGGTTGTAGGGGGTCGGGTTCGCGAACCCGATGACCACGACCGCCATGACCTGCAACGAGATCGGCGGATCGTCGAAGAACGAGCGCGCCGCTCGGCCGACGATCCAGGTGCCGGCCGCCAGCTGAAGCGAGGCGAGCCCGAACACCACGACCTCGTCATAGACGATCGTGTGGACGCGCAGGACCGTCTTGGCGACCGCCAGCAGCAGCGCGGGGACGGGGCCCCAGTAGAGGTAGTAGTGGCCGGCGTGAAGGCTGGCGTCCCAGTACCAGTAGGCGTGGTTCTCCCCCGCGAACGGGTTCGCCTTACGCAGCAGCTCGGCAGGCACCGCGGAGGCCATGTACAGGTGGCCGCGCCGGAATCCCTCCGCGAGGTCGTCGAGGAACGTCAGATAGAAGTGCGGCCGCTCGGTGACGTGACCGGCGGTCGAGAGGAACCAGTAGATCGCTTCGACGCAGACGGCGGCGATCGCCAGGGCGATGACCTGCCGGCGATGCTGGTGTTCGCCGGTCATGCCCCGTTTCAGGAGCAAAACGCGAGCTTCCGGCGGAGGCTCTCGTAGAGCGCCGGGTTGTGGTACTTGAACATCTCGTCGTAGCCCTGGAAGCCGAGCAGCAGCCCGATGGCGGCCGTCGCGAGGGCCAGCAGCAGCAGGACGGCCACGCCCGACCACCTGGGCCAGCCGGCGGGGAGCCGGGCCAGCCCCCTCCAGGCGCCCCAGGTGGCCAGTAGCGCGAACCCCGTGCTGAAGTCGGCCACGTAGCGCATGGTGGTGTCGACGGCCGGCAGGAACACCAGCGGCATCAGCACCGACAGCATGGTGAAGCTGGCCACGCACCACAGGTGCGTGCGCGCCCGCGCGTCCGGCAGCGGCGACGGCGCCCCGGCCCGGCGCCACCGTATCACCGCCGCCACCGTGAACCCCGCGGCCAGGAACACCATCCAGGTCCAGGGCGAGGTCACGAACAGGCCGGCCTGCGGCTCGTGGGTGCTGTATCCGGACGGGAGCGTCGTTCCGCGCGGGAACCCGCGCGCGCCGATGTCGTACAGCGCCGACAGGAACGGGAAGCGGCAGGACTTCCCCAGCGGCCGCAGCAGGTAGCTGTAGATCCCGACGGGAACGTACTTGGCCGACGTGATGAACGGGAACGTGTTCAGCTGGTACTTGACGCCGATCTCCGTCCACGAGTCGAACCGCAGCCGGTTGTAGATCGCCAGCCCGCCCAGGGTGGCTGCGACCGGAGCGCCCAGCCAGACCAGGCGCATCAACAGCCGGCGCCCGTCGGGCCGCGGCCGGGTCGACGACAGCAGGGCAGTCAGACACACCAGCCCGGCGGCCGGCAGGACCGCGCTGATCCGGCAGCCCACCGCCGCCGCCCAGCAAGAGCCCGCGACCAGCATGCGCGCGACGCGCGGCCGCGTCTCCGTCGCGCTCCAGACCAGGTCGAACGCCACCGCCAGCCCCAGGACCAAGCAGGCCTGCGCGGCCCCGATCGCCGCCTCGTAGATGCCGGGGGTGGCGAACATGTAGGTCGTCGGGCTGGTGTACGCGAACGCCAGGGTGGCGATCAGCGCGGTCGCGCGCGGCGCCTCGGGGAAGAGGCGCGCCCGCATGCGTTCGATCAAGATCGCGCCGGCGATCAGGAACGCGGAGTAGAAGGCGAACAGCGGGTACTGGTCGCCGACCTCCGCCTTGACGCGGCCCACGACCTTGAACACGAGCAACAGCAGGGCCGGCACCGGGCCCCAGTAGAGGTAGTAGTGCCTCTTGTAGAGGCTGGCGTCGAGATACCAGAGGCCGAAGTTCGACCAGTCGGCCGGGTTCGCCTTGGCCAGCAGCGCCGGCTGCGGCTCCGTGGGGATGTAGAGGTGTCCGGCCCGGAACCCTTCCGCCAGCTGGTTGTAGTTGGCGTTCCAGGTCGGCCAGGTCGTGAACGTCCCGGCGCTGATGATGAAGACGTAGGTCAGCTCGATCGCTGCCAGCAGCAACACGAGCCAGAGCCAGCCAGGCGGGCGCCGAACGCGGAATCGAATTTGCAAAGCTATCGCCCCAACAGAAACCGGGCGAAGTCTCGCAAATCGTGTGCGTGAAAGGAAGGTCGAACGCCGCGCCCCGCCAGGTCGGCGACCTCGGGGGAGTCGGCCTCGGCCAGCAGCGCCGTCCGCAGGCCGAACGCCGCTCCGGCCAGCACGTCGGGCGCCCGATCGCCGACCATCCACGAGGCCTCCCGCGCATACGCCGTGTGCCGCGCGAACGCCTCTTCCAGCAGGCCGACGGCGGGCTTCCGGCAGCGGCAGCCATCCTCGGCGCGGTGATAGCAGATGTGCGAGCTCAGGATGACGCCGCCGGTCGCGGTGGCCCGGCGCAGCACCTCCTGGTGAGCGGCGTCCAGGTCGGCTCGGGTGGTCTTCCCCTTGGCCCAGGCGGGCTGGTTGCTGGCGATCACCAGGCCGAACCCGGCCGCCGTCAGCTCTCGCAAGACCTCCGGCACCCAGTCGAACACTTGCACCTGGCTGGCCCGCATCGGGCTGTCCGGGCGCGGCTCGGCGGGGTTGGGCAGCAGGCGGTTGAGGACGCCGTCGCGGTCGAGGACGATCAGCCCCGGGCGTGCAGCCATGCCGCGAAGTCCTCCAGACCTGCCGGGGAGCCGATCTCGTAGAAGCGCTCGGCGACCTGCATCCCGGCCAGCTGGCCTTTGATCGAAAGCCCGTGAAACAGGTCGGCCAGGTCCGCGGTGGCCCCGGCCGGCACGCCGTCGGCGATCACCTGGCGGTCGAACGCCGAGAGGCCGTAGTCGATGAACGAGAACGACGCCGGCGGTCGCGTGCGCCGCTGCTTGTCGTAGAGCACGATGCGGCCGGCACCATCTCCCCCCTCGAAGATGACGTTGCTGGTGTCCCAGCGGCCCTGGTTGTGGAACACCGTCATCAGGGCCGGGGCGCCCGAGGTCGTGAACGCGTTCCAGACGGCGGCGAAGTCGATCGGCAGGAACGAGTCGCCGTAGGTCACCAGGAACCGCGGCTCCAGCACCCCCTCGTCGTAGGCCAGACGGACGGCGCCGGCGGTGCCGCGCAGCCGCGTCCCCTCGTCGACGTAGCGGACCCGCAGGCCCAGCGGGGCGCCGTCGCCCACGTGGTCGCGGATGGCGCCCCCCAGGTAGCCGATCGACAGCACCACGTCGGTCACGCCGTGCGCCGCCAGCCAGCCCAGCTGGTGGTCGACGAACGGCTTCCCGGCCACGGGGATCAGCGCCTTGGGGATCGTCTCGGTGATGGGGCGCATGCGGGTGGCCAGCCCGCCGGCCAGGATGAGGCACTGCATCTGTCAGAAACGATACGCGGCTCCGAACAGGAGCTCCACCCGCGTCAGCGCGTCGTAGAAGTTGCCCGTCTTGGGGCTGCTGGCGATGGCCGGCCAGAAGAACAGCGACAGCCGCGGCAGCACGTCGTAGACCAGGCCGACGCCGATCCGCACCACGCCGCGCGCCACCCCGGAGCCGCTGATGCTCAGCATCTTGCCGTCCTTGGGGACGACGAGCAGGGTGGACGTGGGCGTCATCCCGCTGATCGAGACGGCCCCCAGCCCCAGATCGCCCCCCAGCCGCAGCCGGGGCGTCAGCCGCACCAGCAGCGTCGGCGTGAGCAAGAAGGAGGTGAACGTATCGGTGCCGGCGGACTCCTTGAGGAACGTGTAGCCCAGCAGCACCCCCAGCCGGAAGCGCACGCGGGCCAGCGGGCTGCCAAACGTGTACCCGCCCTGGATGGTCAAGGCGAACGAGGGGTCGGCGTGGGCGCGCAGGCCCGAGCTCCAGATGTCGAAGCCCAGCCCCAGGCCCACGTCGAACCGGCGAGCCGGTGGCGGGACAGCCGATGCCGGCGCTGGCTCCGTCACCGGCGGGGCGACGGCCGGCTCGGCGCCCGGAACCACCGGCGTCGGGGTCACCGCGGTGGGCGGGCTGCCGGCACTCGGGGGTGGCAGCTCGGCCGGCGGCGGCGTGGTGGCCGCCGGGGCCGGGGTGGCCGCGGGCGGCTGGCGCTCCTGGATCTGCTTCTGCAGCGCCTCGATCTTCTGCTCGACCTCGGCCCGGTTCTTGGCCTTGGGCGCGTTGATCAAGTACCGCTTGTAGAAGAAGGCCGCCTTCTCCGGATCGCCCATGGTCCGGTAGGCCTGGCCGATGTTGTAGAGGAAGCCGGGGTCGTTCTTCAGCTGGTAGCCGCGCTGCCAGGCGTCGATCGCCTTGTCGAACTGCCCCAGGTCGAAGAAGGTGTTCCCCTGCGTGAACAGCTCCCGCGCGGTGGCCGCGTCATCGGCCCGCGCGACGCCGGCCACCGAGAGCGCCACCGCAGCGGCCACCACCACCGGGATTGGCCGAGCCGCGAAGAATCGCACTGGCCCGCATCGTATCACGACCGTCGGACCCGCGGGGCCAGCTCCAGCGCCACTTTGCCGCGCCGGAAGACGCGGACCGAACCGGAGGTCTGGGACACGACGATCGCGATCGCGTCGGTGTCGCGCGAGATCCCGGCGGCGGCCATGTGGCGGGCCCCCAGGCCCAGGGGCAGCTCCAGCTCTTTCTCCTCGTCGAAGTTCAGGTAGCGTCCGGCGGCGATCACGGTCCCGTCCTCGCGCACCACGAAGGCGCCGTCCAGGACGGCGAAGGCGTGCAGGGCGTGCCGGACGTCCGGGTTCATGATGTTCTTGTCGTCCTCGGAGTAGCCCTGGAACGGGTTCAGGGTCAGCTGGCGCGACTTCTCCATGACGGTGCTCGCGTCCCCGACCACGAACAGGGCCCCGATCGGGCGCCCCTCCCACCCCTCGACGCCGACCGACACCGCCAGCTCGAGCAAGGTGTCCATGACGCCCGCCGAGATCTTCTCGGTCTGCAGGAAGCCGAAGGCCCCGTCCTCCTGTTCCGGCCCGACGGTCACGATCAGGATCGAGTCCGGGTAAGACGCCGGCTTACCCGCGAGCAGGCCGACCACCACGTGGCCCTCCTTGTAGAGGCCGCGGGCGATCCCGCTCACCAGCGCGATCTTCAGCTTCTCGGGACGGCCCAGGTCGTAGTCCGGGAGCGGCAGCACCGGCACACCCGAGGCCTCGATCACGTCGCGCTGACTCTCGCTGACGACGGCTTGAACCAGACGCTTGCGGGCCTGCGGTTTTCCCCGAAAAAGCTCCTCGGGCAGGGGCAAGTCGCCGACGTACAGGAGGTGATCGACGCTGGGACGGCTGGCGAGCGCCAGGGCCGAGCGGATGACGTCGGCCTGCAGGGCCGTGGGGGCTTTGGCCATGGTTTGCGCGCATGGTACGCTGAACTGGGGCGCCAGATGAAGCTTCCGCCAAGGATGGTCCCTAGGATGCTGCCGCTGCTCCTGGGCGCGCTGATCCTGATCGGCATCGCCTTCGACGTGGTGACCCGCTCGCGTCTGTCGGCCACCACGGGGTTCGTCTGCCAGGGCGAGTACTCCGACACCCTGCAGGTGCAGTCGATGCACAGCCGGGAGACCGAGCAGGGCGCGCGCGGACAGTACAGCTACCTGGTGCGCAGCTCCGCCAAGTACGAGTGCCCGTTCTTCGGCCCCGACGGCAAGCTGCGCCGCCGCCGCATCCAGGCCAGCGAGCTGGGGACCGCCTTCGCGTACGAGTCGTCCGGCAACGACACCTACCTGTTCACCAACGAGCACGTCGCCGCCTGGCCGGACGTGACCGACGCCTTCCACCGCATCGACGGCGTGCCCGAGGGGTGCAAGCGGGTCGAGGACAAGCTCCGCATCGTGCGCGACGAGCGCGACGACTTCGAGCCGGGGCAGACCCCGCTCACGCGCGTGGCCGTCGACCCGTTGCTGGACGCCGCGATCCTGAAGGCGAGCCAGAAGCTCACCGTCATCCCGTACAAGATCGGCAAGAGCGCGGCCCTGCGGCAGGGGAACGCCGTCGAGGTGCGCGGGTTCCCCCTGGGGGTGATGCAGGCGGTGTCGACCGGCAAGGTGGTGAACCCGTACGACCGCGATCAGGAGCAGGGGTGGGACCACGTCGACTTCGTGATCGACGCGCTGCTGGCCGAGGGGAACTCGGGCAGCCCGGTGCTGGCGGCCTCGTGCAAGTCGCACGACCTGGAGCTGGTCGGCGTCTACCACGCCGGCTACAAGGGGCACGGGGCGCTGAACGTCGTCGTCGGGATCGACCAGCTCATCGATTTCATGCGCAAGAAGAAGCGGCTGCCGCACGCCCTGGCCGAGGACGGGCCGGGCGCCCCCAGCGTCGCCGATCGCGCCCGCGTCGAGGCGGCGCTGACCTCCGGCGTCCTGCCGCTGTTCGACTTCGGCGGGCTCACCATGCGGGCCGAGGCGAGCGGCACCGCCCTGCTCTATCACTTCTACGGGCGTCAGTTCCCGCTGGACGATCGGCGCGTGGCCGTGCTCGAGGACCGCACCAAGGAGGGCGCGTTCGGCGAGTCGGGGCGGTTCTGGGTTTCGGGCACCGGCGGCTGGCGCGAGTGGCCGCCATCGGCGCTGGGCGCCGACGAACGCGATCTGCTGTCCCGGGTCACCGACTCGGTCCGGCTACAGATCTTGCACAGCATCGACTACCGCAAGGCGCTGGCCAACCCGGGCTCCGCCGACGACCGCAAGCGCGGGCGCGAGCTCTCGCGCACCATCGCGCGCGACGCGCCGGTCGCCCACGACCTGGCCGGCAACCTGCTGGACACGGTCGACCGGCTCTCGGCCGGCCACGACACGCTCCCGGGAGCCGTGGCGTCCGGCGCCGAGACACCGACGCCCGCCGCGCCGTTGCCGCCGGTTCCGCCGCCGCGGGGCGCTCCCTGAGACCCCTCCCTGCCCTCCCCGCTCCGCGGGGAGGGTGAGAGTGATCTGTGCCCTCCCCGGTCCGCGGGGCGCCCCCTGAGACCCCTCCCTGCCCTCCCCGCTCCGCGGGGAGGGTGAGAGCGATCCGTGCCCTCCCGGTCCGCGGGGAGGGTGAGAGCGATCCGTGCCCTCCCGGTCCGCGGGGAGGGTGAGAGCGATCCGTGCCCTCCCCGCTCCGCGGGGAGGGTTGGGTGGG
>DATJWP010000059.1:0-2314 GCA_035578045.1 Polyangia bacterium | reverse complement strand
GTGGTGGTGGTGGGTTGACGTGTTCTCATCATGGGCTCCGTTGTTGTGGTGAGGATCGGTAGGTCCACGATCGCTGAGCCCGGCGGCGGGCACCTCGGCCCGGAGGCTGGAGTTCGCCTGGCCGATGGCATGGTCTCTCTCTCGTTCTTTCGGCGGGTACGCCGAGGCGCGCCGATCCCTAAGCTGGAGCCGTGGTCACTGTCCGGCGCTCCATCTGGCATGAGCCGCGGCCTGCTGACGCCCCACCCATCGGTCGTCTCGACTGGCTGCTGGTGGGCGTGTTCGCGGCCGCCGCCTTGGTCGAGGGCATCGTTCGGCCGGGCTTGGCCTGGCGACCCCTTGTGACGGTGCTCGCCCTGGCGCTGATGCCTGCCCTGCTCTGGCGGCGGGGCCGCCCCCTGATGGCCGCCCTGGTCGGGTGGGGCGTCGCCGGGCTGCTCTCGGTCCTCCAGCTGACTGCGCACGCCGGGGACCTCGGCCTCTACTCCATGATGGCCGTCCTGATCCTGCTCTACTCCCTGGTGCGGTGGGGCTCGGGACGGGAGATGGTCTTGGGGACGGCGTTCGTGACAGTCGTCGTCGCGCTGGGGATTTACGCCTCCTCCGCGGGCTGGGCCGACGTTTTCGGCGGGAGCGTCCTCTTGCTGTTGTTCGTCGCCCTCGCGGCGGTGTTCCGCTACCGCGCGGACCTCTGGCATCGCCAACAGCGCGAGATCCGCAATCAGGAGCGGGTGGCGCTGGCGCGCGAGCTGCACGACACCGTGGCCCACCACGTCTCGGCCATCGCGGTGCAGGCGCAAGCCGGTGGCGTGGTCGCCGGCATCCAGCCTGAGAAGGCTGCCGAGGTCCTGGCCGCGATCGAGTCTGAAGCGTCGCGAACCCTGGCGGAGATGAGATCCATGGTGCGGGTGCTGCGTGAGGAGGAAGCCGTCGCCTACTCACCGCAGCTGGGTGTCGCGGACCTGCCTGCTCTGGCGCGCGCCGACGCGACGCCCACCGTCGAGGTCTCGCTGGACGGTTCGTTGACCCGGCTGGCACGACCCGTGGACGCCGCGCTCTACCGGCTCGCGCAGGAGTCGCTGACCAACGCCGTACGGCACGCCCGGAGCGCGACCCGCGTCGGGATCGACGTACGCCGGGAGGGCGACGCCGTCAGGCTGCGTGTCAGCGACGATGGACAGACCGAGCCGGGGCCAGCCCCGGAGCCTGGGTTCGGCCTGCTGGGCATGGCCGAACGCGCCCAGCTCCTCGGCGGATCGCTCTCCGCGGGGCCGGGGCCCGAGGGTGGCTGGGTGGTCGAGGCCGTGCTGCCGGTGGAGGCGCTGGCATGAGCATCCGTGTTGTCGTAGCCGACGACCAGGACTTGGTCCGGACCGGGCTGGTGATGATCCTCGGCGCGCAACCCGACCTCGAGGTCGTGGGGGAGGCAGCAGACGGGCTCGCAGCGCTCGACCTGGCGACCCGGCTGCGTCCCGATGTCCTCCTCGTCGACATCCGGATGCCCGGGCTCGACGGCGTCGAGGTGACGCGGCGCCTGGCCGGGCCAGACGTGACGGACCCGATGGCGGTCGTCGTGATCACCACCTTCGACCTCGATGAGTACGTCCTCGGCGCCCTGCGCGCCGGCGCCCGCGGCTTCCTGCTCAAAGACGCCGGGCCGGAGCTCCTCGTGCAGGCCATCCACGCGGCGGCCAACGGGGACGCGCTGATCGCCCCCAACGTCACCCGCCGGCTGCTGGCGACCTTCGCCGACCAGGCGCCGGTGGTACCGGTCCAGCCCATCGACCCGCTCACCGAGCGCGAGGAGGAGGTGCTCGCGCTGGTGGCACGGGGCCGGACCAACGCCGAGATCGCCACCGAGCTCTTCGTCGGCCTGAGCACGGTCAAGACCCACGTCGCATCGTTGATGACCAAGCTCGGCGCCCGCAACCGCGTCGAGATCGCGATGTGGGCATACGATACCAGACGCGTGAGAGCCGATTAGTGGGTACAGATCGCAGCGTAGGCCCGTGGGGTTCGGTAGCCCAGCGATGAGTGCGGCCGGTCGTGGTTGTACTCCTCCTTCCAGTCGCCGATGGTGACCTTGGCATGGGTCAGGGACCAGAACAGGTGGATGTTGAGGCATTCGTCGCGCAGGCGACCGTTGAAGGACTCGATGAAGGGGTTGCGCCATGGCTCCCCGGGTGGGATGAACAGCATCCCGGTCCTCGTGCCAGCCCACTCGGCCAGCGCAGCAGCGATCATCTCCGGCCCGTTGTCCAACCGCAGCACCGCCGGGCCACCACCACGAGTGGCCGTGATCCGGTTCAGTTCG
>DATJWP010000058.1:0-55870 GCA_035578045.1 Polyangia bacterium | reverse complement strand
GCTGCGGTGGTGAGGCGGGCGCGCGACATCTGCGCCAGCACGTCGGACAAAGTCGTCGAGTCCAAGATCGCCGCGATGGCGTCGCGCACCTTCTTCATGACCTGCCGGGTCCCGCAGGTCGATTCGTCGGTGCACTCCTCGCAGCGGACGTAGGCGCGCTCGCTGGCGCAGGGAATCGGCGCCAAGGGGCCATCGATCACGCGGATCACCTGGCCCATCGTGATCTGCTCGGCGGTCCGGGCCAGGGCGTACCCGCCCCCCTTCCCCTTCTTGCTCTTCAGGATGCCGGCGTTCTTCAGCTCGAGGAGGATCGTCTCCAGGAACTTGCGCGGAATGTTTTCCCGCTCGGCCAGGTCCGCGATCAGGACCGGCCCGCGCGCGTCGTCGGCCGCCAGCGCGTACAGCGCGCGGAGGGCATAACGAGCTTTGCGGGATAAATTAGTCATCCGATGTATTTAGTGGAGTATCAGTCGGCCCTACCCCAGGTCAACCACAAAAAGCAGGGCGCAAACCATGCTGGGAAAGATTCCCGGCCGGGTCCGGGAACAGCTCCCGCTCGCTGACCGCCCAGGTCCCGGAAAAGCCGGTCGAGTCGCGTTCTTTCGGCTGGCACGATCGGTGCTTTAACGCACGGCATGAAGCTCTCATCGGTGACCAAGAATGCGCTCCGTTTCGCCCCCCTGCTGCTGGTGCTGGGCCCCGCCTGCGCAACGACGCCGCCGGTCCAGAACGCCGGAGCGGTGGCCAGCGACGGCGTCCAGGTGGCTGTCGTCGGCCAGCGTTGCACCGAGACGGTCGAGACCGACTGGCCCGGCGCCAACCTGGTCCAGACCACGGTCCAATTCCAGGTTCGAAACACCAATCCGAATCCGGTAACTGTGAACCGGGAACAGTTCCACCTGCGCGGGACCGACGGGCGGCCGGTCGCCAGCCGCGGCTGGGAGTCGGGGGACGCGGTCCTGGTCGGGAGCGGCGAGACCAAGACGTTCGACCTGCGGTTCATGACCCGCGGCGGAATCTCCTGCACCAAGCCCATGCAGCTGGACGCCGCGTCGGGAATCACGGTCGGCACCATGCCGTTGCGGATCGGCTCGGTGACCTTCGTCCCCTCGAAGGTCTGACGGCGATCAGGGCCGGCGCCGGCGGCGCGACCAGATCAACCCCAGCGCGGCGATGAGCAGGGCGGATGCGCCCGGCCGGCCACCGGCGGCGCTGCAGCCAGCTCCGCGGAAGGCGCCGCCCGTGGTCTGATGGGCCGGCGGGCAGACGCGCGGTCCAGGCGGAGCGGCCGGCGGCGCAGCGCCCAGCGGCTGCAGGTGCTGGCCGATCTTGGTCGCGAACGTCTGCAGCGCCGCCGAGAAGTCGCCGTCGCAGATCGAGGCCGTGAACCCGTTGTCCCCGAAGGCCTGCGTCCACTGCGCGATGCGCACCGCCGGATCGCCGAAGCTTTCGTCGGTCGAGATCTGCCCGGCCGGGTTCACGTCGTCACCGCCGGCCGGGCCGCACGAATGCATCACCTGTGGCCACAGCTCGCCCGAGGTGCCGGGGGCCGGGTTGGAGGGCGGCAACCACTCGACCGTGTAGGGACCCGGGGGCGCCACGATGGCGCCCACCACGATCTGGGACGGATCCTTCTTGAGGCTCATGATCTGATACGCGAACTGGGAGACGGGCGTCAGCATCCCCGTGCAGTTGTCGTCGTCCGACTGGCACTGGGTCAGGGTCAGGGTCAGCGGGTTGCCGCTGGCGTCGGCCGGCGGGCTCAGCGGCGGCGTGATCAGGGCGTCGGGGTGGCTGCTGGTCGGGTCCTTGCACAGGTGCCCGAACTGGTTGCAGCGGTAGTTCGCGACCGGGCCAAGGGGGTTCGTGGTGCTCTGGAGGTAGCCGTTCAGCGAGTACAGCGTCGTGGCGGCGGGCGCCGAGCAGTCGTCCTCGTTGGTCAGCAGGATGATCGCCAGCTCGGCGTCAGGGCGCAGGAACCCGGCGTTGGTGGCCGGCACCGGTGAACCGCCGGCGCCCAGCGCGTACACCACCGACGCCAGCTGCTGCTCGAACCCGCAGCCCATCGAGCCGAGCGGCAAGATGCACGAGAGCACGTCGGCCAGGTTGCCGGTGTAGTTCGCCACGCCGCCCACGTTCGAGATGAACGTCGCGCCGGGATCCAGGGTGGTGTCGGTACAGGCCTGGCGCGGGCCGGCCTGGAACTGCCCGTTGTCGCCGCCCGTGCGCGAGCAGCCTATCTGGGCGCTGACGTCGCCGTACGCGCCCATGTCCGAAGACACGACCGCGATGTGAACGTCCGGGAAGCCGCCCGGGAGGGTCTGCAGCGCGCCCACGAACGCTTGCATCTGCTGCGTCAGCTTCTGCTGCATGCCGTCCATGGACGACGAGTCGTCGACCATGAACAGGATGTCGACCGCCCCCGGGGCTGCCGCCGCACTGGCGGCGGTCCCGCCGACAGCGATCAGGGAAAGGCACGTGAGCAGCGTCCTGAACGGAAAGCGGGGCATGGGGCGGCCTCCTCGACTGGGTCCGAGGTCGATGGTGCCGATGCTCCCGCAAATCGGGTCAGGTTTCTCTCCGGACCTCCCTCCACCCAGGCCGTCCGCGCAAGGCCCCCCCGGCGCGGACGGCCCTCTACGCCGCCCTCCCCTGCTCCAAATCGTTCAGCAACGCCGTCAGCTGGCTGGCGCCGATGCGCCTGACGATGCGTAACGCGCGGTGGCGAAGCCGCGCCTCGCGCCGCGCGGTGCGAACCGCGTTGTGGCTGTTCACGTCGGTCACGACGACGATCAGCTCCGAGCGCGCCACCAGCGCGCGCAGCCCGGCGGCAGACGCCGAGCCCGAAATGACACCCGTGTGCAGCTCCAGCTCGTGGCCGCGCTCGGCGGCGACGCTCTGAAGAAGGTGAGCCGTCCGATCCACACCGCCGACGATGCCGATGCGCATGCTGTCTCTTATATAAGACACTCATCCGTTGCGCAAGCGCGCAAAAAGGGCGGGTCCGGTGGGACCCGGGCTGATGCCGGTTGTCCTCGCCCCTCGGGTTTCGCGCGGCCGTTCCCCCTCCGGCCAAGTCTTCGGCTTGGCCACCTCTCCCCGCCTTCGCAGCCTTCGCGGGGAGAGGCGCAGATACCACGTTAGTGGCACCAGACCGCGACGTCGGGGCCGGGCGTCTGCATGGCCGTGACCGCCGGGGTGTAGGCCATGGCCCCGCCGGGCGTGGAGATCGCCAGGAAAGGCTGCGGCTCGATGGCGCTCGAGTAGGCCCCGAACTGGCGCAGCAGCGCGCCGGACGACGTGGCGGTCAGCCGGTCACCGTAGAAGTTCGTGGCGTGATCGTGAATCACGAACGTGTCCGTCAGGGTGATCGCCCCGTCAGCCGAGGTGGTGCCGACGCTGCCCGTCCCGCTGTTTGGCGGCGCGGTGGTCCCCAGCGAGGCGATCGGCGGAGCGGTGCCGGTCCCGGCCGCCGGGCTGCACAGCTGGGCGCCGGTGCTCTCGATCCACATGTGGAACAGCACCGCGGCATCGCCGCTGCCCAGCCCGAACTGGCCGTCGGCGGTCCAGACCGCGGACGTCAGCGGGAACCCGAACGTGCGCGCCACCGCGCCCGACGCCGGCACGAAGTACGACGTGCTGCCGCCGGCTGTCCCCAGCAGGTCCTCGCCCGGTGACACGGCCACGAAGGTGGTGCCGCTTGGCCAGGTGAACGACGAGATCGCGTGCTGGTCGATCGTGCCGAGCGTCTCGACCGTCGTGCCGTTCTGCGCATACAGGCTCCCGCCGTCGTGTGAGAACGCCAGCACGGAGGTCGAGGTGGCCGTCGCGTCGGCCGACACCTGGGCGCCGGTCGTCGCGTCGATCACGACCAGCCCCGCGCCGTACACCGTCGAACCGGCGTTCTCGGCGGTGGCGCCGCGCGCGACGTAGCGGCCGTCGTCCGAGATCGCGTACCCCAGCAGCGCGCGGCTGAAGGTGTTGAACAGGATCGTCTGCGCGCCGGTCGAAGGGTCGCGCAGCTCGAGCCGCGTCGAGGGCGGCGAGTTGCCGATCTGGTAGTTCGTGACGACGAACAGCCTCGCGTCTCCCGCCGTGAAGCGGATCAGCGCGACGCCGCCGGCGTCGACCTCGGTCAGGTTCTCGGGGTTCGTCCCCAGCGCCGTCGTGTCGGGCGAGCCGGTGCTCCAGCTCGTCTTCGTGCCGGTCGTCAGATCGATCACCACGCCGGTCGAGGTGGCCAGCCGCTGCCCGTTCGAAGAGAAGGCCAGCGCCCCGCCGTTCCCGTCGATGGTCGAGGCCGGGGGCGTGGCGAAGCTGGCCTGGAGGGACGCGTCCTGGGTCCGCCAGAGCGTCACCTCACCCTCCTCCAGCGACAGCGTCGCCAGAATCGTGCCGTCCGGCGAGAACGCCATCGCGTCCAGCTCGCCCACGGGCGACGCGAGCTGGGCCAGCTCGGTCCAGGTGCTCGTCGAGATGAGACGGACGGTGCCGGCCGCCGTGCGCGCCGCCAGCCGGTCGCCCGACGGGGACAGGATCGACTGCCAGCCCTGCTCGGGTCCCAGCGTCCCGCAACGCAGGTACGCCTGCCCAGCCGCCGCAGGCGCCAGGGTCATCGCGCTTCCAATCGTCAGCGCCGAGCAGGCCGTCGGGCCGCCCAGCGCGCCGCCGGTCCCCGACATGCCGGCCATGCCCATGCCACCGGTCGCGCCCACGCCGCCGGTCGCGCCCATGCCGCCGGTCGCGGCACCTCCGGTTCCTGGCGCGCCGCCCACCGGCGTCGGCGTCGGCGAGAAGCAACATCCATTCGGACGGCCGCCCGTGCCGGGCTGGCCGCCCGTGCCGGGCTGGCCGCCCGTGCCGGTCGTCTCCGGCTTCGGCACGGTCACACCGCCCGTCCCGTCAGCCGCCCTGCTCTCCCCCAGAACCTTCTCCACCGCTCCATCGCCGCAACCCACGGCGCACACCGCCACCAACCCCGCACACGCCCAAGCAACCCGCATTACACACCTCCTACGAAAAAAACCGAGTGGTCTCCTAGAACCTAAGCCGGGGCGGCGTCGGAGCCAGGTCCGTCGAGGGGAATCGGTGGAAAGCGATCAGGCCCGGTCCGCAATGAAGACCATGATCAGGCTCCACGCGGCCAGCGCCGGAATGAACATCAGGAACTGCAAGGTGACCGGCAGCGCGTAGATGATCGACACCATCGGGATCCAGAACAGCCAGTTGGGCAGCAGAAGGGGGACCACCCGCTGCTGGTAAAAGCCCCGCCCCAGCGCCTGCCCGACCGCGGCGAAGGAGAAGCCGCGCTGCCGCCACAGGAACAGCACCACGATGATCGCCAGCCAGGTGGGTGAGAAGACGAACTGGTCGAACGCCACCTTCTCGGCCACCGTCCGCAGGTTGGCGCCGTCCCCGAACAGGTGCGCCTCGCCTCGGTAGAGCCCGTCGATGACCAGCCCGTTGAACGCGAAGAACGCGACGTTGAAGGCGATCTCGGCCGCTCGCCCGGCCAGCGCCGACGGGCCCAGCGCCACCAGCTTGGCCAGCTCAGGCAGGACGCCGCCCGCGAGGGCGCCGGTGAGCGACGCGAACGGAAGCCCGCCGGACATCTTCCACCCGGCGGCCACGGCACAGGCTGCGCGAAAACCGGGGCTGGTGCGGAACGCCACGGCCAGCAACACGGCCGCCAGCTGGATCAGCAGGAAGGGCTTCCAGAACCCGCGCAGCGCAGCCGCGGCCGCCGACAGCGGCGAGGCCGGCTGAGCCGGCTCGGCGGAGGTCGTCATGGCCGCGCACAATAGCAGCGCGGCCGCCCGTCATTCGATCAATGCGCCGGGGCGCGCGATCAATGCGCGGGCCCGCCCGGCGCGGTGATGCTGTCGGGCGGCAAACCCGACGGCGCCACCACCTCGACGCTGGTCACGTCGATGCTGCTCGCCTCTTCCGTGGCGCAGATCTGAGCCGCGTGCGTCAGGTCGCTGGTCCGGTCGACCAGCATGCGCATGCGACGCATGGCGTATTCCTGCTCGCCGACGTCGTTGTCGCTGACGCTGGCCTCCAGCCGAGCCATCTCGTCGCCGGCGATTTGCAGCCCGACGCGTGCTTCGGCTAGCTTGGCATCGACGCAGCTCCGATCGACGAGATCTGCCGGGGTCTTGGCGCGGATGCGTTCGATGTGTTGAATGCCCGCCACCAGCTTGCTCATCTGCTCACGCGCGGCCAGCCGCGGATCGTGCAGCGGCGCCGACGGAACCGGCCGACAAACCGGAGCGCCGTTGGAAACCAGCGAGCAGACCGACACCAAGAGGCCGATGATCACCGACATCCCGCACCAACCATTCCCGTGTGCCCAACGTGATCATGGTTCGGCTCAAGCGCAACGGCGTCTCCCTACAGCAGAGGCTCGCCGCCACATTTCCAGGACGGTGACTGACACCGGCAACCCGGCGGCCGCTGGCCGCGTCGAAGGGAGGAGCACGTGTACCTGAGCCGTGGCGCTCGTTCGTTTCCCTGGTCGTGCCTGAGCTGGCTCCTGCTGGCCGCCTGCGGTTGTGGCGCGGCCGGCTATCGCGAGGCGCGGCTGACCCAGCCGGCCGAGGTGATATCGCACACCTTCGCGGTCCAGGTGTCGCGCCTGTACCTGAACGAGGAGACCGTCACGGACGGCGTCGGTGACGGCGCGGCCCTGGTGGTCGAGCTGCAGATCACCAACCGCAGCGCCGCCCCTTATCAGCTGAACCCGGCGCAGATCTGGTGTCTGCTGCAGATCGACACGCGCCACCCCGACCAGACGCTTTTGTTCCCCGCCTCGGTCGGCGGCGACGGAGCCTTCCCGGGCACGCTGCCCGAGGCGGCCGAGCTGCCGCCGGTCGACGTGGCGCCGGGCCAGACCCGCACCACCTGGGTGCTGTTCCGCGGCTACGCCTTCAAGGACAGCGACGTCCCGCGCCGGGTCGCGCTCACGCTGCCCGATCCCGAGGGGCGCAGCGTCGAGCTGGTGCTGGCCGACCCGGCCCAGGGGTACCTGCGCTGGGTGGTGCCACCGACCCACAGCACCATCACGGTCGGTCTCCAGGACCGGGCCCTTTATGGCGGCTACGCTCAGCTCCAGGCGGTCTCGACCCGGCTCTCGCGGCAGGCGCGCACCCAGCGGTTCCTCTGGGACATCGGCATCGCGTCGACCACCTTCGTCCAGGTGAAGGGGGCGCTGCGGTCGACCTCGTCGTCGTTCGGCGGCATCGGGTTCGACCTGCATCTTACCGCGCCGCTGTTCAGCTGGGGCGATCCGGCCCAGCCGGTGCGGCTGGGCCCCTTCGTTGGGGCCGAGGCCCAGCTGCTGGTCGCGACGCAGGCCACACAGGTGCAGGCCATGCCCGTGGCGCCGCCAATCTACGGCGAGGTCGGCCCCGAGATCGGGCTCGAGCTGGACGTGGGCGCCCTGCGTCTGGCGTCCACGCCGTTCCCGCTGGTCGCCGAGCGCCACAACCCGGTCCCGCGCTGGCTGGTGCGCCTCGGGTACACGCACACCTGGGTCGGCCACGGCACGGCCGACGGCTACATGAGCGGGTTTCGCCTGGCCTGGTGAGCTACTTCGATTTTTCCAGGTGGCCGCCGAAGGCGAAGCGCATGGCCGACAGCACGCGGTCCTGAAAGCCCGCCTGCCCCTGCGAGCCGAACCGCTCGAACAGGGCCGCGGCCAGCACGTGGGCCGGGACCCCCTCGTCGATCGCCGCGTCCAGCGTCCAGCGCCCCTCGCCCGAGTCCGAGACGCGACCCGAGAACTTCTCCAGCTGCGGATCGCCCGCCAGCGCGCCCGCCGTCAGATCGAGCAGCCACGAGGAGATCACGCTGCCGCGCCGCCACACCTCGGCGATGTCGGCCAGCGGAAGATCGTACTGGTAGTACTCGGGCTCGCGCAGCGGCGCCGTCTCGGCGTCGGTGGCCGCCGATCGCCGCCCCACGCCGGCGTGGTGCAGGATGTTCAGCCCCTCGGCGTAGGCCGCCATCAGCCCGTACTCGATCCCGTTGTGCACCATCTTCACGAAGTGCCCGGCGCCGACCGGACCGCAGTGCAGGTAGCCGAGCTCCGCGGTGCTGTGGCGCCCCTCCCGCCCGGGCGTCGGGGGGATTGTCCCCTCGCCCGGCGCCAGCGCCGCGAACAGGGGGTCCAGCCGGCGGACGATCTCGGTCTCGCCGCCGATCATCAGGCAATAGCCGCGCTCGAGCCCCCACACGCCGCCGCTGGTGCCGCAGTCGACATAGTGGAGCTTGGGCCCGAGGCGCCGGGCCCGATCGATGTCGTCCCGGTAGAACGAGTTGCCCCCGTCGACCACGACGTCTCCCGGCGAGAGCCGCGGCGCCAGCTGTTCCAGGGTGGCGTCCACCACGCCCGCGGGGACCATCAGCCAGACCGTCCGCGGCGGCGCCAGTCGCGCGACGAACTCGTCCAGCGACTTGCCGCCCACGGCGCCCTCGTGGGCCAGGACGTCGACCGCGGCCGGCGAGACGTCGTGGACGACGCAGGCCTGCCCGCGACGCATCCAGCGCCGAACCATGTTCGCTCCCATACGCCCGAGGCCGATCATCCCTACCTGCATCTCGCGTTCTCCTTTCGGTCGACTGGCCGGAGGATACAACGTGCGACTCGTGAGATAACCCTGGCGATGATGCGCATTCGCGCCGGTGCCCGTTCCCTGGCGGTCGCCGTGGGCGCCCTTGGTGGCGCGCTGTTCCTGGGGTTGTTCCTGTCGAACAGCCGCCCACATGGCTTCGCGCTGTTCTCCACGCTGGCCCTCATCTGGACCTGGGCGCTGGTGCTCAGCGCCGCCTGCGTCGCCGCCGGTCACGCCTTGCTGGCCCGCCTGATCCCCGCCCACGAGCGCTCCCGCTTCGAGAGCCTGGCCCTCGCGTTTCCGCTGGGGATCGTGATCTTCGTCCTGGGGCTGTACATCGGGGGCTTCCTGCACCTCTTCTCCGCGGCCTTCGCCGTGATCTGGCCGGGGTTGATGATCGTGTCCGGCGTCCCGGCCGCGCGTCATGCGCTGACCCGGCTGCGCCGCGACGGCTTCCCCGGTCGCGTCCTTCAGGTCGGGTGGTTCTCGGCGATCGCCTGGGTGGTCGGCATCCTGCTGCTCGGCGTGCTGTACCTGGGCGTGATGACGCCGGCGGCGGTCAACTACGACGCGGCCTGGATTCACCTGTCCATCGCCCAGGACTACGCCCGCGCCGGGCACATCGTCCCCTTCCCGGGCAACTGGGAGGCGGACGTGATGCACCTGGGCAGCGTGCTCAACACCTGGTCGTTCCTGGTGCCCGGCCTTCCGATGCCGGCGCTGCACTGGATGATGGCGCTGCACACCGAGATGACGGTGTTCGTCTGGACGCTGGTCGGCGTCGCGGCGGCGATCGGGTGGCTGTCGCGGCGCCGGGTCTCGGGCGCGTGGGTGTCCTTCTTCCTGTTCCCGGGCCTGTTCGTCTACGACAGCAACATGGGCGGCGCGGCGGACCACTTTCTCGCCCTCTTCACGCCGGCTCTGCTGCTGGCGACCGCCAAGGTGACGCGCCGGTTCGCCCGGGGCCCCTGCCTGCTCTGGGGCCTGCTGGCCGGCGGGGCCATGATGACCAAGGTCCAGTCCGTCTACGCCGTCGCGCCGATCGGCATCTGGATCCTGGCTGCGGCCGCGCTCGGTTTGCGGCGGCACCGGCGAGAAGACGTCACCGCGCCCTCACTGCGGACGGTGGGGCGAGGTCTCGGGTGGATGGCGGCGGCCGCCTTCTTCGTGCTCTTGCCCCACCTGGGCAGCAACCTGGTCTTCTTCCGCAACCCGCTCTACCCGCTGATGCAGAACGTCTTCACCGGCAGTCGGCCGACCGTCAAGGACGCCACCGTCATGATGCAGGCGGGATTCCCGGACTGGCACAACCTGCCGCCGGCCGCGCTGGGCGAGCGGATCGGCGAGGCCCTGAAGCTCCTGGGCACGTTCACGTTCGTGCCGCACTACTCGTACGTCCAGGGGCTGCCGGTCTTCGGATCCCTGTTCACCCTGATGCTGCCGCTGGTCCTGTTCGCCGGCCGGGCCCGGCGGCTCTGGATCGGGTGCCTGGTCGCGCTGGGAGCGGTGTTCGCCTGGGCGATGACCTACTGGGTCGACCGCAACCTGCAGACCTTCCTGCCGCTGCTCGTCGCCGCCACGGGCGCCGCCTGCATCCGCCTGTGCGAGCTGGGGTGGGCAGCGCGCGCCGGCGTGACCGCGCTGGTGGGCGTTCAGCTCCTCTGGTCGGGCGGCCTCTACTTCTCGGGCAACGACCGGATCGGCGACGCGATCGCGTTCCTGCGTACGGCGATGGACGGCAAGGCGGTCGAGAAGCTCAAGACCTACCGCTCCGAGTTCGTCGAGCTCAGTCGGGTCCTGCCCCAGGACGCCAAGGTGCTGTTGCACGACAGCCACGGCAACCTGGGCATCGACCGACCCATCTACCTCGACTGGCCCGGCTATCAGGGTGTCATCGACTACCGCCAGTTCCGTTCGCCGGCCGACCTGGTGCGCCGGCTGAACGAGCTCGGCATCACGCACGTCGTCTACACGCCCGGCGCGCACCCCTCGGACTCGAAGCAGGAAGAGGTCATCTTCGACGCGTTCACCGAGCGCTCCGGGGCCATCCCCCGCGTCTACGGCGGCCTGATGATGCTTCCGGTGCCGCGCGCGCCCGCGCCCGACCACCCGTACCAGGTGGTGGTCATCGGGGTCGGCCCGTACCCGGACGGCCTCTATCCCGTCGAGTCGCTCTCGACGGTCGAAACGCTGCCGCCCCGGTATCTGAGCTGGGCAGGCCCGGCGCGGACCGCGCCGACGCCCGCCGCGCTGCTGCCACAGGCCGACGCGGTCATCATCGGATCGAACGCCGTGCTCGACGGACCGACCACCCAGGCGCTGAACGCGTTCCACAACACGCGCGGGTACAGCGGGTTCCGGCTGATGCTCCGCTGAGCGGCGCCGAGCCGTTCAGTAGCTGATGCCCACGATCGTGCGGAACCAGATCGGGCCGTACGCCGCCGGCGCCGCGCCAGCCTCCAGCGAAGGCTGGTGCAGCTCATTGACGTGCAGGTAGAGGCCGCTCGACCACCAGATCTTGCCAAACTGTAACAGGGCAGTGGGCCCCAGGAAGTGATCCGGCCCAAGGACGAACTTGCCGCCCACGATCTCGCCCCGCATCCAGTATTCGATCCCGGGCTGGATCACGATCCACTTCTCCAGCACCACCCCCGCCGTCGGGTTCAGCACCCAGGCGTGCTCGCCGTTGAACTCGTACTCGCGCTCGCCCCACGCGTTGGCGGCGATGCGGAAGGGCCCGACCCGCCGCTGCAGGATGACCTTCCCCTCGAATTCGATCTCGCGCTGGCTCTCGGCGAGCTCTCCGTACAGCGCGACGTCCACCGGCCACTGTCCGGCGGGCGCCAGACTCCACCGCAGCCGCTGCTTGACGCCGTTCGACTCGGTCAGCGGCGGGGCGGTCGGGAAGGCCAGGTCGACCGGCGCCAGCGTCAGATACAGGCCCAGCTCCAGCCGGTCGGTGATGCCGTACTCGATCTCCGCCTGAAACTGGGTCGCGATGTGCCAGCCGGGGCTGTTGATGGCGTCCGGCACGTGCTGGGGAACCAGGTCGCTGTACAGCTCGACCTCGGCGTCGCCCTGGGGGAGCGTCTCCTGAATGTAGGTGAACGGCAGCGGGCGCGGGGTGGCGCGGGCCGGGACCGCCAGCGCGATCACGACGGCCATGGCCGCGGGCGCGCACGCAAGACGAAGTCGCAGCACGTCAGAAGTTCGAGAGCTGCAGGGCAGCGCTCCAGATGAAGTCGTTCGACGCGGCGATCTTGTGGCAGCCGTTGCAGACGTTCGGGTTGCCGCCGTAGATGTCGGTCGAGCCGGCCGGCGGCCCGTATCCGGACCACTGGATGTTGACGCTGCCGTCGGTGTTGTTCTTCAGGTCGTAGAGCTCCCACCCCGCCGCGCCCAGGACGTTGAACGAGCCGCCTCGCTTGACCATCGCGAAGGTGCTGCGCGCGGTGGGATCGGCCTCCTCCGTCTCTTTCACGACGATGAAGCCGACCGGAAACGTGGTGCTCCCCGACGGTGGATTCATGTTCCAGTACTCATGCTCCGCGGCCAGGTGGATCCCTCCGTCCCCTCCCAGCGCGCCGGCGTCGAAGGGCGGCAACGTCGGGGCGGCCATGGCCTCGGCCTGGTTGGGCCAGTCGTGGAAGCCCTTGAAGTCCGTGGCGAACGCCACGAACTGGCCGGCGTCGGACGAAGCCGACGGGCTGCCGGTGCTGCAAGCGGCACCCGCCAGCACCAGCGACAACAGACCGACCCGCGCGCGCGTCATTCTTCGGTGAACCCCTGGAACTTGAGCAGTGTAGCCGCTTGATTCATGTGGGCGACGATCGAGCTCGGCTCGTTCGGGTCGACGGCCGCCTCGACGCCTTCGTACAGCATCCCGAACGGCGACTGCAAGTCCTCCGGCGTGGGGTTCTCGCTGCTCCAGGTGGCCGGCGGCTGCGGGATGGCGTCGCCCTGGACCGTGTCGTAGAGGGTCTGCAAGTTCGCGAACCCCTGCTCGATCGAGGCGTCGATGGCCACGCCGCCGTTCTTGGAGCGAATCCAGGGCTGGAACAGCGCGTAGACCTTCTGCGTCCCCTCCAGGTTGTGGCGGATGTCGGCCATCGTCGTCTGCGAGTAGCGCGACTCTTCCTGATCGGTCGAGGCCTTGTCCACCTTCTCGCGCTGCTCGTTCATCAGCGAGATCAGGCCGGAGAAGGCGGCGTCCAGATCGTAGTTCGTGGCTGCCTCCCAGGCGTCGTGGAGCATCTTCGCGTCGTCGTACTGCTTCTGCATCAGCGACGTCTTGAAGTCGCTCGCCTCCTGGGCCGTCGCCGGGAACGCCGCCGCCACGTCCCCGTCCAGCATCGACTCGTACTGGACCACGCGCGCCGGCGTGACGTCGGCGTACAGGATGCGTTCGACGGCGTGCATGCCGGTGACGCCGGTCCCGTCGAACAGGTACGTGTCGCCGCCGGGCAGCGCCGCCAGGAAGTCGTCGTAGCGCGAGTCGATGCTGGCGTCGATGTCGGGGAAGATCGGCGCCGTCGCCCCCTCGATGTGCTCGTAGGCGGTCCGGCACTGGGTCCAGGCCGCCTTCATGTTGGCGATGGCGTCGGCGTCCATCGTCGCGTCCCACCCGCGATCGGCAGGGGTGGGCGCCGCCGCCTGCAACATCTGCGAGGCGGTCTCCAGGTTGGCCAGGTCAGCGATGAGGCCGCTGCGCATTCCGTTGACGACGTCTTGCTGGTACTCGGCGTCGGTCTTGGTCGAGGAGCAGCCGGCGCCCGAAGCGACGGACAGGGACAGGGTCAGACCGGCGAGGATGGATGGGCGTGATGTCATGGCTAGAGTGATCCAATGAAGTCGAGGAGGGATTGCTGGTCGGTGTCGGACAGAGAGTTGAAGAGCTGGACGGAGTCGTGCGCCTCCGAGCCGTTGCTGTCGTGCGCGAGGATGGCGTCGAGGACGCTCGTGGCGCGCCCGTCGTGCAGGAATTCGCGCGCGAACCGCATCCCGATGAGAGGGGCGGTTCGCCACATGCGCGGCGTGGCCAGCCCGTCGTAACCGGCCAGGCTGTCCGACAGCCCGTCGCCCATGTCGTGCAGCAGGATGTCGGTGTAAATCGGCGCGTCGATGTCGGCGAGCTGCGGGATCGGGTAGTCGGCGCGCGTGTGCAGCGTGGCCACGTGGCAGGCGCTGCACTGCACTTGATCGAACAGCGCCTGCGCGTGCGCATCGGGCGCCGCGCGCCAGGGGATCGCGATGAGCCGCACGTAGTCGGCCCGCAGGTTCACGTCGTCGGCCGTCGCGTCGACGCCCGGCTTGGCGTCGTCGGTCAGCCCATCCGGGTTCGGGAACTCGGTCGGCCGCAGCGGGCTGGTGATCCCCATGTCGTTCTGGAGCGCGTCGCCCACGAACTCGTCCAGGGTGGCGATGCGCGCCTTCAGTCCAAACCGGCCGATCACCAGGTCGCCCGGCTGATGGGCGTTGAAGGTCGGATCGGGGTTGGGCTGCGAGTCGTACGTGACCAGGTTGACCGTCCCGTGAATCGCGTCGCCGCGCGCGGCCTCGACGGCCGCGACGCGCTGGATCTCGCTGTCGTCGACCGCCTCCAGGTAGCCGCGGCCGAGCACAGAGGGCCCCAGGCGGTTCGTCACGCGGACGTTCGGGTCGGATGGCGGCAGGATGGGCGTGGTCGCCCCCGCCGTCACGTAAGGATGGACGGTGGGACCGAACATGAGCTCCGACTGATCCGGCGATGGGGTCAGGCCGTCGGCCTCGACCACCGACATCTTCTGAGCCACGCCGGGGCCGCGCAGGCCGTCGTCGTCGTCATGACAGGCCCCGCAGAACTGGCGGGTGTAGAGCGGCCCCAGCCCGTCCGCGTCGCGCAGGACGATATCGAACAGCTTGTCCCCGTCGTTGAACCGCGCGACCCAGTCGGTCGACACCTTGGCCAGGGGGACGTCGAACTGGTTGGCCAGCACCGCGCTGCCCGTGCCGGAGCCAGCCGGCGACGAACCGCCGCAGGCGGGGAGCGCCCAGAACAGCAGCGCAGACCAGAGAATCCGGCAACGCCGCATGTCCGCTGCTCAGCTGGCCAGCCGGAGGGCCAGCGGCCCCAGCACCCGGATGAGGAGCCGGCCCTCTGCCACGGGCGCCTCGGTCTTGGCCAGCAGCGAGGCGATCGCCGGCTGGCAGCCGCCGCAGCCGGTCCCGGCGCCGCAGGCACGCCCCACTTCCTCGATTGACTCCGCGCCTTCGCGAATACACTCGCGGATGGTTCGATCGCAAACTCGACGGCAGTGACAGACCAGCAACGGGGGCCTCCTTGAAAGCGGCCCAGACGATATTGAAATTTATTCTCAAAATCAACCATAATTCCGAACCGAGAGGAGCGCCATGCAGGGAGACCCCGAAATCCTGAGTGTTCTCAACGAGATCCTGACCAGTGAGCTGACCGCCATCAACCAGTACTTCATCCATCACAAGATGCTCGAGAACTGGCACTACCAGCGCCTGTCCAAGAAGAAGCGCGAGGAGTCGATCGAGGAGATGAAGCACGCGGATCGGGTCATCGCGCGCATCCTGTTCCTGGACGGCATCCCCAACATGCAGCGGCTGTCGCCGGTGCGCGTCGGCGAGGAGCCGATCGAGATGCACACGCTGGATCTGGCGCTGGAGCGCGAGGCGGTCGCCCGCCTCAACCAGGCGATCGCGCTGTGCATCGACAAGCGGGACGCCGGAACGCGCGAGCTGCTGGAGGATCTGCTGGAAGACGAGGAGGACTCGATCGACTGGCTGGAGGCGCAGCTGACGCTGGTCAAGGACATCGGCCGCGAGCGCTACCTCTCGGAGCAGCTGCGCGACTGATGTAGCCTGGCGGGGATGAAAGATCCTCTGGTCCGTTTCGGCGTCGCGATCGAGGGCTCGCTGCTCTCACAGCTGGACGCGCTGGCAGAGGAGCGCGGTTGCACGCGCTCCGAGTTGCTTCGCGATCTCTCTCGGGCGGCCGTCGGGCGGGCCAAGGTCCCCAAGGGCGTCGACGCGGTCGGCACGCTCACGCTGGTCTACGATCATCACGTTCGCGATCTCAGCGAGAAGCTCACCGAGCTGCAGCACGAGCTGGGTGAGGGGGTGCGCGCGGCCCTGCACGTTCATCTGAGCCACGACCTCTGCCTGGAGGTCGTGGTGATGCGCGGCCGGTCGGACGTGCTTCAGGACATCGCCGACCGCATCCTGGCCATGCGCGGCGTGAAGCACGGCGGGATCGAGATCATCCCGGGGATCGGCGCCGCCGATCACCATCACCACCACGATCACGACCACGGCCACGACCATCCCCACCCGGCGCCGCCCCGTCGAAGCCGGCGCCCCGCTCGATGATCACTAGCGCGGCGTCCAGTGGGGGGCGCTGGTGAACAGTCCGTCCAGGAATCCCAGGCGGTAGGTGAGAACCAGCCCGAAGACCAGGCTGGCCGCGCCGGTGAGCTTGCCGACCATCCGTTCGACCGTATTGAACCGATGCGCAGCCGCTCTGACCGGGAGAACCATCGCGACCGTCAGCACCATCATTCCGACCACCGTTCCGGCCCCAAACAGACCCAAGTAGAGGAGCGCCTGGGCCGAGCTGTGAATGCTGGCCAGCACCATCAGGGCGATGGCAGCCGAACCGGCGAGTCCGTGGACGATGCCGATGGCCATCGGCCTGACCCGCCTCTCGACATGCGATTCATGGCGAACGCCGCGCGCGAGGTTCCGAGCCCCCAGCACGATCAGCATGACGGCCACCGCCATCTCGAGCGAAAGGCCCAATCGGGGCGGAATGACGGCTCCGAATACGATGATCGCGCCGCCCACCAGGAGCACCGTGATCGTGTGTCCGATGCCCCAGAGCATTCCCAGGTACAGCGCGCCACGGACGGTCCGCTCGCGACAGGCGATGGTCGTCACCGCCACGACGTGGTCGGCGTCGGTGGCGTGCCGCATTCCCAGAAGAACGCCGAGCGCGCCCAGCGCCAGCGGCCCCATCGTCACGGCTGCTCCGACAGGAAGAACCGGATGGGGATCACCACCATGCTCGAGACGGGCACGCCGGCGGCGCGGGCGGGCTCGAACGTCCAGTGGCGCACGGCCTCGAGCGCGGCGCGATCGAGGAGCGGATGGCCGGAGCTTCGGTTCAGTGAAACGGTGGCGGGCAACCCGCCCGGTTCCACGACGACGTTCAGATAGACGATCCCTTCCTCGCGCCGGCGCTTGCACGGAATCGGGTACTCGGGCGTGGGGTTGCTGCGGTACCGAGGCTTGGCGGAGACGACGGCGCCGGCCGACGCGCCCGCGGCCTGCCGTCCAGCGTCCGCCCGGGCCGGAGCCGCCGGCGCGGGAGACGACGGGCCGACCGCGACGGGCGGTGGGTCCGGAACGGACGGCGCGGCGGGCTCTGCCGTGGGATCGACGAGGCTGGGATCCCGCGCTAGAGCCAGCTCATGTCGGGGTTCCGCCTGTCTCTCCCGGCGCTTCGGGCGGGACCTGGGTGCAGGCGGCGGGGTTGCGGCGGAAGCAGCGCTGGGAGCCGAGTCGGCGACCGGGTCGGGCCGCGGCGCGACGACCTCCACCTCGACCGGGACCGGCGCCGCAGGCACGGCGGCCGGTCGCGAGAGCACGACGGCAGCCGCCCCGAACAGGACCCCGTGCAAAGCCGCCGCAATGAGGGTGCTCGCCGCCAACCGCATGACGTCACTCAGAAGTGAGCGGTCAGGCCCCCACGCACCTGAAACGGCTCGACCGGGTGGATGACGGCGCCGGGAACGCCGGCGTCCGCTTCGACCGCTTGGCCGTGCGACGCGAGGAGCGCACTGGGCAACCGCGAGGGATAGTAGTAAGCGATGTCGTCGGCCTTGGAGTCGAACATGTTCAAGACTTCCGCCGCGATCTCATAGCGTCCAAACCGATACCCCACCAGCGCATTGACGATGGTCGACTCCGGTTGTCGTTGGCTGTCGTCCTCGATGATCGGCTGCGAGCTGAAGTAGCGGAGACGGACACCGCCGAACAGGCCGCGCGGACTCTCGACGACGGCCGCCGCCGAGATGACGACCGGGATCGAGTTGGCGATGTACACACCGGTGGTGCCGACGGCGGTCTCCTGCGGCTCGAGGTACCGTGCATGGGTGAACGAGAAGTCGGCCGACAGCGTCAGCCAGCGTGCCGGCTTGTAGAAGTTCGCCCACTCGATCCCATACCGGCGAGAGGCGCCGTTGGCCTCGGTGTCGCCCGAATCGCCCGAAAAGGTGAGCTCGGAGTTCGACTGCAGGAACCAGAACGACAGCGTGCTGACCAGGCCGGGCAGGATCGACGTGCGGACGCCGGCTTCGGCCCCCTTGGTCCGCACCAGCAGCGGAACCTTGTCCTGTGGTTGCCCGGTGGCGTCGACGGTGATGGTCGCGCCTCGGGCGTCGTTGCTGTGAAAGCCTGTCCCGGCGTCCAGGTAGATCTCCGTCCGCTTCCAGGGGCCGAACACCAGCGTCGCCTTCGGGCTGAGGATCACACCCGACGCGTTCCCCGAGTTGGCCGCGTTGGTCGTGCTGTCGACGTGAACGCCGAAGACGTCCCCGCGCAGTCCAATCTGGCTCCTGAACCAGCTGCTCCACTGGATCTGGTTCTGGCCGTAGACCCCCGCGTTCGCCTCCTCGATGTGGTCGTAGATCTCGACATCGAGGATCCGGCGAGCCGGAGGGCTGGTGAAAACCAACGCGTTGTAGCTCGAGGCGGCGGCGTCGACACCGCTGGTGTTGTTCAGGCCGGAGTCGGGAATGTAGTCGTTGCGCACCTGCACACCGGCCGTGTTCTGCACCCTCTTCCCGCGCCAGAAGAAGTCCCAGATCCGCTTGAACTCACCGCCGGTGACGAAGCGCCGATCGATCTGCTCGAACTGATCCAGGTTGCCGGCATCGTCCAGCGCGTAGTCGAAGTCGGACCAGAGGTTGAGCTGGTAGTAGAACCCATAGAGGCGCAACGAGGTCGTGCCGTCGTCATGCCGGCGGGTCCACTCCAGCGAGAGCGCGTCGCGGCCCGTGCGCCCGCCATCGGTCGGATCGATGTTGCCGTAGCGGCCGATGATCCCCTGGTCGATGGCGCGCAAGGGGACCTGATCGGTCGAATGCCAGCCCGGCGCCCAGTAGACGCTTCCGGTCACAGTGAGGTCGTCCGGCCCACTGGCCCAGTGATAGCGCAAGAGGCCGTTGTAGCGGTTGGAGTTCTCCGGAAGATCCCAGGGTCCGTCGTAGTGGTTGTATTCGAGCGCGTACAGGAGAGTGCCGGGGCCGAGCGACGGGCTTTCAGCCAGCAGCGCGCGCGCGTAGCCGAACTGGCCGAGCTGAACGTTGGCGATTCCTTCCGGGAGCGTGGTGACCAGGCGGATGTTGGCGGCTCCCGAGCCGGAGAAGTCGCCCACCTCGGGGAAGAAGGGCCCCTTCTTGAACTCGATGGCGCTCACCAGCTCGGGGATGAGGAAGTTGAGGTCCGAGTAGCCTTGACCGTGGGCGTGGCTGGGCAGGTTCACGGGCACCCCGTCGATCGAGAAGGCGAAGTCCGTGCCGTGATCGAGGTTGTACCCGCGCAGGAAGTACTGGTTGGCCTTGCCGTCCCCCGAGTGCTGGGTCACCACCATGCCGGGGACCGACTCCATCAGCTCCCCCCGCCGGAGCAGCGGCAGGTCCGCCAGATCCTCTTCGCCGACGGCGCCCTGCGAGGCGCTGGTGGCCGTTCCCAGCAGATCCTCCGCCCGGCCGTGGACGACCACCTCGGGCATCTGGACGGCCGGTTGCGCCGGCGAGGGCGCGGCCGCCTCTTCGGCTCGTAGCGAGGGCGCGAACCCGAACAGTGCCATCAGAACGACGGTCCGAGGCAAGTGCCTGGCGAAGCGGAGCATGAGCCGCCTCGTAGCACGAATCTAAGAAAAAGTATTAACGAAATAACACGATTCTTTAAAATCACGCCACGATGATCAGTCCCCGTCTGCTCGCGAGCACCGCGCTGTGCCTGACCGCCGCGGTGACCCCGCTGGTCGCTCACGCCATCGGCAGCCCGTGCTGGATCTTCCTGCCTGCGCACGTACCGGTGCTGCTGGCGGGCCTGGCGCTGGGACCGATGGCTGGGCTGGCCGCGGGCGCGTCCACCGCCGCCTCTGATTTTCTGTTCGGTGGTCGGGTTCACGGTGTGAGCTTTCTGCCGCTGGCGTTCGAGTTCCTGACCTACGGCGTGATGGCTGGCGGGCTGTCACCGCGGACGGCCCGCTACCCGAGGCTGCTCGGAGCGCTCGTGGTCGCCATGCTGGCGGGTCGTTGCGCTCACTTCGCGGTCGCCGCCCTCCTGGGCAGAAAGGCCCAAGCTGTCGCCAAGGGGCTCTTCCTGGTTCCCTGGCCCGGGATCGCGCTGCAGCTCCTCGCGCTGCCTCTTGTCGCCGAGATCATCCGTCGGCGGCTGTCACGTCGGTGAGAGAGGTCCCTCGCCGCGCCATGGCAGCGACGGATTTCCGATTTCTGGAGGGAGCCCCGCGACGGTTTTCGAGCGTTGCACCGTCGATCTCGCTCTGAGAGACTGCGAGCCCCCATGCTGACTTATGCACGTGCTCGAAGTTACTTGGGTCCTCTTTTTGCGATGGCGTTTCTGGGAGCGGCGTGGGTCGGTTGCAAGAGCGGGACCGATGTCCCGACCTGTCAAGGAGGTCCGGGTGAGGAGTACTGCGCCTGCCAGGCGGGCGGCATCTGCAACAGCGGCCTCACGTGCGCCACGGATCTGCAGCAGTGCGTGCACCTGGCCGGGACCCCGCTCCCGTCGAGCGGCGGCAGCACCGGCTCCGGCGGCGCCGCGTCCGGCACGGGCGGTCAGGTCGTCATCTCCAGCGGCGGCGGCGGAACGGGTGGCGAGCGCGCGACGGGCGGCACAGCAGGGAGCGTGTCGTCGACCGGCGGGCACGCCGGCGCCGGTGGAGCGGCCGGCGGTCCGGGCGGCGGCGGGATGGCGGCCGGCGGGGTGAGCGGCTCGATGGGGAACACCGGCATCGCCGGCGCGACCGCCTGCGGCACCTTGATGCCGTCCGCCAGCGGCAACGGCGAGTTCACGCACTACAACTTTGGCCAGGGGACCTCGAAGGGCGAGCTGGGGATGTACCAGACCGCCTGCGGCTACCTGGGCTCGGAGAGCGGCCAGACCGACACGGTGACGAACATCGCCAACATGTCGCCCGCCAAGAACACCTACTTCGCAGCGATCCCCGGCAACAGCAGCCAGGACTTCAACACCAGCGGCAACTGCGGGGCCTGCGTGCAGATCAGCAACGCCGGCCACACGATCATCGCGACGATCATCGACGAGTGCCCGGAGAATTCCAACCCGGTCTGCAAGAACAACGCGAACGGCGAGCTGGACCTGAGCGTCGACGCCTTCAACCAGCTCGGGTTCGGCAACGGGAACCCCAGCGGCACCAGCTGGAAGGTCGTCCCCTGCCCCGTGACCGGCAACGTCGTCGTCCGGATCAAGCAGCCCAACGAGCTCTACATCGAGAACGTGATCCTGGCGCTCAAGTCGGTCAGCGGGCCAGGCGGTAGCGCGTCGCGCACCTTCTACGGCTCCTGGCACTTCAACGCCAACATCAACACGGCGGGGACGCAGCTGACTTTGACGGACGCCGCCAACCGCACGATCCAGGTGACGCTCACCAGCGGATCGGCCGACCAGAACCAGGACATGGGCGTCCAGTTCCCGAAGTGCGAGTGAGCGCCGTCAGGCCACGTCGAACCGATCGAGGTTCATGACCTTGTTCCAGGCGGCCACGAAGTCGCGAACCAGCTTCTCGGGCGCGTCCGAGCTGGCGTAGACCTCGGCCAACGCCCGCAGCTCCGAGCTCGAGCCGAACGCCAGATCGACGCGGGTCGCGGTCCCCTTCGATTGGCCGGTCTTGCGATCCCGACCTTCGTAGCGGTCGTTCGAGACCGGCTTCCACTCGATGCCCATGTCGAGCAGCGTGACGAAGAAGTCGTTGCTCAGCGACTCCGGGCGCTTCGTGAAGACGCCGGCGAGCACCCGCAGCCCGCCGACCAGCACGGTCATCTCGGGCGCCGTCAGCGTGAGCAGCTGCGCCCGGTCGATGAGCAGCGCCTCGGCCGGCAGGCGGTGGTCGCCCCGCAGGTAATTGCGGAAGCCGTCGGCGGCCGGCTCGAGCGCGGCGAACGACGTCACGTCGGTCTGGGCCTGGGAGGCGTCCGTGCGGCCGGGGATGAAGGGCACGGTCACCGCGAAGCCCGCGTTCTTGGCCGCCCGCTCGACCCCCGCGCCGCCCGCCAGGACGATCAGGTCGGCCAGCGAAATCTTTTTACCCCCCGACTGCGCCTGGTTGAACTCGGCCTGGATGCCCTCCAGGATCTTCAGCACCTTCCCAAGCTGCGCGGGCTGGTTGACCTCCCAGTCCTTCTGGGGCGCCAGGCGGATGCGGGCGCCGTTGGCGCCGCCGCGCTTGTCTCCGCCGCGGAAGGTGGACGCCGACGCCCACGCCGTCGTCACCAGCTCCGCCACCGTCAGGCCCGAGGCCAGCACCCTGGCCTTCAGCGCCGCCGCGTCGCGGTCGTCGATCAACGGGTGGTCGACCTTGGGGATCGGGTCCTGCCAGATCAGCTCCTCGGCCGGGACCTCCGGGCCCAGGTAGCGCGCGCGCGGACCCATGTCGCGGTGGGTGAGCTTGAACCAGGCGCGCGCGAACGCGTCGGCCAGCTGCTCGGGGTGTTCCAGGAAGCGGCGCGAGATCTTCTCGTAGGCTGCGTCGAAACGCAGCGACAGATCCGTCGTCAGCATGGTCGGCACCCGCTTCTTCGTCGGGTCCTGCGGGTCGGGGATGGTGGCGGCTGCGCCCTTGGCGACCCACTGGTGCGCGCCCGCCGGACTCTTGCTCGGCTCCCACTCGTACTTGAACAGGTTCTCGAAGAAGGCGTTGCTCCACTTCGTGGGCGTCTGAGTCCAGGTCACCTCCAGCCCGCTGGTGATCGCGTCGCGCCCCTTGCCCTGCCCGTAGCTGCTCTTCCAGCCCAGGCCCTGTTGCTCCAGCGGGGCCGCCTCGGGCTCGGGCCCGACCAGCTTCGCGTCGCCCGCGCCGTGCGTCTTGCCGAACGAGTGACCGCCCGCGATCAGGGCGACGGTCTCCTCGTCGTTCATGGCCATGCGCGCGAAGGTCTCGCGGATGTCGCGCGCGGCGGCCACCGGATCCGGGTTGCCGCTCGGCCCCTCGGGGTTGACGTAGATGAGGCCCATCTGCACGGCGCCCAGCGGACTCTCGAGGCTGCGCTCGCCGGAGTGGCGCTTGTCCTCGAGCCAGGCCGTCTCCGTCCCCCAGTAGACGTCCAGGTCCGGCTCCCAGACGTCCTCGCGGCCGCCGCCGAAGCCAAAGGTCTTGAAGCCCATCGACTCGAGCGCGACGTTGCCGGTCAGGATGATCAGGTCGGCCCAGGAGATCTTGCGGCCGTACTTCTGCTTGATGGGCCAGAGCAGCCGGCGCGCCTTGTCCAGGTTCGCGTTGTCCGGCCAGCTCCCGATCGGCGCGAAGCGCTGCTGGCCGCGGCCACCGCCGCCACGCCCGTCACCGGTCCGGTACGTGCCGGCGCTGTGCCAGGCCATGCGGATGAACAGGCCGCCATAGTGACCGAAGTCGGCCGGCCACCACTCCTGCGAGTCGGTCATCAGCGCCGCCAGGTCCTTCTTCAGCGCCGCGAAGTCGAGGCTGGCGAACTCCTTGGCATAGTCGAAGCCCTCGCCCATCGGGTTCGACCGGGCCGAGTGCTGGCGAAGTAGATCGAGCCGCAGCTCACTGGGCCACCAATCACGGTTCGACATCCCAGAGCCGTGGTTCACCGGACATTTCCCGTTGGTCGTCATCGCTCTCCGTCCTCCACGTCAATGAGGATGCCCCCGCGCCGCGCACCTCGGCCAACTCATGATTTCAATGGCTCTGACAGGCGGCGGCTATCAGACGGCAACGCCAAGAGGGAGTGCTTCGCGGTGTTCACCGCATCATCCTGACTTGATCCAGCATCCCGGCGTCCTGGCGTTTCACCCTCACGCCCTCAGCGCTGCACCTTCATGTTCAGGTTGCCGGTGCCGGTCGCGCCCCAGAGGCGGATCCACATGGCCATGTACATCTCGGGGCCGCGGGCGGTGGAGATGTCGCCCAGGTCGAGGATGTCGGCCCACCCGAAGCCCTGGAGCAGCTCCTTGACCTGGGCTTTTGCGCCCGGGTCGTTCCCGCTGACGAACACGGTGTGGTCGCCGCCGGCCAGGCCCTTGGGGTTCACCATCACGAACGCGTTGACGGTGTTCAACGTCTTCACGACCTTCAGGTTCGGGAACTCGGCCTGGATCTTCTCGGCCAGGCAGCGGTCCTGAGCCGCCAATGCGCGCGGCGGCATCCCCTTGCTGGCGTCCAGCTCGTTGGCGACCTCGACCAGCACCTTGCCGCCCACCTTGTTGGCGCCGGCCAGCCGGAGGGCGTCGAGGGAGACCGTTCCGGACGTCGCGTTGACCAGGATCTCGCCGTAGGCGGCCGCGTCCTGGAACGACAGGATCCGGCCGCGGTTCTCGGTCTGCGCCTGCCACTCGCGGAGGCTGGTGGCGAACATCTTCTTGTCGTCGAGCTTGTTGGGGTCGCGCGTGCCCAGCGCCACGTCCTGCCCCTGCCCGAGCCAGGCCTTGCCCAGCGTCTGTGCCACCACGCCTGAACCGATGATCCCGATCTTCATGGCTCCTCCATTTTGCGGTGCGCCAATCCTGACGACAACCGTCACCTGCGGCAAGATGGGCCGACGTGACCGTCGCCCGCGGCACGTCCGGGCCGGGCTATTCGTCAGCGCCGGGGATGGGGCTGGGTTTACGAGGTCACGCGGCCGTCGAGGCCGGCGGCGGCCTCCAGGCGCCGATCGGCTTCGGCTACTGCCTGGGCCCGCTGCTGGGCCTGCTCGCGCAGGCGCTGACCCACCGCTGACCACACGGCATCTGTCACACCGGCGCGCGGTTCGTTGCGCGTTCGTCACCAAGATGGCTGTTTCGATGGCTTCTGGCGAAACACTTCACGAATTCGTTTTCATCTCGTTGGCGCGGCGTTTTCCAAAGCGGCGTAACAACAGAAGGCAGCGATGCACTTCTCACTGCCTCTCGTGGGACCGCGAATTCGGCGTCTGGCGCTCATCACCGACGCTTGGAAGCCCCAGACAAACGGCGTGGTCAACACGCTCGTGCGGCTGACCAAGCACCTCGAGCTCGAGGGAATGGAGGTGCTGGTGATCGCGCCCGACGCGCACATCACCGTCCCGCTCCCCTCGTACCCCGAGATTCGCGTGGCTTGCGACCCGTGGCGGGCCATCAAGCGGATCCGGGCGTTCGCGCCCGACGCGATCCACGTCGCCACCGAGGGGCCGCTGGGCTTCTCGACGATCGCCTGGCTGCGCCTCAAGAAGCTGCGCTTCACGACCAGCTTCCACACGCGCTATCCCGAGTACCTGAGCGCGCGCGTCCCGGTCCCGGTCGAGTGGGGATACGATCTGGTGCGCTGGTTCCACGGTCGCGCCGAGCACACGCTGGTCAGCTCGCAGTCGCTGCTGGAAGAGCTGCAGCAGCGACGGGTCGGCCGCCGGCTGGTCCACTGGCCGCGCGGCGTCGACGGCGAGGTCTTCCGCCCCGACTTCCGGCGCGACGAGGTCTACGCCGGTCTGCCCGGACCGATCTGGCTCTACGTCGGCCGCGTCGCCGTCGAGAAGAGCCTCGAGGACTTCCTGAAGCTGCCGCTGCCCGGGACCAAGGTCGTGGTCGGCGACGGCCCCTCCCGCGAGGAGCTTCAGCGCGGTTACCCGGACGTCGTGTGGCGCGGCTACCGGTTCGGCGCCGACCTGTCGGCGCACTACGCCAGCGCCGACTGCTTCGTGTTTCCGTCGCGCACCGAGACCTTCGGCAACGTCATCCTCGAGTCGCTCGCCTCCGGCGTGCCGGTGGCTTCGGTTCCCGCCCCGGGGCCGATCGACCTGATCCGCCCGGGGGTCAACGGGGCTATCCACGAGGACCTTCACGAGGCCTGCCGCCGCGCCATCGCGTGCCCGCGCGATCAGGCGCGGTCCAGCATCATCCGCCGGACGCTGCGCGCCGGCCACGAGCTGTTCCGCGCCCACCTGGTGCCGCTGCGGCCCGAGATCCCGTTCGCGGTACCGGCGGCGGCGCCACTCGGCGCCGAGGCGACCGCCTGAGAGGGTCCTCAGCGGGGAAGCCGCAACAGCGGTTGTCCCATCCGGATCACGGCGGTCTCCGCGATGCCCTCGCACGGTGTGAAGCCGCGGGGCGCGAACACGATGATGGTCGATCCCAGCTCGAACCAACCCATCTCTTGCCCCTTGCTGAAGGGGGCGTCGCAGCGGACGCTCCGGGGGCCGGCATATGCCAGATGGAAGGGAACGTCCAGGAAATGCAGCCGGATGCTGGCCACCAGGATCGAAGCCACCGGCACCAGGGTGATGGCGTGACCCCCGGCGGCAAGCACCGTCTGAATGACGGCCCGTTCGTTCTTGCAATAGAGCTTGTCGACGCGCTTCACCGTGCTCGGGTTCGTGTTGAAGGTGTCGCCCGAGATGTAGTTGACGTGGGTGACCCGCAGGTCGTGGGGCGCGTGGAAGCGGTGGTACATGCTGGACGTCAAGCGCAGCGTGACGTAGCTGCCGTCCCGGTAACGCTCGGCGAGCGCCGGATCGTCCAGGAGCTCCTCGAGCGTGTAGCCGATCCCCTTGGCCTGGATGAGGCGCGTCCCCTCGACCCGTCCGCAGGCGTTGACGATCGCGTCACACGGGCTGGCCATCACGGCCGGATCGGGCTCCACCCGGCGCAGGCCCGGCTTCAGCTCGCGGATGAAGCAGTCGTGCAGGCTGTCGAACGACGGCTTGGCCGCCTCGTCGAGATTCGGGTTGGCGAACATGCGCCACAGCCCGATCGACAGGTCGCGCACCAGCGGCGTCCTGACCTTGCTGATCCGGCCGACCAGCTGCGTGGCCAGCCGGCGCGGGATCAGGCGGTTCGTGACCAGGAAATTGAGCTCTTCTTGTTGCCCGATGCGGGACAAGATGCCGCGCAGGCCGGTCGCATGGTTCGTTTCATGAAAGGTGGAGCTTGATGACATTGGTCCTCTATGCCCTGGGGGCGGTGGGGTTCGGGGCGGCGGCGCGAAAGGCTCAGAAACGGCTGCAGCTGTCCAAGGCCAAGCACCCGTCCTTGCGCGGGCACTCGAACATCTCGCGGTTCGTCGCGCGGCTGGTGCCGTTCTACGAGTACGGCGAGCAGCGGTTCTTCCGCTGCGACGGCGCGCCCGACGAGATCGCCGAGCAGCGCCGGTCCGGCTTCACCCGGCTGGCCGACACGTTCTCGACGCGCTTTGCGCGCACCCGGGAGCTGACCGGCGAGGTCCAGGACGGCCTGTCGGACCTGCAGTTCACGGGCGCCTACCGCGTCCCGTTCCAGTTCAGCCGCTTCGTCCGCCAGAACCTGTCCGCGGGGTCGTTCGTCGCCGAGTCGGCGGGTGTCACGATCACGGACCTGGACGGCAACGTCGCGCACGACCTGGCCGGATCTTACGGCGTCAACGTGTTCGGCTACGACTTCTACAAGGAGTGCCTGGACCGCGCCTTCGAGCGCGCGCGGGGGCTGGGGCCCGTGCTCGGGTCCTACCACCCGGTGGTGGCCGACAACGTCCGCCGGCTGCGCGAGATCTCCGGCCTGGACGAGGTCTCGTTCCACATGTCGGGGACCGAGGCGGTCATGCAGGCGGTGCGGCTGGCGCGCTACCACACGCGCCGCACGCACCTGGTGCGCTTCTGCGGGGCCTACCACGGCTGGTGGGGCGACGTGCAGCCGGGCGTCGGCAACCCCAGCAAGGCCCGCGAGACCTATACGCTGAAGGACATGGACGAGGACTCGCTGCGCGTGCTGCGGCGCCGCCGCGACATCGCCTGCGTGCTGATCAACCCGCTGCAGGCGCTGCACCCGAACGCGGCGGCGCCCAGCGACTCGACGCTGCTGGCCAGCGACCGGGCCGCCGGCTACGACCGCGCCGCCTACACGGCCTGGCTGCAGAAGCTGCGCGACATCTGCACGGCCAAGGGCATTCCGCTGATCTTCGACGAGGTGTTCGTCGGCTTCCGGCTGGCTCCCGGCGGCGCGCAGGAGTACTTCGGGGTGAGGGCGGACATGGTCACCTACGGCAAGACGCTGGGCGGCGGCCTGCCCATCGGCGTCCTGTGCGGCCGCAAGGACCTGATGAAGCGCTTCAGCGAGTCCCGCCCGGCCGACATCTGCTTCGCCCGCGGCACGTTCAACGCCCACCCCTACGTCATGACCGCGATGAACGAGTTCCTGCTGCGGCTGGACACCCCCGCCGTACGCCACCGGTATCAGGACCTGGACCACACCTGGAACGCGCGCGCGGCCGCGCTGAACGAGCGGCTGGCGGCCGAGAGCATCCCGGTTCGGGTCGCGAACCTCTCGACGATCTGGACGGTGCTCTACACGCAGCCCGGTCGCTACAACTGGATGCTGCAATTCTATCTGCGGGCGCAAGGGCTGGCGTTGAGCTGGGTGGGCACGGGTCGGTTCATCTTCAGCCTGAACTACACCGAGGCCGACTTCGAAGCGGTGGCCGCCAAGTTCCTGGCCGCGGCCAGGGCGATGAAGGCCGACGGCTTCTGGTGGTCCGACCCCGCGCTGACGAACAAGGCCATCAAGCGCAAGGTCCTGCGAGAGATGCTGGCCGAGCGCTTCTGACCTCCGCGCCTCTCCCGCGAAACGGGGGCCGCCGAGCCGGAGGCTCGGCGGGAGGGGTCCCGACCTCCCCTCTCGGCTAGGCGTGCTGCTTGTTGTCGACCAGCTCGCCGCGCATCAGGTAAATCGGGGCCCTCCAGTACAGCATGATGTCGTGGAAGGGGTCGGTCAGGATCTTGGTGAACCAGGCCAGGCCGGTCCGGACGCTGCGGATGAAGAACAGCTGAACGGTGCGGAAGATCAGCGCGCCGCCGGCCAGCACAAGCCACAGGCGGGCCAGGTGATCGCAGAAGGTCGACACGTTGGTCCAGGGCTGGCTGAAGATCCCGAAGAAGGTGGGCGTGAACGCCAGGATGACCGGGATCAGCCCCCAGATGCTGTGGAGGATGACCTTCCGGCGCAGGTTGAAGCCGACCTTCACGCTCTCCTTGTACTCGTGGGTCGTCTGGTTCTTCGGGTCGTAGCCCTTCGGCTCGAAGAAGAAGTGCCCGATCTGGCGGGAGCACATCGAGAAGGTCCAGCCAAACAACGTGGCAATGACCGGGTGCTTGAACAGCAGCGCGTACGACACCACGAAGCTGCAAGCGCTGATCAGGTGCAGCGTCTGGTTGATGCGGCTGCGGTGATAGAACCGATGGTCATCCCAACGCTGCTCGGCGAGTTCCTCGAAAAAGCCTCTCATGTGTTCTCCTTCGCTCGAAAGAGCCTCAACGGACTGTGCCCCATTAGCGGGCAATTGCCCGTTTTACGAAGCGAACTTTGAGTGACTTTTCTGTTCGTTACGTGACAGCGCCGACACGGGTTCGGGACTGCTGCGGACCAGCCAGAGGCTGACCCACACGCCCGCGCTGAAATACAGCGACATCCAGGCGATCTCGTCGTGCCAGAGGTCCCACTGGCGGGTCAGGACCGTCCGGCTGGACGCATCGCGGATCCCTTGCGGCAGCGACAGGTACTGGCGCGCCCGAGCCTGGTCCGCCCGCCAGCGGCGGAAGTACATCGGCACGTCCGAGACCGACATGAACACGATGTAGGGAATGATCATCCCCGCGGTGGCCTGCGCGAACGACCGCCAGGTCGGCGCCGCCCGCTTGAGCACGCTGGCAACGACCAGCGCCGACGCCAGCGTCCAGGTCGACTGCTCGAGGACGTTGCCCAGGAAGTTGGTCGTCAGCACCGCATACCAGGAGAAGGCTTCGGCGACGCCGATCATGGGCACCAGGAATCGCCCCACGTACCAGCCCAGGTCGCGCGTCCCGGGGGGCGCCCCCTCGCGCAGGACCAGCGCCCACTGCGCCATGAACGCCATCTCGGCTACGGTGGCCACCGATCGCCCGATCATCACGGTCGACCACCAGCCGTCGAAGATCACGATTCGCTGAACGTCGGCGCGCGGCCACAGCGACCGGAAAGCGCACCCCAGCACGAACAGGCACGACAGCAAGAACAGCCGGCGCCGGTAGCGGCCCGCCTTCTCGGGGACGTCCGGGCGGACCTCCTCGATCAACCGCCGCCCGATCGAGACCAGAAACGCCAGGTTGCACACGACGATCGCGCGCAGCAGCCAGATCCAGATCGTGATTCCCGGCGAGGTGTTGATGCTCATCGCCGGACGACGGAGCCCATCATCACGCCGCGTTCGCCAGCCAGGCGATCGCCATCTCCTCGGCCCAGTAGTGCGCCCGCCAGGGCCACGGCCCCGACACGAAACCCGTATGGCCGCCCCACGCCGTCACCTGAAATCGGACGCTGGCCGACGCCGCCGCGCGCGCCCGCGCCACCCCGTCGCTGGGGAAGAAGGGATCGTCCTCGGCGCTGATGCACAAGGTGGGGGTCGCGACGCACGGCAGGTATCGGATGGCGCTGGCGCGGGCATAGTACTCCTCGGCGCTGGCGAAACCGTGCAACGGAGCGGTGACAAAGCGATCGAACTCCGCGAACGTGCGCGCGGCCCGGATGCGGGCGGTGTCCAGGTGCGCGGTCTCGTAAGGGAAGCGCGCCACCACGTCCAGCGCCTTGGGTTTCAGCCGGTGCAGGAAGTGATAGGTGTAGACCCGTGCCGACAGGCGCTCGAGGTGGCGCGAGGCCGCGGCCAGATCGTACGGCACCGACAGCGTGGCCGCCGCGCGGATGGGCGCCGCCGCCCCGCGCTCGCCCAGGTACTTGATGAGCACGTTGCCGCCCAGCGAGAACCCGACGGCGTAGAGCGGGCCTCCCGGCTCGCGCGCGGTCAGCGTGCGCACGACCAGGTCCAGGTCCTCGGTGTCCCCCGAGTGGTACAGGCGCGGCCGCCGGTTGGACAGACGACGCGAGATGTCGAGCGGATCGCGGGCGCACGACCGGAAGTTGAGGACGGTGCAGCTCCACCCGGCCGCCCCGACCAGCAGCGCCAGCCCCTGGGTGTGAAGCGAATAGGCGCTCCCCTCCAGCCCGTGGAGCAAGAGAACCCGCGGCGCCCCGGGCGGCCCGCCGGCGTGGTCCAGCGCCAGGTCGTCGCCATCGGGAGTCCGCAAGACCTCACGCGAGAAGCGCACCAGCCGCCGCGATCGGGCCAGGCGCGCCCAGATCGTCTGGCCCGTCGGTCCGGGGAGCCACCAGGGCGCCGTCGAGGGGGCTGCGTCCATGGGACCCTATATAGAGGTTGCGCAGCCTCGATCCGCAAACTAAAAGTCGGAGATGAGCTCATCCGGCGAAGCCGTCGGCACGGACGGAAATGGCAAGACGCCGGCCAAGGCGCCGGCCGTTGACCGGGGGCCGGGCGCCGCTGCACCGACCGCCGAGACCGCCGGCAAGAAGAAGAGCCGCCGGCCGGCGATCTTCGCCGTGCTGGGGCTGCTGGTCGTCATCATCGGGATCTACTGGCTCTACTCGCGTCACTTCGAAGACACCGACAACGCCCAGATCGACGGCAACATCAGCAACATCGGGCCGCGAGTCGCCGGCACGGTCACGAACGTCTACGTGCTCGAGAACCAGCCGGTGAAGGCCGGTGACCCGCTGCTCGAGATCGACCCGACCGATCTGACGGTGGCGGTCGCGCAGGCCAAGGCCGCCGTCGCGCAGGCCGAAGCCCAGCTGCAGGCCGAGGATCCGACGGTGTCGATCACGGAGACCTCGAACACCACCGCGGTGGTCGGCGCCTCCTCGGAGATCCTGTCGGCCACCGCCGGACTGACCGCCGCCCAGAGGGACGTCGAGCAGCTGACCGCGCGGCTGGCGTCGGCCGAGGGGAACGCGCGCCTGGCAGAGATCGAGCGCAAGCGCGGCGAGGATCTGGCCAAGGCGCAGGCGATCCCCCGCGCCGACCTGGACCGCCGCGTGACCACCGCCGAGACGGCCGAGTCGGAGGTGCAGGCGGCACGGCAGGCGCTGGCGTCGGCCAAGCAGCGGATCTCGCAGCAGGAGGCGCAGGTCGACGCGACCAAGAGCCGCCTGCAAGAGGTGCGCAGGAACGCGCCTCGCCAGGTCGAGACGCGAAAGGCCTCGGTGCAGTTCCGGCAGGCCAACCTGGACCTGGCGCGGGCGCAGCTGGCCCAGGCCGAGCTGAACCTGGGCTACGCCAAGGTGCGCAGCCCGGTGGCCGGCGTGGTCGCCAAGAAGGCCGTCAACATCGGCGACCACGTCTCGCCCGGACAGCAGCTGGTCGCCGTGGCCCAGACCGGCGACCTGTGGGTAACGGCCAACTTCCGCGAGACCCAGATCGAGCACATGCGGGTCGGGATGCCGGTTCGGATTCACGTCGACGCCTTCGCCGTCGACTACAACGGCACGATCGAGAGCATGGGCGGCGCCACCGGGTCGCGGCTCAGCATCCTGCCGCCCGAGAATGCCTCGGGCAACTACGTGAAGGTCGTGCAGCGCATCCCGGTGCGGATCCACCTGGATCCTGGGCAAGAGGGGCTCGAGCGCCTGCGCCCGGGCATGTCCGTGGAACCGAGGATCCGCGTCCGGTGAGCGCCGCCGGCTCGGCCACCGCGGCGCCACAGCGCCCCGCCTACTTCGAGACCGGGTGGACCAACGGGCACAACCCGTGGGCCATCGCCCTGGTCGTCACCATGGCGACCTTCATGGAGGTGCTGGACACCAGCATCGCCAACGTGTCGCTGCCGCACATCGCCGGCAACCTGTCGGTCAGCCAGGACGAGGGGACCTGGGTGCTGACCTCGTACCTGGTCTCGAACGCGGTGATCTTGCCGATCAGCGGCTGGATCGCCTCGAAGGTCGGGCGCAAGCGGTTCTACATGTCCTGCGTGGTGCTGTTCACCACCAGCTCGTTCTTGTGCGGGATCGCGCCGTCGCTGGGCGCGCTGATCTTCTTCCGCGTGCTGCAGGGGCTGGGCGGGGGCGGCCTGGGCCCCAGCGAGCAAGCCATCCTGGCCGACACGTTTCCGCCCGCCAAGCGCGGCATGGCGTTCGCCGTCTACGGGATGGCCGTGGTCCTGGCGCCGGCCATCGGCCCCACGCTGGGCGGTTTCATCACCGATCACTTCAACTGGCGCTGGATCTTCTTCATTAACGTCCCGGTCGGGCTGATCTCGCTGACGCTGACCCAGCGGCTGGTCAGCGATCCGCCCCACGTGGTGGCGGCCAAGGCCAAGACCGGCGGGATCGACTACATCGGGCTGGCGCTCATCGCCGTGGGTCTGGGCGCGCTGGAGATCGTCCTCGACAAGGGGCAAGAGGACGAGTGGTTCGCGTCGCCGTTCATCACCCTGTCCTCGGTCGTCGCGGCCGTGGCGCTGATCTCGTTCGTCCTGTGGGAGCGAAAGCAGGAGCACCCGGTCGTCGACGTGAACATGTTCAAGAACCGCAACTTCGCCGCCGCCAACGTGATGATGTTGACGCTGGGCGTGGCCCTGTTCGGATCGACGGTGCTGCTGCCCCAGTACCTGCAGGTGCTGATGGGCTACACGGCCCAGCAATCCGGCATGGCGCTCTCCCCGGGCGGTTTCGTCGTCATCCTGCTGCTGCCGTTCGTCGGGATGCTCGTCTCGCGCGTCGACAACCGCTACATGATCGGGTTCGGTTTCGTGATGCTGTCGTGGTCGCTGTTCTACATCACGAGGCACCTTTACGAGGGGATCGACTTCCGGACGGCCGTCGAGCTGCGGATCTTTCAGTCCATCGGCCTGCCGTTCTTGTTCATCCCGATCAACACGCTGGTCTACGCCGGCGTGCCGCCTGAAAAGAACAACGCGGTCTCGGGGATCGTGAACCTATCGCGCAACATGGGGGGCGACATCGGGATCGCGGCAGTGACCACGCTGATCGCCCGCCGCACGCAGTTTCATCAGGACATTCTGGTTTCGCGGACGCACAACTACGACCCCACCTTCACGGCGCGCCTCGCGGGTCTGACGCAGACGTTCGAGCGGGCCGGCTCCTCGGCGTTCGATGCCACCAAGAAGGCGATGGCGCTGCTGTATTTCCAGGTGCAGCGGCAGGCCACCACGCTGGCCTTTCTGGACGCGGTGAGGATGCTGGCCGTCGCGACGGCGCTGATGATCCCGCTGCTGTTCCTGACCCGCCGGCCTCCTCGCGCGGGCGGCGCGCCGGCGGCTCACTGACCTGAGAACCTCGCTCGAGTGCGAATAATGAGCTTGCGTTTTGCAGACCGGCAGCGCAACGATGCGCGGCATGCCTGGCTGGGCGGCATGCCGTAGAAAGCATAACGGTTTCGAAACCGCAATTCGGTCCAAGCAGAATGGTTTCGAAACCCGGCCGACGGTCGCGGCACCCTGGCCATGAGACCGCTCCGCGTCCTTCTCGTCGAGGACGATCCGAACGACGCCGACCTGATCTGCCTGGCCTTGCAGCGCGGCGGTTACGAACCTCGCACCCGCTGCGTCGAAACCGCTGACGGGCTGCGTTCAGCCCTGGCGGAGCAGCCCTGGGACGTCGTCCTCTCCGACTACAGCCTGGCCACCTTCAGCGGACCGGACGCGTACACGATCGTCCGCGACAGCGGGCTGGACCTGCCCTTCCTGATCGTCGCCGGCCCGACCGGCGAGGACGTGGCCGCCGAGGCGATGCGCGCCGGCGTGCGCGACTTCCTGCTGAAGGGGCACCTGGGACGGCTGGTGGCCGCCATCGAGCGCGAGCTGCGAGAGGCCGAGATCCGGGGCGAGCGGCGCAACATGCAGGAGCAGCTGCTGATCGCCGAGCGCATGTCCTGGGTCGGCGCGCTGGCCGCCGGGTTGGTCCACGAGATCAACAACCCGCTGTCGGTCATCTCCGGCAACCTGCAGGTGCTGGAGCGCCAGTTCAGCGTGCTGGTCGACGCGCTGTCGATGGGCGGCGCCGAGCTGTCGGCGGAGGCGACCGCGGCCGCGGCGCTGTTCGGCGAGGCTGCCGGCGACGCAGCCGAAGCCGCCCGCCGGGTCATGTTGATCACGCGCGAGCTTCGCCAGTTCTCGCACCCGGACGAATCGAAGCCGGACGCGATCGACGTGCACAAGGTGCTCGAGTGGGCGATCCGCATGACCCAGAGCGCCATTCGCGGCCGGGTCGAGCTGGTGCGGCGATTCGGCGACCCGCCCGCGATCGAGGGGCGAACGGCCGCGCTGGGGCAGCTGTTCGCCAACCTCTTGATCAACGCCGCACAGGCGGGCGCCGAGCCCCCCGCCCCGCCCCGGACGGTCACCCTGATGACCTCCGCAGTGGACGGAATGGTGGCCGTCGACGTGCTCGACAGCGGAAGCCGCATCCGGGCAGACACGTTGCCGGCCGTCCTGAGCATCGTCTCCGAGCTGGGCGGCCGCATCGAGGTTCAGACCGAAGGCACCGCCGGCACGCGGATCCGGATCCTCTTGCGCCAAGCCCCGCTCCGAAAGGCCGGCCACACGCCGCCGCCAGCGCGGACCCCGCCGCTCGAGCAGCGCGTGGCCACCATCCTGGTGGTCGAGGACGAGCCGGCGCTGGGCCGCGTCTTGCCACGCCTGCTCGCCCCCCACAGCGTGACGGTGGTCGACCGCGCGCGCGACGCGCTCAAGCGCCTGCGCACCGGCGGCCGCTTCGACGTCATCCTGTGCGACGTCATGATGCCGGAGATGGACGGCATGCAGTTCCACCAGGAGCTGGCGCGCGAGCGTCCCGACATCGCCCGGCGCATCGTCTTCATGAGCGGCGGCGTCTTCACGCCCGCCCTGCGCGACTTCTTCGATGAGCTGCCCAACCGGCGCCTGGAAAAACCTCTCGATATCCATACGTTACGCCGCTTGATCGACGAAATGGCCCGGACGTGACAGCCTCCGACCACTGACCATGGCTCCCCGCATCGTTCACTGTCGAAAGCTCGGTAAAGACCTGCCTGGACTCCCCTTCAAGCCCGTCGCGGGCGAGCTGGGCGAGCGCATCTACAACGAGGTGTCGATGGACGCCTGGAAGATGTGGCTGCAGGACTCGGTGAAGTACGTGAACACGTATCGCCTGGATCTGACCAGCAAGGACGCCCAGGCCTTCATGCGCAAGCAGATGGAGGTCTACTTTGGCTTCGCAGCGGGCGATCTGGCCGACACCGCGTGGACGCCGCCCAAGGAGTGATCGGCGGCACCCCATCCTCAGGAGTTTTCTGAAAAGCGGGGCAGACCGCCATTTTCGAGGACTTCCACGGGGAACGGTCTTTACATCCCGCGCCAACGTATGAAATTAGGCGCCGATGACACGCATACTCATCGTCGACGATCATCCCATCGTTCGTGATGCTCTTGCGAGCTTGCTCGGGGAGAAGCCGGACTTGCAGATCGTGGGCGTTGCGGCCAGCGTGCGGGAGACGCTGTCCCTCCTCGAGCAGTGCTCGGCGGACCTGCTGCTCGCCGACCTGTCCCTGGAGGACGGGAACGCGATCGAGCTGGTGCGGGCCGTCCGGCGCCTCCGCCTGAAGACGCGCGTCCTGATCATGACCGCCTTCCGCGACGAGTTCTCGGCCTCCGAGGCGCTGTCGGCCGGCGTGGGCGGCTACCTGCTGAAGGAGCAGCCGACCGACGACCTGCTGTCGGCGATCGACACGGTCGCCCAGGGCGGGACGTACATCTCGCCGATCATCTCGGCGCGCCTGCGGCCCGACACCCCGGCCGAGAACGAGGGCGGCCTCAACCGCCTGTCGCGGCGCGAGCGCGAGATCTTCCGCCTGGTCGTGGCCGGCCGCGGAAGCAAGGAGATCGCGAGCAAGCTGTTCATCAGCATCAAGACCGTCGACACGCACCGGACCAACATCAATCGCAAGCTGGGCGTCCGCACGACCGCCAGCCTGATCCGCTTCGCCGCCGCCCATGGCATCGAGATCGCCCCGCGCGCCGCCACCGCCGGCGCCGACGGGACCGATCTGCCGACCCTGCTGCCGAACGCCGCCCCGCCCTCGGTTCGGACCACCTAGCCTGGTCCCCGACGCAATCTTTTAGGGGTGGCGCGGGTTTACGGGTTTGTGGCATCGTTCGGTCCGCTGGACGTCCGGGCCCATAGCTCAGCTGGTAGAGCTGCGGACTTTTAATCCGTTGGCCGCAGGTTCGAACCCTGCTGGGCCCACATAGCGCGCTCACATCCGCCGGCCGCATCGCGCGGATGGCTATTTTGCGTCCATGGCGCGTCTCAGCGCGACGTGGGTTCTGTGGGTCATCGCCGCAGCGGCGTTGATCGTGGTGGGACTGCCGCTGTGGAAGCCTTTGCTGCTGGCGGCCGTCCTGGCCGGGACGCTGTCGCGGCTCCATGAACGGCTGGCCGCGGCCGTGGGCGGCCGGCGCTCGCTGTCGGCGGCGTTGATCACCGTGGGCATCGTTTTGCTTTTGCTGGGACCGCTTTGCTTCATCGCCGCGGTGGCCGTCAAGGAGGCACTCGGCGCGATCGCCTTCGTCAGTCACCCGCTGGAGCAGAAGGGGTTGCCGGGGTTGTGGGGAAGGCTGCCGGACTGGCTCGTGCACTGGGTGAACAGCGCGCTCGCGCGCGGATCGCGAGCCCAGCACAGCTTTGCGCCGGATCTCGCCAACTGGCCTCGCCTGCAACAGACGCTGGGAGCGGCGGCCGGCATCGTCGGATCCACCTCGCACCTGTTGCTGATGACGGTCTTGATGCTGGTCGCCCTATTTTTTCTGCTCCGCGATGGTCACGCCCTGATCCTCTGGATCGAGGGCACGCCCACGATGCCCCCGGGACGCGCGCGCTCTCTGCTGGTGGAGCTGCGCACCGTCTCGAGGTCGGTGCTGGGAGCCCAGCTCGCGAGCGGGCTCGCTCAATCGGTGGTGGCGACGGTCGGGTACGCGATCGCCGGCGTCCCCCGCCCGCTGGTGTTCGGGATCGTCTCCCTGGTTGCCAGCCTGTTCCCGATAGGTGGCGTCTCCCTGGTCGGGCTTCCCCTGGCCGGTCTGCTCTGGCTCACCGGCCGCCCGGGCTGGGCGATCTTCCTCGCAATCTGGACGGCCGTACCGACAGGCTTGATCGACAACGTCGTGCGACCGCTGCTCGTTCGCGGCAAGAAGCCCCTGCACGATGGCCTCGTCTTCTTTGCGCTGCTGGGCGGGCTGCTCGCCTTCGGGCCGATGGGGATCGTCGTCGGGCCGCTCGCGCTCGCGCTGTTCCTGAGCGTCAGCGCCATTCAACGACACGACCACAATTAGGGACTGACCCCTAACCTACAATCAGCCATTCCCTCAGTGGCGCAAGCGCTTCCGCGATCCCATTGTTTGGCGGTCGGCACGGGACGCTTGAGCCGCTAAAAGAGCTGGAGGGAGCCATGTACGATCAACTCTTCGAAACGTACAGAAAGACGTCGGAGTCCTGGCTGCAGATGCAGCAGGACATGTTCAGGAACGTCATGCAGCAATTTCTGGCGGCGTCGCCGAACGCGACGGGAGCAGCCACCGATTGGAATCGCACGTTCCAGAAGCGGTTCCTGGACCTGGCGATCGACATCCTCAACCGGCATCGCTCGTCGCTGGACGCGACGTACAAGTCGGCCATCGAGATCCTCGAGCAGTCGTCGCGCGTGTCCGAGGCCAAGACGGCCGACGAGTACCGGCGCGGCGTCGAGGACCTCTGGCGCCGCTGGTTCGAGACGGTCAAGACCCAGTCCGAGAGCCAGTTCCGGGACGTCCAGAACTGGGCCGGCAAGTCGCTCGAGATCGTCCAGAACGCCCAGGCCTGAGTCGTCATGCGCCCTGACGACGATCGCGGGCGATCCGGCCTGTTGCTGGCGATGGCCGAGCAATGGATGGGCGCCTGGCGGCTCACCGCGGCTCTGAGCTGGGCCAGCGCAGCGTCGCTGTATCAGCTCGCGGATCCGCAGCGGCTGCGCAGGGAGTGGTCGGCGAACCTCACCGGTTTGGTCGACCGCTCGCTCCGCTCGCCCGAGTTCCTGCGGCTCATGGCCTGCAACCTGCGGGCGATGGCCGACCTGGCCCAGTTCACCTCAGCGCTCCGCCCCCGATAGGAAGGTCCTCATGGAAACGTCGATTGAAGTCAAAGGAACCTCGCTTGGCAACGGCTCGCTCGGCAACGGCACCTCGCTTGGCAACGGCGCCGTCCTCGGCAATCTCAACTTCAAGGGCTTCAGCCTGATCGGCAAGAAGGTGTTCGTCACCGGCGCCTCGCGCGGCATCGGCCGGGCCTGCGCCCTCACGCTGGCCGCGGCGGGCGCCGACATCGCGGTGGGCGCCAGCCCCACCGGCACCGAGCGGGCCGAGTCGGTCTGCGACGAGATCCGCCAGATGGGCCGCACCGCGCACGCCTACGCCTTCGACATCGCCTCTCCGGCCGACGTGGCCGGCATGTGCAACCGCATCGAGGACGAGCTGGAGGGGATCGACGTGCTGGTCAACAACGCCGGCGTCACCCGCGACGGGCTGTTCCGCAAGATGGACCGGGCCGCCTGGGACACGGTCATCAACACCAACCTGAGCAGCGTCTTCGACGTCACCCAGCGGTTCATCGAACCGATGGCGAGCCGCGGCTGGGGACGGATCATCAACATCTCGAGCATCGTGGGGCGGATCGGAAACTTCGGTCAGACCAACTACGCAGCCGCCAAGGCCGGGTTGATCGGGTTCACCAAGGCGCTGGCCCGCGAGTACGCCCGCAAGGGCGTCACCGTCAACGCCATCGCGCCCGGGTTCGTGCGCACCCGGATGCTCGACGGCGTGCCCGAGAAGGCGCTGCAGTCGGTCCTCGCGGTCACGCCGGTGGGGCGCTTCGCCGAGCCGATGGAGATCGGCGCGAGCGCCCTTTACCTCGCCTCCCCGGCGGCGAGCTTCGTGACCGGGCACGTGCTGGACATCAACGGCGGCATGGCGATGTGAGCGCGGGCTGGAACGAACGACAACGGTGAGGGGAGGGATGTCGAGTGGATACCGCAAGAAGCGCGGCCACGGGTGCGTCTGGCCTCTTCGCGACGCTCTTCGCGGAGCAGCGGAGAGGCTGGCGCCGGCTCCTGCACACGCCGCATCTCGGCGCCCTGGCGCTGGGGACGCAGGTCGGCACCACGCCTCATGACGTCGTGTTCGAGACCGGCACGTTGCGGCTCTTGCGCTACCGGCGCGAGACGCCGGCGCGCCACGCCGAGCCCCTGCTGCTCTGCTATGCGCTCATCAACCGCCCGTACATCCTGGACTTGCAGCCCGACAAGAGCATCGTCGCGCGCTACCTGGCCGAAGGTTTCGACGTCTACCTGATCGACTGGGGCGTCCCCTCGGCGGCGGACAGCCAGCTGCGCCTGGAGGACTACGTCTGCCGGCGGCTGGACGCGGTGGTGGCGTTCATCCGCGGCGCTCACGGCTGCGAGCGCCTGCACATCCTGGGCTATTGCATGGGCGGGACCCTGGCCACCATGTTCACCGCGCTGGCGCCAGAGCGGGTCGCCACGCTCACGCTGCTGGCGGCGCCCATCGCCTTCGACAACCGCGAGTCGCTGCTGAGCGTCTGGGTCGACAGCGAGTACTTCAACGTCGACGCCTTCATCGACGCCCACGGCAACTGCCCCGCCTGGTTCCTGCAGGGCTGCTTCCTGGCGATGAAGCCGGTCCAGAACGTGCTCGAAAAAGGCCTGACCCTCTTCGACATCCTGGGAGAGGGGCGCGCGCTGTCCAGCTACTTCGCGATGGAGCGCTGGATCAACGACAACATCCCGGTCGCCGGGGCGACCTTCCGAGAGTTCGTCACCAAGCTGTACCAGGGCGACGAGCTGGTCCAAGGACGCCTTCACCTGGGGCCCCGGCGCGTCGACCTGGGCCGGATCACCTGCCCCGTGCTGTTGCTGACCGCCAGCAACGATCACCTGGTGGCGCCTGCGTCGACCGAAGGGATCCGACCTCACCTGGGCTCGGCGGACGTCTCGTCGGTGAATATCCAGGCCGGCCACGTCGGTCTGGTCGTGGGCGGGAAAGCCCAGGGAGTTCTCTGGCCGGCGGCGACCCGCTGGCTCGCCGAGCGGTCGACGCCGGCGCAAGAGCAGAAAGGAGCGACGTAGACGTGAGCAATGGAGAGCGCAATCGGGTGGCTATCGCCTGCCAGGGCGGCGGCAGTCACACCGCCTTCACGGCGGGGGTCCTGCAGGGCCTCATCGCCAACATGCCGGAGGACGTCGACGTCGTGGCGCTGACCGGGACCTCTGGAGGCGCCATCTGCGCCACGCTGGCCTGGGAGGGCTTCGTTCGCAACAATCCGCGCTCGGCAATCGACAAGCTCCAGCACTTCTGGGAGCAGACGTCGGCGCGCGAGTGGTGGGACAAGCTGGCCAACCAGGCGATGGTCGCGTCCGTCGGGATGCGCGATCTGATGGCGATGCCCGAGGTGAGCCCTTATCACCTGCCCCAATGGGGCGAGGACCACTTCCGCTTCGTGCTCGAGCAGACCTTCGACTTCGAAGAGCTGCGACGCCTGGCCCGCCAGCCCGGCGCGCCGGCGCTTCACATCGGAGCCGTCGAGGTCCTGAGCGGACACTTCGAGCTGTTCACCGGCCCCGAGCTGCGCGTCGAGTGCCTGCTGGCGTCGGCGGCGATCCCCGAGCTGTTCCGGGCGGTGGCCGTCCCCGGCCGCGGCGTCTACTGGGACGGCCTGTTCTCGCAGAACCCGCCCATCCACGATCTCATGGACATGGGGATCGACGAGCTCTGGCTGATCCAGATCAACTCCAGCACCTGCGCGCGCGTCCCGTCCGAGACGCACGAGATCCTGGACCGGCGCAACGCCCTGTCCGGCAACCTGTCCATGGAGCAGGAGCTGCAGTTCATCGACACGCTGAACCGGGCGATCCGGCGCGGGCGCCTCAGCGACCCGAACTTTCACCCCATCGAGATCTCGCGCATCCCCCTGGATCGCGAGCTGCCCTACCGCTCGAAGCTGGATCGACGACCGGAGCTGATCGAAGAGCTCCGCGAGTACGGCAAGACCAAGTGCCGCTGGTTCCTGCGCGAGCGCCAGAACAAACAAGCCCCCGTCAACCACCAGCAACAATCAGCCATGTGAAAGGTCCAGACCATGGGAATTCGAATCACGGGGGTTGGGGGCTACGTGCCCGAGCGAGTCGTCACCAACCAGGAGATCTGCCAGCGGGTCAGCACCTCTGACGAATGGATCACCCTCAAGACCGGGATCCGCCAGCGGCGGGTCTCGGGACCAAACGAAACGCCCAGCGACATGGGGTGCGAGGCGGCGCTCCGCTGCCTGCGCCACGCCGGGGTGGCCAAGTCGACGGTCGACCTGATCGTCGTCGCCTGCGCGACCCCGGACCAGTCGCAGCCGGCGGTGGCCTGCCTGATCCAGGAGAAGCTGGGGATCGCCGAGGAGCAGTGCCCGGCCTTCGACGTCAACTCGGTCTGCGCCGGCTTCGTCGTGGCCCTGGACGTCGCCCAGTCGATGATGCTGGCCGCGCCCGACCAGTACCTGAACGTGCTGGTGATCGGCACCGACGCGTTCTCGAAGATCCTCAACTGGAACGACCGGCGCACCTGCATCTTCTTCGGCGACGGCGCCGGCGCGGTGCTGCTGTCCCGGTCGGACGGGGACGACCGGCGCATGCACTTCAAGCTGGGCGCCGACGGACGGGGGAGCCGCTGCATCGAGGTCCCGGCCGGCGGCACCAAGCGGCCCGTCGACTTCGAGGTGCTGGAGAAGCGGCTGAACACGTTCACCATGGACGGGCCCAAGGTGTGGGACTTCGCGATGGCCACCGTCCCGCGCACCATCCGGGGTCTGCTGGCGGCGCACGACATGGAGCCCGCCGACGTCGATCTGCTGGTGCTTCACCAGAGCAACCTGCGGATGATCGAGGCGTTGATGACCTCGCTGGAGGTGCCGCAGGACCGGACGGTCACCACCGTCGAGTCTTACGGCAACACCGCCGCGGCCAGCATCCCGCTGACGCTGGAGCAGGCCTGGAAGGACGGCCGGCTGCGCGACGGGTCGCGGGTGGTGCTGTGCGGGTTCGGCGGCGGCCTCTCGTGGGGCGCCGCCCTGCTCGAGTGGTGAGCCGCCCGTGCGCACCGTCCTGGTGACCGGCGCGGCCAGCGGCATCGGCCAGGGGCTGGCGACGGGTCTGGCCAAGGCCGGGCTGCACGTGGTGGTCAGCGATCTGGAGCGCCACGATCCGTCCCAGGTGGTGGCGCACATCCGGTCGGAGGGGGGATCTGCAGAGGGGGCCATCCTGGACGTCACCTCCGACGAGAGCGTGACGGCGGCGGTGGCCGGGCTGTCGCGCCCGCCCGACGTGGTGGTGAACAACGCCGGGCTCCAGCACGTGGCCCCGCTCGAAGAATTTCCAATGGCCAAATGGGACTACTTGATCCAGGTGATGCTGGTCGGAGCCGCGCGCCTGACCCGCGCCGTCCTGCCCGGCATGCGCGCGCGTGGATTCGGGCGCGTCATCAACATCGGGAGCATCCACTCGCTGGTTGCGAGCCCTTACAAGAGCGCCTACGTCGCCGCCAAGCACGGTCTGGCTGGTTTCACCAAGACGATCGCGCTGGAAACGGCAGGCGTCGACATCACCATCAACACCATCTGCCCGAGTTACGTGCGGACGCCGCTGGTCGATGCGCAGATCGCCGCCCAGGCGCGCGCGCGTGGCCTGGCCGAATCCGAAGTCATCGGCAAGGTCATGCTCGAGCCGATGCCCAAGGGTGTGTTCATCGACGTTCAGGAGCTGACCGGCATCGCCGCGTTCCTGATCTCGCCCGCCGCCCGGAACATCACCGGCCAGCTGATTGTCGTGGACGGCGGCTGGACCGCACGTTGATCAGCCACGGTTGAGCTTGGTTTATTTGCCGCGATCGCGCGATCGCGTTTATCTGGGACCCACGTCTGATTTGAGACAAGAGACGTAATTTTTCACGTATCTTGGATCTCAGGTCCTGCCATCGCGGCAGGTTCAGCGAGGGGACCCCGTGCTCTATCAACTCTACGAGTACAACCGAGCTCTGCTGGAAAGCACGGCAGAGCTTGCTCAGGCTGGCGCCGTCCTGTTCTCGGCGCCCACCAGCTGGCTGGCATGGCTGCCCGGCGCAAACCGCGTCGCCGCCGGCTACGAGCTCCTCTACCGGCTGGGCAAGCCCTACGGCAAGCCCGAGTTCGGCATCGACTCGGTCGAGGCGCACGGGACCCGCGTCCCGGTGGTCGAGCAGACGGTGCTGAACAAGCCCTTCTGCCGGCTGCAGCGCTTCAAGCGCTTCAGCGACCAGACGGACGTGGTCGGGCGCCTGAAGGACGATCCGGTCGTGCTGGTGGTGGCGCCGCTGTCGGGCCACCACGCGACCCTGTTGCGCGACACCGTGCGCAGCCTGCTGTCGTCGCACAAGGTCTACGTCACCGACTGGAACGACGCGCGCGACGTTCCCGCCGACTTCGGCCCGTTCACCCTGGCCGACTACGTCGGTTACGTGCGCGAGTTCATCAAGCACATCGGCGCCGACCGCCTGCACGTGATCGCGGTCTGCCAGCCGGCCGTGCCGGTCCTGGCGGCGACTGCGCTGATGGCTGCGGCGGGCGAACCCCTGCCGCGCAGCCTGACCCTGATGGGCGGCTCGATCGACGCGCGACGAAGCCCGACCCAGGTGAACGAGTTCGCCACCCACAAGTCGCTCGACTGGTTCGAGCACAACCTGCTGCACCATGTGCCCGCGCCCTACGCCGGGCGCGGCCGCCGCGTCTACCCGGGCTTCCTGCAGCACGCCGGCTTCATGGCCCTGAACCCGGTCCGGCACATGCGCTCGCACTGGGACTTCTTCCAGCACCTGGTCGAGGGCGACCTGACCAGCGCGGACGAGCACCGGCGCTTCTACGACGAGTACAACGCCGTGCTCGACATGCCCGCCGAGTACTACATGGACTGCATCCGGATCGTCTTCAAGGACCACCTGCTGCCGCGGGGGCTCTGGCACGTCGGCGGCGAGCGCGTCGCTCCCGAGAAGATCCGGGACACCTCGCTGTTGACGATCGAGGGCGAGCTGGACGACATCTCGGGCATCGGCCAGACCCGGGCCGCCCTGGACCTGTGCACCGGAATCCCCGACGATCGAAAGCGTGAGATCACCGTCGCCAAGACCGGCCACTACGGCATCTTCAGCGGCCGCCGCTGGCGCGAGATCGTCTACCCGCAGGTCCGCAAGTTCATCGCCGAAGCCGAGGCCGCCCAGCCCACGGACTAAGCAGCCGCCGGCCCGACCCTCGACCGACGTTCGACTTCGTCGAGCGCCGCCGCGATGGACATCCCCGCCCGCCGCAAGGACTGAAACAGCGCCAGCCGCCGGTCCGCGTCCACCCGCGCCTTCGCCTCGCGCAGCTCCCGGACCCGCGCATCCGTCGCGTCCACCTGCGCCGTGAGCTCGATGTCGTTGGCTGCAGCCTTCAGCCGCGCTCGCTCCTGCCGGCGGACCACCAGCCGCGCCGCCGCCTCCCGCGCCCGCCGCTCTTCCCACCGCCGCTGCGCCGCCGCCCTCTCTTGCTCCGACGGCCGAAACCCCGCATCGCACCGCACGCACTCACAGTCCCGCCGATGCGTGACCCCATCGGCCTCGACCCGAGGCGAGTGCGCGAGCAACGAAAGGCTCCGTCCCATGACCCTGTACCTATGTTCAGTATAGGCACGGCCCACCCCCGCCGCAACCCACATTTTTCCACCCCCACCCGCTTGCGCTCCCGCCCCGGTTCCATACACTCTCACGCCTTCCACCCGGGACCCCATCGTCTAGCCCGGCCCAGGACAATGCCCTTTCAAGGCATGAACGCGGGTTCGAATCCCGCTGGGGTCGCAGAATCCTCAATGGTTTTCACGAGGCGCTCGGTACCGCGTTAGTCGACGAGATCCACATCCGTCACATCCGACTCTACCGAGTCCTGGTGGGCTATGGCGTTCTCCTCCTCGTCGGCCGAGAGGTGGCACTTTTTGTACTTCCGCTCGCTGCCGCACCAGCAGGGATCGTTACGACCCACCTTCTTGGCAGCTCGCTCCGGCCTGACGGCGTCGATGTCGTCCTCGACAACATCGAAATCCGGCTCATCGGATGCGTTTCGGCGAGCGTTCATCGCCCTTTCGAGCTTGTCCGTCTCGGCGGCCGTCAACGAACCACCCAGCTCTTGAATGGCGGCTTCGATCTCGACGAGGGATTGGTTCCCAAAGATCTCGCCGCGCACGATCGCGTGCCGATCGAACGCCTGATGTAGCAGCGGCAACACGCCTGGATCGCCATAGCTCGCGAGGTGCATGGCTCCCAGGTCCGGCTCGATCTCGAGCTCGGCCACCAGCGCATCTCGGATTCTATCGTCACGGACGCCGACGTCGCTCAGGACGGCGCGGACAGCGTGCCCAACTTCCGGGTCGTCGGTCTCGGTCATCAGGCGCAGTGCCGGCTCGACGACGGCGGCGCCTATCCGCGGTAACGCCTGAATGATCGTGTCATGCAGGATGTCATCCCATGTTGTTTCCGCCATCCGCCTGAGGAGAGGCTCGGCTGCCTCCACGGAGGCAAGCTCGCCCAGCAGTCGGGCGGCGTGAATTGGCGCATAACCTTTCCCTGGCCCCTTCGCCATTGCGAGCGCCTCGTCCAGAACCGTCTCGATCAGCACGGGGACGGCGACCGTCGAATCCGAGAGGATTCGGTCGCGCACGGCCGGAGAGAGCTTCGGAGTCCCCTTGGTCAAGAGCCTTCGGATCTCAGCCGCGTCGACCGGCCCCGATTGGATCGATCGCTTCCGTTTCATGCGGCGGCGAGTATCACACGACGGATGGGGTCCCGATGCCGCCCTTTCCAAGGGCCCGAGCTATAATAAGGACGTGTCGACGCGTCACGCGGAGCTCGAGTCCCCCGAAGCGGCCATGGATCGGATCGCACGGCGGCGATTTGCCGAAGATGTGGCGCGCAAGCACGCTGTGGACCCGGGGGACGTGGAGCACGTCCTCTCCAACCTGACCTTGCCCCCGCTCGAAAGGCTCCGGCGGAGCCTGCGGCGTGCCCGACTTGGACGGCCTGCCGGTAAGTGAGAAAGAGCTCCAGCTCCTTCGCGAGCTGACGGAGGCCGGGGTGCCGTTCATCCTGGTCGGGCTGGGAGCCGCGGTCGTCCAGGGAGCGGATGCCGTAACGAAGGATCTCGACCTCTGGTTCCGCTCGATCGCCCACCCCGGAGTGGCCGAGGCGGCGCGGCGAGTGGGCGCGGTCTTTGCGTGGAGGAACAACCCGCCACTGTTCTCCGGGCCGGACCTGGACGACATCGACGTCGTCATCCAGTGCGACGGCCTGCGGGATTTCGACGCCGAATACGCCGACGCGCTCGATGTCCCGCTCGCTCCAGGCCTCACCGTGAAGGTCCTCCCGATCGATCGTGTTCTGGCCAGCAAGCGCGCCGCCGATCGACCCAAGGATCGCGCGGTGATTCCAGCGCTCGAGGCGGCGATCGCTGCAATCAAGGAATCATCCGGCAAGTAGCAGGTGGGTTCAGGCAACCCTGCGCAGCCCGCAAGGCCACGACATTCAACGGAATCTCCAGTCTCAAATTGGATAGTGACCCGCTGGGGTCGCGACTTCCAAGCAATTTCAAGCACTTCAGGACGTCGAAGCAGACCGGGAAGTGAGTTCCCGAAAGATCCTCCGGGAGGACCAACTCCAGGGAACTGCGTGGAGCCCAAAGCTCGTGCGCAGGTCCTGCGCGGTTCGATCGACCGGTTCGTCTCCGGAGGGCCTGGGCTGGCTCTAGAAGATCGCGCGATGAGTCGTCGTGGCGCGGTTGCGGCGGAGGATATCCTCGACCTCGTGCTCGCACGTCAGCCCGTCAACGTTCACGGATACCAGGACTTTCCCGCTCTTCAGGTGACTGACGAGCTTTTGAAAGTTCGTGTCGCCCCAACCCGAGCCGACGATGGCCCCGATGGCCGCGCCGGCCGCCGTTCCCGCACCTGCCCCGACGAGCGCGGCGAAGGCGGGCCCAGCCCCTACTAGGCGCAGGGGCCCCTCCAGCAGCGCCAGCGTGGCCGCAGACCCGACCGCGCCGAGAAGTCCGCCGAAGCGCACGCCTTCACGCAAGCCTCTCTCCTCGTGCGCGATCTGCGGATCGGTCCTCTCGCCCTCGATCGCGTCGCGGTGAACCACGAACGAGCAGCGGCCGTCGACTTCGGAACGCCGTTTTAGCTCGGCGAGCGCGGCTGAAGCAGAGTGGACATGGTCGAATAGCCCGAAGACTTCGTGGCGCATGGGGTCTCCTCTCTGTTCGGAGGACGTTGCACAAAGAGCGCCACCCGGCGTGAAGCTCCGACCGGTTTCGACGTGTTCAAGGCGGTCGAATCTCTCGGCAGCTCCATTGTCGACCGCGGACGTCGGACCTATGGATCGAGACAGAACTCTTCAGGAGGGTCGCCATGGCCGCTGATGGAAGGTGGGGGCATTGCCGCAGCTGCAGGTTCTTCGGAAGCCCCGCGCGGGTGCCGTTCGGAACGGAAGAGGCGCTCTGCAAACAGCCCGCGCTCGCGAAATTCGAGCTCACGATCTTCGGATCGAACGGGTGCAACGGCTGGGAGCTGAGACCGGGGCTGTCACCGCAGGTCGAGAATCAGCCATTCGACGAACAACTGCCGGCCGAGTGACAACACGGTAGCCGCTCGCTTGACCGACCATCGGCAAGGCGAGGTAGCGCGACCGAACGAATCGTGACCATCGATTCAGACCACGGCTGGGCCACTGTTGGTCTACCGCTTGCTTCATCCCTGCGGGCAGGAGGTGGACAATGAAAGACGAGCTGGAGGGTAAGGTCGCGCTGGTGACGGGCGCGGCGACCGGGATTGGACGCGCGACGGCACTCGCGTTCGGTCGAGCGCGGGCACGCGTGGTCGTGACAGACGTCGCGCCAGCGGGCGAGGAGACCGCCGCGGTGATCCGCGAGGATGGCGGCGACGCGCAGTTCTTGCGATGCGACGTCTCGAACCCCGATCAGGTGGCCGCCGCTGTCGCCGAGGTGGTCCGTCGCTACGGGCGGCTCGACTGCGCATTCAACAACGCCGGTATCGAGGGGACACAGGCGCTCCTGGGGGACTACCCGATCGAGGTCTGGAACCACGTCCTCGCCGTGAACCTGACCGGCGTGATGCTCTGCATGAAGAGCGAGATCGCGGCGATGGCGCCGCGGGGAGGTGGGGCCATCGTGAACAACGCTTCCATTCTCGGGCAGGTCGGCTTCGCGACCGCTTGCGCCTACGTCGCCGCCAAGCACGGCGTCATCGGACTCACCCGCACCGCGGCGCTCGAATACGCCGACAAGGGAATCCGCGTGAACGCCGTCTGCCCCGGGTTCATCGAGACGCCGATGCTCGAGCGCGCCGGCCTCACGACGAACATCGAGGCGCGGGCCTCACTCGAGGCACTCCACCCCATCCGACGGCTTGGCAGACCGGAGGAGATCGCCGATGCGGTGCTCTGGCTCTGCTCGCCGCGAGCTTCGTTCGTCACGGGACACCCGCTATTCGTGGACGGCGGATACGTGGCGCGCTGAGGGGCGCTCCCGCTCTTCGAAGAGGACGGCGCGCTAAGAGTCACTTCGCGCGCTGGCTGCGACGATCAAGTAGTGGTAGGAGCCGACAGCGTCTGAGCTGTCGATCCGCCATCGCTCCTGCTCCAACGTTCGTGCGACCTCAGCCGCGGGAATCCGGTGCTCGAGCGGCGGACCCACCGGCTCCCCGACGTCTTCGCGCCAATCGAGGACCGCTATACGGCCCTCGGGTACCAGGATTCGGGACGCCTCCGACAGGGCCGCCCCGCGGTCGTCGAGCTCGTGCCACACATTCGCGAGCAGCACGACGTCCACGCTGGCGTTCGGGAGCGTCGTGCGGGTCGCCTCTCCCTCGACGAGGACGACGGAACCGTCGGAGGGCACACGGGGGGGGAGGAGTTGAAGCATCTCCGGCTGCATGTCGATGGCGAACACCCGGCCCCCGGGGAGGACCGCGCGGGCGAGTGGCAAAGCGAAGTAGCCGGTGCCGGCTCCGACGTCCGCGACCCGCAGGCCTGGGCGCGCGAGCCGTCGAACGACGACGTCGGGCGGAAGCCACTTCTGGCGCTCGGGATCGTCCAGCTTGTGCGCGTGATGTGGTCGGAACAGCCGGTCATGGTGGTGGGCCATGGAGCTGAGATTACCTCCTTACAAGAGTCGGGCACGGGCGCGCAGGAGGCCCGCCGCTCGGCGCGCGCGAATCAGCCGCGCGCGAATCAACCGCGCGCGATGATGCGTGCCAACTGTTGGGCATGGCGGGCGATGTCCGGAACGGAGGTGGTCTCCCAGTCGCTGGCCCGGCGAACGGCACCGATGCCGAAGATCCAGGGATAGGAAGTTCAAGCGGCCGTTGTCCGATAACCCCCTCTCAGTCAACTGACCACCCGTGACCTCCCCGGGCCCTGCGGGCCCTGCCGGGCGAAAACAAGGACCTCGGTGACCGTGCTGGAGGCCACGCTGGTCAGCGTCGCCCCTCCGAGCGCGCGGGTCAACACGAAGCGTCGTAGTCAGGGGTTGGGTCCGGGAGGTCCTCCTGGCACGGCTCGGCCTCCGGCCCGCCTGGCGGTGCGCGGGCGACGGCGACGTGGGGAGGACAGGGGTCTTGCCCCAAGTGCTTGAGGATCCGTTCGATAGCGTCCCCGCCGGTGACGGCGGCCACGATGCGCATGCGGCCGTGGCAGCGGGGGCATTCGAGCGCATCGACAAGGAACACGCGTCGCAGGAGGTCGGCCCAGGGGAGTCGGTACGGTGTGCGCCCCTCGGGTGCGGGCGGTTTCTCAAGTGGCGCCGCGGTGGTCGGCGTCGGCACGACTCGTGACCTGAAGCCCGCCGCCGGCGCGAGGATGCCGTGGAAGCGGATGGTGTGCTTGCGGGGACGCGGGATGAGCGGCAGGAGCCGCTCGATGAGGTCGAACGGAGTGAACACCACGGCCTCGGTCCCGTCCGAGAACGGGCGCTTGAACCGCAGGGCGACGCGGCCGTCGGGGAGAGCGATCAACCGGTCCGTCGCGATGGGCGGGCGCGCCAGGTAGCGGGCGAGGTACTCGACACCGTCGCGGTCGTTGGCGGCGATACGCACGTTGGCGTGCAGGCTGAACCCCTCGAACGCTGCGCATCGCCGGGCGACCGTCGTCGCCGCGTGCCCATCGCCCGAGCCGAGACGCAGTGGTCGCCCTCCGCGGCGCGGGCCCGTGGTGGTAATGCCCGCCACCGAAGCGGCGGCCAGGCTTGCCAACGCGGGCTCGGCGCCGGCGAACCCGACGGCGTCGTCGCCCCGCGCCTCCAGTGTTCGCTCGATTTTGTGGCGGATATGCTCGACCAGGGCGGCGACGTCCGGGTCGGATGGCGCGGGCACCGGGTGGAACACCGCAGCGCCGTTCGGACTAATTTCGTACACGCCGTCGATCATGAGGGTGTGGAAATGGACGTTCAGGTTGAGCGCAGAGCCGAAGCGCTGAATGACGGTGACGCCACCAGTCTTGAGGGTGCCCCGAATCCGCTGCTCCCGCGCACGCCGCCGCAACGAGCGCGAGACGACGCCCACGAACGTTCGCAAGACGACGCCGGCCAGCCCGGGATCGAATGCCATACCGAATCGGAGCCCGACGGGAACAGTCAGCACCCACTGGCGCACGGGCACGTGGGGCATGACATGGTCGCGAAGGTGCGCCGCGAAGTCGCACATCCGGCGGCCGAGGCATGAGGGACAGAAGCCCCTGCGCTTACACGAAAACGCCACAAGGCGGCTCTCCCGGCAGTCGTCGCAGGCGACGCGCAGGAAGCCGTGGGCCAGGATGCCACACTTGAGGAAGGCTTCGATCTCGTTCACCACGAACCGTGGCAGGGCCGCTCCGCCTTCGTCCTTGGCATCCACTTCGGCCAGAAATGACCGCCAATGTTCGGCAAGCACCTTGTAGAGGACCGTCTCCTCCGGCCGATGGCGCGCGTATGGCGGCGCCCGCGTGGCGGCGCACCCAGGTTCGGAGAGCGCAAGCTCGCGGGCGGGAGGCACCCACCGTCATCGGACGCTACCGTCCGTCGGTTCCGTTCGACCCCGCGATCTCGAGTCCCCATGGCGCCGCGGTCACATACGCCGGCGGTCGTTCGGGGCCCGCCCAGCGGAGGGGACGTCGACCCGCCCAAGGGCGCGACCGCTCGCGATGAGATGGAGTAGCTCCTTCTCCACCGCTGACAAGAAGGTAGGGAGGGCAGCCTGTCCTTCCGCGATCCGCCGCATGGCTGCCTCCCAGAGCGCCGTCATGTCAGGTCGAGTCGCGGCGTCCGGCAGCGCGGCAATGAGCGACCGGCCCACGGGGGTGGCGGACACGTACCGGCCGCGACGCTCCATGAACCTGCGCTCGAAGAGCGTTTGAATGATGTTGGCCTGGGTCGCGGGGGTGCCGATCCCGTCGCTCTCCCGGAGGAGCTGCTTGATCTTGGGGTCGGCGACGTAGCGGCCGATGCCGGTCATCGCCTGGATGAGGGATGCTTCCGTGAACCTCTTGGGCGCCGCCGTTCTCTTCTCGGTGACGACCAGTTCCCGGCACGTGACCTGGGTCCCTTCTTGCAACACGGCGACCGGCTGCTCCGCGTCCTCCGGCTGATCGTCGTCCCATTGCGAAGCGCCTTCATCCCTTCGACCTCCCCCGAGCAGATCGCGCCATCCCTGGGCGGTCACGCTGCGGCCGCGGGCCCGGAATAGCTCACCCGCTACCTTGAGCTCGATGGTGGTGTCAGAGAATTCGAACGGCGGAAGGAACTGCCCGAGGAACCGCCGGCAGACCAGATGGTAGACGTCCCTCTCGACGCGCGAGAGCGTGGCGTCCGAGCGGATCACCGCCGTCGGAACGATCGCGTGGTGCGCCGAGACCTTTCGGTCGTCCCACGCCCGCGATCGTCTGCGAACGTCCGCCCGGGCGATGGCCGAAGCGAACACCGGAGCATTCCTCCCTACCGCCGCCAGGACCTGGACTGCCTGCGCGAACTGCCCCTCGGGAAGGTAGGCGCAATCAGAGCGGGGGTACGTCAGGAGTCGGTGGCTCTCGTAGAGCGCTTGGCAGGCGTCGAGGGTCTGCTTCGGGCTGAGGCCCAGGCTCTTCCCGGCGTCCACTTGGAGCTCCGGAAGGGAGTAAGGTAGGGGCGGCGGTTCACAGCGCTTGTCGCTCGAACAGGCCGTCACGACTCCGCCCTGGCCGTTCACGCGGGCCTGGATCCGCCGGGCGTGGTCGCGATCGATGAGTCTCCCGGCGGCATCGACAGACGGGCAGCCGCCCTCAGGCGCGCGCCACAGCGCCTGGAAGGGCCGACCACCGCTGCTAACGGTCGCCGTCAGGACGTAGTACGTCTGCAGAACGAAGGTTTCAATCGCCTGGTCTCGGCGGACGATGAGACCCAGGAGCGGTGTCTGGACGCGGCCGACGGACAGGACGCCGTCGTAGCCGCCAGAGCGTCCCAAGAGAGTGTAGAGCCGCGTGAGGTTCATCCCGAACAGCCAGTCCGCTCGCTGGCGAGCCAGGGCGGCCTCGTAGAGCCCACGGAACCGGGCATTCGGCTGCATAGCCGAGGTGATCCAGCACCTCGTCGACCAGGAGCTGGCCCTGGCGATCCGGATCGCCAGCGTGGACCACCTTGCTCGCCTTCGGGAGCAGGCCCCGGATTGTTTTCAGCAGATCGGGCGCCTTGGCGACGAGCGCCCATTGCCGCGGCACAATGGGAAGCTGCTCCAGGGCCCACCGTTTGTACGACGGAGCGATTTGCGCGGCGTCCAACACCTGGGCGCGCTCCAGCACGTGGAAGCGCTGGCAATCGATCGCCGACAGCTTCCGCCTCGCGCCCTCCTCGCCGACCATCCGGTGCCGGATGGCGCCGTTGACCTCGATCGTGTCACCCGCTTTGATCTCGCGGGCCGCCACGCCGGTGTTGCCCCATGCGGTGACGCTGTGCCAGTCGTCCCGCGACCTGCCATTCGTCGTCGTCGTGGTCGCGATGCTGATGGTGGTCATGGCCTTCCCGTCCCGTAGCTCGTGGACTCTCGGATCCTCGCGAACGACGCCCACTAGGCGCGTCTCGTTCTTCGAAGGCGCGTTGTCGAGGTTCTTGCGCGCCTGTTCGACGGTCACCTCGGTGACCCGATTCTTGTTCCCTTCCTTCTCGTAGCTGTTGATGCGGAGCGTGCCCGACACGGCGATTGAGTCACCCTTCTTGAAATTGGCCGCGATCTCCTCCGCTGCCTTGCCCCAAGCGGTGGCTCGGTGCCACTCGACCTTCTCCCGGACCTGGTCTCCCTTGCCGATCTGCTCGCTGGTCGCGATGGAGAGCTTCACGTACGGCGTGCCGTCGCCGGTCTTCTGCAGCTCCGGATCGCGCCCGAGGCGCCCTACAATCTGGGTGCTATTGACGTGGTCGTGGTTCGTGCTCATGGAGTCCTCCTGCGTTGGGTCGGGTCGTGGGATTACGTCCGGTGTCGCTCAAAGCGCGGCAGGACGGGACCGGTGGTCGAAGTCGGGATAGAGCGAGCCGCCCATGGGCGCCGGTTGTTCGATAACGGGCTGCGGCGGGGCGGCGTGCGGTCCAGCCGCTGGAACTCCGTCACGTCGAGCTCCGAGAAGACACGATCCAGATCGGCGTCCATGCGACCGCAAATGGCACGCAGCGAAGCGCCCAGCGTGCTACCCGCGATGCGGAACCCGAGGTCACAGAGATCCGCGGCCACAACCTCTAACGAACGGCCGGACGCTCGCAGGGTCTCGATGGCCCATAGAGGAGCTCCACGGCCTCCCGCCCGCAGAGCCAGGGCGAGAACTCCCCTTGGCGTGCGAGACGCTCAAGCTCCTGCCCAACCCGGACCAGCTCCAATTCCCGATACCACCGGGTCACGCCTTCACCGTCGCGGTGGGGTACGGCCCGATCACGATATCCTTGGTCACCCGCTGAAGCGTGGGCCGGTTCTTCTGGTCGTCGGCGTGCTCGGAGCCCTGCTGGCGGTCGGTCTCGTGGCAGCCCTGCTTGGCTCGTCGAAGGAGAATGGCTCGAAGAGGGGCGATCCCCGAACAGACCTGTCGACCAGCGGTAGGTATGCCTTTCATCAGAACGGTCCCTGCTGCGCACGGACGTCAGACAACCCAGGGAGAAGGACGGCTTGCACGTCCCGGCTCAGCCTGTGCGGCGATTCGCCGTCGCACGACCTCGATGGCGGGGCGGCAAGATGTGTACTACTATGGTAGGAAATGGCGACCGCGCGACCAGGCAAGACAGTCAAGGTCAGCATTTCCATGGACAGATCCGATCTGGCGATCCTCCGGCGCCGAGCCCGCGAGTTGTATCGCGGCAACCTCTCCGCCGCGTTTTCGGAAGCCGCTCGATTGATTCGACAGCGCGTGGCCCGCACGCGGCTGATCGACATGCTCGGCGGTCCGACCTTGACCGCCAGCGCAGCGGCGTCGATAGACGCGGAACAGGCCGGGCATCCCGGCGCGCCGAAGAAGGCACGGCGAGCGCGCGCGGCGTGACCGGGCTGACCTTCGATACCGGCGCCCTAATCGCTCTCGAGCGGCGCAGGCTCCGGATGCGCCAAGTCCTCGAGCGCGCGCGGGCGCGCGACCAGGTGATCACCGTTCCCGCCGACGTCATTGCCGAGTGGTGGCGCGGCGCGACGGACCTCCGGAATGCAATTCTCGATGCCGTCGACGTCGAGCCCCTGACCCTCCGCGTGGCGAAGATCGCCGGCGAGGCCATCGCCGCGGTTCCGGGAGCCACACTCGTCGACGCCATCGTCGTCGCCTCGGCCGCTTCCCGCGGCGACATCATCTACTCCAGCGACGTGCACGACCTCGAGCGCCTCCGAGGTGTGTTTCCGAGCGTGAGAATCCTCGGAACATAGGCCGCCCGCGACCCCATCGGGTTGCCAACCCGGCCGGATCGCTCGACCTGCTCGGGCCCACCACGGGCCCATTTCAACCGCTTTTCGATGTCCTCAAGCGATCCCAACG
>DATJWP010000057.1:0-9200 GCA_035578045.1 Polyangia bacterium | reverse complement strand
TCCTTGACGGCCGCCACGGCGTCCTGCACGGCGGCAAAGGCGGTCATCAGGATCACCGTCGTGTCAGGCGACTCCTGACGCGCACGCCGGAACAGCGTCAGGCCGTCCATGCCGGGCAGGCGCACGTCGCAGATCATCACGTCGAAGACCTGGCTCGTGAGCAGCTCCAGGGCCTGAGCCCCACTCATCGCCACGGCGACACGGTGACCGGCATCACGGAGAGCCTCGCTGGCCGCGAGCCCGATGTCGGGCTCGTCGTCGACCAGAAGGACATTCAGACCCAGGCCCGGGCCCAGGGCTGCGTCACCGGTATCGGACGCGAGAGTTCCGGCTGCTGCAACGCTCATGGTGAACATTCTTTTAAGGTCGCGTATGTACGAAACAAGAGCGGTCCGCGCCCGGACCGCTGGAGCCCGACGTAACCTCGCCGGCGGCTGTGTTACCGAACCGCAACCGCAGCGCGGCGGCTCGGCTGTAACGTATGGATATATCGTCCTTTGTCGCGGCGCTCGGGCTGGCACCTCCGCTGCAACGTGCGAAGGCAGGACGAGGTGACGGCATGCGATCACTCCTATGGCGGTGGATGCTGGCGGTGGCGCTGGGCTGCGGGTGGGGCGCTGCGACCTCCCGCCACCAGGACAGCGCGGGCTCGGTCAGGAAATGGGCCTGCATGAATTCAAATTCACAAGTCGATTCGATGACGCCAATCGTTACGCCGGCTTCAGCCCCGAACGGGCAGCGAGGCCTTTAACTTTTTTTGATAATCAGCCGCAGGCCCCCGCACATATCCCGCAGTTAACCACCCTGGGGGTTTCCAGATGCGGCTTATCAGGACCAAGAAGATGCTGCTCACGGCCGGCGGCTGTGCAGCACTGGCGTTTGCCTTGCTCGTTCCCGGATGCGGCGGCGGCAGCGGCGATGACACCGGAACCGGCGGCGAAGGCACGGGTGGCACGTCCGCGACCGGCGGCCACGTCGGAACCGGCGGCAGCACCGGCGGCTCGGTCGGCACCGGCGGAACCGGCTTCGGGACCGGCGGCTCGGTCGGCACGGGCGGTCACGTCGGCTCTGGCGGCTCGGTCGGCACCGGCGGCGAGACCGGCGGTGGTGGTCGCCTGGGCGGCGGCGGCGACTTCGGCGGCGGCGGTCGCCTGGGTGGTGGCGGCGGCGACTTCGGCGGCGGCGGTCGCCTCGGCGGCGGTGGCGGTCGTCTCGGCGGCGAAGGCGGCCGCCTGGGCGGCGGCGGCGGTCGTCTCGGCGGCGAAGGCGGCCGCTTGGGCGGCGGCGGCGGTCGTCTCGGCGGTGAAGGCGGCCGCCTGGGCGGCGGCGGCGGTCGTCTCGGTGGCGAAGGTGGCCGCCTGGGCGGCGGCGGCGGTCGTCTCGGCGGTGAAGGTGGCCGCCTGGGCGGCGGCGGCGGTCGTCTCGGCGGTGGCGACACCGGCGCGGCCGGCGCTGATGCCACGGCTGCCGACACGGCCGATTAGGAAGTTCTCACGCATCGCTCGCGCGGGGGGCCGCTGATCCGCGCGAGCCGTGTGGCGCTTTTCAGAGCGCATGAACTTCGGAGCCCGCCTCTCCCGAGGCGGGCAGGTCGTCGGCTTGTTCGTGTGCGGCCAGCAGCTCGCGCAGCTCGACCCCGGTGATCGTCTCTTTGCTCAGCAAGACCTGAGCGGCCCGGAGCAGCACTTCGTGGTGGCGTGACAGCGCCTCGGTCGCGCGCTCGCGCTGCTCGTCGATGATGCGCCGCACTTCGTCGTCGATGGCGCGCGCGGTCTGTTCGCTGTACTCGCCCCGAGACGGCGGCTCCGTGGCCGCGTTTAGGAGCACCGTGCGCCGGTCCTTCTCCAGGCTCACCTGGCCCAGGCGCGGGCTCATTCCGTACATCTTGACCATGCTGCGGGCCAGGTCGGTCGCCTTGCTCAGGTCGTCGTGGGCGCCGGTGGAGACCTCGTCGTAGACCAGCTCCTCGGCGGCGCGCCCGCCCAGCAGGGTCGCGATCTTGTCCTTCAGCTCGCTCTCGGTCATCAGGAAGCGATCCTCGGTGGGCGCCTGCAGCGTGTAGCCCAGGGCCGAGATCCCGCGCGGAATGATCGAGATCTTCTGGACCCCCTGACCCGAAGGCATCGAGAGCGCGACCAGCGCGTGACCGAGCTCGTGGTGAGCCACCCGCTTCTTCTCGGCCGGGGAAAGCACGCGGTTCTTCTTCTCGAGCCCCGCGACCACGCGCTCGACCGCTTCCTGGAGCTCCGACATGCCGACCTTCTCGCGGTCGCGGCGCACGCCCAGCAGCGCCGCCTCGTTGATGATGTTCGCCAGGTCGGCGCCCACGAAGCCGGCGGTCATGCTCGCGATGACCTCCAGGTCGCGCTCCGACTCGATCGGGACACGGCGGGCGTGCAAGTTCAGGATGGCCAGGCGCGCGGACCGGTCGGGCCGGTCGACCAGCACGTGGCGATCGAAGCGGCCGGCGCGCAGCAGCGCCGGGTCGAGGATCTCCGGTCGGTTCGTGGCGGCCATCAAGATGACACCGACGCGCGCGTCGAAGCCGTCCAGCTCGACCAGCAGCTGATTCAGCGTCTGCTCGCGCTCCTCGTGCGTGACGGGGCCCACGCCGCGGGCCTTGCCCAGCGCGTCCAGCTCGTCGACGAAGATGATGCACGGCGCCTTCCCCTTGGCCTGCTCGAACAGGTCGCGCACGCGCGCGGCGCCCACACCCACGAACATCTCGACGAAGTCCGAGCCGCTGATCGAGAAGAAGGGCACCCCGGCCTCGCCGGCCACCGCCTTGGCCAGCAGCGTCTTGCCTGTGCCGGGCGGGCCGATCAGCAGGACGCCCTTGGGCAGCTTGGCCCCCAGGCGGCCGAAGCGGGCGGGGGTCTTCAGAAAGTCGATGACCTCGCACAGCTCCTCCTTGGCCTCGTCGGCGCCGGCCACGTCGGTGAAGCGGACGTTCACGTCCTTCTCCATGTAGACCTTGGCCTTGCTGCGCCCGACCGCGAGGAACCCGTTCTGGCCGACCTGACCCGCGCGCCGCATCATCATCAGCCAGAAGAAGGCCAGCAGCGCCACCGGCACCAGCCAGCCCCCGGCGTCGTGCCAGAAGCTGCTCTCGACCACGCCGGTGATGCGGACGCCGTGGGCCTGCAGCTGCCGCATCAGGTCCGGATCCTCGACCCGGACCGTCTCGAAGGGGGCGCCGGCAGGGACGAGCCCGGGGCGCAGGTTGTTGTGGGGCTCGGACGGCGGTGGCGTGGTCGGCTTCATCCGCCCGCGGATCAGCGTCTGCCCGACCGCGACCTCCTCGACCTTGCCGCCGTCGACCGCAGCCTTGAAGTCGCTGTAGGAGGTCCGGGTGGGCTGCAGGTACGCAGAGACCACCTGCTGGAGCAGAAGGACGGCCCAGAACGCGATGATGAGGTAGCCAACCGAGAACCTGACCTTCTTCTTTTCGCCGTCCATCGAGTTCAACGTAAGGCTCAGATCCGGCGCCGCAGGCCATCCTGGACGCGTCACGCCTGCGTAACAGTGTTTCCGGGAGCGTGTTACGGCCTGACGGGTAACGGTCGGGCCGCCAGCGGCGAAACGTCGAGCCGCCGGGGCCTTCCCGGCTGGCACGGCTCTTGAGATAGACCCTAGGCGGGGAAGGTCGAGGACCAGAAAAGGGGATGGCCGTGTTCGACAAGCTGCTGGGGGAAAAGGGACGGGGCAAAGGGCGGACCCGGGGGATCGGGAAGGTCGGCCGGTACGAGCTCCTGCACCCGCTCGGCTGCGGTGGGATGGCCGAGGTGTTCAAGGCTCGGGCGTGCGGTCCGGCCGGGTTCGAGCGCGACATCGTCGTGAAGCGGATCCTGCCGCAGTACACGCGCGATCCCGACTTCGTGCGGATGTTCGCCGACGAGGCACGCATCTTGGGAATGATGAATCACCCGAACGTCGTCCAAGCCTACGAGTTCGGCGAGGACAGCGGCACGCTGTATCTGGCGCTGGAGTACGTCGAGGGGCCGTCGCTGTCGAAGATCCTTCGCACGTTGCGGGCGGCCAATCGGCCGATGCCGCCGGTGATCGTGGCCTACGTCGCGCGCGAGATCTGCCGCGCGCTGGACTACGTGCACCGGCTGGAGAAGGCCGACGGCCAGCGGATGGACGTCGTCCACCGCGACGTGACGCCGTCCAACATCATGCTGACGCCGGCGGGCGGGGTGAAGCTGCTCGACTTCGGCGTGGCCAAGTTCGCCACTGCGGCCAAGTCGACGCGGGCGGGGACGGTCAAGGGGAAGCCCGCCTACCTGGCGCCCGAGCAGCTGGAAGGGAAGACCATCGACGGGCGGGTCGATCTCTTCGCGCTGGGGATCGTGATGCACGAGATGCTGACGCTCCAGCACCTCTTCGCGGGCGACAGCGATCTGCACACGGCCAAGAAGATCATGGAGATGAAGATCCCCAGCCTGTCCGCCAAGCGCGACGACGTGCCGCCCGATCTCGAGCGGATCGTGATGCGCGCGCTCGAGCGCGATCGCAAGCAGCGCTTCGCGACGGCGGCGGAGATGGCGCGGGCGCTGGACGACTTCGTGCTCGCCTCACGCCTGCACGTCGACGACGTCGCGGCGTTCATTCGCGAGGTTCAGGCGATGTCGGGGCCCCCGCGGCTGGTCTACGTCAACCCGGATCGGCAGGGGCCCGATCCCGAGGAGGCGCTCACGCGCCGCGATCGCGGGCTGCGGCTGCGGATGACCGCGCGTCGCATGCGGACGCCCCGCTTCGCTGCGCTGGCGGCGCTGCTGCTGACGATGATCGGGATCGGCACGGCGGTGGGCCTGCACGCCAGCACCGCGGCCGCCCACAACAACAGCGGTACGCCCGCGGCGGAGCACCACAGCGCCGCCGCTGCCACGCTCGCGCGTTGATCGCGCGAGCTCATCGCGGGGGGCGCGGGACCCTTTGAGGGTCCCGAACCTAGTTGTTCAGAGCGAGCGGCGAGCAGGTCCCGCCGGAGAGGATCTGCTTGTACAGCTTCTTGAAGCGGGGCTCGAGGGGGCGATCGATGGTGCGCTCGCGCCGGCCTGGATCGTGGATCGTGATGCGGCCTTCGGTCAGCTCGGGGGCGGGCGTGTTCATCACCGTCGCGAACGCGTGATCGAGCACGGCGATCCGGTGCGGGTAGTGCCGCGGGTACCCCTTGTCGATGTAGCGCGGCCCGTGGTTGTAGTGCGCCCACCAGGCGTGCGTCTTGTGATCGCACGGAACCTCGCGCGCGACCTTGTAGCGGTGCCCGGAGGCGTCCAGCTTCACGATGGTCTTGGTCATGACGGCGCCCCCGTCGCGCCAGCGCGCCAGCTCGCGCGCGCCCAGTTCGATGTTCTTCACGGGGTCCATCAGATCCTTCCAGGCGACGCCACGCACGTGTCCGTTCGTGCAGCGGTCGTGCTCATCGAGCATGCAACGAATGCCCATGAGACCGCCGTCCTTGGCGTAGACCTTGCCGTTGCGGGTGTAGACGCGCGCCGCTTTCTCATTCATGTCGCTCTCGTTGGCCATCACGGCCAGCAGCAACGACGCGCTCAGATCGTGACGCTTTGCTGACGTGGCAACCGCGTCAGCAATCCGCCCACATTGAGAGGGCGTCCAGGCTGGGGTCTGCCACCTAATCTTCTCTTTTACGGCGCAGATGGTCTGGGCCAAGCATGCATTGGCATGGCCTTCGCTGTGGGGGGCAACGACTGCGGGGGCGGCGGTTGCGTCGGGGGCAGGGGCCGTTTCTTCGGGAGCGGCGGCGGTTCCGTCAGAGTCAGGGCCGGTTCCGTCGGAGGCAGGGGCGGTGGGGGAGGCCGGGTCGGGTACCGAGGTCGGCGCCGCATTCGCAAAAGAGGGCGCCCAACTTGCAAGCACGGTGGCCGTACCAAGAGACAACGAAAGCTTTCGCAAATCGGCGAGCACGGTTACTTCCCCCCTTTCGATTTGGGCAGATGCCGAAAATCAAGCGTTTTCGGCTGTCGGGGCTGGGCCGTCGCGGGTCCCGCGTCGGGTGCAAAGGTTTGATCCGGACGACAGCCAAGGCAAGTGCCTTGTCAAAAAAAAGCGCGGCGCTGCGCGGCACCAACAAATCAGAAACAGCAAAAAGGAAAGCGGCCCATTCTGCGAGAACGATGTACGCCGTCGCCGCAGTCGCGAAGGATTCCGCCGCGGGTCAGAATGTATCGGCCGATGTCCCGATCTCCTTCACCGAAGTATCAAACGTTCGAGAAGTCCGAAGGTTCCCACCTTCCACCACGATCTGCGACGACCAGCCCGCTCGCCACGCCGATCATCGAGGCTGTCTGGCGCGCGGCCGCAGAACGCGTGGGTTTCACCCTGCTGCGCAACCGCGATGCGTACGCGACCAGCGACGGCAGGGGGGTGATCGCGATCGCCGAGGACGATCTGCTGGATGGCGACGATGCGGTCGCGCAGCTGATCTTTCACGAGCTCTGTCACGCCATCACCGAAGGGGAAGGCGCGCTCGGGTTGCCGGACTGGGGGCTCGAGAACCGCGCCGAGCACGCCGTGCGCGAGCACGCCTGTCTGCGCTTCTCCGCCGATCTGGCGGGGCGGTTCGGGTTGCGCGCGGCGATGGCGCCGACCACCGACTATCGCGCGTACCACGACGCGCTCCCGGAAGATCCGCTGGCTGACGCGCCGGATCCGGCAGTCGAGATCGCGCGCCGGGCACGCGAACGGTTCCAGGCCTCGCATTGGCGCGCGCCGCTCGAAGAGGCGCTGGCGCAGACCGCGTCGCTGCTGGGCGCGCCCGCTGCGTCCTTGCACCCGGCCGGCTTTCCCTGGGGCCCCGCCGCCGAGACCTGCGGGAGCTGCGCCTGGATGTATCGGGGCGGTCGCGGCCCGGCCGTCGAACGCTGCCGCCAGACGGCGCGCCCCAACGAGGACGGCCAGCGCGTCGAGCCGACGGCGCGGGCCTGCGCGCGCTGGGAGGCGCCGGTCGACTGCCGGACCTGCGGCGCTTGCTGTCGCGAGGCCTATCATTCGGTGACCGTGTCGGTGCGCGATCCGGTGGTCTGGCAGGAGCCGGCGCTGATCGTGCGCAACGGGCACCGGTTCGAGATCAGGCGCGAGGGCCCGCGCTGCGCCGCGCTGGCCGTTCAACCCGACGGCGCCTCGCCGTACTCGTGCACGATCTACGAGCACCGGCCCAAGCCCTGTCGAGAGTTCGCGGCCAACGGTCGGCATTGCCTGGACGCCCGACGCCGCGTCGGTCTCAGCGTGTCTTCCTAGATGGGAACCCTCGAAGGGTTCGCATACCCTCCCGCGTAGCCCACCGATGTCCGAGACGATCGATCTGTTCGTTCCGCTGGCCGCCGGCGACGAGCCGCTGGCCTTGAGGGTCGAGCGCGCGCTCGGCTGGGCCCGGGGCAGCGCGGGCGAGCTGCGGGTGGTGCGTCGCGCCCTGGACGCGCGCAAGGGCCGGCCGCTGGGGCACCGGCTGCGAATCCTGGTCGCGCGCGCGGGGGAGGGGCTGTCACCGGCCAGCCCCCCGCGCGCCGCGCCCCGCTGGCCGAGCGGCCGGCCGGTCCCGCGCGTGGTCATCGTCGGATCGGGGCCGGCCGGTGCCTGGGCGGCGCTCCGCCTGGCCGAGGCGGGCGTGCCGTCGACGGTGCTCGAGCAGGGCAAGCCCGTGCAACCGCGCCGTCACGATCTCGCGCAGATCACGCGCGGCGAGCTGGAGCCCAGCTCGAACTACTGCTTCGGCGAAGGCGGCGCCGGGACCTACTCGGACGGCAAGCTCTACGCGCGCGCCAAGGATCGCGCCGGCGTCGCCGAGGTCCTGGCCGATCTGGTCCGCTTCGGCGCGCCGTCCGACGTCGAGATCGAGGCGCGCCCGCACGTGGGGTCGAACCGACTACCGCGAGTCCTCGATCGGCTGCGGGCGCACCTGGCCAGCCTGGGCGTCACGTATCGGTTCGAGACCGGCGCCACCGGCCTGCGCGTCGAGCGGGGCGCGATCCGCGCGGTTCAGATCGACGGCGGCGAGCTGCCAGCCGATGTCGCGATCCTGGCGGTGGGGCACTCGGCGCGCGCGGTGTACGCCTGGGCCGCCGCCGGCGGCGTGGCGCTGGTTCGTAAGCCCATCGCCGTCGGCGTCCGCATCGAGCACCCCCAGCCGCTCATCGACCGCATCCAGTACGGCGCCGCCGCCGACGATCCCAGGCTGCCGGCCGCCTTCTACGAGCTCACCGCCCAGTGTGGCGGGCGCGGGGTCTACAGCTTCTGCATGTGCCCCGGGGGCTGGATCGTCCCCGCCGCCACCGAGCCCGAGGGCGTGGTCGTGAACGGCATGAGCCTGTCGCGGCGCGACTCCCCCTTCGCCAACGCGGGGCTGGTGGTGTCGGTCGACGTCGCCGACTTCGGCCCCGACGCCGACGGGCCGCTGGCCGGCGTGGCCTTCCAGCGCAGCATCGAGCAGGCGGCGTTTCGGGCGGGTGGTGGGCGTTTCCGGGCCCCCGCGCAGCGCCTGGGCGACTTCCTGGCCGCGCGTGCCAGCGCGCGCGTCGCGGACTCCAGCTACCGTCCAGGACTGGCCCCCGGCGATCTGGGCGCCGTCCTGCCGCCCTTCGTCGTCGACGCGCTCCGGGGCGGGTTGCGCCAGATGGGCGCTCGCATCCCGGCGTTCCTGCACCCCGACGCCACCCTGATCGCCGCCGAGACGCGGACCAGCGCTCCGGTCCGTTTCGTGCGCGACACCGAGACTCTGGTCTCACCGTCCGCCGCCGGGCTCTATCCCTGCGGCGAGGGCGCGGGATACGCCGGCGGGATCGTCAGCGCCGCCCTCGACGGCGCCCGGGTCGCCGAGCGAATCCTCGCCGCCGCCTAGAACCAATGCCGTTCAGTTAAGGCGCCAGGACGCGCAGATCGGGCGCTCTCTGCGCCTCTCCCGCGAATGCGGCGAATGCGGGGGAGGCCGCCGAGCCGCAGGCTCGGCGGGTGGGGTCCGGACCTCTCCCCGACCCTCTCCATGCTTTCGCATGGAGAGGGGGAAGGAGCCCCTCCGAAGATTGGGGCGCCTTAAATTAACTGAACGGCATTGGTCCTAGCTGGCGTCGCGCCAGCGCGCGAGGGCTTCGGGGCGGGCGCGGACCTGGAAGACGACCGCGTCGTCCTCGTAGCGCTCGCCCAGCACCTCGCAGTCCGCGAAGATCTCGCCGCGCAGC
>DATJWP010000056.1:0-16729 GCA_035578045.1 Polyangia bacterium | reverse complement strand
CGCGAGGCACACCCTCAAGCTACCTGACGCGGGAGCTCGGCGACAAAAACCGATCCGCGGCCGACCGTGCTGCGCACCGACACGTGCCCCCCCATGGCCTCGACCAGCACCTTGACGATCCAGAGCCCCAGCCCGAATCCGCCGTAGTGCTCGGGTGAGGCCACGCGCGCGAACCGCTTGAACAGCCGCTCCTGATCGCCGGGCGAGATCCCGATCCCGTGGTCCTCGACCTCGATCGTCACCGCCACGTCGGTGGCGGCGACCCGGACCTGGACCGGCTTGCCCGACCCGTACTTGATCGCGTTGGTGAGGAAGTTGGTGATCACCTCGTCCAGGCGCAGGCGGTCCCAGCGGCCGACGATGGGGCCCTTGTGGCCGCTCGGGTCGGTCACGATGACCGACAGCGAGCAGCCGGCGGTGGCCAGGTCGTCCTTGAAGCGCTCGGCGGTGGCGAACACCACGGCCGTCAGGTCGACCGGCTCCAGCTTCAGCTGCAGGCGGCCGGCGGCGGCGCGGCTGACGTCCAGGAGCGCGTCGACCAGCTCGGTCAGGCGGTCCAGCTGCTTGTCGACCGCCAGCGCCCGGGCGCTCAGCTTCTGGACGTCGATCGGCTCGGTGGCCGCCCGCGCGGTCGAGCGCAGGATGGCATCGACCTTCAGCCGCAGGCTGGTGAGCGGCGTCTTCAGCTCGTGACTGGCGATCGACAGGAACTCGTCGCGCAGCTTGACCGCGCTGCGCGCCTCGTCGTACAGGCGCGCGTTCTCGATGGCGAGCCCCGCCCGGCGGCCGAGCTCCTGCATCATCTCCAGGTCCTCGGGCCCGTAGTGCCGCCCCGACTCGGCCCAGACCAGGTTGAGCACGCCGATCGGTCGTCCGCCCGCGACCAGCGGCACCATCAGCGCCGACCGCAGCCCCAGGTCGCGAATGAAGCTCAGGTGCTCCTGGCTGCGGGCGCCGCGGATGACCATCTCGTCCGAGATCTCGTTGACCAGCTCGGCGCGTCCCGTGCGCATGACCGCATGGGGACCACGGTCGGAGGCCGGATCGGGCGGGTAGCGGCGCCGCATCTCACGCGCCACCTCGACCTTGGCCGGATCGACGTGGGCGATGGCCAGCGAGGCCAGCTCCCCCTCATCCAGGATGTCGACCCCGCACCAATCAGCGAACGACGGCACCACCAGCGCCGCCAGGCGCTGGCAGATCGACACATGGTCGAGCGAGCTCGAGAGCAGCGTGCTCGCCTCGGCGAAGAACCGCATCGTCTCCTCGCGGCGGCGGGTCTCCCGGAACAGGCGGGCGTTGTCGACCGCCAGGGCCGCCCGGTAGGCCAGCTCCTCGGCCACCTCGACGTCGTTGTCGGCGTAGGGCGGCCGCTCCCCGCCGCGGATCAGCGAGATCACACCCAGGATCTCGCCGCGGGCGACCATCGGAACGATCACACAGGACGAGCACCCCAGCCCGCGCATGATGCGCAGGTGGTCGTCGGTCTGCGCGGCACGGACCAGGTCGGCGTCGGTCACCCGCACGCTCAACGAGGCCGGCCCACCCTCGAGCACCTTGAGCAGCTCGCCGCTGCGGTGCTCGGTGGGCGGGAACTTGCGCTGATATTCATCGGCCAGCTCGCGCTTGCCGGGATCGGCGTGCACCACCGCCAGGCGCCGGACCGCGCCGTGCCCGTCGACCACCGTGACCGTGCACCAGTCGGCGATGTCCGGGACGGCCAGCTCGGCGACGCGCTGAAGCGTCCGCTGGTAATCGAGCGACTCGGCCAGCGCCGCGCTGGCCGAGCTCAGGAACCGGAAGCGCCGCTGGACCTCGTCGCCGCCGGAACCATCTGCCGATGCGTCCCCGATCCGCATGCTGGCCTGTAAGCCAGGGTAGCACGCGCCCGGGAAGCGGGTGTCCGGTTACCCGCGGCGGCGACGGCGGATCAAGATCGAGGCGACCGCCAGCAGGGTCAGAGCCGTCGCGGGCGGAGGTCGTCCGGTGACGCCGCAGCCCCCTTCGGCGACGCCCGGCAACCCGTGGTTCCCTGAACCGGTGGGCACGGGCGGCGGGGTCGGGTCGGGCGTGACCGGCGCCGGGGTGCTGAGCTCCGCGTCGGTGGTTCCCCCGAAGGCGCCCAGGTTGATCCGCGCGCCGTTCGGCGTCGGCTCGTCGCCCACCGGATCGACCGGATCCCCCTGGTCGGTCGACGGCTGAGGTCCAATCAGGCGGTAGTCGTGCGAGGTCGGGTTGGCGTACACGACGGCCGCCGCCAGATCGCCTGTCCCGACCACCACACCCTGGCGATCGACCTGGTTGCCGAACAGGTCGTCGTAGCTGCCGGTCAGCGTCCCGGACCCCGTGACGCCGAGACCGGTCTGGTTGCCGGAGACCAGGCTGTTCTTGATCGTCGCGCTCCCGGCCACGTTCAGCCCGACGCCGTCGGCGACCAGGGTGGCGTTCATCACCGCCGCCACGCCGCCCGCCGCCACCGCGACGCCCGCGGTCGTGCAGTCGCGGACCACCAGGTGGGTCAGCTCGACGCCGGCGGCCGTTCCCTCGATCGAGACGCAGGTGGCCGCGTTCGTGACCGTGGCGCGATCGAGCCCGGTGGATGACTTCGGATCGGTCCCCGAGAAGCTGACGGCGACGGACAGACCGCCGCCGTCCAGGATCGTCCGGCTGGCGCCGGCGCCCTTGATCGTCACGCCGCCGGCCACGTGGAGGGTCGAGGCCAGCGGGTACGTCCCCGCCCCCAGGAGGATGACGTCGCCGGCCTGGGCGCCCTCGACGGCGGCCCGCAGGTTGGCGACCGGCATGCCGTTCACGGTGACCGGCGGAGGCGCGATGACGGTGAAGGTCTCGAGCGCGGACCAGGGCGAGTAGGCCCCGTGCCCGTCACGCGCGCGCAGCGCGACCGTGTAGGTCGTGCCGTCCTGAAGCTGCTGCCCCGCCAGGCCGATCGACGTCGTCCCCTGCGCCGGGACGATCTGCTGCGCGAAGGTCTGCAGCACCTCCCCGTCGCTGTCGATGCGCATCTCGTAAGTCGGGACCTCGCCGTCGGGATCGACGGCGGGCAGCCAGCGCAGGGTCACGTCGGTGAGGTCCAGCGTCTGGGGGTTGCCCGCCAGGATCGGCGCCGACGGGGGGTGGTTCACGCTGGAGAGGCGCCCCTCGACGATGCCGTTCTGGGTCACCGTGATCAGGCGTCCGTTGACCAGCACCGGCGAGGCCAGCGCGGGGCCGGCGGTGGTCAGGTAGCCCTGGCCGGCGCCGGTCTGCGCGTCGAGGATGCTCACCGTCGCCGACAGCGACGACGCGATCGCCAGCAAGGACGAACCGGCATCGGTCCCGAACGCCGCGGGCGTGGGAGAGACGGAGAAGGGCGGAACGTCCCCGCGGGTGCCGAACACCGTTCGGGCGACCGGTTGCTGCCAGATGGTGGCGCCGGTGGCGGGGTCCAGCCCCAGCACCAGCTCGCGCGACAGGTATTGATCCGCCATCCCGTCGGCGTCGGTGTCGATGGCGTCGTCCAGCCGGGTCTCCAGCACCAGGAGGCCGCCCGCCGACGCGAACGACGAGACGGCGCGGCGCCGGTTGACGAGCGTGCCGGTCAGATCGGGATCCGGCGTCGGGAGATCGATCGGCCAGCCCGCGATCGCCGCTCCGGTCGCGGCGTTCACCGCGTGCACGCGATCGCTGGAGTCACCGCCCGCCAAGTAGACCGTGCCCCCCACGATGAGCGGCGAGGCGATGTTGACGATCCCGTCGGCGCTGTAGTCCCAGCGGAGCAGGCCCATCGAGGTGTCGAACGCGTAGTAGTGACCGCCGTTGGTGCCGACGACCACCAGGCCGTCCGCGACCGCCGGGGGCGTGTTGCTGAACTCCTGCATGACGGGCAGGGTCCGCCAGACGACCACCCCGGTGGTGCCGTCGATGCGCGCGATGAACTGCTGCGGCATCCCGGCGCCGACGATCAGGTCGCTGCCGACCACCGCCGGGGACGAGACCGTCAGCCCACCCAGGTCGGTCGACCAGAGGGTGGCGCCGTCGGCCAGCCCGAGCGCCACGATCTTTCCCGCCAGCGTGGGGACGAACACGCGTCCGCTGGCGATGGCCGGCGTCCCCTCGATGGCTGCGCCCAGCGAGACCTGCCAGACCAGCGCCCCGGTGTCAGCCGCCAGCGCGCGCACCGTCCCGTCGTACGTGGCGCTGACCAGATAGCCGTCCGACGCCACCGGACTCGCCAGCACGCCGGCGGTGCTGGCGGGCGCCGCCGACCAGAGACCGTCGGCGAACGCGGCGCCCGAGCGTTCGGCCAGCAACCGGGTGTGCGTGGCATCCAGCCCCGGCGTCGGCCAGTCGTCGGCGCGCGCCTGGCCCGCCACCAACGCCAGCGCCAAGAACGACGCCGCGCGAACCGGCCGGAGCCGGGCGGCGAGCAGCTGATGTCGTGGGCGGCGGGTGGCGATCATTGGAAGCTCGACGTCGGGTCGGTGATGAGGTCGAAGTAGTAGATGCGGCCGTCGCCCAGGATCGACGAGGTGGAGACCATGTACAGGCTGCTGTCGGAGTTGAAGCCGACACTCGACACCGACTCGGTGGGCCCGAAGCTGACCTTCTTCAGGATCTGCGTCCCGTCGAACGCCTTGCCGATGAGGCGGTCGATGAAATAGAGGTTCCCGCTGGCGGTCCCGACCACCATGACGCCGTTGAAGTAGAGGGGCGCCGCCGAGATCGATTCCCCCAGTGAATAGGGGTACGAGTTGTAGGTCGAGTCATAGGGCAGACCGGTCTTGGCGTTGAGCACGACCAGGTTGCCCGACGACGTTCCGAACTGCAGGGTGTCGGTGAACGAGTCGTAGTAGTTGTCGGTCACGGCGCTCCCGGCGTTGTAGCCCCACATGGCGGTGGTGACCGGCGAGCTGCCGAAGTAGGAGGGCAGGATCGCCCAGACGTACCCGGCCCCGTCGCCCGCGTAGAGGCGCACGTCCCCCTTGGTCGCCGTCAGGTAGCTGGTGCCATAGCTGAGGCGGCCGCTCACCGTGTCCATCGTGACCGTCGACGGCGTGGTGATCTTGGGGCTGTCCTGCTCCCAGCTGTGATTGGCGACGTCGAGCCGCCCGATCGTCCCGGTCCCACCCAGGTAGAGCAACGTCGTCCCGGAGATCGTCACCACGGTCGGCGACGAGGCCGTCACGCTGGATGGCGCGGTGACCGGCCAGAAGCTGGTGTTGATCGAGGCGCCCGCGGCCTGCGTGATCCCGTAGAAGTCCTGCGCCGTGCCCTTGGTCGCGGACCAGTAGATGTAGCTGGCGCTCGTGCTGTTGTCGAGCGTCAGCGCGGACGTGACGGTGCACGTGCAGGAGAAGTAGCCGGTCTTGCCGACGGTGGGCCAGTTGCTGTCGGCCGCCAGCGAGCTTCCGTTGTCGATCAGCCGGTAGACGCGGCCCGAGTCGGCGGACGCGCCGTTGACCCCGACGTAAAGGTAGTGCGTCTCCGTTCCCGACACGTTGGCCGACATCCATTGCGGCGTCCCGACGATCGTCTCGCCGGTGTTGGCCGACCAGGAGTAGAGCGGGCTGCCATCCTTGGCGCGCACGTAGACGGCGTCTTTCCCGCTGACCGCGTCGTGAAACGCCACGTACGTCGAGTTGTAGAAGGCGAAGGTGTTCCAGTCGAACCCGGTGGTCGGGAACCCCTCGATGGTCCCGGCGGTGTCCGTTTCGGCGGCACGGATGAACTGGACGACGCCTCCGGTCGTCGCGCTGGGCACGCCGTTGCCGGGGTCGTCGTCCTGCTTCTCGCTGGAGGCGCAGAGGCCCGTCGTCGAGTCGTTGGTCGCGCAGGTCGCGTTGGCGAACAGCAGGCGCGGCCCCGTGCCGCTGCTCGCCTCGCTGGTCAGCTTCACGGCGTAGGTCGACCCGGAGCCGAACGTGCATCCGGTCGACGTGAGGTAGAGGCTGGAGGCGAAGACGTTGAGGAGCTGATTCTGGGTCCCCGCCCCCGCTCCGGCGCCGAAGGCGACCTGATCGAACTGCGTGAACGTCGTGCTGGCGTGCGTCCAGGCCCCGCCGCTGGCGTTGACCTGCATCCCGTTGGTGTCCGTGTACTGGACCGAGAGTCCGTTGATGTCCAGCTCGGGCGCGGCGGCTGAGCTGGATCCGACCACGAACGGGTAGCGGCTGGTGCCCGACTTGGTGATGGTTGCGCTGTTCGCGGTGAGCTTCCCATCGACCGTCAGGCCCGTGCCGACTTCCAGCGTGCTGCCGCTCCCCAGCGTGAGCGACCCCGTCGTGGCCACCGAGATGCTGCCGGCGATGTTGGCGACTCCGGCCAGCGAGAACGTACTGGATGCCGCCCCGGTCTGGTTGCCTCGGGCGAGCGTGGCGACCTCGGCCGCGCTCAGCGCCCGGTTGTAGATCCGGACGTCGTCGATCGCACAGACGTTGGTGGACGAACACGACTTGCCGGCGGGCCCTTTCACCGAAGTGCCGCCGAAGCTGTAGCCCGTGGCGCCCGATGGGTTGTAGCCGATGGCCAGGCCGGCGCCCTCGGTGGTCGAGTTCCAGAGGATGGGATCCTCGGCGGCGCTGACGGCGTCAGCCCCGGTGAGCTGGGTGGTCGTTCCGCCGACGTAGTAGCCGCCGGCCGCCGGCGCGCCGTCGAGGTAAGCCGTCATGCCGCCCCCGGTCCCCGTGACGATCACGCCCACGATCTGGTGCCAGGCGCCGTCCAGCACGTTCGAGAACGGGACCTGGTACTCGATCCACTGCGGGCTCCCGCTGGTCGCGACCCGCTTCATGACGACCAGCCCGCTCGAGGTGATCCGGAGCGAATAGGTGTTCGCGCCGCTGACGACCTCGCCGGCGATCGAGTCGGTGGAGAACGCCTTGTACCAGGCAGACAGCGTGACGGTGGCCGGGCAGAGGGAGGAGATGCCGGTCAAGTTGCTCGTGAGGCCGTGCTGGCCGCCGGTCATGGCCACTGCGTATTGGGGGCTGGCGGTGTCGAACGGCAGCGAAGGCAGATTGGTCGACGGAAACGACGGCGATCCGGACCAGGTGAGAGAGTGACCTCCCGCCGAGTCGGTGGTATGGCCGCTGTCGTCGAACGACCAGTACCCGACCAGGCTCGAGTCCGGCGTGTAAGTCGTGCTGTCCCCCACCGACAGGTTGCCCGTCGTGGTGGTGACGGTGCCGCTGCCACCCGTGAACGTGCCGCCCGCGACGCTGATGCTCGTCGCGCTCAGGCTGCTGCTGCCGGGCGACAGCGTGCCGCTGGTGACCGAGACGGCGCCCGTGACGTTGAGGGCACCCCCGCCGCCGTTGAACGTTCCGCCGTTGACGGTCAACCCGGCGGACAGCGCGGTGGTCGCCGACGAGCTGGTGAACGTCCCGCCGTTCATCGTCACCAACCCGCCGATGCTGAGGGCGGCGGTGCTTCCCGAGAACGTCCCGCTCCCCTGGGTCCAGGCGCCGGACGTCGTCAGCGTGTGCGTGTTGGCCGAGAATGTCCCGGAGTAGCCGTTGAACGTGACCGTGCTGATGTTCGTCACGTTGCCGGACATGTTGCAATTGACGTTGCTCTTCGTGCTGTCGAACACGATCGTGTCGACCGTGGCGGTGCTCCCGGGAGCGCGGTTGCAGCTCCAGTTCGTGCCGGTGCTGTAGCTCGTCGAGCTGCCCGATTGCCAGGTGCAGGTGCTCGCCGACGCGGTCCGGGCCACGACCAGCGGTGTCGCCGCGATAGCGAGCGCTACCAGCCAGGGGCGCCAGGGGCGCGAGCATCCAGAGTAGAACCTTCGAGCGATGGCGTCACGACGAGCCAAGGTTATGTAAGCGTCTCGCGCAGGCGCGCGAAGTCCTCCCTGGGATCACCCTTCGGAAGGGCCCGGGCCGGTCTTTAGGCGCGGCCCGGACGACCGTTGTTGCGCGCTTCGGCGCGCGCTTCGATCTGGTCGAGCAGGTCCATCTGCTGGGCGGTGGGGACCGGACGGTTCGGGCGCCCGTCGAGCGACTTGATCTGGTAGTTCCCGAGCAGTCCGGTGACGATATTGCGGGCGCGCTCGATGATCTGCTCGTCGGAGAGCTCGACCCCGTCGCGCGTCTGCAGGACCCGGATCCCGTCGGCGACGTCCTGGAGCAGCAGGCGCACCGTCATGACGGGCACGCCTTTGGTCTTCGAGCGGGACACCGCGCGCGGCAAGATGCTCTTGATCATAGTGAGGCGCAGCGACGGTGGCTAGAGCATTTCGCTTGCCGGCGACGTGCGTCACGCGCGTGACGGTGCCCGCCCGTGATATGGAAGCGTCATGGTGAGACCGATCCTGATGCTGACGATCGCCGGGGGGGTTGCGGTGACCGGGTGCACGTCGAACACCACCACGACGACCAGCGGCACCAGTCAGAGCCTGTCGCAGCAGCTGGCCGAGGCCTTCTGCGGCTGGCAGGCCTGCTGTGGAGCCGGCGGCGGGAGCGCCGCGGACGGCGGTCAGACTTCTGACGCGGGCGCGGCTGCAGCTTGCGGGGCCTCCACGGGCGACGCCGGACTCGCCGACCAGTGCGTTGCGCGCGTCACGCTGGCTGGCGATCAGCAGCTCGCGCTGGTCGCGACCGCCTACTCCGAAGGGTTGGTCACGATCGACACGACCATCGCGCAGTCCTGCGCCGCCGCCTACCAGGTCCGCAGCTGCGCCGGCAGCGCGACCCTGGACGTGGACGAGGCCGTCTCCAGCCCGGCCTGCGCCGGCCTGTTCACCGGCTACATCCCGGTCGGCGAGCGCTGCGACATGACCGCCGAGTGCCAGGCCGGCAATTACTGCCTGTCGCAGGCGACCGGCCAGGCGATCACCTCGGTCCAGGGCGGCGGCACCCTGGGCGTCTGCTTCCCGTACCAGGCGGCCGGCGCGACCTGCAACAGCACCGCCGACTGCCTGCCCCCGCTGACCTGCGACCCCACACTCTTCGTCTGCGGTTAGGGGCGTCGGCCCCGGCGCGCGCCCACGTCCACCTTGGCAAGGCGGCACGAACAAGGAATATTGTAAATAATTTCAAGCACTTCACCGCCACCGGCGATCGTGCCAGAGAACGCGAACCCCTCCAAATGACCTGAGACGGCCTCTCGGAGCTCCCCCATTGCTCCCTCATGCCGAGGCACGAGGGAGCCCCTCAGCGCCTCGCGCGTCCCCTCTTGCGAGGCTGGTTCGCCCGCGCGTGCGCAGCCTCGGCCGCCGCGATGAACAGCGCCTCGTTGACCCGCTTCAGCTCGCAGCGAGTCGCGCCCATGCGACCCCAGCCGCCGGGGACCGGCGCCAAGACCTGTGGCGCCATCGCGCAGAACGTCTCTTGCCCCAGCGCGTCGAACATGAAGTTCACGTCGCTGCCGTCGCCCGCGAGCGTCGCGAAGGTCCGGCGGAGCGTTTTGAACGCCACGCGATCGAAGTGGGGCGCCTCCGTGACGTTGTCGAAGCTGAGGAGCAGCTTGCGCGCGCGTGCCGCCGAGAGAGCCACGGGGCAAGGCTACATCGGACCGCCCTCACCCGCCGGCCGGCAGCGCGCTTTTCGGTCTTCTTCGGTCGCCCGAAGCGCCTCCGCCCGATCGGCCGCGTCACCTACTTCGACGGGCGGATCTCCTGGTACCGCTTCGGGTGAAGGTCGCCGCCGGCCAGCACTGGACTCGACGTGCCTCTGGGTCTGTCGCTGCTCGACTACGGCTCTGCCACGCAGCCATGCCGTTCCACGATCGCTTTCAGAGCGTCGAGCGCTGCGAGCGAGAGCTGCTTCTCGCCTGTCGCATCCAGCACGCCACCCTGCGTATCGACCCAGAACACCTCCCTGTCGCTCAGATCGACGCGGACCCTCGCAACCATGCGCCGGAACTTGCCTGGAGCGGCACCATCATGAATTGAACGAAGCTGTCGGCCTTCATCGCTCCCGGCAGGCACCCGAAACTTGACCCTTGCATCTCTGACAACGTCCTCCGGCGACACCGCCGCGTACGTCTGAACTTCCAGAGGAATACAGGCCACGCGCACAGGCGCGGCCCTGCAGGCGCACTGCAACAGCCCCAGACCAAGAACCATCATGACTGCGCGGCTCATGGGTGGTTGCCACACACCGCGGACACTCGCGCCTCTCGGGCGACCCGGCATGGCCTCTGCACTCCCAACTGCTATCGAATCTCTACCGCCAGCCGGTTCGATACCACCGGGAGTTCGGCGAACCGTATGCCCCGCAACGACAAGCCAGACGGAGGCGGCGCATCAACGGTTGCGGTGACGAAGTAGCGCCCCTTCTTCAGGACAAAGCACCCTAGGTTCCGATCGATGCGCAGACTATCTCCGGGCCCGAGCACCCGAAAATTCTCCGCCCGAAGAGGCGCAACGTTTGGCAAACAGTCGAAGGCGGCTATCTTTCCCGACTCTTCGTCTGCAATTCTGATCGTGATGTCTCGTATGAAGTCGGGGCTCTCCTGCCCGGCCACGATGCCGCGCGAATTGACCACGACCGGTTCTGTCGAGGCGTTAGTGAACGACACGTGAAGATTGATGTCGCGGCTCGTCTGCTTTGGGCTGAACCCGCCTACCTGTTCAATATTGATAGAGAGCATAGCGTTAGAGCCCTTACCGGGGTCGCCCTTTCGATTACCCGCATTGCAAGATCCGAGGACGATGAGACATAGAATTACCACCGCACATTGTGCACCCCGCGTCACTGCCTTACTCTCCACCTCTCGGCCGCCGAGAGCTGGTTGTAGTAGTCGGCCCTCGCAGAGTAGAGAAGGCTAACTTCCTCCGGCGACGCCCCGATGCTGATCGAAAACGCGCGCGTGGCATCGTACGCCTGAACCTCTCTTAGATTCGTCGAGCCGAAATAGTACCACGTTTCATTCTGCTCTACGTGTACCGACTCGTGAAACAAGACCGAGTCCAGAAATTTCGACGATCGGAACGCGCCCGGGCCGATCGTCACGGAAGAGTCTGACCGATGGGTCATACCCCAGGTACCTTCTTCCATATTCGGATCGTAGGTCGGCGGGTGATCGGGATCGAAGCACAACCCCAAGCGCTGAACATGCTGCCTCGCTAGCCACAGAAACGGGAGCCACGGCCTTCAGCGCCAATGTCAGTCCGCCGACCGCGGCAGACGTAATCGCAGCGTCGAGCACGTTTCGACCAAGAATAGCCCTTCCGTTCACGGCGTGGAAATCATCGTCGTGACCGAGGCTGATGCCGACCCCATCAATAGACTCGTGACGGGATCCAGGCCCTGTCCCAATCCGCCGGTGATAACTCCAACCCCGAGGCCGATGCCCGTATTGAGCGCTGTCTGTTCGAACCCGGCACCGCTTGCCAGCGCCATACCGACATTCATACCAGCCAATATCAGGCCCACTGCGGCACATCCCGCCCCAGCCGAACCGATGCAAGCGAATGCAGAGACAGCGAACTCAAGTCATTGATCGGATTGCTGAAGCACGACCCAAGCGCCCCACCTACCACGCTCGCCGCCGCTCCCAAACCCGCCAACTGACCTCCTAGCAGCCCGTGGTGGAAACCAGTCCGTCGCTCACACTTCGGCGTGAGCGAAAAGGCGGGGTGGCGTGCCCAGCCCTGCGCCGGGAGGCAGGCAGCCCGGGCGGTAGTGGGCCAGCAGCGAGCGTAGAAGAGCGATCAGTGCCTGCCCCAGAGCGGCCGCGCGGCCCTGCAGGCACCTCGGCTTGCCGACGCCGAAGCGTGTTCGCATGAGCAAGGCGAGGTTGAGCCCGGCGATGTGCACCAGGAGTCGCTTGGCGATGTTCGCGTGTTTGCGGAGGTACGTGCGTCGCATGCCTCCCGTTTCGAAGGCGTGGGCGAAGGGCCGTTCGATGAGCTCGCCGCGTAGCCGCATCAATGCGCGACCTCGACGGCCGTTCTTGCGTCGGCGGTTCGCATACACCGCTTCCTGCTGAAGCTGCTGCTCCGGCCACTTCTGCGGACCACGATCCGGCTCCGCGATGTACGTGCGCCAGCCCTCCTGCTGAAGCGACAGCAGCACCATTTTGCTGTGGTAGCCCTTGTCCGCGACAGCCTCCTCGGGCTCGCCTTCGCGCTGCGACTCGTCACCCGCGATTTCGCGCGCGTCGTCGAGGTTCTTCACCGCCGCGTCCAGCGTGCCTTCGATCGTCGCCGTATCTCCCGCCGACGCCGGCACGAGCGTCACCGCCACGATGGCCCCGGTGTCGAGGTCGACCGCGTGTTCTTCCTTGTGCGCCAGGTGGGTCCGCCCGTCCTTCATCCTCGTGATCTTCGCGTCGGGATCGTTCGGATTGAACCAGTCGTCGTTCGAGCTCTTCTTCTTTCGCTTCCGATCCAGGCGCGCCAGATCTTCTCGCGTCGGCGTCTCGATTCCCGACGCCTTGGCCAGGTCTTCGAGGAACGCCTGGTACGTGCGGCCGTCGTCGCGCCGGACGATCGAGCGCATCGCTGCGTTCGCCTCCAGCGTCGTCGCGTCCACGCCGATCGTCTTGCCCTTGATGAGCCCGGCGGCGTCCAAGACGCCCAGCACCCACGTGAACACGGCCTGATGCGTCTCCAGATCGATCAGCCGCCGCGTTCGCGAGATCGTCGAGTGGTCGGGCGTCAGCTTGCTGGCCGGTACGCCCAGAAAATCGCGCAGGCTGAGCGAGTCGGCGGCTCGCCAGGCAATCCCGCGCTCACTGTCGATCCCCTCGAAGAAGCCCAGCAGCAAGCTGCGAAAGTAGATGCCAGGAGCCAGCCCCGGCCGCCCCTTCTTCTTCGCGTAGAACTTCGCGCAGAGCCCCTCGACGTACCGGTCAAACCCTTGGTCCGCCAGCACGCGATTCACCGCCCGATAGAACGGATGGCTCTGCGACCGCAACTGCTGATGCGTGACGAACAGGTCCTCCTGCTCGCCCTCGCGCTTTCCCATTGCCACCCCGGCATCCTGCCCAACCCGCGATCCCCCGTCGATCTTGATCAGGTGTTCAGGTCACCCCCGCTGGATGACTTCCACCACGGGCTGCTAGCTCGGGCCATCGACCGCGCGGCTCGCGTCATTCACGCTCTCCCTTCGCGGCTCCGCACATTGGCAAACCGGATCACGGAACGTCAACATCTTTTGCCACCATCGATTGCGCCTGTTTGCGTAACGTCACCGCTCCGTACGGTCTCGTATCTTCATTCATTGCGCCGTCTCTCTTACTCGCACCCTTACTCGCTCTCTTACTCAGTTGGCGTTTGCCGCCTCTTAATCACGGGTTGTACGAGTCATATGACTCCGCTCTCCTCTCACTCTCTCTTCCATCCCGGCAGCGATCGTCACACCGAAGAGTCGAAACCACAGCAGCGCATTCGAGAGCTGACCACTGACCATCACACCGACGGCGACGGAGCAAGCACCCCGCCCGCAACTCAACCTTCCGCGCTCTACCCGCCCCAGCCACATCTGCCAAGTCCGTCCAAACGGAAGATCGGGCGCTCACGTCGTTAAGGCACGGGGCTCTTTAGGCGGCCTCCATCCTCGTCACAGATTGGGCACATGGTTGGTCCAACGCTCGGATGTTGGTTAGCGAGATGGGTGTTATTGGACAATTCTGATTGGCGCTGGTTGACAAAGCTCGTCGACCAGGCCATTTCGCACCCGCATTGAAGTCGTTTACCGAAGTGGAATCGACCGTTGTGCGGGTCGTATGACTGCGCAGGTCGGACGCTGCAGGCCGGACCCCTCCCCAGCCCTCCCCGCTTCGCGGGGAGGGAGATGGGACTGGCGCAGCGGCGCCACCCTCCGCGCAGAATGGGCTAGCGGAGGACCGCCACGCGGGCGCCGAAGATCTGCTCGATGCGCGCCAGCAGGTCGTCGGTCGCGGCGATCTTGTAGTCGTCGCCCAGCGCCAGCACGGTCTCGCTGCGCATCGGGATCTCCATCCGGAGCACGGCCCGGCAGCCGCCGTGGTGCAGGCGCAGCAGCTTCTCCAGCGCGACGAGCTGCTCTTCCTTGATCAGGTCGGCGTTCAGCCGGATGTCCAGCTGCGAGCTCTTCTCGGCGCGTATCTTGGCAAGCGGCTTGGCGTCCAGGAAGCGAAGCCGCTCGCGCGCCGCTTCGCCCTCGCCGAAGGGCGAGTCGACGGTCCCGGTGACCAGCAGCGGCTCGTCGCGCGATAGGATCTCGCGGTACTCCTCGACCTTGCGCGCGTTCACGATCATCTCGATCTGGCCGGAATGGTCCTCCAGTGTCAGGAAGGCGTACTTCCCCTGGCCGTTCTTCATCGGCCGCTCCTGGTAGCTGCTGACGACGCCGGCCAGCACCACCTCGGCGCGCTCCCCCTTCTCGGTGCAGTTGGCGGCGGTGGCGTTGGTGAAGCGGCGGATCTCGCCGGCGTAGCGATCCAGCGGGTGGCCGCTGATGTAGAAGCCCAGCGCCTCCTTCTCGTTGGCCAGCAGCTCCTTGGGCATCCACTCGTCGCAGGGCGGGTACTTGTCGTCCTGGACGTGCCCGTTCTTGTCTCCCTGGCTGGGGCCGCCCGACAGCAGGGCCAGCAGGTTGGTCTGCCCGCTCTCGCGCTCGCGCTGCGCCTCGGCGGCGCGCTCGCTGGCCAGGCCGATGGCGCCGAACACCCGCGCGCGGCTCACGCCGTTCTGCTGAGCGATGCCGTCGAACGCGCCGGCCTTCACCAGCGCCTCGATGACCTTGCGGTTCACCTTGCGCCCGTCGGCGCGCCGGCAGAAGTCGAACAGCGACAGCAGTCGTCCGCCCTGCTCGCGTGCCTGCTTGACGACCTCGACCGCGCCCTCCCCCACCCCTTTCACGGCGCCCAGGCCAAAGCGGATCACCTTCTTCCCGTTGTCCTTGTCCTCTTGGCCCACCACCACGCTGAAGTTGGTGTCGGACTCGTTGACGTCGGGCCGCAGGACCGCGATCCCCTGCGACTTGGCCTCGGCGATGAACTTCACCACCGCGTCGGTGTCGTCCTTGTCGCAGGTGAGCAGCGCCGCGAAGAACTCGACGGGGTAGTACCGCTTCAGGTACGCCGTCTGGTAGGTCAACATCCCGTACGCCGCCGAGTGGCTGCGGTTGAAGCCGTAGCCGGCGAACTTCTCCATCAGGTCGAAGACGCGCTCGGCGATCTTGCCGTCGACGCCCTTCTGCTTGGCGCCGTCCAGGAAGCCGGCCTTCTCCTTGGCCATGACCTCGGCCTTCTTCTTCCCCATCGCGCGGCGGAGCAGGTCGGCCTTGCCCAGGCTGTAGCCGGCCAGGGCCGAGGAGATCTGCATGACCTGTTCCTGGTAGACGATGACGCCGTAGGTGTCCTTCAGGATCGGCTCCAGCGTCGGGTGGTCGTACTCGACCTTCTTGCGCCCGTGCTTGCGCTCGATGAAGTCGTCGACCATGCCGCCTTCCAGCGGCCCGGGCCGGTAAAGCGCGCCCGCCGCCACGATGTCCTCGAAGCAGTCCGGGCGCAGCTTCTTCAGCAGCTCGCGGAAGCCCGACGACTCCAGCTGGAACACGCCGGTCACGTCGGCGTCGGAGATCATCTTGTAGACGCCGGCGTCGTCCAGCGGGATCAGCGCCAGGTCCAGCGGCTCTTGGCCCAGCGCCAACCTCTCCCGTTTGACGTGGTCCAGGCAGGTCTGGATGACGGTCAGGGTCTTGAGGCCGAGGAAGTCGAACTTCACCAGGCCGGCCTTCTCGACCATGTCCTTGTCGTACTGGGTGACGATGCCGGCCTCGTCGCCGGCCGGCCGGAAGCACGGCACGTACTCCCACAGCGGGCGATCGCCGATCACGACGCCGGCGGCGTGCTTGCCGGCGTGGCGGTTCAGCCCCTCCAGCCCCTTCGCGACGTCCAGCAGCTCGCGGTAGATCGGGCTCTCGTCGTACAGGGCCTTCAGCCGCGGCTCTTTCTCGATGGCCTCGGCGATGGGCGGGCTCTTGCCCTGGATCGGCTCGGGGACGAACTTGGCGACCTTGTCGGCCTCGGCGAACGGGATCGCCATGGCGCGCGCGATGTCGCGCACCCCCGACCGCGCCTTGATCTGGTGCATCGTGACGATCTGGCCGACGTTGTCCTTGCCGTACTTGTCGGTGACGTACGAGATCACCTCGTCGCGCCGGTTCATGCAGAAGTCGACGTCGAAGTCCGGCATGCTGACGCGCTCCGGGTTCAGGAAGCGCTCGAACAGCAGCTTGTTGGCGATCGGGTCGATGTCGGTGATGCGCGTCGAGTACGCCACCAGCGAGCCGGCCCCCGAGCCGCGCCCGGGCCCCACCGGGATGCCGTGCTCCTTGGCGTAGCGGATGAAGTCCCAGACGATCAGGAAGTAGCCGGCGAACTGCATCTTCTGGATGACGCCCAGCTCCAGCGCCAGCCGCGCGGCGTAGGCGTCGCCGTCGACCTTCTCGCCGCGCCGGTGCGCCTCCTCGATGCGCTTCTTGAGGCCGTCCTCGGCGATCACCTGCAGGTAGGACTCGGCGGTCATGCCGTCGGGGACCTGAAACTTGGGCAGGAACGTCTCGCCCAGCTTGAAGTCGACCTTGCACAGCTCGCCGATGCGCGCGGCGTTCTCCAGGGCCTCGGGGATGTGCTTGAAGTAGGCCTCCATCTCGGCCGGCGTCTTCACGAAGAAGGCGTCGTTGCGGTGGTGCAGCCGCTTGTCGTCGTGGATGGTCTTCTTCTGCTGCACGCACATCAGGATCTCGTGCGCGCGCGCGTCGGTCTGGTTCAGGTAGTGGCAGTCGTTGGT
>DATJWP010000055.1:0-5892 GCA_035578045.1 Polyangia bacterium | reverse complement strand
CGGGCACAGGTCGTTCTTGTCCGGGATGCCGTCCTTGTCGTTGTCGGGATCGGGGCAGCCGTCCTGGTCCTCGAAGTTGTCCTTGTCTTCCGGATCGTCGGGGCACTTGTCGACGTCGTCGGGGATGCCGTCGCCGTCGCGGTCGAACGTCGTCGTGTCCGGGCAGCCGTCCTGATCCTGGTAGCCGTTCTTGGTCTCGGGATCGTTCGGGCACTTGTCGTCGACGTCGGGGATGCCGTCCTTGTCGTTGTCGGGATCGGGGCAGCCGTCGGCGTCCTCGAAGTCGTCGAAGTCCTCCGGATCGTCGGGGCACTGGTCGACGTCGTCCTTGTAGCCGTCGCCGTCACGATCGCCGATCGACGGCTCGAAGATGAAGCCGATGAAGGCGCGGGGCGACCCGCCGCCATAGCCGTTGGCCACCTTCCAGCCGGCCCCCGCCTCGAAGAACGAGTTGCGGGCCAGGTACAGCTTGATGCCGCCGATCGCCTCGGCCGACAGACCCATCTTGGTCTGGTTGCCGGAAGCGTCGATCATGTGCGAGTCGAGGCCGTAGTTGCCGTAGACCTCGCCGACGACGTCGAACTTCTGCGGCACGATGCCGTACGAGAGGCCCAGCCCGCCGATCACCTCGTTGCCCACGGTGAGGCCGGCCTGGGTCGTGATGTCCGCCCCCATGTACGACGGCTGCATCGTGAACGACGACGCGGTGTCGAGGAACTCCGAGTGGTGCCCGCGGATCCGCATCCCGCCGTTGATGGCGGCGCGGAAGCGCCCCAGGTAGCCCAGCTCGGTGTCGATGATGGCGGTGGGCTGGAAGATCCACTGCCCCTCGCCGAAGAACGAGTTCTTGTCGCCCGTCGGGGCGATCACCGTCGGGATGATCGCGAAGCCCAGCCCGTTGCGGGTGGCGTTCATCAGCCGGATCTTCGGGTGGATCTGCAGGTCACCCAGCCCCTGCGCGGTGAAGGTCCAGTCGCGGGTCGAGTTGCCCATCTGGTCACTGGGCGTGCTCGAGCCCGACACGATGGCCAGCGGCAGCACGACGCCCAGCTCGAACCCGAAGTGCTGCAGGTGGGTGAAGCCCACCGCCGCCTGCAGCGACGGCGTCACCAGGTTGTCGACCGAGAACTTGTTCTGCACCGGCGGCGTGCCGAACATGCCGTTGCCGTGCAGGACCAGCGGCTGGCGCGCGTAGGCGGTCACCAGGCCGAAAGACAGGTCACCTGCGCCCAGCACCGCCGAGGAGTTGAGGGTGATGAACCCCTTCGAGTCCATCGCCGGTCGGAAGATCTCCAGGTCGACCGGCGCGTTCTGAAGCTGGGCTTGAGCGGTGGCGACGAAGCCGGCGGTCACAGCCGCGACGATCGCGGCGTGGATCCAAACCCGGCGTGGGCGAACGAACATGAACACCTCCGGTGAAACAGGAGCCCGTACGTCCGGCCCCACCGAGCTGCCTCCGAAAACAGCGACGGGGGCCTTTATAACAGCGACGATATCCGAATCAAAGCGCTATCCTGCGCCCGCATGATCTGCCTGGCGACGTTGCTGCGCCCGCCGAGCGTGGACGGTGGGGAGGCGATCACGCGGCTTGCCGTCGAGAGCGGCGCGACGGGCGTGCACCTGGCCGCCGATTGTCACCTGGAGCTGCTCGCGGGCGCGCCCCTGCTGGCCACGGCGTTGCGCCTGGGGCTCGAGATCCCCTCGCTGGCGCTGCCTCTCCCCGAGCGACCGCTGGCGGGCGGCAAACGCCTCCCGCGCCTCGGCGCGCCGGCCACCGACGAGCGTGCCGCGGCCATCGGTCTCGCAGAACAGGCGCTGGGGATCGCCGCCGCGTTCGGCCTGCGTGCCCTGGAGATCGACTTCGGTCCCGTGTTCCTGACCGCGACGCCCGCGGAGTTCGCGCGCCACTTCGCGCGTCGGGCCTGCGCGCCGGGCGAGCCGGGGGCCGCCGTCCTCGAACGGGCGCTGGCGGAACGCAGGGCCCTGGCGCCGTCGGTGCTGGACGCTTGCCGGTGGTCGCTCGAGCGGCTGGCGCGGGGCGCCGAGCGGGCCGGGGCCCGGCTCGCCATCCGGGTGGGGGCGACCCCATGGCAGGCCCCGACCCCGCGCGAGCTGGGGGAGCTGCGCGACATGTTCGGCGAAATCGCGGCGCCGGCCTGGGACCCGGGCCGCCTCTCGGTTCTGGCCACCCTGGGCCTGCCCGTCAGCGACGCCCGCCTGAAGGCCCTGGCCGCCGATGCCACGCTGGCCGTCGAGAACGACGCCGTCGGCCTGATCCCCGGCTACCTGCCTGGCCTGGGCGAGCGCGCCGACGCCCTGAGCGGCATCGCGCCACCGCCCTCCGCCCCGCGCGTCGTCGCCGGTGCTCCGGACTCGACCGACATTGAAGTGATGGCCGCGGTTCGCCGATGACGATGTCACGGTGACCCGACAGCCCGTGCGGACCCAGGTGTGGCCGGCGCTGCTCTGCGCCTGTCTGGGGTTGGGGGGCTGTTCGTGGCTCTTCGTGAAGGCCCTTCCGGACGACGAGAGGCGATGGCAGAGGACGAGGGGCCGATGCCTCGCCCGCGCGCTCCCTTCCGGCCCCGGGTCATTTCACCGGTTCCGCTGGCGCCGCCCAGGCGCCACCCATCCCGCGGCAAGCCCCAGGCCGTTCCGCAGGCACCCCAGCCGATCGACGATCCGAGCGCTCGTTCCCGCCGCGGGCTCTAGCGCCCCGAACCTAGAAGATGACGGGTTGAGCCGACGTGGCATCTGCGCCTCTCCCCGCGAAGGCAGCGAAGGCGGGGAGGGGACGGCCGAGCGAAACCGGAGCCCCACTCCTTTATCCTCGCCCCGAGGGGCGAGGACAACCGGCTTCAGCCCGCCGACGGATAACCCCCGTTCACCAATCGATCAAAGCCACTTGTGGCGAAGGCCTAGTACTTCGCCACAGGGAAGATGACGGGTTGAGCCGACGTGGTGTCTGCGCCTCTCCCCGCGAAGGCAGCGAAGGCGGAGAGGGGACGGCCGCGCGAAACGGAGCCCCTCTCCTTTATCCTCGGCCCAAGGGGCGAGGACAACCGGCTTCAGCCCGCCGACGGGTAACCCCCGTTCACCAATCGATCAAAGCCACTGTGGCGAAGGCCTAGTTCGACGCCGGCTTCGTCAAAATGCCGGTCAGCTCGCGCGCGATGCCGGACTTGATCTTCTCGGCGAACGGGGTCAGCAGGAATCCAAGGTTCAGGTCGATGTGGACGCGTGCGGGCTCCACCGTGACGCGCGCGTCGAGCCCCTTGCGCGAGACCGTCAGCTCGTTGTCGGTCTTCCAGGCGCAGTTCGCGCCGTAATCGCGCTGCAGCTTCGCGGTGGCGCCGTTCAGCCTCTGCTTGGCCTCGGCCACGTCGAGCGAGTGCGGGATGTCGACCTCGTATTTCGGCATGACCGAACCTCTATCACGCCACGCCGTTGGCGGCAGCCGGATCGTAGACCAGCCGGGCCACCTCGACCTGGTTCATGGCCAGCCGCAGCAGTGTTCCTTGACCCTGGAGCAGCGGCTCGCGCTGGAAGAGGTGGTAGGTGCGCATTCCGTCGCGCGGGGGCGGCGGCTCGCCGTGCGACTTCTTTCCCGGGACGCCCGACACCACCAGAATCTTTTCGCCCGGTTGCAGCATGAACCCCGGGTCGATGACCCCCAGGACCGACCCGCGCTTGCCCTTGCGGGCCGCGATCACCTGCAGCCCGCCGGTGTTGACCGCGGTCGCGCCGGCGTTCTCCAGCACGAACCACTCTTCGTTGATGCGTTTCTTGTCGGGCGCCGCGTGCGCCTCGCGGAACTGAAGGGGCACGTCAAACCTCCAGAATCTCGGCTTCCTTCTTGGCGACGATCTCGTCCACCTTGGTCACGGCCTTGTCGGTGGTGTCCTGGACCGTCTTCAGGCCCTTGCGCTCGTCGTCCTCGGTGATGGCGCCTTCCTTCAGCGCCTCCTTCAGCATCTCGTTGGCGTCGCGCCGGGCGCCGCGCAGGGCGACCTTGGCCTCCTCGGCCATCTTCTTCACCAGCTTCACCAGCTCCTGCCGGCGCTCCTGGGTCAGCGCCGGCATGGGCAGGCGGACCAGCTCGCCGTCGGACTGCGGGTTCAGCCCCAGCTGCGCCGCGCGGATCGACTTCTCGATCTCGGGGATCAGCGACCGCTCCCACGGTTTGATGGTGATCAGGCGCGCGTCGGCGACGTTGCACGACGCCACCTGATTCAGCGGCGTCGGCGTCCCGTAGTAGTCGACGCGGACGCCGTCCAGGATCGACAGGTTGGCCCGTCCGGTGCGGACCTTGCCCAGCTCGCGGCGGAACGCTTCGTGCGCCTTGTCCAGGTCGCCCTGCAGGCTCTTGGTGATGTCGTTGATCATCGAGTCTCTCCTCCGCTGAGCCGCGGTTCGCGACGCTCGTCCAGCACCAGCGTGCCGAGCGGCTCACCCAGGACCACGCGCCGGATGTTCCCGGGCTTGGTCATGTTGAACACCAGGATAGGCAAGTTGTTGTCGCGGCAGAGCGAGATGGCCGTCGAGTCCATCACGGCCAGGCTCTTGTTCAGGACCTCGAGGTACGAGACGCGCCGGAACATGCGCGCGTCCTTGTGCTTGTGCGGGTCCTTGTCGTAGACGCCGTCGACCTTGGTGGCCTTCATCACGATCTCGGCGCCGATCTCCATCGCGCGCAGCGACGCCGCGGTGTCGGTCGTGAAGTACGGGTTCCCGGTCCCGGCCGCGAAGATCACCAGCCGCCCCTTCTCCAGGTGGCGGATGGCGCGGCGGCGGATGTACGGCTCGGCGATGCGCTCCATCTCGATCGCCGAGAGCACCCGCGTGTAACAGCCCCGCGACTCCAGCGCGTCCTGCAGCGCCAGCGAGTTGATGACCGTCGCCAGCATGCCCATGTAGTCGGCGTGGGCGCGGTCCATGCCGCCCGAGCTGGCCGCGACCCCGCGGAAGATGTTGCCGCCGCCGATCACCAGCGCGATCTCGACGCCCAGGCTGTGGACGTCGATCACCTCGTCGGCGATCTGGGCGATGGTGGCGGGGTCGATACCGTACTGCTGCGACCCCATCAGCGCCTCGCCCGACAGCTTGAGCAGGATGCGCCGGTACTTCACGCCGGGCGCGAGCGGCAACTTCACGGGCTCCTCGGACGGGACCCCGTTGCCCCTGCCCGTCGGCGCCGCCGGGTCGGTGGACTTCGCTTTCGCTTTGCCCTTGGCCATCGCCGTGCGCGCCCCGACTCCGGGTTACGCCTGGCCCGCTTGCTTCTGGACCTCGGCCACGAAGTCGTCGGTGCGCTTCTCCAGCCCCTCGCCGACTTCGTATCGAACGAACCGCCGCACCTTGATGTTCTCGCCGGTCTTGGCGACCAGGTCGGTCAGCAGCGAGCGGATGTCCTTCTTCCCCTCGGGGTCCTTCACCCAGACCTGGTCCAGCAAGCAGACCTCTTTGGCCCACTTGGCGATCTGGCCGTCGACGATCTTGCCCCACACGGCCTCGGGCTTGCCCGAGGTCTTGGCCTGCTCGATGCGGATGGCCTTCTCCTTCTCGAGCACGGCGGCCGGGATCTCGTCCTGCGAGACGTAGGACGGGTTCAGCGCCGCCACCTGCATGGCGACCTCCTTGGCGAACGCCACGAAGTCGGGGTTGCGCGCGACGAAGTCGGTCTCGCAGTTCACCTCGACCATCACGCCGATGCGCGAGCCGTGCAGGTACTGCGCGATCGTCCCCTCGGCCGCGATGCGGGTGGCCTTCTTGGCGGCCGACGCGATCCCCTTCTTGCGGAGGTACTCGATCGCCTTCTCCATGTCGGCGGTGCACTCGGTCAGCGCCTTCTTGCAGTCGGCCATGCCGGCGCCGGTGCGCTCGCGCAGGTCC
>DATJWP010000054.1:0-20714 GCA_035578045.1 Polyangia bacterium | reverse complement strand
CACCCAGACGGAGCCGCTTGAGCGCTGCGACGAGATCGGCGCTGATCGTGCGGGCGCTCATCGCTCACCTCCCTCGTCGCTGGCGTGTTCGCTGGTGGCGGCGGCGCGCGTGGCGAAGGCCGATGCGTCGCGCACGAAGCGGGCGGGCAGCGCGATCACGCGGCCAGTGGTGACGGCGGCGTCCTCGGTGCGCCGGGCGTCCTTGGGCGCGCAGAGCCTGAACCACCTGCGCGAGTTCATGCGGCGGGCGTTCAAGGCGGCGATCGGTGAGCGGATGATGCCGGGGCCGAACCCGATCGATGGCGTCAGGCGATGGGTGGTGCCGAAACGGCTGCCGGACTTCTTGCGCTTCCACGAGGTGCCGCTCGTGCTAGCCGCCGTTCGGGAGAAGTGGCGCGATCTGTTCGCGACGGCCGTCTACGCGGGGCTGCGCAAGGGTGAGCTGTTCGGGCTGCGCAAGACGGACGTCGATCTCGAGGTCGGCGTCGTCATGGTCAAGCGCTCGTACGGCCGTGTGACGACGAAGGGGAAGCGCAGCGACGCGATCCCGATCGCAGCGGAGCTGCGGCCGTACCTCGAGCACGCTCTGCGTGCGTCGCCGAGCGATCTCGTCTTCCCGCGCGCGGACGGATCGATGCACGCGGAGAACACGCAGCTCGAGATGGTCCTTCGCCGCGCGCTCCGGAAGGCGGGCCTCGCGAGCGGCTACCGCCACAAGTGCCGGAAGCCGGGCTGCGGGTACGTCGAGGCGGCGGCCGATCCCGGCATTCGCGAGTGCCCGCTCCACAAGAAGAACCGCCTTCTCTGGGTGACCTCGGTGGTCCGGCCGATCCGCTTCCACGACCTCCGCCACACGACCGGCAGCCTACTCACGATGCGCGGCGCAAACACCCGCTTCGTGCAGCGGATCATGCGGCACAGCGACCCCCGCATGACCGAGCGGTACACGCACCTCGACCCGGCGTACCTGCACGGCGAGATGGACGCGCTGATGCGCTTTCAGCCCGCCACAGTCGCGCCACGAAGCGAGGAAACGGCCGCGGCGGCGGCAACGGCCGGAGCGCCTTCTTCGCGCCCGCGTGAGCGCGACACGGCGCCGTTTGTTACCCGGTTGCTACCAGAGGCTCCGGAGGGCGACCGAGCGGCGCTCGACGGGGTCTCGGGTTTCCTAAGAATTCCCGACGTTACGGTGGGAGCGGGATATCGGGTTCGAACCGACGACATTCGGCTTGGGAAGCGGACAGCGGTCAGTGGGGCTGGGCTGGCGGGCGCGGCGCCGGGTGCGGCGGCTTGTGGCCGGGAGGTCCCGTGTCCTGGCTGTCGGCCACCACCTCTTCCATCGTGGTGCGGACGGTGCCGCCGGTGTCGTCGGGCTTCACGCCGGGCGGTCGCTCCCACGGGATGTCTTGCAGCGGCTGGCCGGCGGTGACCTGGGTCAGGAAGCGGGCGAACTCGGGCACGGTCAGCATGAAGGCGGCGTCCTTCTGACCCAGCGGGCGCTCGCGCAGGTCGTCGCCGATCCAGGCCGAGGTCATCCAGCGCGAGGTGAAGCCGATGAACCAGGTGTCCATCGTCGCGCTCGAGGTGCCGGTCTTGCCGGCCGCCGGGATTCCGGAGGTGCGGATGGCGGGCGCGTGGCCGCGCGTGACGACGTGGCGGAGTAGCTTGGACGTGAGCCAGGCGGTGCGCGGCGGAATCACCGGCTTGGGTGTGCGCGCGGCCCCCAGTTGCATCAACCGATCGAGGCGCTCCGACGGCGAGCCGAACGGGTCGCCGATCGAGCTGTGGTCCTCGATCACCGTCCCGGTGCGGTCGCGGATGCGCCGGATCGAGACCGGGTCGATCAACATGCCGTTGCGCGCGAACGCCGAGAACGAGCGGGTCAGCTCGTCGATGCGCGTGCACGAGGCGCCCAGCGCCAGCGCCTGGTCGGGGATGATCGGCGTCGTGATCCCCAGCCGCCGGGCCCAGGCCTCGACGTCGTGGCCGCCCATCAGCTTGAACAGCTGGACCGACGGGACGTTCTTGGACCAGATCAGCGCGTACTCGAGCGTGACCTGGTAGTCGACGGTGTTGTTCAGGTTGGTCGGCGTCCAGACCTCGCCCGTGATCGGATCGACCTCGGCGCGCGGGACGTCGTTCAGCAGCGACGCGAATCCGTACCCGCGATCCAGCGCCAGCGAGTAGTACATCGGCTTGTAGACCGATCCCGGCTGCCGGCAGGCCTGCGTGACCCGGTTGAACTCCGAACGGTCGTAGTCGTCGCCGCCCACCATCGCCAGCACGTAGCCGGTGCCGTGGTCGTAGGTGTAGAGCGTCCCCTGCACGCGCGGGGTCTGCTCCAGGTCCAGCTCGATGGCCGGCGGCCGCTTGCCCGTCTTGGTCTCGTCGAAGGCGGGCAGCCACTGCACCTCGCTCTTGCTGTCGTAGGTCCAGTCGGCGAAGCGCCCCCGCCTGGATTGATGGGCGTTGCGCACCCAGATCACGTCGCCGATGCGCAGCACGCCGGCGGTCGAATCGAGCTTGCGATCGTTGACGGTGTCCCTGGCGCTGTAGGGGACCGCCCACAGCATGTTGTCGGCCGGCAGCGGGTAGACGTGCGCCCCGACGCGCACGCGGTAAGAGCCGTTGGCGGCCGCGCCCTCGACCAGACCGAGATACAGGCGCCCTTCGGCCGGCGGCTCCGAGCCGTCGCGCGCGGCCAGGCGCCGGCGCACCTCGTCGGCGGCGGGGCCGCCCAGGTGCGCGACCGGGCCGCGCCACCCCTGCCGCTTGTCCAGCTTGCGCAGCGAGAAGTCGACGTTCTCCTGGGCGGCCACGTCGATCCAGGGGAGCAACGTGGTCTCGATGTCCAGACCGCCCTCGTAGAGCTTCTTGTCGCCGTAGCGCTTGCCGATGTCGCGCCGCACGTTCTCGCTGAAGTAGGGCGAGACGGTGCGGAAGAAGTCCGGGCGCTGCCGGATGATCACCGGCTTGGCGCGCCAGCGGTTCGCCTCCTCGTCGGACAGGTAGCCGGCGGCCACCATCGTGGACAGGACCTGATCGCGACGGGCGCGCGCGGCGTCCAGGTTGGTCAGCGGCGAGAACCGCGATGGGGCGCGCACCAGTCCGGCCAGGAGCGCCATCTCGCCGATGTCCAGATCGCCGACCGCCTTGTCGAAGTAGGTGCGCGCGCCGGCCGCCACGCCGTAGGCGCCGTGGCCCAGGAACACCTGGTTCAGGTACAGCGTCAGGATGTCGCGCTTGCTGTTCCGGCGCTCGAGGCGGCGCGCCAGGATGGCCTCGCGGATCTTGCGCTGGATCGTCCGCTCGGACGACAGGAACGACTTCGCCACCTGCTGCGTGATGGTCGAGCCGCCCTGCGCCACCTCGCCCGCCCGCAGGTTCGCCCCCAGCGCGCGCGCGATGCCCCGGTAGTCGAGGCCGTCGTGCTGGTAGAAGCGCCGGTCCTCGGCCGAGAGAAAAGCGTGCACGAGCTGCGGCGGGATCTGATCGAACGTCACGATCTGGCGGCGCTCGGTGGCCAGCTCGCCCAGCGGCGTTCCGTCCCAGGCGCGGATGACGGTCGTGGTGGCCGCGACCTCGTGGTACGTGGTGAGATTGGGGATCGGCGGGAGCGTCGCCGCGAAGAACAGGTAGACGCAGAAGCCGCCGATGGCGACCGCGCCCAGCAGGCAGAGCACGCCGAACGCATAGAAGCGCAGCAGCCAGTACCAGAAGCCGCCGTCCGACGGGTTGATGACCGCGACCACCGGATCCCCCGTGACCAGGGGCGGGGTGGGCGGCTCATCATCCGGCGGTGGCGGTGGCGGTGGCGGTGGCGGCGGCGGCGCGCGGGGCGGAGGCGGTGGAGGCGGCGGCCGGCGGCGCGCGTCGGGTGGCAGCGGAGGCGGCGACGCCATGGACGGGTAAAAGTAGCACGTTGATGCCGATAACCGGCCGTGCTCCCATGTGGGTGGTGGACCTCTTCGATCGCGCGGCCACGGCTCGGGCTGGTCAGGACGAGACCCTGGCTGGCACGGTCGAGCGGGTCGTCTTCTCGGGCGGCGACGGGACCTTCACGGTCGCGCGGCTGAAGCTCGACCAGAACGGCGGGAACGCCGGCGGCATCGTGACGATCGTGGGCAGCCTGTTCGGCGTGCCCGAAGGGGCTGCCCTGCGGGTGACCGGGCGTTACGAGACCAGCTCGCGCTTTGGCGAGCAGTTCCGCATCGCGCGCTACACCGAGGTCGCGCCCGCCACCATCGAGGGGTTGCGCCGCTATCTCGGCTCGGGGCTCATCAAGGGGATCGGCCCCGAGCTGGCCGGGCGCATCGTCGATCGCTTCGGCATCGAGACGCTCGAGGTGCTGGACCGCGACCCTTCGCGCATCGGCGAGGTGCCGGGGATCGGCCGCGCCCGCGCGCGGGCGGTGCGCGAGGCCTGGGCGGCCCAGCGGCAGATCCGTGAGGTGATGGTGTTCCTGCAGGGCTATGGCGTCTCGCCGGCGTTCGCGGCGCGCATCTACAAGCGCTACGGCGCGGCCGCGATCGCGCGGGTCCGGGAGAACCCGTACCGGCTGGCGTTCGACGTCTGGGGCATCGGCTTTCGCTCGGCCGACAAGCTGGCCGCGGCGCTGGGGGTGGCGCCCGACGCGCCCGCGCGGCTGGAGGCGGGCGTGCGCCAGGTGCTCGACGACGAGGCGAGCAGCGGCCACCTGTTCGTGCCGCGGCGGGCGCTGGCCGCCAAGGCGGCGGCGCTGCTGGAGCAGGACGAAATGCAGGTCGACGACGCGATCGATCGGCTGGCCCGGGCCGGCGAGGTCGCGGTGGACGCGAGCGTCGTCGACGATCCGGCGGACCCGGCCGTCTACGAGATCAGCCTCTACCGCGCCGAGGCCGCCCTGGCGGCGGGCGTGCAGCGGCTGGCCCAGGCGCCGGCGCCGCGCGCGGTGGCCGATGCCGACGCGGCGATTGCCGGCTACGAGCGCGCGGCCGGCATCGCGCTGGCCCGCCAGCAGGCCGAAGCGGTCAGGATGGCGATCGGGGCCAAGGTGGCGGTCGTGACCGGCGGGCCCGGCGTCGGCAAGACCACCATCGTGCGCGGCATCGTGTCGATCCTGCGCAAGCAGGGGCTGACCGTCGCGCTGGCGGCGCCGACCGGGCGGGCCGCGAAGCGCCTGTCCGACGCGACGGGCGCGCCCGCCTCGACGCTGCACCGGCTGCTGGAGTGGCGGCCCGCGACCGGCACGTTCGGGCGCAACGCGCAGACGCCGCTGGACTGCGACGCGCTGATCGTCGACGAGGCGTCGATGCTGGACGTGCGTCTGGGCGCCGATCTGGTCGCCGCGCTGCCCGCCCGCGCGCGCCTGGTGCTGGTGGGCGACGTCGATCAGCTGCCGTCGGTGGGGCCGGGCGCGGTGCTGGCGGACGTGATCGCCAGCGGGATCGCGCCGACGGTGCGCCTGACGGAGATCTTCCGCCAGGCGGCCGAGAGCCTGATCGTCGTCAACGCCCACCGCATCCAGCAGGGCGAGCTGCCCGAGCTTGGAGCGGCACCCGTCGCGCGCGATAGGAACGCCGACACGCGCGACTTCTTCTTTCTGGAAGAGGACGACGCGGTCGCGGCCGCGGAGCTGATTCGCGACCTGGTCGCCGTCCGACTGCCGCGCCGCTACGGCCTGTCGCCGCATGACGTGCAGGTGCTGGCGCCCATGCACCGGGGCGATCTGGGGGCAGGCAACCTCAATCGCCTGTTGCAGGAGGCGCTCACCCCCGGCGCGCCCGAGATCGCGCGCGGCCAGCGGATTCTGCGCGCCGGCGACAAGGTGATGCAGATCCGCAACGACTACGACAAAGAGGTCTGGAACGGCGACTCGGGGCTGGTGACCGAGGTGGGCGGCGACGGCGTCGTCGTCCGGTTCGAGGATCGCCAGATCTCCTACACGGCCGACGAGCTGGACGCGCTGGTGCTGGCCTACGCCGCGACCGTCCACAAGTCGCAGGGGTCCGAGTACCCTGCGGTCGTCGTGCCGGTCCACACGCAGCACTTCGTGATGCTGCAGCGCAACCTGCTCTACACGGCGGTCACGCGCGGCAAGCGGCTGGTGGTGCTGGTCGGCACGCGCAAGGCGCTGGGGCTGGCGGTGCGCAACGGCGACGTGGCCGCGCGCGCCTCCGGCCTGCGCGCGCGACTCGACTTCAGATCCAGCCGCCCAGCATGAAATCGATGCCGTACTGGGTGTAGCTGCCGCCGGACAGCCCGATCTGCAGGCTGGGCCCGGCGCCCAGGAAGAAGTGCGGCACCAGGTGCCAGAGGAACGGCGCAAAGATGCTCACCTCGGTGCTGGTCACCTGCGGTGAATGAATGACGAAGAATCGCGCCATCGGCCAGAAGCCGACCGCTGGGGCGGCGTTGACGTTCAGGTTGTAGCCGGCGTGCACGCCTGCTCCGTAGCTGTTTCCACCGCCCGAGTCGTGCGTGAACATGACGGTCGCGCCCAGCGAGATGCTGGGCGCCAGGAAGTAGTCGACGCTGGGATTGAGCTGGAAGGTCGAACCGCCGCCGCTGGTCTTGTGAAAGAGGAAGTAGCCGGTGCCGGGGTCGGCGGTCTGGTACGTGAACACCAGTGCCCCCGTCTCGCCGAAGCCGGCGGCGCGCTCCGGCGGACCCGCGGGCGCGGCGGACACGACGGGCGCCGGCTGCTCCTGGGCCCGGGCGGGGCCGGCCGCGAGCAGCGACGCAGCAACGGCGATAGCGACGATTGATAGATCACGGGCGAGATCCCTCGGCTGCATGCAGAGCCTCCTTATTTCTGTCCGAGCTTGGCGGCCGTCTTGGCGGCCTCCTCGACGGCGCGGGCGATCACCGAGCGGATACGCCCATCTTCCAGGATCAGCAGGCCGGCGATCGTGCTGCCGGCCGGCGTCGTGACCTGGTCCTTGAGCGCCGCCGGGTGCATTCCGGTCTGGAGCACCATCCGCGCCGCTCCCTGAACCATCTGCGCGGCGATCTGCATCGCGGTCTCCCGCCGCAGTCCCATTCGCACGCCACCGTCGGCCAGTGCTTCCAGGATGATGTAGGCAAAGGCGGGCCCGCTGCCGTTCAGGCTGGTGACGGCGTCCATCACCTTGTCGTCGGCCTCGAGGCAGCCGCCCACGCTGCGGAAGACCTCGATCACCGTGGCTGCCTGCGCGTCGGTCACGCGGGGACCCCGCGCGATGACGGTCATCCCCTCACCGATCAGGCAAGGGGTGTTGGGCATGGCGCGCACCACCGCGCTCTGCGGCAGCCAGCCCGCCAGCTGGTCCAACCGGATCCCGGCCGCGATGCTGATGACCAGCTTGCCCGCCAGCGACTGCGCGACCTGCGGGTCGGTGACCAGCGGCTCGACCTCGTGCGGCTTCACGCAGATCAGGACCACCCGCGCGGCGGCGCAGGCCTCGCGGTTATCAGAGGTCGTCCGGATGCCGTGCCGTTCGCTGATCGCGCGCGTCACCTCGGCGCGCCGATCCGTGCCGATGATCTGGGCCGGTTCCAGCTTCCCGGAACGCAGCAGCCCGCGCAGGATCGCCTCGCCCATCGTGCCGGTGCCCAGCACCGCCAGGGTTTCAGTCTTGCCGATCATTTCGACCGTCACTATCGCATGACCAGGGAACCTCCGGCGGGGACTCGCATCATATCGAAATCCGTCTATAGGAGAAAACAGACATGGCAGCCAAGGCCTGGCAGATCGATCGCGCGCACTCGGACATCTTCTTCACCGTTCGCCACATGGTGATCAGCAAGGTCCGTGGGCGATTCCAGAAGTGGGAGGGGACGCTGCTCTACGACCCCGAGGTCCCGACCAATTCGCGCGTCGACATCACCATCGACGCGGCCAGCATCGACACCAACGAGCCCAAGCGCGACGCGCACCTGCGGTCCGCCGACTTCCTGAACGCAGAGAAGCACCCGAACCTGACGTTCAAGAGCACCCGGGTCGAAGCCCAGGGGGGCGACAAGTACCTGCTGCACGGCGATTTGACGATCCGCGACATCACCAGGCCGATCGCCATCCAGGTCGAGCATCTGGGCCAGGCCAAGGACCCCTGGGGCCAGCAGAAGGTGCTGTTCAGCGGCAAGGTCTCGATCGAGCGCGAGCCGTTCGGGGCCACCTGGAACCAGGCCCTGGAGGCCGGGGGGTTCCTGGTCGGCAAGAACGTGGAGATCGACATCGAGATCCAGGCCCTCGCGCCCAAATCGTGAAGTTTTTTTTGAGCCGTCTCCGATAGCCTGCGGTTTCCCCCTTCCCCCCGGAGGAGCCCAGGCCATGAGACGGTTCTGTCTTCCGACTCTCTCAGCCGCCGTCGTTTCACTCGGATTGCTGCTCGCTCGCCCGGCGCTGGCCGCGTCAATCACGCAGGTCACCCGCTCGGCGTGGGTGGGCAGCGCGTCCCTGCCCAGCTACCTGCAGATGTGGGTCTACGTGCCGGCGAAGATGGCCACGAACCCGCCCATCGTCGTGTCGGGGCACTCTTGTATGGGCTCGGCGTCCGGGCAGGTGTCGGACACCCCCAAGACCCTGGCCGCCGCCGACTCGCTGGGGTTCATCGTCATCTACCCGGACAACCCCGGCCAGAACTGCTGGGACGTCGGGTCGACGCAGGCGCTCACTCACAACGGCGGCAGCGACACGTATGGCGTCGCGCTGATGGTGAAGTACGCGCTGACGAAGTACAACGGCGACCCCAACCGCGTTTACATCTTCGGCGGCTCGTCGGGCGGCATGCTGACCCAGGCGATGCTCGCCGTGTACCCCGACATCTTCCGGGCCGGCTCGGCCCGAGCAGGCGTGCCGGCGGGCTGCTGGGCTCAGGGCTACGACAGCAGCATGCAGTGGAGCAACGCCTGCGCGAACGGCCAGGTCAGCAAGACCGCCCAGCAGTGGGGCGACCAGGTCCGCGCCATGTACCCGAACTACACGGGCCACCGCCCGCGCGTTCAGACGATGCAGGGCGAGTCCGACACGACCATCTATTACACCAACACCGGCGAGTCCATCAAAGAGTGGACCAACGTCCTGAACCTCAGCACCAGCCCCACGTCGATGGACACGGGGTACAAGCCCGCCGGCTCCAGCTACAGCTATGACCGGAAGTTCTGGAGCAACGCCTGCGGCTATACCGTGTTCCAGTCCTGGTCGGCCCCGGGCGGCACGCACTCGATGCCGTACGAGGAGGCCGACATCCTGAAGTTCTTCGGCCTGGACACCGCGATGGCCGCCGACCCGGAGCCGGACTGTTCGGGCAGCACCGGCGCTGGTGGCGTGAGCGGCGGTAGCGCGGGCGCCGGCGGCCAGCCGGCGGTTGGTCCGGGCGGCGCGGGTGGCCACGCCGCGGGCGGGCACGGCGGCGCCACCGCGACCGGCGGCACCTCGGGAACCGGCGGGACACCGATCACCGCCGGCACCGGCGGCGTCACCGCAACGGGTGGCGTGCCCGGCACCGGCGGCGTCACGGCAACCGGCGGCGTGCCCGGCACGGGCGGCGTCACGGCAACCGGCGGCAGCGCCGGCGGCTCGCCGCCCGCGGCCGACATGTCGTCGGGCGGTTGCACCTGTGCGACCGGCGCCAACGGCGGCGGCGTCCTCTCGGCGGTGGCCCTGACGATCGCCGGACTGGCGCTCGGGCGACGGACCCGCCGCCGCGCGCGCCGCTGACTGTTATCATCTCAGCTTGGGCCTTGCGCTTGACGCGTCGCGAGCGCGGCGACCAGCCCTCGTCTGCTCGATCCTCTCCGCGGGCCTGGGCGCCGTTTGTCTCGAGCGCGGCTCGAGGGGCGCCTTCGCCTCGCTGGCGACCTCAATCCTCGTCATTGGTTACTTCTTCATTGTCGCGTTCACGCTCGCCCGGGCCGCTCGTGGGACGGACATTGGACGCCTGATACGTAGTTGGTGGGTCCTGCTCGTCATCCTGATTTCACGGGACGCGACAGAATGGTCGAGCGGTCAACCGCTGCGGGCAGTCAGCCTCTTCGCGGCCATCGGATTGGCCGCAGCCGCCCATTTGCTCGCGGCTCGTGTGACAGTGAGCCGCGGGCTGGCGGGTCTTCGAGCTCGTGAGCGTGGCGATCTTGTTCGCCGGCGTCGCGCTCAGGCGCCTGCTCGATCCGCGTAGACGGGCACGCCGGGCGCTCGATGTTGTGCCGGACACTCCCATCCGAGATCTGTCCGACGGGACGTGGGCACGTGTCACCGGACAGTTGCGGCGCTGCATTGCACCCTGCGTCGAATTATCGGGACAACCCAGGCGCCCGCCGTGCTGCGAGACGCAGACGAGGAGACCCCGATCCCGGGCAAGCCCTAGTACTTCGCCACAGAGAAGATGACGGGTTGAGCCGACGCGGTATCTGCACCTCTCCCCCGCGAAGGCAGCGAAGGCGGGGAGAGGTGGCCAAGCCGAAGGCTTGGCCGGAGAGGGGACGGCCGTCAGCTCGCCGACGGGTAACCCCCGTTCACCAATCGATCAAAACCACTGTGGCGAAGGACTAGTCGCCGGTCGGGTGCTCGTCGGCGATGGGGTGTTCGTCGACCAGGTCGGCGCGATCGAAGCTCGATTGGACCACCGGTCCGTCGGTGTCGATCGGGTGCAGGTCGGCCCGATCGTCGTCGTCGAAGGACGACCGAACGACCGGCCTGCTGGTGTCGAAGGGATGCGTGTCCTTCAGGTCCCCGTCGTCAAAGACGGACCCCAGATGATCGTTTCGAAGGTCGGCATCGTCGAAGATCGAGCCGACGAGGGACGGCGGAAGCGAAGGTGACTTCTCCGGGACTGCTGCAGGTTCGGCGGGCGGGGCCGCAGCCGTATCTCCGGCGGTCGCCTGGGGCGCCGGAGCCGGAGCCGGCGCAGGCGTTTCCGGTTGAACCGCCGGGGCGTCCGTGGCGGGGGGCGACGGGGTGGGCGGCGCCGATCTCTCGGGGGCGGTGGGGGGCGTCGGGGGTGTCGTGGCCACCGGGGTCGCGGCGGTTGCCGGGGGCGCGGTGGTCCCAGGGCTCGTGGACCCGGGGGCGCTCAACCCCTGCCGGACCGCGAGTGTCACCGCGATCCCGACGGCCCCCGCCACGAGCGCCAACCGTATCGCCCGTCGCTTCGATGCCTGCCCCATCATCTGAATCGCCCGCCTCCAACCCTACCCGCCCTGGTCGAGGGCGGCAAACGTGACGGGGCGCACGCGTAGGACCTCACCACCGAGAAGATGACGGGTTGAGCCGACACGGTAGCTCCGCCTCTCCCCGCGAAGGCGCGAAGGCGGGGAGAGGTGGCCAAGCCGAAGGCTCGGCCGGAGAGGGAACGGCCGCGCGGAACCGGATCCCCTCTCCTTCATCCTCGCCCCGAGGGTGAGGACAACCGGCTTCAGCGCGACGACGGGTAACCCCCGTTCACCAATCGATCAAAGTCACTGTGGTGAAGGATTAGGTGTTCACCAGCTCCAATGGGATCCCTGCCGTCCGCATGGCCTCGAAATCCCGGTCGGTGGTGAGGATCGGAAGGCGGTGAGACAGAGCGTAACAGGCGATCAGGAGATCGAGGGTCTTCGCCGTGACACCTCGGCGCGCGACCGCGAACCCGAGGTCCCCGGCCTCTTCCCATAGGTTCGAAGGCTGCGACAGGGCCTCGCAACCCCCGAGGTGGGGAAGGACCAGGGCACGGTCGGCCTTCGAACGCAGCCCCCGGCGGATCTCGGTTTCGACGGGCCCGCAGATGGCGGCGTCGCCGTCCAGCAACGCTTGATCGACGCGAGCGGCGCAGGGGCCGCGATCGCGAAAGAAGGCGATCCAGGCCGAGGTGTCGATCAGGATCACCGGCGCGTGCCCGTCAGATCGAGATCGATCCGGATCTTGCCCCGAAGCGCGCGCAACGCCGAGCGGTGGGCGCGTTTCTCCAGCTCTTCCAGCCCCGCGATGATGGTGTCCGTAATTCCCTTGCCGGTGATCGCGCGCGCCTGCGCCAGGGTCTCGGTGGGGAGATTCACGGTCACCTTCGTCACGCCGCTGGCCACGACGAGAGTATACATTCAATCGACCAGCTTTTTACAGCTCAAAATATGGTCGTGGTCGGGGCCGCTGGCGCGGGAGGGTGATTCCGCCGATGGTGCCCCGGGCCCGGCTTTCGGCTAAATTGCGCGGCTCATGTCCGCCGCTCGCCAACAGCTCGCCGAGGCCCACCGCATCGTCGTGAAGCTCGGGACCCACGTCGTCATGCGCGACGGGGCCGAGCTGGCGCGCGAGCGGATCGACGCGATCGTCGGCAGCCTGGCGGGGCTGCGCAAGGCGGGGCGGCAGGTGCTGCTGGTCTCGAGCGGGGCGGTGGGGATGGGGATGGGGGTGCTGGGGCTGACCGAGCGGCCGCGCTCGCTGGGGCTGCGCCAGGCCTGCGCGGCCGTGGGGCAGGGGCATCTGATGAGCGTCTACACGCAGGCGTTCGCGGCGCGTGGGGTGGCGGCCGCGCAGGTGCTGCTGACGCAGGACGACCTGGCGGATCGGGACCGGGCGCTCTGCGTGCGCACGACGCTGATGCGGCTGCTGGAGCTGGGCGTCGTCCCGGTGCTGAACGAGAACGACAGCGTCAGCGTCGCCGAGCTGGTCGAATACCGCCGTGCGCAGGGGGGCATCGCGCCCGGGCCGGGGGCCTTCGGCGACAACGATGGCCTGGCCGCCCTGGTGGCCGTGTCGCTGGACGCGGACGCGCTGGTGATGCTGACCAACGTCGGTGGCCTGTTCACCGCGAACCCCAAGATGGATCCGTCCGCCACGCTGATCGGCGAGCTGCGCGATGTCGACGACCAGACCATGGGCCGGGCCAGCGGCAGCTCGGCGGCCGGCACGGGCGGCATGGCCAGCAAGCTGGCGGCGGCCCGGCTCGCCTCGTCCGAGGGGACGGCGGTGCTGATCGCAGGGGGCGAGCCGGACGTGCTCGAGCGGGCGATGGCGGGCGAAGAGGTCGGCACGCTGGTGTCGGTCACGCGGCGGCCGGCCCGGCTGCGGCACATCGCGGTCGGCGCGCGGCACCGGGGGGCGCTGGTCGTCAACGACGGCGCGCTGGCGGCGCTGACCGGCGCCAAGAAGGCGTCGCTGCTCCCGATCGGCGTGATCGGCGTCGACGGGACCTTCGACAAGGGCGACGTCGTCGAGATCCGGGACGGCAGCGGCCGCGTACATGGTCGGGGGCTCGTGAACTACGCATCCGACGCCTGTCGCAAGCTGGCCGGGCGGCACAGCGACGACATCGACGCCATCCTGGGCTGGCGGGGCTACGATGCGGTGATCACGCGCGACAACCTGGTCATGGGGGCTCTCTGATGGCGAACGACGACATCATCCGTGCGACGGCGGTGGCGGCCAAGCAGGCCGGGGGCAAGCTGGCGCGGCTGGGGCCGGAGCGGCGCTCGGCGCTGCTGCGCGCCCTGGCCGAGGAGCTGCGCGACAAGGCGCGGCGCGAGACGATCTTCGCGGCCAACGCCGCCGATCTCGAGCGCGCCAAAGCCGAGGGGGTCGCCACGCCGCTGGTCAAGCGGCTGGGCCTGGACGCCGCCAAGCTGGATTCCGTGTGCGACGGCCTCGATCAGCTGGCGGCCATGCCGGATCTGGTGGAGCGCGCGACGCTGCGCCGCGAGCTGGACGAGGGGCTGGTGCTCGAGCGGGTGACCTGCCCGCTGGGCCTGCTGGGCGTGGTGTTCGAGTCGCGACCCGACGCGCTGGTGCAGATCGTCGGCCTCGCCTGGAAGAGCGGAAACGCCGTGCTGCTCAAGGGGGGGCGCGAGGCGCTGGGGACGAACCGCGTGCTGGCCAAGGTCATCGGGGAGGTTCTGTCGGCCGCCGGCATCGACCCCCGCGCGGCCGTCCTGCTGGAAGGGCGCGAAGAGGTCGCCGCGGTCCTGGGCCTGCACGGCCTGGTCGAGGTGATCGTCGCGCGCGGCTCGTCGGAGTTCGTGCGCCAGATCCAGCAGACCAGCGAGATCCCGGTGATGGGGCACGCGGCCGGGGTGTGCCACCTCTACGTTCACGCGGGCGCGGATCCGGCGATGGCGGCGCGGCTGGCCGTCGACGGCAAGACGACCTACCCGGCCGCCTGCAACGCGACCGAGACGCTGCTCTGGGACGCGGCGGCCGGCGCCGCCCTGGACGCGTGCGTGGCGGCGCTGCAGAAGGCCGGCGTCGAGATCCGCGGCGACGCGGCCACCCGCGCGCGGGCGCCCGGCGTCCGCGCGGCCACCGACGCGGACTTCGGCTTCGAGTTCGGCGCCAACATCATCGCGGTCAAGCAGGTCGCCGGCCTCGACGAGGCGCTGGCGCACATCGCGCAGCACGGCTCGAAGCACACCGAGGCCATCGCCACCGGCGACGCGGCGGCCGCCGAGCGCTTCCTGGCCGAGGTCGACGCCGCGGGCGTCTTCCACAACGCCAGCACCCGCTTTGCCGACGGATACCGCTACGGCCTGGGGGCCGAGGTGGGGATCAGCACCGACAAGCTGCACGCGCGCGGCCCGGTCGGCGTCGACGGTCTCTTGACGTATCGCTGGTTGCTGCGCGGGCAGGGGCAAGAGACGGCGGCCTACGGCCCCGGCAAGAAGGCCTTCCGCCACCGGGATCTGCCGTGACGACCAAGCCGGCGCCGGAGCCGCCGGGCAAGTTTGGGCTGCCCTTCCTGGGCGAGGTGGGCGAGTTCCTGAAGGACGGGTTCGCGTTCGTCGAGAAGCGGGTCCGAACCTATGGGCCGATCTTCAAGACGCGAATTCTCGGGCGCGAGACGGCGGTGGTGGTCGGTCCCGACGCGGCCGGTGCGTTCGTCGACGAGTCCAAGGTCCAGCGCAGCGGCGCCATGCTGCCGCACATCCAGGCGCTGTTCGGCGGGAACGTCTTGCCGGTGCTGGATGGTGACGAGCACCGCGAGCGCAAGGCGTTCATCATGGCGGCCTTCACGCGCGAGGCGCTGGCCGCCTACCTGCCCGAGATGCAGCGGCAAGTCGGCGCCGCGCTGGCGCGCTGGGCCGCGCAGCCAGAGATCCGCTGGCTGGACGAGCTGAAGCGGCTCTCGCTGGAGGTGATCTGCACGACCATCCTGGGCCTGACGCCGGGCCCGACCTTCGACGCCGTCGCCCACGACTATGAGATCTTCACGCGCGGGTTCTCGGCGCTGCCCATCGGGCTGCCCGGCACGGCCTTCACCCGCGCCAAGCAGGCGCTCGACCGGATCCTGGCGGTCTACGAGAAGAACGTGCAGGAGCACCTGGCGACGCCGCGGAACGATGGGCTCGGCCGGATCCTGGCCGCCCGGTCGCCCAAGGACGGACGCAGCATCACGGTCGACGAGGCCAAGCGCGAGTTGCACCACATCGTGGTGGCCGGCCTCATCGTCTGGGCCTGGCTGGTGACGGCGCTGGTCGAGCTGGACCGCCACCCGGAGGTGCGCGACCGGTTGCGGGCCGAGGTCGCCGCCCTTCCCCCGATGCTGACGCCGGGCGCGTTCGCGTCGGCGCCCTACCTGGCGCAAGTCTCGATGGAGATCCGCCGCGTCAGCCCGGTGGTTCACGTCTTCTTCGGCAAGGCCCGCGAGAGGCTGGAGTTCGCCGGGCACACCATTCCGCAGGGCTGGATGGTGCTGTTCGGCATCCGTTCGTCGCACCAGCGTCCCGACATCTACGCGCAGCCCGAGGCGTTCGATCCGGAGCGCTTCTCGCCCGCGCGTCACGAGCAGGACCGGCATCCGCACGCGTTCGTGCCCAACGGGGCCGGCGACGCGCACACCGGGCACAAGTGCGCCGGCTACGAGTACGCGCCGCTCTTCCTGCAGGTGTTCCTGGTCGAGCTGCTGCGCGGCGGTTACGCCTGGACGTTCTCGCCGGGCCAGGATCTCTCGCTCGACTACGCGCTCATCCCGCCGGCGCCCCGCGATGGCCTGCGCGCCAAGGTCACGCGTCAGTCGTAGCCGGTGGGCGGCGAGACCGGCTCGCGCGCGACGGAATCGCGCGGCCCCAACACCTCGTAGATCAGGCCGCCGCCCCGCTCGACGCGGCGGATGACGGGGCGCGACCGCTCCAGCTCGCGCACGCGCGACCACGAACAGCGCGCGTACCGCGGGGAAACCAAGACGGCGCCCTCCGCGTGTTCCGCGTCGGGGGTGACGCTCGCCAGCGGTTCGCCCGCGTCCAGGGCCGCCAGCTCCGGTTCCCAGGCGCAGACCCCCAGACGCGCCGGGGCCGGCGTGACGGCGCGGGCGGCGCGGACCGCGTCGCGCAGGCCGCTGGACCAGTAGTCGCCCTCGGTCCCCCACGAGAAGGGCCCGGCGTCGGGCTCGCGGAACAGCGCGCCGCGCTGCGCGCCGCCCAGGCCGCCCGCGAAGACGTTGAAATAGGCGGTCTCGAACGGGTGATAGGCCGCGATTGGCGCCAGCAGCGCCACCCCCGCGACGACCGCGGCCGCCACCCGGATCCACCGCCGACTGGGGAGGCGGCGCCAGGTCTCGACGAAGCCCAGCCCGGCCAGCGCGCACAGCGCCGGGACGTATTCGATGAAGTGCCGGTTGGCGTCGTAGAAGGCCGCGTGCGGCAGCGCGATCCGCAGCAGCGGCAGCAGCAGCCAGCTGGCCAGCAGCACCGCCACCGCGCGCCGCCGCGCAGGCGCCGCGCGGCCCGGCCAGGCGCCGGCGGCCGCCGCCAGCAGCACGATCGGCGGCGTCATCGCCAGCAGGCAGCGCAACGGGTGCGCCGAGAAGCCGCCGCGCGGGCCGGCCGAGAACGCCCGCGCGAATGCGACAAAACCGCCCAGCCGCTGGGGGAGCGCGCGCGGCCCGCCCCACCAGAGCCAGGGCCACGCGATCAGAAAGATCGCGCCCGCGATCCAGGGCAGCAGCAGGAGCGGCGTCCGCAGGCGCGGCTGGGCCCGCACGAACGGCCACAGGGCCGGCGCCGCCAGGACCAGCGTCAGCGCGGCGAACACCCCGTTCTGCTTGCACGACAGCGCCAGCCCCAGCCACAGGGCGGCCGCCCAGAGCTGGCGGCGGTTCCCGTCGAGGATCCCGACCCCGGCCGACAGGATGGTCAGCGCGTAGAACATCGCCGAGGGCCAGTCCTTGGCGTCATTCGCGAAGTGCCCCACCGCCGTCGGAAAGCAGGCCAGCGCCAGACCGGCCGCGATCCCGGCGGTGCCGCCCAGCAGCTCGCCCGCGAGCCGGATGAAAACGAACAGAGCGGCGACCGACAGCAGCACCAGGCCCAGATGGTGGCCGTCGGCGGGCCCCAGCCCCAGCGCCCGCCCGATGGTGGCGCTGGTCGTGGCCGCCACCAGCCCAGGCAGCACCGGATAGCGTTCGGGATCGCCGGCGGCGGGCAGCCGGGGGAAGGCTGAACGGAAGCCCGGCGGCTCGGGCGCCTGGTAATCGAGCGCGCCCGGAGCCGTGGGGTGGGTGAGCGCGAACAGCGTCCGATCGCCCGCGTAGAACAGCGCGGGCTCGTCGATCGTGACGCCCAGGTGCGGAAGCGACAGGACGGCGAGCAGGCCGGCGCCGAGCGCGATGGCGGCGGCCGCGCGCGTCAGGTCGTGATGGGCAGGTGCAGCCCGCACTCCTTGTTCTCGGGATCTTCCCACCACCAGCGCCCGGCGCGCGGGTGCTCGCCCGGTTTGATGGCGCGCGTGCAGGGGGCGCAACCGATCGACGGGTAGCCGCGGTCGTGCATCGGGTGGACGGGAACGCGGTGCTCCTGCGCGTAGGCGCGGACGTCGCCCATGGTCCAGCGGACCAGTGGGCTGATCTTCGCGATGTCGCCGTGGGCGCGGTCGATCTCGACCTCGGGCGTGTCGGTGCGGGTGACCGACTGCTCGTTGCGCAGGCCGGTCATCCAGGCCTGGCGGCCGGCCAGCGCGCGCCCCAGCGGCTCGACCTTGCGGATGCCGCAGCACTCGTGCCGCTCATCCAGGGAGTCGCGGAAGCTGTAGAGCCCCTTCTGCCGGATGAGCTGCTCGACGGCGGCGCGGTCCGGGAAAAACCATTCGATCTCGACCCCGTACTTCATCCGGACCCGCTCGGCCGTCAGGTACGTCTCGTCGGGCAGGCGGCCGGTGTCGATGGCGAAGACGCGCACGTCGGCGCGGGCCGCCTGGATCGCCATGTGGATGATGACGCAGTCCTCGATCGAGAAGCTGGACGCGATCACCAGCTCGCGGCGGTAGCGCTCCATCGCCCATTTCACCACATCGGGCGGTGGCGCGTTGCGCAGGCGGCGGGCCGCCTCCTCGAGCTCGGTCACTTCAGCGGGCATGAATCGCCAGCATAACCGAGAACCTCGGCGGACGTTATTCAATACTAAAATGGTATGGATATAGAGAATTGCCGTTGTCCCCGTCCGGCGTCTGAGCTACGATGTGGGCCTTTCTCGGGCAATTGGGCCCAAAAAATTCTGAACTGGAAATGTCAACAATGGCGGCGAGCGTGGAGTCCGGGCAGCCAGCACAGGCTGCGGCGCTGTTTCCATTGTTCTTGAAGTTGTCCGGGCGCGCGGTGGTGGTGGTGGGTGGCGGGCCGGTTGCGACCGCCAAGGTCAAGGCGTTGTTGGAGACGGGGGCAGAGATCTTGGTGGTCGCGCCGGAGCTCCGGCCAGAGCTGGAGGCGTGGGCGGCTGCGGGGAAGATTTCCATCGCCCGTCGTTGTTTTGAAGCGAGTGACCTTGGGGCGGTGTGGCTGGTGGTGGCGGCGGCCCCTCCCGAGGTCAATCGCGTTGTGGCGGCGGAGGCGGAGTCCCGGCGTCTCTACGTGCTCGCGGTCGACGATCCGTCGGCTGCGAGCGCGTACGGCGCGGGGACCTTACGGCGCGGCGGCGTAACGGTCGCCGTGTCGACTGATGGTCGGGCTCCGGCCCTGGCCGGCTTGATTCGCGAGGGGTTGGACGAGCTGCTCCCCGTCGATCTGGCCGACTGGAGCGCCGAGGCCGAGCGGCAGCGGGCCTCCTGGCGAGCGGCGCTGACGCCGATGACCGCGCGCCGCCCGCTGCTGCTGGAGGCGCTGAACCGGCTTTATCAAGCGAGGGTGTCGGGATGACGGAGCAGGGAACGGGGCGCGTGACATTGATCGGGGCCGGCCCCGGCAGCGCCGACCTGATCACCGTCCGCGGCGCGCGCCTCCTGGCCCAGGCGGACCTGGTGCTGTACGACGCGCTCGCGTCCGAGGAGATGCGCGGCTACGCCCCGAACGCCCGCTGGTTCTTCGTGGGCAAGCGGGCCTGCCGCCAGTCGATCGCGCAGGACGTCCTGAACCGGCTCCTCATCAAGTACGCGCGCCGCGGGCTGAACGTGGTCCGGCTCAAATGCGGTGATCCCTTCGTGTTCGGGCGGGGCGGCGAAGAGGCGCTGGCCCTGGCGCGCGCGGGCATCCCGTACGAGATCGTCCCGGGCGTCTCGACGGCGGTCGCCGCGCCGGCGCTGGCCGGCATCCCGGTGACCCACCGCGGGCTGGCGTCGAGCTTCCTGGTCGTCACCGGCCACCACGAGGCGACCTACGCGCCGATCCTCGACCAGCTCGCGCCCGGCAGCACGACGCTGGTGATGATGATGGCGCTCGGGCAGCGCGCGGCGATCGCGGCGCGCCTGTGCGCCCGCGGCTGGCCCGCCACGACGCCGGCCGCGGTGGTGGTCGGCGCGGCGACGCCCCAGAGCGCGCGCTGGATCGGCACGCTGGACAGCCTGCACGCGGCGGAGCTTCCGCCGGCGTCCGCGGGCGCGCCGGGGCTGCTGGTCATCGGCGCCGTCGTCGGGCTGGCCGCCGAGCTGGCAACAGAACTTTCTTCCACGCCCCCCCATTCTCTCGAGCAAAACAGCAAAGGACTGTCATGAGCGCTAACCCCATCGTTGACTTCGTTCCCGACGGCGCGGGCCGTCCCGGCTTCGCGGACCCGGAGGACATCGAGGCCTTCGTCGACATGCTCGAGCGCTTCGAGAGCGGTGACATCACCCCCGACGAGTGGCGCGCGTTCCGCCTGATCAACGGTACCTACGGCCAGCGGCAAGAGGGCGTGTACATGATCCGCGTCAAGCTGCCGCAGGGGGTCGCGAACGTCGCCCAGCTCGAGGCGCTGGCGACGGTCACGGAGAAGTGGGCCGGCAGCGGCGCCGGCCACGTCACCACCCGCCAGTGCGTCCAGCTTCACTTCGTGAAGGAGAAAGAAGCCGAGCTGGCTCTGCGGATGCTCGCCGACTCGGGGCTGACCACGCGCGAGGCCTGCGGCAACGCCGTCCGCAACATCACCGGCTGCCCGTACGCCGGCACGTCGGCCCACGAGCCGTTCGACTTCTCGCCCTACGCGGACGCGGTCACCAGGCACCTGCTGCGCGGGCCGTACTCGTCGGCGCTGCCGCGCAAGTTCAAGATCGCGTTCGGCGGCTGCTGCGGCTTCGACGACATCCAGGCCCAGATCAACGACCTGGGCTTCATGGTCACCACCGACGCGCAGGGGACCCCGGGGTTCAAGGTCTACATGGGCGGCGGTCTGTCGACGCTGCGCAAGGCGGGCATCCTGGTCCACGAGTTCCTGCCGGTCACCCAGGTGCTGGAGGTCTCCGAGGCGCTGGTGCGCACGTTCCACCGCATCGGCAACCGCAAGGACAAGCACAAGGCGCGCCTCAAGTGGGCCATCCAGAAGCTGGGCACGCCGGCGTTCCTGGCCGAGTACCAGAAGGATCTGGACGCCGTGCGGGCCGAGGGCGGACG
>DATJWP010000053.1:0-2904 GCA_035578045.1 Polyangia bacterium | reverse complement strand
GAGACCGGGCTCATGAACTGCGAGATCCCGGAGGCCTACGGGGGCCTGGGGCTCTCGTGCCTGTCGCACTGCCTGGTGCTGGAGGAGATCTCCTACGGCTGCACGGGCGTCAACACGACGATGGCCGGCAACATGCTGGGGACGATGCCCGTCATCATCGCGGGCACCGACGCCCAGAGAAAGCGGGTGTTCGGGCGCCTCCTGGCCGAGCCGATCTTCGCGGCCTACTGCTGTTCCGAGCCGGACGCCGGCTCCGACGTGGCCGGGATGAAGAGCCGCTTCAAGAAGGTGGGCGACGAGTACGTCATCACCGGCCAGAAGCGCTGGATCACCAACGGCGGCGTCGCCACCTACTACACGGTGTTCGCGCGCGAGGAGGGGACCACCCGGCACAAGGGGATCACCTGCTTCCTGGTCGAGCGCGGCACCCCCGGCCTGTCGGTCGGCAAGAAAGAGAACAAGATGGGCCAGCGCTGCTCGAACACCACCGACGTGATCTTCGAGGAGGTCAAGGTCGGCGCCGACGCCGTGGTCGGCGGCGTGGGCGAGGGGTTCAAGGTGGCGATGCGCACCTTCGACCGGACGCGCCCCTGGATCGGCGCGGCCGCGGCGGGGATCATCCGGCGCGCGCTCGACGAGTCGCGCCGCTACGCGCTCGAGCGCAAGACCTTCGGCGTCCCCATCGCCCAGCACCAGGCCATTCAGTTCATGCTGGCCGACATGGCCATCGCCCACGAGGCGACCCGCCTGCTCTGTCACAAGGCCGCCGCCGCCATCGACGCCGGCAGCGCCGACAGCATCGTCTCCAGCTACGCCAAGGCCTACGGCGCCGACGCCGCCATGCGCGCCACCACCGACGCCGTCCAGATCTTCGGCGGCTACGGCTACACCAAGGAGTACCCGGTCGAGAAACTCATGCGCGACGCCAAGCTGCTGCAGATCTATGAGGGGACCAGTCAGATCCAGCGGATGGTCATCGCCCGAAACGTGTTATCCACCTGACCTCATGAAGCTCTCCCTGGTCATTCCCGTCTACAACGAGATCGCCACCCTCCGCGAGATCGTCGGGCGGGTCGCGGTGCTGGAGATGGATAAAGAGCTGGTGCTGGTGGACGACGGCTCCAGGGACGGCAGCCGCGAGCTGCTGGTCGAGCTGCGCGACCAGGGGCTGGGCGCCTGGCTCCCCGGCACGGTGGCGCCGCGCGGGCGAAACGAGGTGAAGGTGGTGCTGCAGCCCCACAACCAGGGCAAGGGCGCCGCGCTGCGGGCGGGGTTCGCGGCGGCCACCGGCGACATCGTCCTGATCCAGGACGCCGACCTGGAATACGACCCGCGCGACATCCCCCTGTTGATCCAGCCGATCCTGGACGGCCACGCCGACGTGGTGTTCGGGTCGCGCTTCATCGGCGGCTCGCACCGGGTCCTCTACTTCTGGCACATGGTCGTCAACCGCGGGCTGACGCTGCTGTCGAACATGTTCAACGACCTGAACCTCACCGACATCGAGATCTGCTACAAGGCGTTCCGCGCCGACGTCGCCAAGGAGCTGACCATCGAGGAGAGCCGCTTCGGGGTCGAGCCCGAGCTGACCGCCAAGGTGGCCAAGATGCGGCTGCGCATCTACGAGGTGCCCGTCAGCTACCGCGGGCGCACCTACGAAGAGGGGAAGAAGATCGGCTGGAAGGACGGCGTGCGCGCCGTGTACGCGATCGTGAAGTACGGCGTGCGGCCCTCGCGGCCGCGCTAGCGAGCTGTCAGCGGTCTGCTCGGCGGCGTTTGCGCGGGCGTTTGGCGGGGGTGACCGGCGGCGTTCCGTCGGCGCGGGCGTCCTCGATGCGCAGGCCGTTGCTGGAGATGGGCGTCACGCCGAAGCGGCCGGTCTCCTGCATGGAGGGCCCGCTTCGCATGTGCTCCGGCGAATAGCGATCGGCCGGGGCAGCCGGCGGCGCCGGCGTCGTCGCGCAGCCCATCCCCAGCGACAGCAGCAGGACAACAGATCCCCGTCGGCGAATACCGGCATCCTGGCACGCGCCGAGGGCGTGCCGTGAGTCTCAAATCCGGCGCTGTGGCTTACGCTAGAGCTTGCCGATGGAGCCGCCCCAGATCGCCGAGGCGCCCAGCTCTTCCTCGATGCGCAGCAGGCGGTTGTACTTCGCCACGCGCTCGGAGCGGGCCAGCGACCCGGTCTTGATCTGGCCGGAGCGGACGGCGACCGCCAGGTCGGCGATGAACGTGTCCTCGGTCTCGCCCGAGCGGTGCGAGATGATGGTGGTCCAGCCGTTGCGGTGCGCCATCTCGACCGACTCCAGCGTCTCGGTCAGCGACCCGATCTGGTTCACCTTCACCAGGACGCTGTTGCTGGCGCCCTTGGCGATCCCCTGCTTGATCCGCTCGGTGTTGGTGACGAACAGGTCGTCGCCCACCAGCTGGACCCGCGAGCCGAGCGCCTGCGTCAGCGCCACCCAGCCGTCCCAGTCGTCCTCGGCCATGCCGTCCTCGATCGACACGATCGGGAACTGCTCGCACAGCTTGCGGTAGAACTCGACCATCCCCTTGCCGTCGAGCTCTTTGTTCTCGCCTTCCAGCTTGTAGGTCTTGCTGGTCTTGTCGAACAGCTCGCTGGAGGCGACGTCGAGCGCCAGCGCGACCTCCTTGCCCGGCTTGTAGCCGGCCTTCTCGATGGCCTCGATGATCGTGCTGCAGGCGGCCTCGGCGCCGGGCAGGTCGGGCGCGAAGCCCCCCTCGTCGCCCACGCCGGTCGAGGCCTTCTTGTCGTGCAGGATCTTCTTCAGCGTGTGGAACACCTCGGCGCCGGCGCGCAGAGCTTCGGAGAAGCGCGGCAGCCCCTTGGGGACGATCATGAACTCCTGGAAGTCGAGCGAGTTGTCGGCGTGCGCGCCGCCG
>DATJWP010000052.1:0-19776 GCA_035578045.1 Polyangia bacterium | reverse complement strand
CTTCTGGTACATGAAGAGCGGCTGCTGCCCTTTCTGAATCGTCTCCTCGTTGATCACGACCTCGCGGATGGGGGTGCCGGTGGTCGGGACCTCGAACATGATGTCCAGCATCGCCTGCTCGAGGATGGCGCGCAGGCCGCGCGCGCCGGACTTGTGCTTCTGCGCGTCCAGGGCGACCGCCTGGAGCGCGCCTTTGGTGAAGCGCAATTTGACGCCGTCCATCTCGAACAGCTTCTGATACTGGCGGACCAGCGCGTTCTTCGGCTTGGTCAGGATGTCGATGAGCGCCGTCTCGTCCAGCTCGTGCAGCGGCGCGATGACCGGCAGGCGGCCGACGAACTCCGGGATCATGCCGTACTTCAGCAGGTCCTCCGGCTGGACCTCGCGCAGCAGGTCCCAGACCCGGCGTTCCTTCTTGGACTGGATCTTGGCGCCGAAGCCGATCTGCTTCTGGCCGATGCGCTGCTCGATGATGTCTTCCAGACCGACGAACGCCCCGCCGCAGATGAACAGGATGTGCGTGGTGTCGACCTGCAGGAACTCTTGCTGGGGGTGCTTGCGCCCGCCCTTGGGCGGCACGTTGCAGACGGTCCCCTCGAGGATCTTCAGCAGCGCCTGCTGAACCCCCTCGCCCGAGACGTCGCGGGTGATGCTGGGGTTCTCGCCCTTGCGCGCGATCTTGTCGATCTCGTCGATGTAGACGATGCCCCGCTGCGCCTTCTCGATGTCGTGGTCGGCGTTCTGCAGCAGGTTGACGATGATGTTCTCGACGTCCTCACCGACGTACCCGGCCTCGGTCAGGTTCGTGGCGTCCGCGATGGCGAAGGGGACGTTCAGGATCTTGGCCAGCGTCTGGGCCAGCAGCGTCTTGCCGCAGCCCGTCGGGCCGAGCAGCAGGATGTTCGACTTGCCGAGCTCCACGTCCTCGGCGCCGACCTTGGCGTCGATCCGCTTGTAGTGGTTGTGGATGGCGACCGCCAGGATCTTCTTGGCGCGCTCCTGACCGATGACGTAGTCATCGAGCACCGCCTTGATCTCGGCCGGCTTGGGGACCGGGGCCAGCCCGAAGCTCTCGGACTCTTTCTCGATCTCCTCCGCGATGATGTCGTTGCAGAGCCCGATGCACTCGTCGCAGATGTAGACCGTGGGACCTGCGATCAGCTTCTTGACCTCTTTCTGGCTCTTTCCGCAGAACGAGCAGGAGAGGTTTCCATGATCGTCGCGCTTACGCTCGGCAGGCACCTAGAAAACCATAGCACACGTCATGAGCGTCTGATCCGTGCTGACTTCTGCACCGACTTCGACCGACGGCGCAGGCCAGCCAGGGCGACCAGGACCAGCCAGCCGTAGGGTCCTGCGGCCGCCCCGCCAGGGCTCTGACAAGAGCAGCCTCCACCGGGCGACCCGCCGTTGCTCGAGGGGCTCCCCCCCGCGCCGCCGGACGCGCCCGAGACGCCGCCTGTCGCGACCTGCCCACCGGTGCTGGAGCTCTGGCCGCCCGAGCCCGTAGCCCCGCCGCTCGCCCCGCCAGCGCCGCCGCTCGGCGGCACGCCGCCCGCCCCCAGCCCCCCCGCGGCACCGGCAACCCCCGACGTGCCCGCGCCCGCGTCCGTCGCGCCCGCATCGCGCCCGGCGTCGGGCGATGTCGCCGCATCGGTCGAGCCCGCGCCGGCCCCGCACGGCATCGGTGCGATGAAGTAGACGGCGTCGTTGAAGTCGCCGTCGGCGCCGTTGGCCTTCCAGTCGGACGCCGACATCGGCAGATCTTCGAACGCCAGATACGCGGACCCGGGCCCCGCCAGCGATCCGTAGACAAGGGCGGTGATCCACGGCGCCCCGAAGGCCGTCGATCTCAGGTTCAGGTCGGCTTCCGAGTACTTCGTTTGTGTACACATGGTGCCAGCCCTGCCGATCAGAGCGAAGCCCACGCGGCCACCCTTCCAGTTCGGGTTCGCGGCAATCTGGGGATCGAAGGCCGGCAGCGGATCCGCCCAAGTGCGCTGCGCCGCCTGAAGGCTGACGTTTCGCGAAGCCATCGGGCAGAAGTCAGGGTCCGTGCAGCCGATCCCGTTCGGAAACGCCCCCGTCAGATTCGCTGGAACGACCTCATAGATCTGGTCCGCCGCCGGGGTGCTCGGGGGTTCGCTCGCGTTGTACCAGCCCAGCGCGAGCGCACACGCGCCGCCCTTCAGGACGATCGACACCTGCATCCCGCAAGTCGGGTCGAACGTGCCCGGCGTCGTCGAGGCGTCCGCGATCGGATCCAGCCCGTGGTCGACCCCGCCCGCGAAGTTCTGGAAGAGGCCGGACAACGTGTCGTCGCTCGGCAGGTAACCCCGCGACGTGACGACGGCCAACTCAGCCGCAGAGGTGGGCTGAGGGAGGACGGTCCCGTCCAGCTGGTTCACCGCCGCGAGGGCAGGCCAGGTCCAGGTGGCCACGGCACCCGCGACCCCCAACAAGGCGATTGCCGGTTTGCCCGTCACCCGGCCAGCGTACTACGAAGTCAGAGCTCATAGTCGACCAGGCGACGTTCGCTGCGGGCTTCGAGGATGAAGCCCTTCACTGCTTCGTGCTCCGGGTGGACCTGGTACGCGTCGAGCGCGGCGCGGGATTCGAACTCCGAGACCAGTACGACGTCGCCCGAGGTCTCTTCGCGGCTGAAGTCCAGGCCGACCTCCAGACGCAGCATGCCCGGGATCCGACCGCGCAGCGCCTCGAGCTTCTCCTTGATGGCGACGGCGTTCTGCGCGGCGGTTCGGCCGTGCGCCTCCGGCTTGAGTCGCCAGACGACGATGTGCTTGACCACCGGACGGGCTACTTGCCGGCGGAGGACGGCTTCTGGATCAGCACCTCGTCGATGATGCCGTACTCCTTGGCCTCCATCGCGCTCATGAAGTAGTCGCGCTCGGTGTCCTGCTTGATCCGGTCGATCGGCTGGCCGGTGTGCTTGACCAGCAGCTCGTTCAGCCGGTCGCGCGTCTTCAGGATCTCGCGGGCGTGGATGTCGATGTCGGTGGCCTGGCCCGAGAACCCGCCCAGCGGCTGGTGGATCAGGATGCTGGAGTGGGGCAACGTGAACCGCTTGCCCTTCGTGCCGGCCGCCAGCAGGAACGACCCCATCGAGGCCGCCTGCCCCATGCAGAACGTCGCCACGTCCGGGCGCACGTACTGCATGGTGTCGTAGATCGCCAGCCCCGCCGTGACCATGCCGCCCGGCGAGTTGATGTACAGCATGATGTCCTTGTCCGGGTCCTCGCTCTCGAGGAACAGGAGCTGGGCGATGATGATGTTGGCGACCTGATCGTCGACCGCCGTCCCCAGGAAGATGATCCGGTCCTTGAGCAGGCGCGAGAAGATGTCCCAGCCGCGCTCACCCCGGTGGGTCTGCTCGATGACGGTCGGGATGATGAAGTTCGAGATGGGGGGCGGCGGGACGTCGCGCATGGGGCGGTTCCTTTTCTTCTTACTTGTCCTTGGAGCGGGCCTGACGTCGCGCCTCTTCGGGCGTGACGATCAACGACCCCTCGGGCGTGGTCGGAGGATCTTCGTCGGTGATCTTAGCCTGCGAGATCAGCATATCAAGCGTCTTCTGCTCGCGGATCTGCGCCTCGATCTGCGGGATGCGCCCTTCCTTCTCCAGCTCGCCGCGGAGCTGCTTGGCGCCCACGTTGCGCGCGATGGCCAGCTCGGCGACCCGCTTCTGCACGTCGGCGTCGGTCGCGGTCAGCCCCTCGCGCTCGGCGATGGTCTGCAGCAGGATCGAGCCGCGCGCCTCTTCTTCGGCCTCGCCGCGCACCTCGTGGCGCATGCGCGCGTCGTCGAAGGCCTCGACGTCGACGCCCATCATGGCCAGCTGGTTCTTGGTGCGGTTCACCAGCGCCTGCGCGTAACGCTCGACCAGCGCGGGGGCGATCGGGAAGCTGTTGCGCTTGACGATCTCCTTCACCAGCGCGCGCTCCATCTCGCGCTTGATGCGCTGCTGCTCGGTCTCGACCAGCTTCTCGCGCACCTTGGCGCGCAGCCCGTCCAGCGTCTCGGCCTCGCCGGTGTCCTTGGCCAGCTCGTCGTCCAGCGCCGGCACCTGCTTTTCGCGCGCCTCCTTGATGGCCACGTTCAGGTGGACGTGGCGGCCGGCCATCTCGGCGGGCGGCCCTTCGGCCGGCAGCGTGTAGTCGACCTCGACGGTCCCCTCGCCGCCGATCGCCTTGCCGCGCAGGCGGCTGGCCAGCCCGGGCAGCGGTCCGCCCACGTCGTCCTCCAGATCGACCAGCACCTCGCGGCGCTTGATCTTGTGCTCGCCGACCCGGCCGGTCAGCTCGACGCGAACCAGGTCGCTGGGGCCCGTCTCCTGGCGCCCCTCGACCGGCTTGAACTGGGTCAGGCGGCGGCGGTACCCCTCGAGCGCCTCGTCGATCTGCTCGTCGGTCACCTTGGGCGGCCGGCGCGAGACCGGCACGCCGGCGTAGTCCTGGGGGGTCACCTGGGCCCGCACCTCGACCCGCGCCGAGAACTTGAACGGTGCACCCTGCTTGATCTCGATCTCGGCCACGGCGGGCGGCGCCACCGGCTGGATCTGGTTCTCGTGGATGGCCTGGCTGATCGTGCGCTCCACCAGGTCGCGGGCGACCTCGTCCTCGACCTGACGGCGGTACATCTTCTCGAGCAGCGCGCGCGGCACCTTGCCGGGGCGGAACCCGGGCAGGCGAACGCCCTTGCGCAGGCTGTCGTAAGCCTTGTCGAGCTTGGGGGCGACGTCGGTCCAGGGGAGCTCGAACTCGACCCGCTTCTCGACCGGCGACAGATCCTCGATGGTAATTTGCATCTTTGGGCGGGGCCTTGTTTACCCCCACCCCCCCGGGGACGCAACAGGACCGTCACTCATTGGGGCTTGCACGCGGCCGGGGCTTTGGTCAGCATAGTGACCCCGCCATGGGTCTCGCCGGATTTACGCTCGCCGATCGTCTGGGCGCCAAGTCGTCGCCCTGTTCTGTTCGTGGTTGCACGCGCACCTGGATCAGCATCGCAGGTGGTAAGGCCGCCAAGCTAGGCGGCCGCGGCGCCGCCGACCCTTCCGACCCGACGTCGTCGATGTGCGATCCCTGCCGCCAGGCGTATGGCCAGGCCCAGAACGCGGAGCGTCCCTGCGACCGGCCCGGGTGCGACGGCACCTGGACCTGGGGCGCGATGGCGCAGGTCGAGGCCGCCGCGGCCGGCCGCCCGGCGCCGCGCGGGCTGTGCGCGGGGTGCGAGGGCAAGCTGGCCGGGCTGACCGACAAGGCGCTCCCCTGCGCGGTCCCGGGCTGCAGCCGCACCGCCACCTTCTCGCGCCGGGCGCAGCTGGTTGCCGGCGCGCCGGAGATCGAGCCGGAAGCCCCGGCGCTGCGTTGCGCGCAGTGTGAGGGCGTCTTCCGAAAGCTCAAGGACCGCGCCGTCGGCTGCGGCATCAACGGCTGCAAGAACAAGTGGACCTGGAACGCCGACGAGCAGATCCAGGCTTACGCGGCCGGGCTGTCGAACGAGGCGCCCCGTCGCATGTGTGACACGTGCAAGGCCGAGTTCGGCGGCATCGCCGACCGGCAGGTTCGCTGCCGGACGTCCGGCTGCAAGAACACCTGGACCTGGGCGCGTGGGGACCAGCTGGACGAGTGCCTGGCCGGCAAGCCGATCCCGAAGGCGCCGCGGCGCATGTGCGAGAGCTGCCTCAAGGTCTACCAGGGGACGAAGGACGTCGAGCGCCCCTGCCGCCGCTCGGGTTGCAAGCGGACCTGGCTCGACAAGCGTGGCGCCCAGCTGGCGCGGGCCGTGCGTGGCAAGACCGGCGATCCCTACCCGCAGTACTGCGAGGTCTGCGCCAAGGAGATGGGCGAGCTGGAGGATCGGCAGATCCCCTGCAAGACCGAGAACTGCGAAGGCACCTGGACCTGGACCAAGCAGGCCCAGCTGGCGGCCGGCGTGCGGCCCGAGCCGAAGACACCAGAAAAGGTCGAAGAGAAGGTCGAGGAGAAGGCCGGCGAGAAGGTCGAGCAGACCGCCGCCGAGGCTGCCCCGCCGGCCGCCGAGGCGGCGCCCGACGCCGTGCCCGAGACGTCCACCGTCACCACGGCGCCGGCTGCCGCCAACCAGAAGCGCTCGCGCAATCGCAAGAAGCGGCGCCGCGAGATCCGGCCCCCCGAGAAGCGCTGCCAGTCCTGCGTCGACTTCTTGAAGGACAAGAAGACGGTCGAGATCCCGTGCAAGCAGTGCGCGACGCCGATCTACTGGCCGCCCGAGAGCCAGCTACAGACGCACCTGGGCGCCTGGGCCGAGCCGTCGATGTGCGGCGCCTGCAAGCGCGACGCGACCGAGGCGGCCCGCGCCGCCGAGCGCGAGGCCCTGCGCGCGGCCGCCACCGCGGCCCAGCCCCACGCCATCGTCGCCGAACCGACTCCCGAAGTGCCCACCGGCGAACCTGCCCCCGCCCCCGCCGACGTCGAGCCCGCTCCCCAGGTCTAGGCCGACGGCATCGGGCCTAGACCGCGCTGGGCGGTCCGACGCGGGCTCGAAACAGGCGCACGCCGCCCAGGAAAGCCGTCACGCCCGCGAAGCCGAACGCCGCTTCGGTGAGCAGCATCGCGCGCGCGCCCCAGCGCTGGGCGGCGACGCCCAGCAAGAGGCCGAGCCACCAGAGCGGAAAGTTCGAGAGCGAGGCGAACACGTTGTACTTGGTCGCCGCGGCGCCCGTGCCGATGGCGTCCAGCACCAGGGCCGTGAATGCGGCGTACGCCAGCCCCAGGACGAACGAATAGACCAGGTTCCAGCCGACGTAGGTGTCGACCGTCTGGGCGCTGAGACACATGGCCACGGCGACCGCGCTCATCGCGAGCCCCACCGCCACGTAGACGGCGCGCGGGTGGATGCGCTGGCAAAGAAAGCCGCCCAGGAAGCAGCCCGCGGTGGTCACCAGGCCGGAGATGGCGCCCTGGACCAGCGCCACCTGCGCGGCGCCGGCGCCCCAGAGCGCCGCGATCTTGGCCTGGGTCAGCACGCCCTGCGCGGCGCCGGTCGAGACCGGCAGCGCACACAGCACCGCCGCCTGGAACCCGCTCCGGGTCTTGAGCAGGCCCGCGAGCTCCCGGGCCACCTGCCTGGTGGCGCGCCACGCGCCCGCGAGGCCGCGCGACGGGTGGGCCGCCCGCGTTCCGACGTGGGGGAGGGCCGCCAGCGCGGCGCAGCAGAGCAGGAACAGCGCTCCGACGACCGCGCCCGACATCCATGGCCTCGGCAACGTGGCGGCCAGCCAGAGCCCGAGCCCGCCCCCCAGGCCATTGCCACCCAGATTGCCGGCCTGAAACCAGGCGCTCACCCGCCCGATCTGATCGGGGGCCGTCGAGGCGGCGATCATCGCCTCGACGCTCATCCCCACCACCGAGTTGATCAGGCTGGCGCCGGCGATGATCGCCAGCAGGATGTCCAGCGTGGCGGTGTCGAGCGGAACGGCAGCCATGGCCAGGACACCGAACGCCGAAGCCACGGTCGCGATCAGGTACCAGGTGCGGGGCGACAGGGTGACGTCCACGATCGGCGCCCAGAGCCACTTCAGCCACTGCGTCAGGAGCTGGGCGCCGTTCAGCAGCGCCCCCTCGGAGATCGACAGCCCACGTCGCGTCGCCATGAACGTGAGGGCCACGCTCACGAAACCTCCCAGCGCGCCGAACGGCAGGTTGAGCACGGTCCACACCACGGGATGGGACGCGCGTCCCGTCGTCGGGTCGGCCGCGGGCGCGGGCGCGGTCAACCGGCGGCCAGCGCGCGCGCCAGCGGGTAGTCGGCGGGCAGCAGGTCCAGCGCGGGGAGGCGCGCGGCCTCGACCCAGGCGAACTCGGCGACCTCGAGGGCCCGAGGCGTCCCGCTGCTGATCCGCGCCTCGTAGACCAGCATGTAGAGGTCGAAGTCACCGTAGGGATGGAACACGACCTCGTGGATGCGGCCGATGTCGACCTGGCAACCCAGCTCCTCGCGCACCTCGCGCTCCAGCGCCGCGATCGGCGACTCCCCCGGCTCCACCTTGCCGCCCGGGAACTCCCACAACCCCGGCATCGGCTGGTCGGCGCGGCGCCGCGACATCAACACCTTCGTCCCGTCGCGCACCAGTGCGGCGACCACCAGCTTGCGCTCGCGCATGTCAGCTCGCGCGCGAGACCGGCTGGCCGCCGCCGCTCGGCACCGGCGGCGGTGGATCGCGACCGGCGGCGGTGCGCTCGATGAGCGCCAGCAGATCCTCCAGGCGAAACGGCTTCTGGATCACCGCCGCCACCGACTCCTCGAGGAAGCGGCGCGCGTCGGCCGAGAACGCGCCGCCGGTCACGAAGACGAAGCGCTCGCCCAGCGCCGGCATCCGGGAGCGAACCGCGGCGTGCAGCTCCATGCCCGACATCTCGGGCATCTGCAGGTCGCACAGGACGACGTCGAAGTCGGGGTCGCGCTCGAGCAGCCTCAGCGCGTCGAAGCCGCCCAGCGCGGTGGTCAGCTCGTGGGCGTCGCCGATCATGCGGCGATAGGCCTTCAGCAGCAGCGCCTCGTCGTCGACCGCCAGCACGCGCCGCTTGGGGTAGCCGCGCAGCGGGGCAGAGGCGACGGCCGCCGCCGGCACGGCCACGGGCAGCGCGCCCTCGTCGGCCGGAAGGCGCACCCGGAACGTCGCCCCCTCGCCCGACCGGGTGTCGACCAGCAGCTCGCCGCCCAGCGAGCGGACGATCCCCAGCGAGATGGGGAGCCCCAGGCCCGTCCCCATGCCGCGCGGCTTGGTCGTGAAGAACGACTCGAAGATGCGCGGCAAGACCTCTTCCCGGATGCCGGGGCCGTTGTCGACGACCTCGACGACCACGTCGGCGCCGTCGTCGAAGCTGCGCACCCGCACCAGGTTGCGCTTGGCGTTCGCCTCGTCCAGGGCCTGGGCCGCGTTCAAGATCAGGTTCAGGAACACCTGCCCCAGGCGAGCGGCGGTGGCGCGCACCAGGCGCGACGCCTTCAGCTCGCGCTCGACGCGCGCCCGGTACTTCAGCTCGTTGCGCAGCATCCCCAGCGCCGACTCGATCGCCAGGTTGACGTTCACCGGCGCGCTGACCTCTTCATCGACGTGCGAGAACGACCCGAGGTCGCGCACGATGCGATGGATGCGCGCCATCCCCTCCTTGGACTCCTGGAGGATCATGTTGGCCTCGAACAGCACGTCGGACAGGCCGCGGCGGGCGCCGCCCGGCCCCACCGGCTCGCGCAGGCGCTCTTCGATCAGGCGCAGGTGGCCGGCCAGCGCCTCGATGTTCGCCAGCACGAAGGCCGCCGGGTTGTTGATCTCGTGCGCGACGCCGGCGGCCAGCAGCCCGATCGACGCCAGCTTCTCGGCCTGCAGGCGCCCGATCTCCCGCTCGCGCTCGTCGGTGGCGTCCCGCACGTGCAGCACCGCGCCGCGGCCCGGCAGCGGGTAGGCGTGCACGGCGAACACCTGTCCGTCCATCGACAGGCTGCGGTCGGCCGTGGTCCCGCCGGCGATCGCCTCGCGCGCCGCGGTCTCCAGCTCTTCGCGCAACGCGCCCGCGTACAGCCTCTCGCCGACCGTGTTGGCGATCTGGAGCGCCCCGTCGGGGCCCACCAGGCAGACGCCGTCCTCGAAGGCCTCGAAGGTCTCGCGCAGCACCTCGTCGCGCGCGGCGTCGCCGCCCGCCAGCGCCGCGCTGAGCCGATCGGCGCGGATGACCACGAAGTCGCCTTCCTTGGCCCCGGCCGCGGCGATCGACGCGGCGACGGCGGTCTCGACGCGGCCGGTCCCCCGGGGCCCCAGCGCGTCGGCGGCCGCGCCGGCCGAGCCCGGCGGTTCATCGACGAGGATTATGCGCGCCATGTGGTGTCTGAGGATCGGTTGGCTGCCCGGCGGGGGGCGCCGCGCGCGACCTGATCGTCTCATCCGGCGGCGTCCGGCGCAAGAGGCGCGCGATGGCGTCGATCAACTCCTTGGGTTGAAACGGCTTCGCGACGTAGTCGTCGCAGCCGGCGGCCAGGATCCGTTCGCGGTCCCCTTTCATGGCCTGGGCCGTGAGCGCCAGGATCGGAACCCGCCCCCCGCCGGGGAGCGATCGGATGGCGCCGGTCGCCTGCAGCCCCGTCATCCCCGGCATCTGCACGTCCATGATGACCAAGTCAGGCATCTGTCGCCGGCAAGCCTCGATGGCCTGACGCCCGCTGGTCGCGAAGCTCAGGTCCAGCGGCAGGCGCGCCAGGACCTGCCTCAGCGTGAACAGATTGTCCTCGTTGTCCTCGACGACCAGCACCGACGCGGGCAGCACCGGACCGGCCTCCGGGCCGGGACGGTCGGGGGGCGCGTCCGGCGCCGCGTCGCCGGTGGCCCGGGCCAGCCGCAGCGAGAAGCGCGACCCCTTCCCCGGGACGCTCTCGACGGAGATGTCGCCTCCCATCAGGCGGGCCAGGCGCCGCGCGATGGCCAGCCCCAGCCCGGTCCCGCCCTGCCGGCGCACCAGAGTCTGGTCCACCTGGAAGAACTCCTCGAAGATCTTGTCGCGGTACGCGTCCGAGATGCCGACGCCGGTGTCGGTGACGTGCAGGGTGACGGCACCGTCGCGGACGTCGGCGCTGACCCGCACCTGCCCGGTCTCGGTGAACTTAATCGCGTTCCCCACCAGGTTGGTCAGGATCTGACGGAAGCGGTCGGCGTCGGCGCGAACGCGCGGCAGATCCGGGGGGAGCATGATCGCCAGGTCCAGCCCCTTGGCCGTGGCCAGCGGGCCCAGCGCGTCGGCGACCGCCTCGACCTGCGCGGACACGTCCAGGTTCTGCGCGTCGATCTCGATGTGCCCCGCCTCGATGCGCGACAGGTCCAGGATGTCGTTGATGAGGTGCAACAACCCCTGGCCGTTGCGCTCGATGACCTCCAGGTAGCGCCGCTGATCGGCGGTCAGCGAACCGGCCACACCGTCGCGCAGCAGCTGCGACAGGGCCAGCACCGAGTTGAGCGGCGTCCGGATCTCGTGGCTCATGTTGGCGATGAACGCGCTCTTCAGCCGGTCGGCCTCCTCGCCGCGCCGCGATCGGGCCTCCAGCTCGGTGTGCGCCGCCTCCAGGTCGCGCGTGCGGGCCGCGACGCGGGCCTCCAGCTCGGCGGCCGAACGTGTCGCGCCTGCCGCCAGCCGGCGCAGCGGCGACAGCAGCTCGCGCGCGGCCAGCGCGCCCAGGCCGGCGGCCAGCGCGCCGCCCGCGATGGTGCTGGCGATCAGCCAGCGCTCGACCGCCCGGGACAGCGCGGGCGACTGGTCGGCCGGACCGGTCAACAGCACCAGCGCCAGCACGATGGCCAGCGCCAGCGGGGCCAGCGTCGCGCCAGCCAGCGCCACCGCGACCCGGCGCTTGGATGCGGGATCCAGCCCCTCCTCCTTCGCCGCCACCATCCCCTCCTCAGGTCGAGCTGGCGGCCTCCGCGGGCTCGCTGCGGGGGCGCCGCGCCAGCAGTTCGAACAGCGCCGCCCGCAGCAGCGGGTGGCGGAAGGTGTAGCCGCTCTCCAGCGTACGCACCGGCATGGCGCGCTGGCTGGCCAGCAACAGCTCATCGGTCATGCCGCCGAACGCCAGGCGCAGCGCGAAGGCCGGCGCGGTGAGCGCGGTCGGGCGGCCCAGCACCTCGCCGATGGCGCGCGCAAACTCGGCGTTGGTGACCGGCTCGGGCGCCACGACGTTCAGCGGCCCGCGCACCGTCTGGTGCTCCATCGCGTGGCGGATGAGCCCGATCGCGTCTTCGAGGTGAATCCAGGGCATCCACTGCCCGCCGGCGCCGATCTTGCCGCCCAGCCCGATCCGGAACGGCGGCAGGATCTTCTTCAGCATCCCCCCGTCCCGCGACAGGATGACGCCGCTGCGCAGGAGCACCACCCGGATCCCCAGCTCCTCGGCCTTCAGCGCCTCCGCCTCCCAGTCGCGCGCGAGCTCCGCGACGAAGCCGGTCCCCGCGGTCGAGGACTCGGTCAGGATCTCGTCTCCGCGGTCGCCGTAGTAGCCAACCCCCGAGGCCGAAATCAGGAGCTTGGGGCGCGGCGACAACCCGCGCAGGGCGTCCACCAGCGCGCGCGTCCCAACGACGCGGCTGTCCCGCAGCTTCTTCATGCGCGCTTCCGTCCAGCGCCCGTCGGACATCGTCTCGCCGACCAGGTTGACCACCGTCTCGGCGCCGGCCACCGCGGCCTCGGGCGGCGGGCCGCCGGTCGCGTCCCAAGCGTGCAGCGTCGCCGACGGCAGGCGGTCGGCGGCGCGCGCCGTGTTGCGCACCAGCGCGGCGACCCGCATCCCGTCGCGCAGGCACGAGGCCGCCAGGGCGGTCCCCACCATCCCGGTGGCGCCGGTCATGGCGATGGTTCCCGTCATGGAAGCATCGCGTCCAGCTTGGACGCCACGATGAAGTCGTTCTCGGTCAGGCCGTTCGCGGCGTGCGTCCAGAGCGTCACGTCGACGCGGCTGTAGTGGACGCAGAAGTCGGGGTGATGCCCCTCGGCTTCGGCCACCGCGGCCATCCTGTCGACGAAGGCCATCGCGCTCAGGAAGTCAGCGAATTCGTAGCGTTTGGTGATGCGCGGCGGCTCCGACCGCGGCGCGGCCACCGACCACCCCTCGACCTCCTCCAGCAGCAACCGGGTGCCGGCTTCGTCCAGCGGGGGGGTCCCCTTCTCGCAGGGGACACATCGTTTTTGACTGAGCTGCATGAGACCTCCGGGGGCCGCGGCTTGAATGAGCCCGCCGATTTTGGCACGGTTGACGTGCGATGTCGTCGGCGCTGACACGGGGAATTCTGGTCACGGTTCGCAGTGAGTACATGGCGGACCGGTCCTCCGCGGCCACCAAGCAGTATGCATTCGCCTACACGGTGAACATCGCCAATCAGGGAACGGTGACCACGCAGCTCAAGAGCCGCCACTGGATCATCTCGGACGCGTTCGGCACGGTCCAGGAAGTGCGGGGCGAGGGTGTCATCGGCGCGCAGCCGGTGCTGCGCCCGGGCGAGGAGTTCGAGTACACGAGCTGGTGCGTGATCGCGACCCCCTCGGGCTCGATGCGCGGGGCCTACCAGATGGTGACCAGCGACGGCGACCGGTTCGACGCAGAGATCGCGCCGTTCGCGCTGCACCCCCCGCAACTGCTGAATTAGCGCGCCGCGGCCGGCGCGCCGTGGCGTCGCGGCCGGTCCGGTGCCATCCTATGAGGCACGGAGGACCGGCGCATGGAGAGCCTGATCGAGCGCGACAAAGCGGAAGCGAAGAAGAAGGGCGTGTTCGCGGCGGCGGCCTGGGGCGGAACCGTCCTCCTGGGCGTGGCCGGCGCGGGGACCTTCTTTGTCGTCCCCGCGGTGGCCGGCGCCGGTTACCTGACCTGGAAGTGGTTCCTGTTCCGCGCCAAGCGCGGCATGCGCTTCTGAGGCTACCTGCAGGCCGAGCTGACGGCGGACCCGGCCGTCAGCAGCTGGGCGCAGTTCGAGATGTAAGTGGCCTGCCCGGCGCCCGCGGAGTTGCACATTGCCGTGGACAGGGTGCACTGCGAGGTCGCCTGGCCGGCGAGCGTCGCGATGGCCATGCAGCAGCTGTTGGCCTTGTCGCAGCTCGAACAGTCGCCGGACGCGCCGGTCGTGCCGCCGCCGCCAGGCGTTCCGCCCGTCGCGCTCGACGTCCCGCCCGTCCCGCCTGGGCGTCCGCCGGCGCCGCCGGTCCCGCTGCCGCTGCCGGCGGTGTTACCACCCCCGCTGGTGCCGCCCGTCGCCCCGGTGCTTCCACCGGTGCCCGAAGCGCCCTGACACTCGGGGATGTCGTTCTCGAAGCAGGTCTCGCTGTCGGCACAGGTCGCCTTGTTCGCGCAGGTCTGGGCGGCCGAGGCGATCGCCGACTCGTTCGTGCAGGTGGACATCGTGGTCGAGAACGAAGAGCAGTTCGCGCAGATCGCGAGCGTGGCCAACCCGGCGCCGGTGGTGTTGCACTTGCTGCAGTACTGCGTGCAGAGGCTGCTCAGATTCGGCGACGACGACGAGGAGCTGCCGCACCCCCCGACCGCGACTCCGATCGCAAAAGTGCACGCCGCAAGAAGAGAGATGGTCTTGGCCGAAATCCGCATGAGAGTCGCTCCTGTTCGTCGAGAGGCCGGAGGGTAACACGCACGGCTGAGTTCGCCAAAGAAGCGTGAGGTGGATTACTTTCGGTCCTTTCCAGGCCCAAAGGTGCTACGCCGCCGTCTCGGCCAACTGCGCGGCATCGACACGGGCGCCGGCACGAACTAGAGCGGGAGCCGGCGCAGGCGCCGCTCGAGCGCGAACATCACGGTCGCTTCCGCCTTCTTCTTGTGGTCGTGACCGAAGAGATGGCAGAGGCCGTGGATCGCCAGGCGCTCCAGCTCGGCGACCAGGCGGCGGCCGTGCGCGCGGCGGCGGGCGGTCTCGACGGAAATGACGATGTCGCCCAGCACGATGCCCTCGCCGGCGGGATCGGCCTCGCCGCGCAGCTCTTGCAGGTGGAAGCTGAGCACGTCGGTGGCGCGATCGTGGTGGCGAAAGTCGCGGTTCAGGATCCGGATCTCGTCGTCGTCGGTGAAGACCAGCGTGGCCGACGAACGCGAGCGCCGCAGCGCGCGCAGCGCCACGCGGACCCGCGCCGCCACCTGGCGCCGGACCTGGGCGTCGATCTGTCGGCGCGCGCGACCGCGCGCCAGGGTCGCGATCGGCACGCTCAGACGACCTTCTTGTAGACCTCGGCCTCGACGAACAGGCGGAACAGCTCGGCGTCGCACTTGCCCGCCTTCACCTCGCCCTCGATGATCCCCAGCGCGCGGTCGATGGGGACGGCCTTCTTGTAGGGGCGGTCGGACGCCGTCAGCGCGTCGAAGATGTCGGCGATGGTCATGATGCGCGACTCGACCGGGATCCCCGCCGACCCCAGGTGGTGCGGGTAGCCGCTGCCGTTCAGGTATTCGTGGTGCGCGCCGGCGATCCGGGGGACGTCGGCGTAGCGCTTCCCCCAGGGGATGCTGTTGAGGAAGTTGAAGGTGTGGACCACGTGACTCTGGATCTCGACCCGCTCGACCTCGGTCAGGCTGCCCCGCGGGATCTGCAGCGCCGCGACCTCTTCCCGCTCCAGATAGGGACGCAGCTCGCCGTCCGACGCGAGGTAGGTCATGCGCGCGATCTCGACCAGGCGCTCCAGGCCGCCCTGCTCCATCAGCGTCGGCTCGTTGGCGCGGTTGACGAAGGCCCAGGCCTGGTCGAGCTCGTCCAGCTTGCTCCCCAGCTCGCCGTCGATCTCCGCGAAGCGGCGGGCGGCGTCGTCCCGGGCCAGCTCCATCGCCACCCGCAGCTTTCGTTCCGCGTACTCGGCCTGAAGCGCCTTCTTGATGTACGCGAACCGGAGCTGGATGGCGCGGCGGTCCTCTTCATAGAGCTTGCGCGCCTTGACCAGCACGCGCTCGCGCACGCCGACCTTGCCGAAGTCGTGCAGCACCGCCGCGTACTCGATCTGCTGCAGCTGAGTCTCGTCGAAGCGCACCGCGGCCAGCGGTCCATCCGGGAGCGCGTCGACCCGCCGCGCCAGCTCGACGGACAGCGTGGCGACGCGGCGCGAGTGCCCCGACGTCGTCGGGTCCCGCTGCTCGATCGCCACCACGGCGGCGTCGACGAACCCGTCGAACATCTGGCGGATCTCGTCGTAGAGCAGCGCCTTCTCCAGCGAGACGCCGGCCTGGGCGACCCAGGCCAGGGCCAGCTCCTCGGCCGCGGCGTCGAAAGGGACCGCCTCGCTGTCCCCCAGCGGCCGGGCCGGATCGCGCTTCTTGTTGATGAGCTGGACGACGCCGATGACCTCGCCCATGGCCGACATCATCGGCACGGTCAACATCGACCGGGCCCGGTAGCCGGTCTTGTCGTCGAAGCTCCGGTTGTGGCTCAGCGTGCGCGTCTGGGTCGCCTCGCGCAGCTTCGACAGGTCGGGGATGTTGATGGGCTGCCCGGACAGCACCGCCTGACCGACGATCGAGTTGCCGTCGACCGCCAGCGTGAACTCGCGGAAGTTGATGGGGATCGAGTCGTTCTGCGACAGCATGAACCGGAGGCGCTTGGCCCCCGCCTCGTCCTCGACGACATAGACGCTGCCGGCGTCCGCCCCGGTCACGTGCCGGCAGCTCTCCAGGATCAGCGCCAGCAGCTTGCCGATGTCGCGCTCCGACGCCATCGCGCGCGACGTCGCGACCAGCTGCGCCAGCTCGTAACGAGAACGGTCCGGGTCGCTCACCACCCCCAGATTACATCAGTTCGATCGCCCCGTTCGGACGCCCCGCACGCGTCCGGACAGGGTGGTCACGACCCGTAACTGCCCATGTTCCGCGGGGTTTCAGTTGGTCTCGTTGTTGCGATGGGTCTCCGTGTACCCCGCCACACCGGAGATCACCATGAAGACCACCTGCGCGTTGCTGACGTTCCTGGCTCTGACCGCGATGGGGCTCGGCGCGCGGGCCGAGGAGCCGGCCAAGGCGCCCTCCATGCTGTCTCTCAAGACCGTCTGGTCGAACGACGTCACGGCGGCCTTCACGACCTCGGGCGTCGGCCTCTATCCGTTCAATTTCTCGCTCGCCTTGCGGCGCGGCGCGCTGACCCCCTACGGCTCGGCCGGCGCGGCGGCCAGCGTGGTCCGCCTGGCGAGCACGGCGCCGGAGAGCAACGGCAGGCTCCTGGGGGCGATCGTTCAGCCGCGGGTCGCGGTCGGCGCCCGGTACCTGCCCGTCCGGGGCCTGGCGCTCAGCGCCGAGGTCGACGTCTCACCGTGCGCCATCGGGCTCGTCACCTTCGCCTCCGGCCAGGGGGGCCCGGGCGGCGTCGGGTCGGTTTTCGGGCTGTCGGTTGGCGCCGAATGGCTGTGATCGGCGCTCGGGCCGGTTCGCCTCATACGCCTTGATGATCTCCTGGACCAGCGGATGGCGGACCACGTCGACCTCGGTGAAGTAGCGGAAGGCGATGCCGGGGATGCCGGACAGCAGGTTGATCGCCTCGTTCAGGCCCGAGCGGCGGTTGTCGGGCAGGTCGATCTGGGTGACGTCGCCCGTGATCACCGCCTTGGACTCGAACCCCAGCCGGGTCAGGAACATCTTCATCTGCTCGCTGGTGGTGTTCTGCGCCTCGTCGAGGATGACGAACGCGTCGTTGAGGGTCCGCCCGCGCATGAAGGCGATCGGCGCGACCTCGATCAGACCCCGCGTCACCAGCTGGTCGGCCTTCTCGAAGTCCATCATGTCGTGGAGCGCGTCGTAGAGCGGCCGCAGGTAGGGCGAGACCTTCTCCTCCATGCTCCCCGGCAAGAACCCCAGCCGCTCACCCGCCTCGACCGCCGGACGGGTCAGGATGATCCGCTTGACCTGCTTCTCCATCAGCGCGCGCACGGCCAGCGCCATCGCCAGGTAGGTCTTGCCGGTGCCCGCCGGCCCGATGCCGAACACGATGTCGTGCTCGCGGATGGCGTCGACGTAGCGCTTCTGGGCCAGGCCCTTCGGGGCGATCGGCCGGGCGCGCCCCGCCACCAGGATGGTGTCGTGAAAGACGTCCCTCAGATCGACGCCCGCGTCGGCGCGCAACGCGACGGCGGCGCGGCCGATGTCCTCGGGGCTGATGGGCGCGCCACCGCGGGCCATTCCGTAGAGTTGCTCGACCAGGCTGCGCGCGACCGCCACCTCGTCGCCCGGCCCCACGATGGTCAGGTCATTGCCGCGGCTGTGAAGCTGGGCGCCGGTCTCGCGCTCGATCAGCTTGAGGTTGGAGTTGCGCTCTCCGAACAAGGCCAGCGCGACCCGGTTGTCCTCCAGGGTCAGTCGCTCGGTGACGGTCTCGCTCAACAGTGACGAGATAGCACGCGACCCTCGACCGTTCAACGCGTTATCCTCGCGCGCCGTGGCAACCCAAGACTCACCCCGAAACCCGCCCGAGACACCCGCCCTGCCCGATCTGACGCCCCTGCCTGGAAAGCAGACCGGCGCGGCGGTGAGCCAGCTGGTCGGGCTCATGCAGCGCCTGCTGGCGCCCGACGGCTGCCCGTGGGACCGGGAGCAGACGCTGGAGACGCTGGTCCCCTACCTGGTCGAGGAGACCTACGAAGTGGTCGACGCGCTGGCCGACGGGGACGTCGCCGACCACCGCGAGGAGCTGGGCGACCTGCTGCTGCAGATCGTGTTTCAGTCCGAGCTGCGGTTCGCGGAGGGGAAGTTCGGCATCGACGACGTCGCGCGCGGCATCGTCGCCAAGCTGGTGCGCCGCCACCCGCACGTGTTTGGCGACGTGGTCGCCAAGGACGCGGACTCGGTGCTGGCCAACTGGGCCAAGCTGAAGGCGGCGGAGAAGGCCGAGAAGGGGAAGCACGGGGCGCTCCACGGCGTGCCCAAGAGCGCCCCGGCGCTGCTGCGCGCCACCCGCTCGGGCGAGAAGGCCAGCGCGGTGGGGTTCGACTGGCCGGACGCCGACGGGCCGCGCGCCAAGATCGACGAGGAGCTGCGCGAGTTCGACGAGGCCCGCGCCAGCGGCGACCGCCGGGCCATGCAGCACGAGCTGGGCGACCTGCTGCAGGCGACGGTGAACCTGGCCCGCAAGCTGGGGCTGGACGCCGAGCAGGCGCTGCGCGACTCGACCGACCGGTTCGCCAGCCGGTTCGCCTTCATCGAGGGGGCGCTGGCCGCGCAGGGGCGCGCGGTGTCCGACGCCTCGCCCGAGGAGCAGGACCGCCTCTGGGACGACGCGAAGCGCGCGGAGAACGCCGAACGGCGTTAAAGTACCGGCCATGCCGCGTCCCAGCCCGATGCCGTTCGACTGGATGCAACCACGCCGCCCGGTCGGCCGCGCCAAGGTGGACGCCGACCGGCGGGCCAGCATGTACCGCGCCGAGATCGAGGAGCGCGCCGCCCTGCTGGGCCGGCTGGGACACGCGCGCGACAGCGTCCGCGCCCGCCTGGCCGCCAACCTGAGCTGGGACTTTTCGCCGGCGAAGCGCCCGCTGACCGATGCTGATCTGGACTCGATCCTGGACCGCGTGTTTGCGAAGCCGGCCCCGCCGGTCCGCGCCACCAGCAAAGGAGCCCCCCGATGACGAAGACCCTCACCACCACGTTCCTGGCCATCGCCCTGGCGATGGGCGCCGCCGCCTGTGGCGTCAACGAGGACCTGTACAACGCGACGGTGAAGGACCGCGACCAGCAGAAGGAGAAGCTGGCCGAGACCCAGAAGGCCCTGGACCAGGAGACCGCGCTGCGCAAGAAGGAGGTCGCGACGCGCGACGCGCGGCTGGCGCTGCTGAGCGCCAAGCTGACCTCGATGGGTCAGGACGTGTCGCGGCTGGAGACCGAGCGCGGCAACCTGGGCGGTGAGCTGGAGCAGGCGCAAAAGCGCATGGACGAGATGAAGAAGGCGCAGGCGCAGGCCGAGGAGCGCGCCGCGCAGTTCCGCAAGCTGGTCACGCAGTTCAAGGCGCTGACCGACGCCGGCAAGCTGCAGGTCGAGATCCGCGAGAACCGGATGATCGTGCGGCTGGGCGACAAGATCCTGTTCGACCCGGGCAAGACCGATCTGAAGCCGGAGGGCCAGGCGGCGCTGGCGAGCGTGGCGCAGGTGCTGGCGGGCATCCCCGACCGCCGCTTCATCGTCTCCGGTCACACCGACGACGTGCCCATCCACAGCGCGCGCTTCCCCTCGAACTGGGAGCTGTCGACGGAGCGGGCGGTGGTGGTGACGCGGCT
>DATJWP010000051.1:0-14711 GCA_035578045.1 Polyangia bacterium | reverse complement strand
CGGTCTTTCACGGTACCTGGAAGGCCTCGACCACAAGTTCCGGGCCAGCGGCCTCAAGACGATCTGCGTGAAGCCGGGTTTCGTTCGCACCAGCATGACCGAAGGCTTGAAGGCGCCGCCGTTCGCGGCCGACGCCGACGCGGTGGCCGCGCAGGTGGTCACCGCGATCGACCGCGGTCGTCCGGTCATCTACGCACCCGGAATCTGGGCGCTGGTGATGCTGGCGATCCGCGCGTTGCCACGTTTCGTGATGCGCCGGATCGGCTTCTGAAGTCGGCTTTCGAACGCGCGCGCCGCGCGGGTAATCCGCGGGACGATCGAGATCGTTGCGGGCGCAAATACTTCTCTTGACGTAGAAGCCGACTCCGGCATAAATGCTGCGCGACGGGGATGAATCTCCTCTTTCGGCCTAAGCACAACACGCTCGCGCAGATCTCTCTTTTTCTCGTGGCGGCGGGGGCGGTGGGCGTTCCGGGAGGTCTGATGCTCTACGCGCGCACGCCCTACGCGCGCCAGATGCAGGAACCGATCGAGCAGCCGATCCAGTTCGATCACCGGCACCACACCCGTGACGAGGGGATCGACTGCCGGTACTGCCACAACACGGTCGACAAGTCGCCGTCGGCGAGCATTCCGCCGACGCAGCTCTGTCTGAACTGTCACTCCCAGATCTGGAACAAGAGCCCAATCCTGGAGAAGGTTCGGGAGAGCTTCATCCAGAACAAGCCGATCGAGTGGCGGCGGGTCACCAAGGTGGCCGAGTTCGCCTATTTCAATCACTCGATCCACGTGAACAAGGGCGTGGGTTGCGTGAGCTGCCACGGGCGCGTCGACCAGATGGCCGCCGTCGAGAAGGAAGAGCCGTTGACCATGGGCTTCTGCCTCGACTGTCACAGGCATCCGGAGAAGAACCTGCGGCCCGTCTCCGAGGTCGTGAACATGGATTGGAAGCCGGAGGGGGATCCGGAGGAGACTGGACGCCGCCTGCTCGTGGAGAACGACGTTCACACGCGCACCAGCTGCACCACGTGCCACCGATGAGGTCCCCGCGATGAGCTGCGACGAGAGCCAGGAGAAGGCGAAGGCCGAGCGCGAAGAGCGCAAGGGCAAGCGCTCGCTCCCCATCTTTGGCGGCGCCGCCCAGAAGAACGTCGATCTGGAGCCGCGCGGCGTGTGGCGTTCGATGGACGAGCGGGCCGGCGTGCTGCCGTCCAGCGCCAAGGGCGAGTTCCCGGCCGGCGCCTCGGAGCTGGAGGGCGTCTCCCGCCGCGGCTTCATGCAGGTGCTGGGCGTCTCGACAGCCGTCGCCACGCTGGGCGCCGCCTGTCAGAAGCCGAACGAGAAGATCGTGCCGTTCGTGCGCCGGCCCGAAGAGATGACGCCGGGCAACGCGATGCACTTCGCCACCGGCTACGCGCTGGAGGGGTACACCAGCGGTCTCCTGGTCGAGAGCCACATCGGCCACCCGACCAAGGTCGAGGGGAACCCCTCCCACCCCGACACGCTGGGGGCCACCACGGCCTTCGAGCAGGCCCTGATCCTGGGCCTTTACGACGACGACCGGGCCAAGCAGATCCGGCGCTCCGACAAGCCGATCGCCTGGACGACGTTCCTGTCCGAGACGCGCGCCCGCTGCCTGGGGTTCGCGGGGAACGGCGGGGCCGGGCTCCGGTTCCTGACCGGCCCGACCACCTCGCCGCTGCTGGCCGACCTGCGCCGCCGGATCCTCGAGCGCTTCCCGCGCGCCAAGTTCGTCAGCTACGCGTCGGTCGCGGGTGACGGCGCGGTGGACGGCGCCAAGCTGGCGTTCGGCAAGCCGCTGGTCGCGCGGAACCGGCTGACGCAGGCTTCGGTGATCCTGTCGCTGGACGCCGACTTCCTGAACGACGGGCCGGAGCAGACCCGACTGTCGCGCGAGTTTTCGGGTCGCCGCGAGCCGACCCGCGACATGAACCGCCTGTACGTCGTCGAGCCGGCCATGACGGTGACCGGGATGACCGCCGATCACCGCTTGCGGCTGCGCGGCGGCGACGTGCCGGCCTTCACGGCGGCGCTGTGCGCGATGCTGGCGCCCAAGCTCCCGGGGCTGGGCGCGCTCGGCACCCTGGCCCAGGGCGCCCCCGCCTGGGATCAGAAGTGGCTGTCCGCCGTGGCGGCCGATCTCGAGCGAAACCGCGGCCGCTGCCTGGTGGTGGCCGGTCGACGCCAGCCGGCGGTGGTCCACGCGCTGGTGGCCGCGCTCAACTCGGCCCTGGAGAACATCGGCAAGACGGTCGAGTACGGGGCGCCGCTGACCACCGACACCAACAGCGGCCCCGAGGCCCTGCGCGGGCTGGTCGAGGAGATCGCCGCCGGCGTGGTCGAGACGCTGGTGATCACCGCCGACAACCCGGTTTACGGCGGCCCGGTCGACTTCAAGCTGGCGCAGCTGTTCAAGCGCGTCCCGAACGTCATCTACACCGCCCTCTACGAGGACGAGACGGCCGGCGGCTGCAACTACTTCATCCCGGCCGCCCACTCGCTGGAGTCCTGGGGTGACGGTCGCGCCAGCGACGGCGTCGTCACCGTCATCCAGCCCCTGATCGATCCGCTCTGGGGCGGCAAGACCGAGGCCGACGTGCTGGCCGCGTTCGTCAACGAAGGGGACCAGGGGACGCACGCCCTGCTGCAGAAGTACTGGGGCAGCGAGGCCAAGCTGGCCACCGCCAAGGGCGGCGCGGCCTTCGCCGCGTTCGACGCGGTCTGGGAGCGCTGGCTGGCGGACGGCGTCGTCCCCGACACCGGCGCCGGCGCGGAAGCGGGCGCGACCATCAACGCGCAGGCGCTGGCGCAGGCCGCCGGTCCGCTGCTGGCCCGCGAAGGAGCCGCCCGCGGCAACGGCATCGAGGTCGCGTTCGCTCCCGATCCCAAGGTGTTCGACGGCCGCTTCGCGAACAACGCCTGGCTGCAGGAGCTCCCCCAGCCGGTCACCAAGCTGACCTGGGACAACGCGATCCTGCTCTCGCCGGCGACGGCCGAGAAGCTGTCGATCGAGACGGGTGACTGGCTGACGGTCTCGATCAAGCAGCGCGCGGTCGATGGGCCCGCCATGATCGTCCCCGGCCACGCCGACGAGGCGATCACGCTGCCGCTCGGCTACGGGCGCGAGCGCACCGGCCATATCGGCGCGCAGGTCGGCTTCAACGCCAACGCGATCCGCACCAGCGAGGCGCCCTGGTTCGACCGCGGCGCCACCGTCTCGGTGACGGGCAGCAAGTACCGGTTCGCCATCACCCAGGACCACTGGACGATGGCCCCCGACGGGCGCGAGATCCCGCCCCCCGCGGTGGCCGCCCCGCTCAGCGAGGTGCTGAACCCTCACTCGACGCTGAACGAAGAGCTGGAAGGGCGCCGGGGACCGCAGCCCTACATCCACCAGCCCTGGGACTACAGCAAGCAGCAGTACAAGTGGGGCATGGCGATCGACCTCAACAAGTGCACGGGCTGCAGCGCGTGCATCGTCGCCTGCCAGTCCGAGAACAACATCCCGGTCGTCGGCAAGGACAACACTTGGCGCGGCCGCGAGATGCACTGGCTGCGCGTCGATCGCTACTTCGAGGGCTCGCCCGCCGACCCGCTGGTGGTCACGCAGCCGCTGGGCTGCGTCCAGTGCGAGACGGCGCCGTGCGAGTACGTCTGCCCGGTCAACGCCACCGTCCACAGCGACGAGGGCCTGAACGAGATGGTCTACAACCGCTGCATCGGCACCCGGTACTGCAGCAACAACTGCCCCTACAAGGTCCGGCGGTTCAACTTCCTCAACTACACCAACGACGTCAGCCCGGCCCGGCAGATGGGGATGAACCCCGACGTCACCGTCCGGTCGCGCGGCGTCATGGAGAAGTGCACCTACTGCGTGCAGCGGATCGAGCGCAAGCGCATCGAGACCCGCATCCAGGGTCGCGCCATCGCCGACGGCGAGCTGCTGACGGCCTGCCAGCAGGGGTGCCCGACCCAGGCCATCGTCTTCGGGTCGCTGCAGGATCCCTCCGCCAAGGTGTCCAAGGCGCACGCCGACCCGCGTCGCTACGATCTGTTGCACGAGCTGGCGACCAGGCCGCGCACCGCGTACCTGGCGCGCGTGCGGAACCTCAACCCCGAACTGGCGAAGGTGGATTGACAGATGGCCGCTCCTGAACCCGCCATCCTGCCGAACGACCCGCTCGAGCCGATCCCGCTCATCGAGGGGAAGCACACCGATCGGACCATCAACGACAGCCTGTTCGACCACGTCTGGCGTGGCCCGGGCAAGGGCTGGTGGATGCTGTTCGGCTGCGCCCTGTCGGCGCTGGGCCTGCTGGTCATCGCGATCACCTACACGCTGTACAAGGGGATCGGCAGCTGGGGGAACAACATCCCCGTCGGCTGGGCGTTCGGCATCATCAACTTCGTCTGGTGGATCGGTATCGGTCACGCCGGCACGCTGATCTCCGCGATCCTCCTGCTGTTCCAGCAGAAGTGGCGAACCTCGATCAACCGGTTCGCCGAGGCGATGACGCTGTTCGCGGTCATCTGCGCGCTGCTGTTCCCGCTCCTGCACACCGGCCGCCCCTGGTTCGCGGCGTACTGGCTGATGCCGTACCCCAGCGTCCACCGCATCTGGCCGCAGTTCAAGAGCCCGCTGACCTGGGACGTCTTCGCGGTCTCGACCTACTTCACGATCTCGCTGCTGTTCTGGTTCCTGGGGCTGGTCCCCGACCTGGCGGCGCTGCGCGATTCGTCCAAGAGCCCGACCAAGCGCCTCATCTACGGCATCTTCGCCATGGGCTGGCGCGGCTCGGGCCGGCACTGGGCGGAGTACAAGTGGGCCTACCTGCTGCTGGCCGGCCTGTCGACGCCGCTGGTGCTCTCGGTCCACACCATCGTGTCCTTCGACTTCGCGGTGTCGGTCCTGCCGGGCTGGCACACCACGATCTTCCCGCCGTACTTCGTCGCCGGCGCCGTCTTCTCGGGCTTCGCGATGGTGTTGACCTGGATGCTGCCGGCCCGCGAGTTCCTGGGCCTCAAGCACGTGGTCACGCCCAAGCACCTGGAGAACATGGCCAAGGTCATGCTCGTGACGGGCATGATGGTGACCTACGGCTACGTGATGGAGCACTTCATCGCGTGGTACAGCGGCAGCGAGTACGAGTACTCGCAGTTCTTCCGGGTTCGCCAGCACGGCCCGCTCGCGCCGATCTACTGGCTGATGGTCACCTGCAACTGCGTCGTCCCCCAGCTGTTCTGGTCCAAGCGCTGCCGCACCAACCTCTGGGTCCTGTGGGTGGCGTCGATCCTGATCAACGTCGGCATGTGGTGCGAGCGGTTCACCATCGTCGTCATCTCGCTGCACCGGGACTTCCTGCCGTCCAGCTGGAAGAACTACTCGCCGACCTGGGTCGACATCACGCTGTTCATCGGCACCATCGGCCTGTTCTCGACGCTGTTCCTGCTGTTCCTCAAGTTCGTGCCCGCCGTCGCGGTCACCGAGGTCAAGGAGCTGCGGCACGAGCTGGCGCATGACCCGACCGCCGAGCCGGCGGGGGAGACGCACTGATGTCGGCCGGTCACGAAGACTCCGGCTTCGTTCCGCGGCGGTTCGTGATCGCCGAGTTCGCCACCCCGGAGGGTCTGCTGGCCGGAACGACCAAGCTGCGCGAGGCCGGCCACAAGCAGCTGGACACGCACACGCCGATGCCGATCCACGGGCTCGAGAAGGCGCTGGGGCTGGGCCGGCCGATGATCCCGACCATCGTCCTCGGCGGCGCCATCGCCGGGGCGCTCATCGCCTACTCGATGATCTACTTCTGCAACGTCATCGACTTCCCGATCAACGTCGGGAACCGGCCGCTGCACGGGCCGCCGGCCAACATTCCGATCACGTTCGAGCTGGCGATCCTGCTGGCCGGGACGTCGTCGTTCTTCGGGTTCTTCACGCTGGCCCGGCTGCCCAGGCCGTATCACCCGGTGTTCGAGTCGGAGGCCTTCACGCGCGCATCGATCGACGGCTACTTCCTGTCGGTCGAGCTGCCGGCCGGGGGGAACGCCGACCAGGTCCTGGCCGACGTGCGCGGCGCCGGCGCCGTCGGAGCCGAGCTGGTGCTGGAGTCGGAGCGATGAGCCTGGGGTTCCAAAGGATGCTGGGCGCCGCGATGCTGGCGTTGCTCGCGATGACCACGGTCGCCTGCGACGAGAACATCCTGGACCCGATGGCGGATCGGCAGCTGAAGGCCACCCGCTACAAAGAGAGCGACTTCTACGCCGACGGCCTCTGGATGCGCCCCGCGCCCAAGGGGACGGTCCCGCGCGAGCGGATCACGCTGAACCGGCCACTGACCGCCGGGCGCGAGCCGGACGGCCCGATTCAATCCAACACGGAGCCGCTGCCGCACTACGTGAACACCGTGCCGATCCCGGTGTCGCGCAAGCTGCTTGAGCTGGGGCGCAAGCGCTTCGACATCACCTGCGCCACCTGCCACGGCCCGGCCGCCGACGGCAACAGCATCGTGGCGACGCAGATGGCCCTGCGGCCGCCGCCGTCCCTGGTCAAGGCGAACTACGTCCAGAAGCCGGCCGGGTACATCTTCGAGGTCATCAGCAAGGGCTTCGGCATGATGGCGTCCTACGCGGCCGAGCTCACGGTCGAGGAGCGGTGGGCGGTCGTCGCCTACCTGCGGGCCCTGCAGATCAGCCAGAACACGCCGTCGGCCGCGCTACCGCCCGACGTGCGCCAGCAGCTCGAGTCCTTGCCGGCCGGTGTCAACGACCCGGTGCCTGCGCCCCAGAAACACGAAGAGGAGAAGCGGTGAGCGCCCCTAGCGCGTCGTCCAAAATCAGCGTTCCGCCGTTCAGCGGCGGCGGCAAGTGGCTGTCCGCTGGCGGTGGCATCGGCCTGGTGCTGCTCATCCTGACCATCGTGGGCTGCGTGATGGATCCGGCCTCCGGGTACCACTCGTACCTGACCGCTTTCACCTACTGGGCCGGCATCTCGATGGCGTCGGTCATCCTGCTGATGATCTTCCACACCACGCACGCGCGGTGGATGACCATCCTGCGGCGCCCCGTCGAGGCGATGGCCCTGTCCGTGCCGCTCTTTGTCCTCCTCTTCATCCCGGTGATCGTGGGGATGAAGTTTACCTACGTCTGGGTCAACCCGCCCGAGAGCCTGGGCCACGAGGCGCTCAAGGTCCTCGCGCACAAGGCTCCTTACCTGAACGTCACGGGTTTCATCGTGCGCGGCTTCCTGTTTCTGGTCTTCGCGGCCCTCATCGGCCAGCGGCTGTACGGCTGGTCGGCGCGGCAGGACGCGGGCGGCGACCCGATTCGCCTGCTGCAGAGCATGCGCAACCTGTCGGCGGGCGGGCTGCCGTTCATCGCGCTCACGTTCACCTTCGCGGCCTTCGACTGGTTGATGAGCCTGTACCCGACCTGGTTCTCGACCGTGTTCGGCGTCTACTACTTCGCGGGGAGCTTCCTCTCGGCGCTCTCGCTGCTGGCGATCGCCACCTCGATCGGGCGCAAGGCCGGCGGGTTCGCCGGCCTGATGAGCGACGAGCACACGCACAACATCGGCAAGCTGATGCTGGCGTTCACCTGCTTCTGGACCTACATCGCGTTCTCGCAGCTCCTGCTGATCTGGATCGCGGGCCTGCCTGAAGAGACGCCGTTTTACATCACCCGCTTCGGCGCCGGGTGGGCGCCCCTGGGCATCCTGCTCATCGTCGGCCACTTCTTCATTCCGTTCGGGGCGCTGCTGTCCCGGTCGCTCAAGCGCGATCCGCAGAAGCTGCGCTGGGTGGCCGCCTGGCTGCTGTTCATCCACTGGATGGACGTGATCTGGCTGGTGATGCCCAGCCTCGACCACGACGGCTTCAAGTTCCACTGGACCGACTTCACCGCCTTCTTCGGCATCGGCCTGCTGGCGGTGGCTTTCACCATCTGGCGGCTTCGGGGCAAGCTGCCGGTTCCGGTCAAGGATCCCTACCTCGCTGTCTCGATCAGGTACCACCAGCCATGAGCAGCAACCACGACAACGACGAGCACGGCTCCGACGACGAGATCGACTTCACCAAGGTCATCCTGGTCGGCCTGGCATCGCTGGTCCTGTTTGCGGGGGGAACGGTCTGGGCGGTTGCCATCTTCCACCGCGAGACCGCTCGCGCCCACGCCACCACCGGCCCCAGCCGGGTGCCGGTGATGCTGGGGCAGCCCGAGATCGGGATCGTCGACCAGGTTCTGTTCGAGGGTGACCACCGCCTGGCCGACTGGCGGACCGAGCGCAAGGCCCATCTCGACGGCTACGGCTGGATCGATCGGAGCAAGGGGATCGCCCACGTGCCGATCGAGAAGGCGATGGACGAGGTCCTGTCCGGCGCGCTGCCCGAGGGGGCGCCGAAGTGAAGCAGGCCTTCACGCTCGGCTCGGCGATCGCGGCGGCGCTCTTTGCGCTGCTCGCGCCGGCGGCCGCGCACGCCTACGGCGAGACCCAGCAGGCGGTGTTCCCCGAGGGGGGCTCGGAGCCGCTGGCGGCGCTGCAAGACATCGACGTGGTCGAGCACCTGGGGGACAGGGTGCCGGCGGGGCTGCGGTTCCAGGACGGGAACGGCGCGCACGTCTTGCTGAACGATCTGCTGCACAAGGGGCGGCCGGTGGTCGTGACGCTGGGCTACCACCGCTGTCCGATGCTGTGCGGGCTGGTGCTGGACGGTCTGGCCAAGGCGACCCGCGTGGCCGGACTCAAGCTGGGCAAGGACTTCTTCGCGGTCGACGTCAGCATCGATCCCGGCGAGGACATCAAGCTGCTGCGGCAGACGCAGCACCGGGTCGTGGAGCTGGCCGGAAACGGCGCGACCAACGCCGACTGGCCGTTCTGGGTCTCCGGCGAGGACGCGGGCGCGGCGGCGCGGCAGCTGGCCGGCGCGGTCGGCTTCCGCTACAAGTACGACCCGACGTCCAAGCTGTTCGCCCATGACGCGGTGGCCTTCGTGCTCACGCCGGACGGCACGATCTCCCGTTACCTCTACGGCGTCGACTATCCGCCGCGTGACTTCCGGATGGCGCTGGTCGAGGCGAGTGGGGGCCGGATCGGCACCGCATTGGACAAGGTCATTCTCTCTTGTTACCGGTATGACCCCGCCAAGCGCCGCTACGGACCCTTCATCCTCGGCTTCATGCGGATCGGCGCCGGTTCTGTGTTTCTCGCCCTGGTCGGCCTGTTGACCGTCCTCTGGCGAAAAGAGATCGCGATGAGGAAACGGAGCGCGGCATGACGGTCTTCGAAGATCTCCTGCGACGAATGCTTTGGCTGCCGCCGCCAAACTCGACGTTCGCCATCCCGGTCGATCGGCTGCACTTCTTCGTGATCATCGTGACGATGATCGCCTCGGTCATCACCGGCCTGCTGGCGTTCGTCTTCCTGTTCAAGTACCGCCAGCGCTCGCGGACTCAGTCGACGCCGGTGGTGGTGCCCAGCGTCAAGTTCGAGATCGTCGTCATCGGCGTCCCGCTCTTCTTCTTCCTGCTCTGGTTCGTCCAGGGCTACAAGGACTACGTCTGGTACGCGAACCCGCCCGAGAACGCGATGGACGTGTACGTGATGGCGAAGAAGTGGATGTGGAAGTTCTCGTACGGCGCCGACGGGCCGAACGCGATCAGCACGCTGCACGTGCCGGCCAATCGCCCGGTGCGCCTGCTGATGACCAGCCGCGACGTCATCCACTCGTTCTTCGTCCCCGACTTCCGCATCAAGCAGGACGTCGTCCCGGGGCGCTACACCGAGACCTGGTTCGAGGCCACCAAGCCGGGCCGGTATCAGATCTTCTGCTCGCAGTACTGCGGAACTTGGCACTCCCAGATGTGGGGTGAGGTCGTGGTCATGGACGGGCCGGAGTTCGACAAGTGGCTGGTGGAGCAGCGCCAGGGGCTGCTGGGGTCGCGCGTCGACTCCGGCGGCGACGACGGACCGGCGTTCCACGGGTCGATCGTCGAATACGGCAAGCAGGTTGCCATGGCGCAGGGGTGCGTGAAGTGCCACTCGCTGGACGGCGAGCCGCACATCGGCCCGACCTGGCTGGATCTCTACGGGAAGACGGAGACGTTGGAGGACGGCAGCACGGTCGTCGCCGACGAAGCCTACTTGACCGATTCGATGATCGACCCGCGCGCCAAGATCGTGAAGGGGTTCAAGCCGGTCATGCCGACCTACAAGGGGCGGCTGGCGGCGCCCGATGCGGCGGCGCTGGTCGAATTCATCAAGGCGTTGCGGACGCCGGGCCTCGAAGCCGTCCCCTCGAAGGAAGCTATCTATGAGCCAGTCAAACCAGCTCAGCCAAGCCAGCGACGATAAGCCCGTCTACCCGGCGGTGAACTACCTGAACGCCGATCGGGGCGTCTGGTCGTGGCTGACCACCGTCGACCACAAGCGGATCGCGATCATGTACCTGGTCTCGGTGCTGATCGCCTTCCTGCTCGGGGGCATCTTCGCCTTGGCCCTCCGGGTGGAGCTGCTGACGCCGGGCCCGACCATCATGGGCGCGAACACCTACAACCGGATGTTCACGCTCCACGGCGTCGTCATGATCTTCCTGTTCATGATCCCGGCCATCCCGGGCGTGTTCGGGAACTTCTGCCTGCCGCTGATGCTGGGGGCCAAGGACGTCGCCTTCCCCAAGCTGAACCTGCTGTCGCTGTACCTGTACTGGACGGGCGCGACGATCGCGCTCGGCGGCATGATCATGGGCGGGACCGACACCGGCTGGACGTTCTACGCGCCCTACAGCACGACCACCCCGATGACGGTGTTCCCGCTGTTGCTGGGCGTCTTCATCCTGGGGTTCTCGTCGATCCTCACCGGGCTGAACTTCATCGTCACGATCCACACGCTGCGCGCCCCCGGCATGGGCTGGATGCGGCTGCAGCTGTTCGTCTGGGCGATCTACGCCACCAGCATCATCCAGGTGCTGGCGACGCCGGTCATCGGCCTGACGGTCATGCTGGTCGGCATCGAGAAGGTGGGCCACTTCGGCTTCTTCGACCCCGCCCGCGGCGGTGACCCGGTGCTGATGCAGCACATGTTCTGGTTCTACTCGCACCCGGCGGTCTACATCATGGTCCTCCCGGGCTTCGGCGTGATCTCCGACGTCATCGCGGCCTTCGCCCGCAAGAACGTCTTCGGGTACAAAGCGGTGGCCTACAGCTCGCTGGGCATCGCCTTCGTCGGCTTCTTCGCCTGGGGCCACCACATGTTCGTCTCCGGCCAGTCGCCGGTCGACGACGGCGCCTTCGCCGCCATCTCGATGCTGGTCGGCGTGTTCACGGCCATCAAGGTGTTCAACTGGGTCGCGACGCTGTACCGCGGCGCCGTGGTGGTGGGCGCGCCGCTGGTCTACATCTGCGGCTTCCTGTTCTTCACGGTCTTCGGCGGCATGACCGGCATCGCGGTGGCCACCGTCTCGCTGGACGTGCACTGGCACGACACCTACTTCGTTATCGCGCACTTCCACTTCATCATGGTCGGCGCGGTCATCATGGCCTTCCTGGCGGGGCTCCACTACTGGTTCCCCAAGATGTTCGGCCGGATGTACCACGAGGGCTGGGCCATGGTGTCGGCCTGCCTCATCGTGCTGGGCTTCATGGCCACCTTCATCCCGCAGTTCCTGATGGGGAACGCGGGGCTGCCGCGCCGCTACTACATCTACCCGGAGAAGTACCAGTCGCTGAACGTGGCCTCGACGGCCGGGGCGTCGCTGCTGGCCTTCGGGTTCATCATCATCGCCATCTACCTGATCTACGCCCTGGCGCGCGGTGAGATTGCCGGCGCGAATCCCTGGCGATCGGAGGGCGTCGAGTGGATGACGACCTCGCCGCCCGACAAGCACAACTTCCACGAGACGCCCGTGATCACCAGAGACCCGCACTCGTACCAGCAGCCCGGCGAGGAGGTTGAGCATGTCGTCATCTGACGGCCACGCGCACAACCCGCACCTCGCCCACCACTTCGACACGATCGAGAAGCAGGACTACGCGGTCCGGCTGGGGATGTGGCTGTTCCTGGGGACGGAAGTCCTGCTCTTCGGCGGCCTCTTCCTGGGCTACACCGTCTACCGGCACTTCTATCACGAGGCCTTCCACGAGGCCTCGCGGCACCTGGACCTGTGGGCCGGCGTCACGAACACGATCGTGCTGATCACGAGCAGCTTGACCGTGGCGCTGGCGTACTACGAGATCAAGCGCGACAACGCCAAACGCGCGGCGGCCCTGCTCATCTTCACCATCCTGTGCGCGCTGGTCTTCTTGGTCATCAAGTCGATCGAGTACACCCACAAGTTCCAGGAGGGAGCCCTTCCTGGGGCGCACTACCACTACGCCGAGGTCACCGCACCCGGCGCGAACCTGTACTACACCGTCTACTTCCTGGCGACCGGCCTGCACGCGATTCACGTCATCGTCGGGATGTCGCTGTTGATCTGGGTACTGGCCCGCCTGCTCAAGGGTCACTTCTCGTCGTCCTACTACGTGCCGCTGGAGCTCGGCGGGCTCTACTGGCACTTGGTCGACCTGGTCTGGATCTTTCTTTTCCCGCTGCTCTATCTGATATAAGCGCAGGGAGACGCACGTGGCCCACGAAGCTTCGGAAACCCATGGCGAGAAAGCCCATGCCCACGGGGCGGGGCGCTACTTCATCGTCTGGATCCTGCTGCTGATCTTCACCGTCACCACCGTCGTGACCGGCCGCATCGACCTGGGGCCGGTCAACATCGTGCTGGCGCTGGCGATCGCGACGATCAAGGCGGCCCTGGTCGTCCTGTTCTTCATGCACATGACCGAGGCGGCCGGCGCGAACCGCCTGGTTTTCGTGGTCTCGATCGTCTTCGTCATCGTGATGATGATCGGCGTCTTCGGCGACCTCTGGACCCGCAACCCCATGACCCTCCCCACCGGCAACCCCCCGCCGGCGTTCCACACCACCGCCGAGTAGCGTTCCCGGTTGAGCGCGGCCGACCCCACCCTAACCCTCCCCGCGGAGCGGGGAGGGCCGGGAGGGGTCCGAGTCTGACGGCGTCTTCGCCGTCTGTTCGTACGAGACGGAAGGGCGGGCGAGGGGAGGCAGACGCCACCCTAACCCTCCCCGCGGAGCGGGGAGAGCAGGGAGGGGTCCGAGGCTGACGGGGTCTTCGCCGTCAGCTAGGCCGCGCGGAGAGGGAGGGGCGGGTGAGGGGAGGCCGACCCCACCCTAACCCTCCCCGCGGAGCGGGGAGGGCAGGGAGGGGTCCGAGGCTGACGGCGTCTTCGCCGTCACTTAGGCCGCGCGGAGAGGGAGGGGCGGGCGAGGGGAGGCAGACGTCACCCTAACCCTCCCCGCGGAGCGGGGAGGGCAGGGAGGGGTCCGAGGCTGACGGGTCTTGGCCGTCACATAGGCCGCGCGGTGCCCGCTTCGGAACACACCACCCCCAAAGCAGCCCCGACTCGGTCGCGCTGGCTAATCGGAGAAGCCGTGCATGCGGAGCTTCTCCCAGAGGTTCTTGCGGGAGATGCCCAGGATCTCGGCGGCGACGGTGCGCTTGCCCTCGGCCTGGGCGAGGGCGCGCTGCAGGTACTCGCGCTCGAACTCCTTGAGGGCGGTCCCCAGCGGCCGGGGCACGGTGGCCAGCTCCTCGGTCTTCTCGGTGGCGCGCACGATGTCGCGGGGCAGGTGGCGGACGTCGATCTCGCCACCCTCGGCCAGCACGGCCGCGTGCTCGATGGCGTGCCCCAGCTCCCGGACGTTCCCCGGGAACGTGAACTGCGACAGCCCCTTCCAGGCGGCGGGTGACAGCGATGGGATCAGCCGGCCCGTCTTGGTGAACTTCTTCAGGAAGTACTGCACCAGCAGCGGCAGGTCCCCCTTTCGATCGCGCAGCGCCGGGATGTCGACGTCCAGGACGTTCAACCGGTAATACAGGTCCTCGCGGAACAGGCCGGTCGCGATCCGCTCCTTGAGGTCTCGATGCGTCGCCGAGACGACGCGGACATCCACCCGCAGCGACTCGTTGGTCCCGAGCGGCTCGATCGTGCCCTCCTGCAGCACGCGCAGCAGCTTGGCCTGGGCGGGCAGCGACATCTCGGCCACCTCGTCCAGCAGAAGCGTCCCGCCGTGGGCGGCGCGGAACCGCCCCTCGCGGCGCCGGACTGCGCCGGTGAAGGCGCCGCGCTCGTGTCCAAACAGCTCCGCCTCGAGCAGCGTGTCCGGGAAGGCGGCGCAGTTGACCGCCACGAACGGCTTGCCTCGGCGCAGGCCGCGCTCGTGCAGCGCGCGCGCGATCAGCTCCTTGCCGGTCCCGCTCTCGCCGCGGATCAGAACCGGGGCGTGGCTGGTCGCGATGGTGTTCACGCGATCCATCAAGCGGAGCATCTGCGGCGAGCGCCCGATCACCGTCTCCTCGGCGCTGTGCTGGGCGAGCTGCGCGCGCGCGTCGTCCAGCTCGCGCAGCAGGGACCGGTGCTCGGCGATGCGCTGCACGCGCAGGGTGATCTCGTCGATGTCGAACGGCTTGGTCAGGTAGTCGTGCGCGCCTTCCTTGACGGCCGCCACGGCGTCCTGCACGGCGGCAAAGGCGGTCATCAGGATCACCGTCGTGTCAGGCGACTCCTGACGCGCACGCCGGAACAGCGTCAGGCCGTCCATGCCGGGCAGGCGCACGTCGCAGATCATCACG
>DATJWP010000050.1:0-26494 GCA_035578045.1 Polyangia bacterium | reverse complement strand
CAGGGGGAGGTGCGGGTTCACTTTTTGCGCGGTCAGGCAAGTGTCAGATCCTCGCTACTTTATTACCACGCTTCTGCCCGCCGGTCGTCTCGGGGCCATCGTGCTCGAGTGTGCGGTTCTCGGTTGTGCTCTCGGGCCGGGGATGCGGCCGCGAAACGCTCAGGCCACCCGATCGCGGACCCCTCTTCCTAGCGGACACTCTCGAAACGGAGCAGCTCATCGCCCAGTCTCGTTACTCTCCCAAGTGGCGACCGGTTCTGCGGGGGTCGGGGGGTGGACATCAAGTGGACATCTTCGGAGTCGATTCGCCTGCGTTTCGTGCGACGGATGAACTCCAACCTGCGATGAATGGGGGCCCGGCGACGGGTGTGAAGCGCCGCCGGGCACTGAAAATCCGTGTGTAGACAGTTCGACTCTGTCCCTGGGCACAGCGCTTTCGGCGATTTCTGCGGGTTAGCTGGCCGCCCCGGCGCGACAGATCTCAGGCTTCTACGTGGCCAGCTTGGCTGCCCCGGGCCTAGTCATTTTGGCCGTCCCGGGCCTGGCCAGCTTGGCCGCCCCACACTTGGTTGAATAACCCGGTCCGTGACAGCCGGGCACGCTACGGATGCGTCCGTGCTGCCCGCCCGGGCCAGGCAGTACTGAGCTGTCACGCATCGCCCGCGCCTTCCGCGCCGCGTCAGTCGTCCTGCGCTCGGTGCTGCGGACGAGTGGTCCGGCACCGCCTTGCGGAGAGGTTCTATGAGGTGCTTGCCCGGGAGCGTCCCTCGCGCTACCCTCAAATTACCCTCGCTATGCGAGGTGGATTTACGGGAGGAAATGGAGATGCGTCTCGAAGCAACCCTGCCTGATAGTCGCGGCCAGGCCGTCGAGCGGCTGGCGGACGAGCTTGGCCTGTCGAAGAGCCAAGTGGTGGATGAGGCGGTGGCCATCTTCATCCAAGCCGTGACCGCGGTCCGGGGTGGACGGCGCCTGGTAGCCGTGGCGACCGATGAGCAAAGCGGGCCCGACTGCCTGATCACGACGCCCACGCTGGCGTCACTGGAGTGGACGGGGCGGTCAGGACCCCTGCACGTGTCCGCGCAGGCGCTCGAACGAGTGCGGGCGCTGATCGCCGACCCACCGGCGCCGGGTGCGGCGTCGCGCGCCGCCGCGGCACGATTCAAGAAGAGCTCGCGCGGAACATCGGCGGGATGAGTCCGCCGCCCACGCCACGGACGGTGCGCGTCCAGGCGGGCGACGCGGCGAGCGGGTTTCGGTGCGGCGAAGCGGCGCTGGACGGATTCTTCCAGCGACACGCCACCTCTAACGATGACCGTGGGATCGGACGTACCTACGTCCTGAAGCGACCACCCGACGCCCCGGGCCCCCTGCCCGAGGTGTTGGGGTTCTACACGTTGAGCATGACGGCGATCAGCGCCCAGCTCGTCGCGCAGAGCACCCTCGAGCAGCTCCCGAAGTATCCGATCCCCGCGGCGCTGATCGGCCGCCTGGCCTCGGACGAGCGGACCGGGCCTGCGGGTTGGGGAGACGCTCCTCTTCGACGCCTTCGCGCGGGTGCTGGCGGCGGGGGAGAACGTCGGGTGTTTCGGCGTGGTGGTCGACGCGAAGAACGAGGCGTCGGAGAGTTTCTTTCAGAAGTACGACTTCGTCACCATCGACGACAGCCATTGGCCGCGAAAGATGTTCGTGGCCTTGGCCACGGTGCGACGCATCTTCGACGAGGTGTAACCGACAGGACGATCGGCCGCGGCAGCCAGAGTACCGTCACTCAGCGGTCGACCCTCGGCGACCACCAGCCGCGCGTCCCGCCCCCGAAGCAGACTCCGTCTCTTTCGAACCACCCGTGTTCGGAGCAGGTGGCGAGCTCGCGGAGACTGCCGGCGTTGGCGAGCTCGCAACCGATCGGCATTGCGGCTAGGCTGCTTCCAACGCTGCTGTCCTGCGCTCGACGATCGTCCTGAGACGGCGTGAGGGCACTTTGCGCGTCCAGCTTCTCAGCTCGCCGACGTCGAAGCCCCTGGGCAGCTCGATCTCGGGCAAGGACGAGAAGGTGCGGGGCTTGGTGCCGGACAGGTAAAAGACGTCGAAGAGAGCCTTTTCCGGCGAGGCGACGAGCGCACCGTCTTTCGTGGGCTCGAACCCGCCGAAGATCTCGGGGGCCACGTTGTGGATCGAGAAGTCACCCATCGCTGTCTCGACCTCTTGAGGACGGCCGAGAGACACGACGTATGTGGATCGCGGAATCTGCGAGATCATGCCGTGGAACCGCAACGCGGTCAGCAGCGAGACGTAGCTGGGGGACGGAGCCGCCAAGTAGCGTGCCAGCACCTTCGGATCGAGGCTGTCCGAGATCGCCCAAAGGCCTCTGGCGACGGGCCTCACGACGCCCTTGGCCGTCAGTCGCTTGAGCATCTTGTTCGCCGAGTCCACTCGACCGCGCATGAGCGCAGCGACCTCGGCCGTCGTCACGACCGGGGCTGGGTAGCTCTTGAGCAGCAAGGCGAGATCGACGGCGCTCATCGGCTGAAGATCTCCAGAGCGCCAATGACGATCGCCCTCTTGCCCTCCCAGCTCTCGAGGCTCCCGTGCTCCTTCCGTTTGGCCTTCGCGAGATACGGCAGTACCTCGGCCTTGTACGCGTCGAAGGTCATTTCCGAAGCTAACCTGAGAGCGTCGCGCGTTTGGTCCTTTGGCGGGTGCAACGTGGTCACCGCTCCGACGTCCTTCGCATAGCGTTCGACGAGCATGGCGAGGTCGAAGAGGTCGCGGGTCTTGTTTCGCTTGGGGTCCGCCAGCGCTGAGATCTTCTGCGAGATGCTCTCGGCCAGATCGTAGTGGGCGGCAGAAAAGGGGCTCGCCCCGTACGCGTCGGCGATCGGTTTCGCGACAGGGTCCAGCTTCGGCTTGGCCTCGGTTTCTCGACGAGAAAACTCCATCTTCGTATGCACGGGGTCGGTCAGACCCTTCACCTTCATCTCCAGCTTCCACCGCCGCACGGTGTCGGTTTGCTTAGGCATCGAGACCTTTACGATCTCAATGCCGTAGAGCAGGACCGTCTTTCTGAAGCGCGGTGAAGCCAAGATCTTGTTGACCTTGCTCTTGAGCGTTTGGAGCGCCGTGACGGACACGTCCATGTCGAGGTCATCGGAGTGCCGAACGCTCTCGAAGAAGAACCTGAGGTTCTGTCCCCCTTTGACGACGACCTTGTTCGGGTCCTTCGACAGTTGGGCGAGGAACGCCAGGTGAAAGGCCTCGATGGCCTCGTTGGGCGAGGAAATCATGACTGCCAGATAATGGTATTATCGTCAATAACTAGCAATCATATAAGTCCGAGCCCCTCTTCCGCCTCGCGCCCTGAAGTCCAACCGGACCATCGGGCCGCAACGCCGGGAGCGGGACGACCTGCCCTGTTCACTATAGTGGACGTAGTTCCGCCATATCAGACCATTCCGCTCGTGTGGGCGAAGGAAGGGAATAGGTCCTCCAGTTACACGTGAGGATTCGTCCCGCTCGTCGGGATGGGTCTGCGTCTGGCCATCTTGGAACCGGCCGGCGGATGCACCGACACCGAACGAGGAGAAGGCTCGTGATCCGAAAGACAGGCCACCACCGTCCACGATTGCAGCCATCTTGTCTCGCCCTTGTCGCCGGGTGCCTGGCCCTGGGCGTGGCCTGCGCGGGGAAGGTCTCGGATCCCGGGGCGGGTGCGAACGGCAGTGGTGGCGCGAACGCCGGCAAGGGCGGGTCGACTGGGACCGGGGGCGGCAACACGGCGGCGCGGGGCGGAACGGGCGGAACGGCGACGTCCCCCGGCGCGGCGGGGACGCCGGGTACGGGTACCGGCGGCAGCGGCGGGGCGCGGGCCAGCGGCGGAGCCGGCGGCGCGGCGGCGGGTGGCGTGACGGTTGCGGTCGGGGGAGCCGGCGGGGCGCCCGCGCGCGACCACTGCATTTACGGCTACGACCCGGATGTGACCGACAGCGACCCCACGATGAAGGACGGGGCGAACGACTTCTACCCGCCGGGCAACATGAGCTACAGCATCGTGGACACCACGGTTCAGCCCCAGGTCCTCACCTGGATGAACACGCACCGCTGGGAAGAGGCGCACGTCGAGTGGCACGCGATCCGCAACTGCGCGGCCTCACTGGGGGGCGGAAGCGCCTCGAAGGTCAACATCTGCTCGTACACCAGCCTGGTCCCCACGGACCAGCAGTGCCAGGACGACGGTGACGGCTATCAGTTCTTGCTGTTCCACCGCCACATGATCCAGGCGCTCAAGCAGCTCTGGCCGAATCACACGGAGCAGTTCACCGGCTTCTCGAAGTTCCCGGCGTCGGCCGCCGACGTGCCGAAGGAATGGCAATCGGCCTGGACGGACTGGAGCGCGGACGCGCTGGCGGCCGGACAGATCGGCGACAACATCAAGGACCCGGCCAACCTGGCCCGGTTCCCCGACGAAGGCGTGCTCGGCTTCTGGTTGCAGTGCAACGTCGGTCAGAAGCTGGCCATGCCCACCAACAACATGCCGTTCGTTGGGCTCCACTTCCTGTTGCACGCGAAGTGGGTGCGGAACGGCAACACCGCGCACGGGGTCAACAACACCAGCGCCAACATCGACAACTACATGTTCTGGAAGCTGCACGGCTGGATCGACAAGGTCTGGCAGGACTACCGGGACGCCAAGGGGCTGAGCAACAACGATCCGAAGTACAAGGCCGACATGCTGGCCCAGTGCCGCGAGATGGACACCGAGATCTCGATCATCCAGCAGAAGAAACCGATGCCGAGCGACACCGATCCGAATCCGAATCCGCTCCCGGTCGAGAGCGGGTACTTCGTCACCAACGTCCGTCCCATCTTCGACTCGAGCTACGGGTGCTCCGGCTGCCACGACGTGGCCGGCCCCAATGGATCGCTGGTGCTGGGCGGGAACGTCAGCGGGGCGGACATCGTCGCCGGGCTGGTCAACGTGGACGCGCTCGACGGGCCGGGGTTCAAGTACGTCGTCCCCGGCGATCCCGACAACAGCTGGCTCTACAAGAAGATCACGGGCAAGACCAGCGACTGCACGGCCTCCGCCTGCATCACGGGGCCGATGCCTCCCGACACCCAGCCCGACGTCAGCGCCGCCGACGCGGCGACCATCAGGCAGTGGATCTTGATGGGCGCTCCCGCCCCGACGGCGGTTTCGAACTGAGGGTCGCCGTTCCCCCATAATTTTGGTTGCCGCCGAAAGTGTGTGATGCTTTCGGCATGCGTTCTGGTGGATGGTGCCGGCGGTTGGGAATCGGGTTGGTCGCGGGCGGGCTGTTTGGTGCTGGGTGTGGGGGCGGGTCCGGCGGGGATGGTCCGGCGATCTCCAGCGGTGTCCTCTCGGGAACAATCGGCGGCGAGGCCTGGTCGATCGTCGACGGAGAGACGGACGCGTTTCTTTCGTCGGAGTCGTCGGACTTCTTCACGACGCTGTATGAAGAGACGGTCGCGCCCTGCACGGGGAACGGATTCTCGGTTTCCACCAATCAGATCATCGCCCAGATTCCAATGGCGCCCGGCGATTACATGCGCGAGGTGACGTTCGTCGTCGATCCAGGCGGCGCCAACGACAACTTGATCAGCAATGGCCACGTGGTCGTCGACCAGGTCACCGCCACCACGGTGAGCGGCGGCCTGTACGCGATGTTCGACGCCAACGACGTGGTCAACGGTCAGTTCCAGGCCACGATCTGCACCCAGTAAGTCGATAGCTGAATCGGCCTTCGAAGCAGAACCGTCGCTTGCGTCGTGAACGGGATGGGCGGACCGTGCGCCGATGCGAGCACGACATGCGGTGGTGCAAGTCGGGGTGGCGGTCGGGTTGATCTGGTTGGGCGGGTGCCGCGGAAATGTTCAGCCGCAGGATCGCGTGGCCAAGGCTGGCCGGGCCGCCAAGGGCCCGCCCGTGAAACCGCCGCCGCCATCCTCCTTCGATCTGGTTTTTCCGGTCGGTTACGGCCTGTCGCGCGTGGCGATCGCGGCCAGCCAGGACGTGGCGCTGGGCCCCAACGATCGGGTTCTGGCCACCGCTGGCACGCCCGGGACGGTGACCAGCGCGGGCTCTGGAGGGGTCAGCGCCGGGCCCGGGACCAGCGCGGGGAACATCGTCAGCACGGGGAACATCGTGCTGCAGCCGCACGTCACCGCCACCAGCGCGCAGTCGGCCGGCACGGTCACGCTGCGTCCCGGAGACGCGGTCGCCACCGTCAAGCAGCACGCGACGCTGACGCCGCTGGCCCACCGCTCGCCCCGACCGGCCGTCGGACCCCACACCGTCGGCGAGCCTGAGCTGGGACACCTGCTACGTGTCCGATCCCGAGTCGATCCTCCGGAGCCCGTGCGACGCCAATGATGTACATGTGACCTTGACCTTCACCAGCGAACCGGCACCCTAGTCACACCGTGTTCGTGCCCCTCGAGCACCTGCTGTTCGGCGTCCTGGCGGTCGCGAGCGCGCCCAGCGTCGAACCGGAGCTGCAAAAGGCGGTGGTCCAGATCGGCGGCCGCTGCTCGGGCACGCTGGTGGCGGGCGACGGTGTGCTCACCAGCGCGCACTGCCTGACCGCGCCCGTCGGCGAGATCTTCGTGGGTGGCGTCGCGTTCCCCGTCCAGCGGTGCTACCGCGACGCCGCGTATCGGCCAGGGCTGCCCGCGCATGACCTGGGCTACTGCCGGCTGGCCAGGGTCTCGCCCGGCGCCATCCCGATCGACGATGGCCCGCCCCCGGCGGTCGGCGCACCCGTGCGGCTGGCAGGGTACGGTTCGTCGAACCCGCTGGCCCGGGACTGCCCCGCGTTGCGGACCATCGTCGCCTCCGTGGTCGGCGTGCGCCCGGGACGGATGGAGGTCGGATCAGCCACGGCGACCGCCTGCCGCGGAGACTCGGGCGGCCCGATGCTGGTGGATCGCGGCGGCGCGCTGCGCGTCGCGGGGGTCATCCAGGGCGCCGAGGGGGCCATCTGCGCAAGCCCGACCGAGGTCGTGCCGCTGAGCACCGAGCGAGACTGGCTGGCGTCGCAGATGGCGGCGCCCCCGCACAGTCTGTCCAGGTGGTGGGCCTTGCACGGCATGCAGCTGCTGATCGGCTGGCTGCTGGTGAACGCGGCGTTCGTCGCGCTCGTCTGGTGGCGCCGCGCCCGCCGCTGAGTGTGCGACAATCGCCTGATGATGACCCTGTCGCGTCGCGCCGCCCTGGCCGCGACGCTGGCCCTGGCGAGCGCGGGGTGCGGCACCACGGCGACCATCACCAAGAAGGACGGCCAGCGCTATCAGCTGGAGATAGTCCGGTCGACGCCGACGGAGCTGATCGTCGCCACGCGGGGTGGTGAGCGGCCAATCCCGCGCGATCAGGTCCAGGACATCGACCATCCCGGCAACGTGGCGATCGCCGTCGGGAGCGTGGCTCTGCTGGTCGGGGCGGTGAACCTGCTCGGGTGGCGTCGCTGCGAGCCCGGAGGCCCAACCGACTTTTGCATGGGGTGGGCCGCGGGCGGCGGCCTGGTGGGCCTGGGCGTCGGGATGATCGGCTGGGGCGGCTACGTCTGGAAGCGGTCGACGACCGCCGCGCAACTGACGCCCGCAGTCGTCGGCACCCCCGACGGCCCCCGCCCCGGCGCCGCCCTCGCGCTGTCGTTCTAGTTCCTTCGACACCGTGGTTTTGATCGACTGGTGAACGGGGGTTACCCGTCGGCGGGCTGAAGCCGGTTGTCCTCCACGTCGGCTCGAGGTTCTGGAGACGGGTCACTGGACGGCGACGATCCGGAGGCGCCCCAGGGAGAGCAGCGGCACCACGTCGGCCAGGGAGGCGTCGATGAAGCGGGAGTCGACGCTGGGGCCGGCGCTGGTGGGATCGATCTCCCGCCAGGCGGCGCCGTCGAAGAACTCGACCCACTCGTGCGCGACCAGCGCCGAGCCGTCGGCCATGAATCCGTAGCGAGAGCGCGCCGGGATCCCCTTGGCGCGCAGCAACGCCACGGCCAGCTTGCTGTACTCGGTGCAGTCACCCCGTCGCGTCTCCAGGATCGCCTCGTCGCTCACCTCGCGCGGCGTGAGTTCGTAGGTCATGTTCCGGCGCAGCCACTCCAGCACCAGCCGCGCCGCCTGCTTGGGCGGTGTGCCTTTGGGAACGATCTCGTTGGCGGCCGAGCGGATCCGTGGCGCCAGCGCCGACGCGTCCGCGAACCGTTCGGCGTCGCGCGCGGCGGCGGCGGGGGTCGCCACCGAATCGTCCAGGCCCGGTCCGGGCGCCACGATCAGGCGCCACCGGTGCGGAGCGACCGGCTCGATCCTCTGGCGCGTCGTGGCCGGGAAGACATGGGCGATGTTCTCTTCGTGGTCCAGCTCGATCACGTAGGTCAGCGGGTGGCGTGCCTCGTCTTCAGTCAGGATGCGGGGCAGCGTGACGGTGTTGAGGACCCGGTTCTCGCCCTGCCACTCCTCGACCAGCGCCGCCTCGGCGCCGCCTTCCACCTGCGGCGCCAGCAAGGTCTGCACCGCCACCTCGCGGCTGGCGGCATCCAGCCGGGAGGTCACGCTGGATGCCTTGATGATCGAGGTCAGCGCCGCCATGATCCGCAGCGCGGTGCCGACCTCGGCGGCCGGCGGCCGGGCCGCCAGCTGCTCCAGCGCCCGGGCGATGCGGCCGCCGTCGAACACGCTGCGCGCGGGGTCGTCCGATTGCTCCCGAGCCACGGCGCGCTTCTGATCCAGCAGGGTGGCGCTGTTCGAGATCAGCACCGTCCCGCCGGCGCGCTTGAACCGATAACCTCCGCCCACCGCGGCTGTCCCGTCGGCCGGCGGAGCGGCCAGGCCGTGCGTGCGCCAGGCGGCGGCGACGCGATCGTCCCAGGTCACGGCCACGAACCAGTTGTCCCACAGCCGCCCGCCGTCGGCCGGGTACCACCCGAACGCCAGCGATTGCGTGGCGTCCCCCAGCCAGACGGGTGGCTCGACGCCGGTGGTGTCGAGGTGGCTCAGGAGCAGCCACGAAGAATTGTCGTGCGCGCTCGCCTCTGAGTCCGACCAGCCGACGTCCCGCAGGGCGAAGGCCAGGGCCGGGTCCGCGGGCAGCAGGCTCCAGAGCGAGGCCGGCGCGGCCGGCTTGCGAATGGGCATCTTCAGCCGGGTGGCGATCCCGCCCGCGCTGACCGTCACCTCCAGGACGGTCGGTTTGCCGGCGGGCCCGTCGACGTGCTCGGAGCTGAGCGAGGCGATGATGTCGGCGCTGTCGTCACCCTTGGCGGCCTCGCGCGGGGCAGGCGGGCGAGAGACGGGCGCCCCGGCGGGGGTCGGGCTGGACAGCCAGTCGCCCAGCGCCGTCCTGGCGATCCAGGCTGAATTCGCGAAGAAGAGCCGGCCACCCGAGCGCAGCGTGATCCGGTCGGTCACGGTGCCGGCGCCGTCCGGATCGATCTGCAGGTGCGTGGTCGCGTTCAACCGGCCGGCGCGCGTCTCTGCCCAACGCTCGGCCGACTCGCGGACGAAGGGCGCCTTCTGCCCCTCGTGGGTCTCGTTGCTGGTGGCGTAGAACTTCTGGTGCAGCACGAAGGGCAGCGCCGGCAGCACCACCGGAAGCGCCACCGCGCCGCCCGCGACGATCGACAGCACGTCGAGGGCCCGGGTGGTTCGATCGGCGGCGTCGGGTCTGTCGGCCAGCCGCCTGGCCGCGCAGATCATGGACGAGAAGCTGGCGTCCTCGGCCGCGCACTCGATCGGCTTATCGAGATCGAGCTCGCCGCTGTCGGCGCCGACCAGATCGGCCTCGCCAACCATCCGCGAGATCGCGCTCTGCGCCAGCAGCTGGCGATCGCGGCTGGGCGCCTTCAGGCTGCGCGCCAGGCTGGCCAGCCGCGCCAGCAGCAGGCGCGGACGGGGAATCCGCATGTACGACCAGCGCGCCGGCACGATCTCTGCCAGCGACGCGTCGAGATCGATCGGCGCGGAAGCCGAGCGACCGGGCGAGCGCGGTGCCGGGCGCGCCGGTTTGCGCAGCAACGCCTCGAGGCGGCCGCGCGCCGACCGGGCCGCGTTGCCGGAGCCGTCCTGGTTCACGACCCGAAGCAAGCGGGTGAATCGCGGCCGATCGCCGGGCTGCTGGTCGCCGCCCAGCCGCTCCGCCATCGAGACCAGCAGCCCCCGTTCGTCGTCGGCCAGCGGCGCGCGTGCCCGCTCGAGGCGCGCGACCAGAGCCTGGCGGACGGGCGCGGACAGCACCGGCGGCAGCGCCAGCATCACGATGCGCGCCTCCGCGGTCGACCCCTCGCGCAGGACGCGCAGGTGGGTCGCGCCAAGCTCGACGCCGTCCAGCCGGGGCGCCAGCAGACCGATCGCGCGCAGGTGCGGCTCGTCCCGGCGAAGCAGCCAGGCCACCAGATCGCCCCGCTCTCTGGGCGGCAAGGCGACCAGCAGCTGCGTCCAGCGGTAGTCGGGGTCGCTGCCCGAGCTGCCCGAGGGCGGCGCGATCGGCGCGTCGCCCGGCAGCAGGCGCTTGGCTTCGGCCAGGACTTCGGGAGCGCTGGCCGCCACCCGCGCGGCCCCCAGCCGGCGCACGCTGCGGTCCTCGTCCCACAGCGCCGCCAGGGTCAGCGCGGCCGACGGTGGCTGCCCTTGCGGCTCGCAGTCGAGCAGGTGGCGGCGCGTCAGCGCCCAGGGCGTCGAGAGAAAGGCGTCGACCAGCAGCGCCGGCGTGAGGTCGCGCTGGGACGCCAGCGGACACCCGGCCGGCGGCGGTCGGACCAGAGCGGCCCGCGCCTCGAGCACCGCTGGCGGCGGCGCGACGCCTTCGCCGCGGAGCCGCCCGGCGATCGGCTGCGGCAGCACCAGGTCGAGCGGACGGAAGCTGGCAAAGACCATCTGCACGATGGCGGCCGCTTCATCCAGACGCCGCGCGGGTCCACCCGCCGCCAGCAGGTACAGATAGCCGTTCGCCGGCAGCGCCGCGACCAGGACCGCGCGCGGCAACAGCACTCCACCCGAGGTCAGGTAGGACTCGGCGCCCGGACCGATCGCCGACGTGAAGACGCGGCGCCACTGCCGCTTCAGGCCCTGCTGCTCGACCGACGGGAGGATCTGATCCAGGCAGGGGAGCCCCTCGCAGTAGGTGACCCGCGGCACCCGCATGAACACCAGGTTCAAGCCGTCGCGGGCGTAAGCGATCCCGTGATCGGGATGGGCGGACTCGGTGAAACCGGACGGGACGACCACCTCGAAGCCGAGCTTTTCGTTGGTGATCCGCTGCAGGCGACCGAGCTGGTCCGACGCCGCGATCGGCGACGCGAGCAGCTTCTCCCACGCCTCGGGCTGGGCGAAGTTGATCTTCGTCATCTGAGGCCGCGCGGCGGTGTTGGCGGCGACCGCCGGTTTCGCGGCGGAGGCCTCGGCCTGCTCCCGCAGGAACGGGCTGTTGGGCAGCTGCTTGCGCGCGGTGTTCCAGATCGCGGCCGCCTCGACGACCAGCCCGGCATGCCGCAACACAACGGCCACGTCGTTGGCGACCAGACCGTTGTGCGGAAAACGCGCCAGCAGCTTGCGCGCGGTCTCGACCTGGGCTTTGGCCGTGCCCTGCTTGACGGACTCTTCGATCCCGACCAGCGTCCCCAGGGCCGACCGCGCGTCGCCCGCGTCGACGGTGGGCGGCGGCTGCTTGACGGCGCCGAACAGGCGCAGCGTGAGGCGCGAGACCCGGCCCGAGTCCGCCAGGCCGTCCTTCTGATCGGCGGCGATCAGCTCGCCCATGTCCTCGATCACCGCCAGCGCCTTCTCGCGGGCCGAGTCGGACTGGGGGCGGAAGAACAGGCGCGCCTGCCGGACGTAGGTCGCCGCCAGCTCCGCGTCCCCGGCGCAGAGCGAGGCGCCGGCGAGGGCCAGCCCGCGCTGGCCTCGGGTGTACGGCAGCGCGCCCCGATACCGCGCCAGCGCCGGATCGAACGGAGCGGTGGCCAGCTCGCCGGTGGGAACGCCCTGTCCCAGGCGGCCGGCGCCGCCGGCCCAGGCGTCCTCCAGCGCGCGGGTGGCCTCTTCGTAGCGACCGAGCGTGATCAGCCAGGCGGCTTCGCCCGCGCGCACGTCGGCGGGAAGCTTTCCGTGTAGCGCCCGTCGCGCCTGCTCGAGAAACGGGCCGGCCTCCAGCCCCTCGGCGCGGGCGGCCTCCAGATCGCCGAACAGCGCCCTGGCCAGCGCGGTCGCCGTCCCTTCGGTTCGCTCTCCCATCCGCCAGGCCTGGCCGCAGCTGGCGCGCGCCTCGTGTGCCTTGCGCGGGCTGTCGTCGACCAGACAGGCGAGGTGCCAGAGCAGCGCGCGCCGGCGCGGATCCGTCGCGCTCCGCGCCTGGCCGGCGAGATCGACGGTCGGGTCGGCCTGCGATTCGTCCAGGCCGGGCACGGGCTCCAGCTTGCGAAACAGGCTGCGGCGCCCCGCCGGATCGGCCGCCTCGGGCAACCGCCGCGCCAGGGCCAGCGCCTCCGCAGCTCGCACGGCGTGGGGTCCGGCGGCGCGCGAAGCGTGCCCGGACTCGGGGTCGCCCGCGATGAACCGCATCCACGAGATGTCGGGCGCCGCCCGCGGCCGCCCCCGGACGGAGATCTCGTAGGCGGCGGCCAGCGCGCGGGCTTCGCGGACGATGGACGCAGGCTCGACGGCTTTGTCCAGGCGCCGCTCGAGCCGGTAGGTGACGTCGAACGTCGCGCCCAGAGCGGCCGCGCGCGCCTCGGGGCCGCACGTCAGCAAGACATCCTCGACGGTGTCGGTGAACAGCGCGCGCCAGCAGCCGGCGGTCACCGGCGTCTCCAGCTCTGCGACGGCCCCCGGCCCCCCGAACGCGCCGTTCAGGATCCGGCTCGCGCGACCCAGCAGGGTCCGGGCCGCCGGCGAGGGGCCGGTGAACACGTCGCGCCGGGCGGCCACCGCCGCCAGCAGCGCCAGGCGCGCCGGATGCGCGCCGTCGGTCAAGGCCGCCCACTGCCAGGCCGCCTCCAGCGCCGGCCCGCGATCGCCGGCGCGCGTGGCTCGCTGGGAGCGAACCCGGGCCGCGAGATCCGAATCGGGGACCAGCCGCTCGACCTCGCCTGCGGCCTGGTCGGCCAGCGCCGCCCGATCGGGAACGCCGGCCGCAGCCAGATAGACGTAGCTGGCCAGCGTGGCGCGGTCCTCCTCGTCCAGCCGCGCGGAAGCCTTCCAGAGCGGCTCGAGCCCATCCAGGGCCAGGCGCGGGCGGCCATCGCCCAGGTTCGCGACCGCGCGCAGCAGCCGCGAGAGGCGATGCTTTCCCGGGAAGGACTGGGCCATCCACTCCGGCTCCGGTCCATTCGCAGGCGGGCTCACGGTCAAGTCGACGGGATCGACGGGAGACCGGTACGCGGCGGACGCTTCCTGCGGCGTGAGCACCTTGTCTTCCACGTCCAGAGCCAGCAGCTGCAGGGCCAGGCGCTGGGGCCGGCCGCGGCGCGATCGCACGGCCGCCAGCGCAGCGCGCGCGCCGGTGAGATCGTTGCTGGCCCAGCGCACCAGCAGGTCCAGCCGCGCGAAGGATCCCGTCTCGGCGACGGGCCGCTGCCGCAGCCCATCGAGCCAGGGCCGCAGCCGGATCAGCGTCGGTGCGGGCACCCGGGCCAGCCTCTCCAGCCACTCGGGCTGGACCTCGAGGTGAGCGCCCAGCGTCTTCAGGGCCGCGGGAAGATCGGCGGTCGCTGCTTCGTCCTCCTCGTCATCGTCATCGTCGTCGTCTTCATCCTCGAGACGCGACACCAGATCCAGCCGATGGACGCAGTCGTCCATCGCCAGCCGATCGGCGGTGCAACTCCTGGCCGCCGGCGCGAAGGGGCCGCCGTAGTAGACGAGCGACTGCAGGGCTCTGCCGCGGGTGGCGCCGTCCAGCTTGCTGTCGCGCAGGGCGTTCCACGCCCACGAGCCGGCCGGATCGGACTGGTCGTCCGGCGGCGGCCTCGCGAACATCACCTGCACTAGCTGGCGGCGGACCGCGGCCAGCTCTGGCGGCAGCGTGTCGTCGTACCCGTACCGTCTCAGCAGCCACCCGGCCACGAAGAACGAAGGCGGGCCGACCTGGGCCGAGAGCCAGGTCCGGAGCGGCGCCGTCTGTCCCAGGTCGAAAGCGGCGAGCATGTCGATCGTTTCGGCAGCGCGACGTCCGGACGGCGACAGGCCGGCGGCCAGAGCCCGAGCCGCTTCACGGCGCGCGTCCGCGGCGAGGTTGGCCTCCAGGGATCGCCAGGCCAGCGTCAGGCGCAGGCGCGCGTCGCCGCCATTTTCCGCGAGCGCGCGGTTCAACCGGATCAGGTCGCGCGCGACGTCTTCCGGTCTCTCCTTCACCAGCTCGAACAGATCCAGCCCGGCCTGCGCCAGCCGCCGCGGATCCTCACCCAGGAGCTCCAGCGCCAGCGTCGCCATGACGTGCGCGTGGTCGAGCGCGGACAGGAGCTCGGCTTCACGACGCAGGGCCGCGAGATCTCGCTCCGCCAGCGCGCGGTCGAACCGGCTGTCGTGGTCGGCCACGCCCCGGGACGAGGCCAGGCGCTCTTTCACGTCTCGGGGTAGCAGGTCGGCGGCGGGGGGAGCGTGGAGCAGCGCGCCTCGCAGCTCGTCCGGGTGACGGGCCGCCAGATCGGGCCACCAGGCCGCCGCCCGCACCATCAAATGGAAGTCGCCGTGGCGCGCTCCGAACGCGAAGGCGAACGCCGCCGCATCACGCAGCGCCGCGGAGTCGGGGGGCCTGCCGTTCGTGGCCATCAGCGCCGCCGCCAGCTGGGCGAGACCGGCCGCGTCCAGATCCAGCTCCACCTCGTCGCGCGCGCGCGACTCTTCCCCTTGCCGCTCGGCGGCCTCGGCGGCGCTGCGGTGGCTTGGCGGGGCCGCCTGGGCCTCGATCGCGCGCATCACCAGCAAAACGGTGAGAAGATGGAATCGCATGGGGTGGCGAACCGGTGCGACGGCGCGCAGTGGCGGCACTCGAATCTTACCAGCGCTGCTGTCGCTAACGCTATCGGCCGTCTGCGCGTGGAGCTGCGCACGCGGCCTGCAAAAATCCGCTCCGGCCACGGCGGCCGCCCCGACCTGCGGGCCGATGGCGCCCGACCTCTGCGCAGCCCGTTGCTTCGCGCAGCCTGGCGAGGGGCGCGCCTGCGCCACCTACGGGCTGGCCGTCATGGGTGTGGCGGACGCCCCGGTCCGCCTGAAGGTGGACATCCCGACCGCCCGGCGGGCCTTCCAGCGCGGGTGCGCGCTGGGCGATCTGGATTCGTGCGGCGGCGTCCAGGACCTCGACTATGACTACGCGGAGGACGGCGCGATGACCGCCTGCAACGGGTGGCTGGCGCTGTGCGCGCGGGGCCACCAGCGATCCTGCGTGTTCGGCGGCGGCTGCCTGATGCACGAGGCCGGCTTTCCCCAGGACGTCGAGCGTGGCCTGGCCCTGATCCGGGCGGCCTGCCAGACCAACGAGAAGGTCGGGTGCCGCAGCCTCGCCTTCGCGGCCGAGGACGGCAAGTACATGGACGCCGATCCCGCCGCGGCGTTCGCGCTGATGAAGCGCGCCTGCGACATGGACGATCCACTGGCCTGCGCGCACCTGGGGCGCTTCTACGAGCACGGCGTCGGCACGCGGCCGGATCCGGAGGCGGCCCGGCGGCTGTACAGAGCCTCGTGCGCGCGCGGGATCAAGCGCCTGCCCTGCCAGGCGCTCGAACGACTGGGCGAGAAACCGCCGCCCGTGCAGGAGAAATGACCGACATGATGCGCGGTGAACAGCATTGTTTGCTCCCAGGCGGCGCTTTATGAGAGGTGTTCCGGGCGGTCGATCTGGCGCAAGATAGCCGTCCTGCCTGAACATAGGAGCCCCGATGCCGCCACGTGACCTCAAGCGCGCCGGGTACCTGACCCTCGCCCCCGCGATGCTCGCCGCCGCGGTTCTTCTGGCCCCCCGGCTCGCGACCGCCCACTTCATGATCACCGCGCCGTCCAAGCCGCCCCAGGCGGCCACGGTGCAGAGCTGGATGTCGCAAGACTCCGTGGGCGGCCCGCAAAAGAACGGGCCCTGCGCCGCCACGCCCAACACGTCGCTCGGCGACTCGATGGGGACGCCGGTCGCCAACGCGCTCACCGTGGTCGATCCCGGCCAGAAGGTCACCATCCCCGTCACGATCACGATCGCGCACACGGGCTGGTTCCGGATCGCGCTGGCGCAGGGGGCCAGCTCGACCCAGACGCTGACGACGCTGCCCGATCCGTCCGCCTCGAACAGCTGCGCGCCCACGATCATGAGCAACCCCGTCTGGTCGCCGACTCAACCCATCCTGGCCGACGGCCTGCCGTCCGGCTCGACGTCGAAGACGAACCAGACCGGCACGAAGACCTTCCAGGTCACGATCCCGTCCAACGCCTCTTGCAGCATGACGCAGCCCTGCTCGCTGCAGGTCATCATGGTCATGACCGATCACCAGCCGGGCGACTGCTACTACCACCACTGCGCCGACGTGGCGGTCTCGTCGGGCGGCACCGACGGAGGGAGCTCGTCCGGAGCGGGTGGCTCGACCCCCGGCGGGGGCTCCGGTGGTCACGCCTCGGGAGGCGGCGGAAGCCCAGCCTCGGGGACGGGCGGCTCGGGAACCGGTGGTTCGGCGACGGGCGGCTCGGGCACGGGCGGCCTCTCGGCCACGGGCGGCAGCGGCGAGGGCGGCAGCACGGGGAGTGGCGGCGGCTCGGGCGGCTCCAGCGTCTCCGGGACCGGCGGCGGCTCGAGCGCCACGGGCGGCCAGTCTGGCGGAACGACGTCGGGGACCGGTGGCTCGTCGAGCACGGGCTCCGGGAGCTCCGGCTCTTCCGGCGGCTGCACGGTGGCGGGTCACGGGGGCGCCTCCTGGTTGTTCGGCGCGTTCGGAGCTCTCGCCCTTGTCCTGTCTCGACGTCGGCCGCGCTGAGCCGCGCGCCCGGTCCTGCGGTCTGGCGACGCTCCTGGCTGTCGTCGCCGGTGTCGTGCCGGCGGCCTGCCAGCGCCGTCACCCGCCGGCCGCCGCTGCCGTCCCGACCGCCCGGCAGAGCCTGCCGGGTGTCTCGGACGTCCCTGCCTTCTCGTTCACGAACGTCGACGGCCGGCCGGTCGACGGGGCGGCGTTGCGCGGGCACGTCTGGATCGCGGACTTCATCTTCACGCGCTGCACGACCATCTGCCCGATCATCACGGCCAAGATGAACGTGCTTCGACGGTCGATCCGGTCACCGGAGACCCGGTTCGTCTCTTTCTCGATCGATCCCGAGCACGACACGCCGGCGGCGCTGCGGGACTATGCCGCGCGCTGGGACGCCGACCCGCGCTGGCTGCTGCTGAGCCCGCCGTCGGAGGCGGTGGTGACCGACTTCGCCAAGGCCATGAACATGCCGTTCAAGCACACGGCGATGCCGCTGGAGCCGATCATGCACACGTCGCTGTTCTTCCTGGTCGACGGCGACGGTCGCCTGCGCGGGCAGTACAGCAGCCTGGATGACACGGCCGTTCGCCGGCTGGCGGCCGACGCAGCCGCGCTGGATGCTTCACCACCGAGCGCGGAACCGGCCGGGGGCGCCGGCGCCTCGCGCGGCCAGGCCCTGTTCAGATCGCTCGGGTGCGCCGCCTGCCACGCCGACCGCCGGACCGGTCCGCCGCTGGCCGGCCTGGCGGGCCACCGCGTGCGGCTCGAGGGCGGCGCCACCGTCGTGGCCGACGCGGCCTACCTGCGGCGCTCGATCCTGGCGCCGATGGAGAGCGTGACCCGCGGCTACAATCCGCTCATGCCCGGGTACGACGGCTACCTGGCGGCCGCCGACGTCGACGACCTGGTCGCCTATCTCCAGTCGATCTCCCCGGCGGCAGGCCCGACCGCTCACTGAAGCGCCGGCGTCTGCCAATCGATCCAGTCGGATCGGGTGAGCGATCCGCCCGAGCCGACGTGGATCTCCCCGGGCGCGTCGGCCGTGTGCTTCAAGAAGGCCGAGATGCTCTTGGCCAGGAGATCGGTGTACTCGGTCTTGTACGAACAGTGGGCGGTGTCGGCCACGTCGGAGTGGTAGCTGACGTTCTTCTCGAAGCCCAGGGCCTTGTAGACCTCGATGCCCGCGGTGGTGGCCATGTATCCGGCCGGGGCGCCCATCTGGGTCTGGTGCGGGTTCTCCAGCACCAGCAGGCCGCGCGGCGCGATCAGGCCGATGAGGGCATGCATGTCGATGGGCAGCTTCACGGCGTTCGACGTGTTGTTGGCGTAGACAAACGGGGCGAAGTTGTCGCTCAGCCAGTTCAGGCCGTTGTAGTTGTAGTCGGTCCGCTCGGCGCCCGGCAGCACGTCCATGATCCGCAGCGCGGGATCGCCGCCGGTGCTCGGCTCCTGCGGGATGGTGAGGGCGATGCGGTCGTCGAAGACGCCGATGACGAACGCCCCCTTGCCCCAGCGCGAGCAGCCGGTGACGCCGATGCCCTTGGGATCGAACATGCCGGCGCCGGTCGTCTGCATGACGTCGACCAGGGCGCTGGCGCCGTAGGCCCAGGCGATCAGCAGACCGGCGGGGTCGGTGCCGCCGTAGAGGTCGTAGTACTTGCCGGTGTTGGGCTTGCCACGCGAGGCCTGGGCGGTCCCCTCGACCCCCAGGTCGTAGTTGTTGTAGTAGATGACCGCCACGCCCTGATCGGTGATCCGCTTCTCGGTGAGCGTGATGGTGGTCCCCACGTTGATGAGCACCGGATAGGGGGCCTGCCCCGTCGTGGGCAGCACGACCTTCACGCTGAAGTCGATCGACTTGCCCTTGGCCGTCACGTGGACGGCGATCTTGTCGGCGGCGACGGTGCCGGTGACGGAGTCGGGCGTGGGTTTCGCTCCAAGGATGTACGTCTCGGCCTGCCGGCGGATCTCCTGCCGGCGGCAGTGCCACTCCGCCTTCGAGGCGACCCGCGTCCCGTCCAGCTTCATGAACGGATCGGGCAGCTTGCTGATCTTGGTGGTCAGCGAGGTCGCCGCCGGCAGCGTGCCGACCTGGCAGTCGGCGCTCTCGTTCTCGACCGTGAGCGACCCAGGCGCGGCGGCGCCCGCGGCGCCACCGGGGCCGCCTCCGGAGCCGCTCGACGCCCCGCCCGCCCCGGCCGCGGCGCCCGCGCCGGCCGCGCCCCCTCGCCCACCCGACGAGCCGCCCCCGCCGATGGGGCCCGCGCCGCCGGAGCTGCCGCCCGCGGCGCCCGTCACGCCAGCTCCGCCGGTCCCTGCCCGTCCCCCCGTGGCCGGGCCGCCGCCGGTCGAGCCGGAGGTCATGCCCCCGGTCCCGGTGGCACCGCCGGTCGCCGCGCCGGTGCCTCCGGAGCCTCCCTGGTCAGTCGAGGGGCTGCACCCGAGGACCAGCGCGAGGCACCCGCTGGCGACCAACAAAGAGCCGAGGTTGCTTCTCATCTCGACCCCAGGCTCGCGCACTGTGACGGCGCTACTTCGCTGATATCTGGCGCCGCCCATAATGACGACTTGATTCGCGAAAGCGGTCGCCGCGGCGGTTGACTTGCTGTCTCGTATCACAGACACTTTGTCGATTGATGAGCGAGGCTCCTTCCCTGCAGGACGACCCGGCGCCGCCCGGAGCGGGCGACGCCGACGCGCCGGCCGTGGGTCCGAACCTGCGGCGGGTCCGCACCAAGCGGGGCCTGTCGCTCGAGCGACTGGCCCGTCGCTCGGGCGTGAGCCGCTCGATGCTCAGCCAGATCGAGCTCGGGCAGACGGCCCCGACGGTCACGCTGCTCTGGAAGATCGCGCGCTCGCTGGGCGTCCCCTTCTCTGCGCTGATCGGCCCGACCCACGGCGGCGCCCCGCAGGTGCTGCGGGCGCGGGAGAGCAAGGTGCTCACCAACCAGGAGGGGTCGTTCTCGTCACGCGCGCTGTTCCCACCGGGTGATCGCCCGCAGTCCGAGTTCTTCGAGGTCCGGCTCAAGATCGGGGCGCAGGAGCAGGCGCAACCGCGCGCCCCGGGCACGCTGGCCAACCTGGTGGTCGGCGCGGGCGCCGTCGACGTCACCGTCGATCGGACCAACCATCACCTGGACACGGCCGACGCCATGTCGTTCGGCTGCGACGTGGCGCACGCCTTCCGGAACACCGGGCGAGTCGACGCGCTCATCTATCTGGTCGTGACGAATCCCGACCCGATGGATTGACGGCGTCACGGCGGCAGCAGGGCCAGCCGGTCCGGGTAGATGCCGACCGCGACGGTCGCGACGATGGCCAGCGTGGCGGGGTCCAGCTGGACGACGGCCCCAGGAACGCTGTAGTGGTCCCCCTCGCACACCAGGAACAGCCGGCCGTCGCTGGACGGACGGACCTCGCTCGGGTTGAGACAGTCCGAGTCGGCGTAGAAGACTTCCTGCAGGACGGCGCCGGCGGACTGGCTGACGAGGAGGACGCCGTTGGGCGTCTGCTCGGCCACGACGATCCGGTCGCTGGAGATCCAGGTGCCGAACATCGGCACCCCGCTCAGGGTGAAGCTGGCCAGGACCGCTGGCGTGTCTTGCGCGCTGAACAGCACGGCGGCGCGCGAGACCTGGTTGGACAGCAGCAGGGCCTGGCCGGTCGGGTCGGCGACGACGGCGTAAGGCTTGTTCACGTTGGCCGTGCCCGCCGGCACGCTGGCCAGGACCGCGCCGGCGGTGGTGTCGACGACCGCCAGCGTGTCTTCGCCGGAGCAGGCCACGTAGGCGCGCGAGGCGTCCGGGCTGTACACGACGGAGGTCGGGGCGACGCAGACCTTGACCTGGCGCGAGGGCAGCGGACCGCTGACCAGCGACGCCGGCTGGTTGATGAGGTCCAGCGAGGCACGCCGCTGCTCCACGGGGACCGACTGCAAGGCCAGCAGCGTGTCGTCGTGGGTGACGGCCAGGTGCGCGCCGTCGGCGGACAGAGCCAGCTCCTCGGCGCGCGGTTCCAGCCGGAGCTGGCCCAGAAGACGAAGATCGGCCAGCGCCAGCGCCAGGAGATAGCTCGACCGCTGGCTGATGCCCGCGACTTCCTCGTGCGGCCCGACCTGATCCTGCGGATAGTCGACGACCACGTAGGCGAGCCCGGCGGCCGGGTCCAGCGAGACATGGCGGGGACCATCGATGTCCACCGGGTCGATGCCGACCGGGGCGGTCCCCACGACCGTCATCTGGTCCAGATCCAGGACGCTGATGCTGTCCGACGAACGGTTGGCGACATAGCCAACCAGGTGTCCGGGCGCCTCCAGGGCCGGGCGCAGATTGGGGAAATCGTCGGCCACGGCGCCGCCGGAACGGGCGTCGTTCGAGCAAGCCCCCGCCGACGCGACGAGCAGACCCAGCGCGAAGAACCTCCTGATCACGGCGGCAGCCCCTTCCATGACGGTGGGAGAGCCCGGGAACCTTTCGGCCGGCCGACCACGTCGTTCTTTATAACGGACATACGTCCGATATATGGGATCATTCGTTCGCCGCCTGTGAAGGCCGGGCCCCCACATGGACGTTTGGTGAAGGGGCCGTCGCCACATCTGGCGAGCGGTCTGTCCCCCATTCGACCGGAGGTTCATTCGATGCCCAGCAAGCGACAACGCTCCCGTTCCAAGCTGGTCGGCACGCAGTTCGACCGTCGTCAGGCACTCAAGGGGATGGGGGTGTTCGCCATCGCGGCGCCCACGCTGGTCGCGTGTGGCAGCTCGGCGACTGGCTCCGGCGGTACCGGGGGCGTGGTCGGCGCGACGGGCGGCGTCCCAGGCACGGGCGGCCTGCTGGGCACCGGCGGCGTCCCCGGCACCGGCGGCCTGCTGGGCACCGGCGGCCTGCTGGGCACCGGCGGCGCGACGGGCGGGGTCTCGGGGACAGGCGGTCTCCTCGGCACCGGCGGGACCGCCGAAGGGACCGGTGGAGCAGCCGGCAAGGGCGGCGCCGGCACGAGCGGCGGCGCCGGCACGAGCGGCGCGGCCGGCACGAACGGCGCGGCCGGCACGAACGGCGCCGGCGGCGCTGCAGGAAGCCTGGTCTCGATGTTCGACAAGGCCGCGTCGTGCACGCTGACGCCCACCGATCCGGCCGGCGAGGGCCCGTTCTTCATCCACGACGGCGAGGGGAGCACCGAGGAGCTGATTCGCTCGGACACCCGCGACGGACAGGAGGGCGTGACGCTTCAGCTCAACCTGCGGGTCCTCGATTCGACGATGGGCTGCAACGCGCCGATCTCCGGCGTGCAGGTCTACGTCTGGCACACCAACGCCGTCGGGCTCTACAGCGGGTTCAACAACCAGACCCCCGACATGCCGTACAGCGGCGCGGCGGAGCGCACGCCGGACAACCAGGACCGCTTCCTGCGCGGCATCCAGATCACCGACGAGAACGGGATCGTCTCGTTCACCCAGGTCTTCCCGGGCTGGTACGACGGCCGCGCGATCCACATTCACTTCATCGCGCTCCGGCCAGGGTCGGACTCGTCCATCTCGACCTCGGACGCCATGTCGTACCGGAACGCGACGTACATGGTCTTCACGACGCAGATGTACTTCCCCGAGGCGTTCAGCCGGAACATCCACGAGAACAACGCCCCGTACAACACGCGGACCACCGGCAGCTACGCCACCAACTACGCCAAGTACGTGAAGCCGGAGACGATGGTCCAGCCCACCTCCCACATGGACGGCAACACCGCCGTCGCGTTCCTCAACATCATCACGGCGTCGAACGGCAGCCGCCGCTAGCCAGGAGCCCCTCATGAACCGGCGCATCGCGATGATCGCTTCGGCGCTCTGGCTCACCGCCTGCGCCAACTCGGTGGGAACGTCCCCCGGCTCGTCCACGGGCGGCAACAGCGCCACGGGCGGGTCGCCCGCTGCGACCGGCGGCAAGGGCGGCGTCAGCACCGCCACCGGCGGCGCCCCGGCGACGGGCGGCACGTCCGGCGCCGGCAAGGGAACCGGCGGCCTCCAGGCGACCGGCGGCGCGTCGCCGGCCGGCGCGGCCGGCGGGCCCGCGGGCGGCGCCAAGGGCAGCGCCGGCGCGGGCGGCGCGGCCGTGGCGGTGGGCACGGGCGGCAGCGGCGGCGCCACCACCGAGGCCATGGACCACTGCACGTACGGCTACGCCGTCGACCCGCGCGACAGCCAGGTCACCGACACGCCCGACCAGTGGGTCTCGCCGATGAACCAGGCCATCGACCTGGTGCTGCCGGCGGGCGTGCTGGGGTTCATGAACGACTACGTCTGGAAGCAGAGCCACGACGCCTGGCACGACATCCGGCGCTGCAACGGCGGGCAGACCCAGACCAGCTACGGCGTGAACGTCTGCGCGCAGAAGACGCTGGTGCCGGCCCACCAGGAGTGCAGCGACGCCGAGGACGGCTTCGAGTTCCTGGCCATGCACCGGCACATGATCCAGGCCCTCAAGCAGGCGTTCCCCACGCACACCGATCTGTTCGCCGGCTTCCCGCACTTCCCGTTCAACGCCACGGACGTGCCGCAGCAGTGGCAGTCACGCTGGGGGACGGGCTGGTCGCAGCAGATCATCAGCACCGCGAACACGCTGGAGGCGATCGAGACGAACGTGTCGATGTTCGCGACCGACGGCGACCTGGGCAAATACATCCAGTGCGGCGTGGCGTCGTCCGGGGCCAGCAGCATCCACGGCGCGCTCCACTTCAAGTGGGTGGTCAACGACTCGCCCTACTCGCTGGGCAGCCAGCCGGTCAACATCCAGAACTACATGTTCTGGAAGCTCCACGGCTGGATCGACGAGATCTGGGAGCGCTACCGCGTGGCGAAGGGCGAGAAGGACGACGACCCCATGCTGGTGCAGGAGATCCACGACAAGTGCGTCGAGATGCACCAGCTGGGCCTCTTGTTCGATCCCACCCAGGCCACGAAGCCCGACGCGCCGTTGCCCATCGAGAGCGGCTACTTCCACGAGACGGTCCGGCCGATCCTCGAGCAGGTCTGCAGCGGCTGCCACGGCGACTCGAGCCCGCAGGCCAACATGTCGCTGGGCGGCCACATCAGCTCGGCGGACATCGTCAAGAACCTGGTCAACGTGACGACCGAGTTCGGCGGACAGTTCAAGCGGATCGTCCCCAACAACGTCAACCAGAGCTGGCTGTACCTGAAAGCCTCGGGCATGGCCATGAGCGCGGGCTGCCAGGGGTCGGACTGCAACACCGAGGTCATGCCTCCGGTCGGTCAGGTCACGCTGACGTCGGATCAGCTCGCGATCATCGCGAACTGGATCAACATGGGCGCCCCCGCTCCGACCGAGGGCGCTTCGGGGCAGTGACCGTGGACCCGGGCGCGCGCCTGCTGTTCCTGGGGCTCGCTGTCGGGCTGGCCGGTTGCGGCGCCGCGCCGCCGTCGTCGCCGAGCAACATCGCCATCCTGACCTACGACGGCGGCGGCCCCGACCTGGCCGACGTCGTCTACGCCGCCACCGCCAGCGACGACGCGCTCCGGCGGCTGCTGGCGACCCCGGCCCAGAATGTCGCGGGCTGGGGCCTGGTCATCAGCAGCCCCGGCGGGGGCGCGGTGCTGGCGCCCAGCGCGCCGATGACGTTCGCCTACGCGCCGATGACCGCGTGGCGCCGCCGGGACCGCGGCCGGATGGGGCGCGTCCTCACCGAGCTGGCCGCGCTGCTGGGCCCCGAGCGCCCGGCCTACGCTCACGGCCCACCCTTCAACGGCACCGGAACGCTGCTGGTGGTCACCGACGCCGCGGGCGCTCGCCGCCTGCGCGTCTTCACGGGCGACTCCAGCTTCACGCCCAGCGCAGACCAGTGGACGACCCTGGCCGCCGGCACGCAGCCGCTCACGCTGACGCTCACCTGGGCGGACTTCGACGACAACCGGATTCCCGACGGCTACGGGCCGTTCGTGGGCGGCGCCGTCCAGTTCCAGATCGCGTCGCCGTGAAGCGGGTGAAGGCGCTCGCGCTGGCTTCGGCGCTGCTCCTGATGGGCGGCTGCGGTGGCGATCCGCCGCCGGCAGCCACCACGCCCACGGGCGCCGTCCTGTTCGGCTCCACCGCGATCGCGTCGTCCAGCCTGGACCTCTTCAGCTGCGCGACCTGCCACGACACCACCGCGGCGAGCTCGACGCTGATCAAGCCTGGCGCGCCGCTGGCCGGAGCCCCCCAGCGGCCGTCGTTCTGGGGCGGGCAGGAGAACGACCTTCTGAGCTCGATCAACGACTGCCTGACGTACTTCATGGACGCCGGCGCGCCGCTGGCCGCGAAGGATCCCAAAGCGGACGCGCTCTACGCGTACCTGACGTCGCTGGGACCGGGCAGCTCGGATCCGGTTCCCTTCACGGTCGTCAGAACGATCTACGACATCCCGCGCGGCGACGCCGGCAACGGCGCCGCGGTCTTCACCCTCGCCTGCTCCGCCTGCCACGGCAACATGCACGACGGCTTGGGCCGGCTGAGCTCGCGCATCCCCGTTCTCCCCGAGGACACGCTGGCCGCGCACGCCAGCTACAGCCCCTCCGGGCAGCGCCAGGTCTTCATCGAGAAGGTCCGCCACGGCGGATTCCTGGGCTACGGAGGGGACATGCCCCCGTTCTCGCTGGAGGCGCTGAGCGACGACGATCTGTCCGACCTGCTCGAGGCCCTGGGCGTGCTCGGCTCCTGACGATCTCAGGGGGTTCGCGCGCAGCGCACGCCGACCCCGTAGTTTCCGCGGTAGGTCATGGCGTACGAGACGTCTGCCCGGTTGTAGGAGAGCTCGTCCTGAAGGGAGCTGTGGAACCCGCCGCCGGGCAGCTCGCGATTGGTGCCGCCCGAGAAGGACGCGCAGTCCGTGCACGGGCTCGCGAACGTCGTGTAGACGTCCAGGTTCCATTCCCAATCGCTGCCGGATAGATCCAGTTGCCCCCAGCGCCCGCCACCCAGCGGAGTCGATCCGACCTTTGCGACATTGGCCACGCTCGTGCAATTGCCCCCGGTCCCCGTCGGGTAGTAGCAGTCGTACATCGCGTACTGGCTGTTCGAGCCGGGATCCATCGAGCCCCAGGGATACTTGCGCTGCTCGTCGCCGCCTGCGGCCGCGTAACGCCACTCGGCTTCGCTGGGCAGGAAGCCGCCATCCCAGATGCAGAAGGCGTGTGCCTCGTACCAATCCAGGCAGGTGAGCGGCAGCATTTCGTTGTTGCCTGCCGTTGCGGTCCAGGTCGCGAACGACCCGCAGTCGAGGTTCGTGGCCCACTGCGCGGCCGCCCCCGATCCGGTGGGGAGGTTGCTGTTCCAGCTGGCGTCCCAGCCGGGCTCGTAGCTTCCGGAGCGGCTGCCGTCGGCCAGGCCCTTGCCGCCGTTCAGGTGCGTGTGCTTTCCGCTGCCTGCTGCCGGTGGCGAACCACCGCCCGACAGATAGTCGACGAACTGCCGGAAACGGCCGACCGTGACCTCGTACTTGTCCAGACGAAACGAGCTGACCGTCGCCGGATCGGCGGTTCCGCTGGCCGAGCTGGCCGA
>DATJWP010000049.1:0-36440 GCA_035578045.1 Polyangia bacterium | reverse complement strand
CGAGGAGTGCACCGACGAATCGACCTGCGGGACCCGGCAGGTCATGAAGAAGGTGCGCGACGCCATCGCGGCGATCTTGGACTCGACGACTTTGTCCGACGTGCTGGCGCAGATGTCGCGCGCCCGCCTCACCACCGCAGCCACCGTCAACTACAGCATCTGAGCGCTGAAAACCCCATGGGAGACGAGAGCCGATGAGCCGTAAGCCACGTTCATTAGTCTACAAAATCGGTAGAGTAACTATTTTGTTCTCACTTCTGGCTGGCGGCCGCCTGGCTCAGGCCCAGGGGACGCCCAGCCCGGAGGCCCCGCCGCTGCCGCCGCCCGAGGCTCCGGCAGCTCCGGCGGTCGCCGCTCCGCCCGCGCCCGACTCCGCGGCCCTTCAGCTCCGGCTGGACGCGCTGGAGCAGCGGACGCGCGCGCTGGAAGAAGAGAAGGCCCGCCTGGTGGCCGCGCCGCCGCCGGCGCCGCGGGTCGGCGGCGCGTTCACCGCCGATGACAGCGGCTTCTCGCTGACCAGCGCCGACCGGCTCTACCAGATCCGGTTCAAGGGGCAGATGCAGTTCGACGGCCGCCGCTTCTTCACCAGCGACCCGACCCTGCAGAACTCGGGCGACACGTTCCTGATGCGCCGCGTGCGGCCGATCATCGCCGGCACGCTCTGGGGCTTGACCGACTTCATGCTGGTTCCGGACTTCGGCAACAACACGGTCGCCCTCTACGACGCGTACATGGACACGCACCCCTGGCCCTGGCTGCGGCTGCGCGTCGGCAAGTTCAAGGGCCCGATCGGCCTCGAGCGCCTGCAGTCGGACAGCGACCTGGTGTTCATCGAGCGCGCGCTGGACTCCAACCTCAGCTCGCAGCGCGAGGTCGGGGTCCAGCTGTGGGGCGACGTGCTGGGCATCGCTCACTACGACATCGGCGTGTACAACGGCAACGCGGACGGCAGCCTGGCCGACGTCGACATCAACCACGCCAAGACCTACGCCGGCCGCCTGTTCCTGCAGCCCTTCAACACCGAAGCGCTGCGCGTGGCCGGGCGCCTGGGGATCGGCATCGCGTTCTCGACCGGCAACGAGCTGGGCTCGGCGACCAACACCTGGGTCGGGGCCTTCAAGTCTCCCGGCCAGCAATCCATCTTCAGCTACCTCACCGCCACGACGGCGACCACGGTCTTCGCGAAGGGGCGCCACACCCGCATCAACCCGCAGCTCTACTACTACATCGGTCCGTTCGGCCTGCTGGCCGAGTGGCTGAAGGAGTACCAGCAGCTGGCCAACAGCGCCGGCACGGGCGCGGTGAACAACAACTCCGGCCACGTCATCGCCTCGTTCGTCATCGGCGGCGACGAGACCTACGAAGGGCCGAAGCCGCATCACCCGATCAGCCTGGCCGACCACACGTTCGGCGCGATCGAGATCGGCGTGCGCTACGAGTACCTGCACGTCGACGACACCGCATTCCCGACGGCGGCCGACCTGACCAAGTCGGTCAACAAGGCGCAGGCGCTGGGCGGCGCGCTGAACTGGCAGCTCACCCGCAACATCAAGGCGGGCGGCGACTACATCGAGAGCTGGTTCCAGGGCGGGCTGAAGGGCGGAAACCGCGCCACGGAGAAGGTCTTGCTGGGCCGATTCCAGGTCTATTTCTGATCTCTAGGCCACGAAGCAGGGGGAGAAGCCATGAACTCGAAGAAGCGATTGGGGATTGCCGCGGCGGTTTTGCTGGCCGCGGCCGGTGGATTGGCCGCGACCGCGGCGCGGCAGGCACACGCCGATGGCGAGGTGAAGCTGCTCAACGTCTCGTACGACCCGACGCGTGAGCTGTACCAGGACGTCAACCAGGCGTTCGGCCAGCAGTGGAAGCAGAAGACCGGGCAGACGCTGAACATCAGCCAGTCGCACGGCGGCTCCGGCAAGCAGGCGCGCTCGGTCATCGACGGCCTGGAGGCCGACGTCGTGACGCTGGGGCTGGCCTACGACATCGACGAGATCGCCGAGAAGTCGGGGCGCATCGGCAAGGACTGGCAGAAGCGCCTGCCCGACAACAGCTCGCCCTACACGTCGACGATCGTCTTCGTCGTCCGCAAGGGCAATCCCAAGGGGATCAAGGACTGGGAGGATCTGACCAAGCCGGGCGTGGCGGTCATCGCGCCCAACCCGAAGACGTCGGGCGGCGCGCGCTGGGCCTACCTGGGCGCCTGGGGCTACGCCCTCCAGAAGGCGGGCGGCAGCGACGCCACCGCCAAGGAGTTCGTCCGCAAGCTGTACAAGAACATCCCGGTGCTGGACTCGGGCGCGCGCGGCTCGACCACCACGTTCGGCCAGCGCGGCATCGGCGACGTGCTGGTCTCGTGGGAGAACGAGGCCTACCTGCTGGTGAACGAGCTGGGCAAGGACAAGTTCCAGATCGTCAACCCCAGCGTCAGCATCCTGGCCGAGCCGCCGGTGGCGGTGGTCGACAAGAACGTCGACAAGCACGGCACGCGCGCGGCCGCCGAGGCCTACCTGAAGTTCCTGTACACCGACGCGGGCCAGGAGATCGCGATCAAGCACCACTACCGCCCGCGCTCGGCGGCCGTGGCCGCCAAGCACGCCGGTGAGCTCCCCAAGATCAAGCTGTTCACGATCGACAAGGTCTTCGGCGGCTGGCAGAAGGCGCAGGCGACGCACTTCGCCGACGGCGGCACGTTCGACCAGATCTACACGCCGGGCTCGTGATGACGGCGGCGGCGGTCCCAGCAGCGCCGGCGGCGGCAGCGCCCCGACGGTCCAACCGGGGGAGTCTCCCCGGGTTCGGCCTGTCGCTGGGCGTGACCGTGACGTACCTGTCGCTGATCGTGCTCATCCCGCTGGCCGGGCTGGTCTGGAAGACGGCCTCGATGGACGCGGGGGCGCTCACGCGCGCGGTCTTCTCGACGCGCGCGCTGGCCGCCTATCGCCTCAGCTTCGGGGCGGCGCTGCTGGCGGGCGGGATCAACGTGGTCTTTGGTTTGATCCTGGCCTGGGTGCTGGTGCGCTACGACTTCCCGGGGCGGGCCCTGGTCGACGCCGCCATCGACCTGCCCTTTGCCTTGCCCACCGCGGTGGCCGGCATCGCGCTGACCACCCTGTACGTCGAGCAGGGGTGGATCGGCCGCTTCCTCGAGCCGCACGGGATCAAGATCGCGTTCGCGCCGGCGGGCATCGTCATCGCGATGGTGTTCGTCGGGTTGCCGTTCGTGGTGCGCACGGTGCAGCCGGTGCTGGTCGACCTGGACGTCCACATGGAGGAGGTGGCGGCCACGCTGGGGGCCTCGCGCCTGCACACGCTCCGCCGCGTGATCCTGCCGGCCGTGATGCCGGCGGCGCTGACCGGGTTCGCGCTGGCCTTCGCGCGCGCGGTCGGCGAGTACGGCTCGGTCGTCTTCATCTCCGGCAACATGCCGGGCAAGACGGAGATCGCGCCGCTGCTGATCATCACCAAGCTCGAGCAGTTCGATTACCCCGGCGCGACGGCCATCGCGCTGGTCATGCTGCTGGCGTCGTTCGTGGCGCTGTTCGCCATCAACGCGCTGCAGGCCAAGATCCGCAAATGAAAGCTCCCCGCCAATGAAGGATCCCCGCTTTCTCCGCTGGTCCCTGCTGGCGGTGGCGTTCCTGTTCCTGGCGCTGTTCGTCGGGCTGCCGATCGCCGCGGTGTTCGTCGAGGCGTTCCGGAAGGGGACCGCCGCCTACTTCGAGGCCATCCGAGATCCCGAGACGATCGCCGCGATCAAGCTGACCCTGCTGACGGCCGTCATCTCGGTGCCTGCCAACCTGGTGTTCGGCGTCGCGGCCGCCTGGCTGATCGCCAAGTACCGCTTCCCCGGCAAGAAGGCGCTGCTGACCCTGATCGACCTGCCGTTCAGCGTGTCGCCGGTGATCGCGGGGCTCATCTTCGTGCTGCTCCTGGGGGCGCGCGGCATCTTCGGGCGGTTCCTGGACGCCCACGACATCCACATCATCTTCGCGGTGCCCGGGATCGTGCTGGCCACGACCTTCATCACCTTCCCGTTCGTCGCGCGCGAGGTCCTGCCGATCATGCAGGACCTGGGGAGCGACGAGGAAGAACAGGCGCTGACCCTGGGCGCCAGCGGCTGGCAGATCCTGTTCCGGGTCACCCTGCCCAAGGTTCGCTGGGGAATCCTGTACGGGGTGATCCTCTGCAACGCGCGGGCGATGGGCGAGTTCGGGGCGGTGTCGGTGGTCTCCGGCCACATCCGCGGCCAGACCAACACCATCCCGCTGCAGGTCGAGATTCTCTACAACGAGTACAACCTTTCGGGCGCGTTCGCGGTCGCGTCCATCCTGACCGTGCTGGCGCTGCTGACGCTGCTCGGAAAGAAACTGATCGAGTCGCGCATCCGCGTGCGCGCTTAACGAGGAAACGAGAATGAGACGAACGACGATGCTGTTGGCCTTTGCGCTGGTGATCGGGGCGGTGGGGATCGGGTGCGGCGACTCGAAGCCCCTGCCGGACGCGAGCGGCGGGGCGGGGGGCTCGAGCGCGGGCGGCGCCAAAGGCGGTGCTGGCGGGGCGGGTGGCAAAGCGGGTTCTAACGGCGGCGCCTCCGGAGCGGCAGGCGGCGCGTCGGGCGCGGCGGGCTCAGCGGCGGGAGCGGCGGGCGGTGCGTCGGGCTCGGCGGGCGGCGGCACGGCCGGCACCGGAGGCGCCGCCGGTGGTTCGGCGGGGGCCGGCGGGGCCTAGCCTTCGCGGGTGCTCGGGCGTCGATCGCTCCCCGGTCGACGCCCTTTGATTCGCCCACCTCCCCGGCGGGATAGGATGGGCGGATGACGATCGATTTCCTGAGCCTGGGCGCGCTGGTGCACCGCCTGGACCCCGGCATCGTGCCGTTCCGCAAGGCGGCCCACTGCGACATCCACGTCAGCGGTGGCGAGTACAACGTCGCGGCCAACCTGTCCGACTGCTTCGGCCTGCGGACCGGCATCGCCAGCGCGATGGTCGACTACCCGATTGGCGAGCTGATCGCCGAGCGGGTGCGCGCCATGGGCGTAAGCCCGTTCTACAAGCGCTTCGCGCACAATGGCGTGAGCGGCCCCAACATGGCGGCGGTCTACAGCGATCGGGGGGCCGGCGTGCGGCCGCCGGTCGTCTTCTACAACCGCGCCGACGAGGCGGCGGCCCGGCTGGGGCCAGGAGACTTCGACTGGAAGGCGATCTTCGGTGCCGGCGTTCGCTGGTTTCACAGCGGCGGCATCTTCGCGGCGCTGTCCAAGACCACCGGCCCGCTGATCGTCGAGGCGATGCAGGCGGCCAAGGCCGCCGGGGCGACCACCAGCTTCGACTTCAACTTCCGGGAGAAGCTCTGGGGGGTCTGGGGCGGCGAGCAGGTGGCCGCCGGCGTGATCGAGCAGATCGTCGGGCAGGTCGACGTCTTGATCGGCGGCGAAGAAGACCTGGAGCGGCTCGGTTTCTCGGTGCCCGCGCCGGCCGGCCGGTCCGATCTCGATCCCGGCCGCTTCCTGGAGATGGTCGGCAAGGTCGCGGCGAAGTACCCGAACGTGAAGGCCGCCGCCAGCACCCTGCGGAAGGTGCACTCGGCCAGCCGCCACGGCTGGAGCGCGGTGGCCTGGGTGGACGGACAGGCGCACCTGGCCCCGACCGTCGAGCTGGACGTGGTCGACCGGGTGGGGAGCGGCGACGGCTTCGCCGCCGGCTTCATCTACGGCCTGCTGACGGGGGCCCCCGCCGACGAAGCCCTAAAGCTGGGATGGGCGCATGGAGCCTTGCTGACGACCTTCCCAGGCGATACGACGATGGCCACCCTGGCCGAGGTGCGAGCCCTGGCCATGGGCGGCTCTGCTCGGATCCAGCGCTGAAAGGACAGACACTCAAAATGGAAAAGGCGGACATCGGCCTCGTCGGACTGGCGGTGATGGGGGAGAACCTGATCCTCAACATGGAGAGCCGCGGCTACACCGTCGCGGTCTTCAACCGCACGGTCGAGAAGGTGGACAAGTTCCTGGCCGGCCGGGCCAAGGGGAAGAAGATCGTGGGGGCCCACACCCTGCCGCAGTTCGTCGGCGCGCTGAAGTCGCCCCGCAAGATCATGCTGATGGTCAAGGCCGGCCCGCCGGTCGACGAGCTGATCGAGGAGCTCACGCCGCTGCTGGAGAAGGGGGACATCCTGATCGACGGCGGCAACTCTCACTTTACGGACACCATCCGGCGCACCAAGTCGCTGGAGGACAAGGGGCTGCTGTTCATCGGGACGGGCGTCTCGGGCGGCGAGGAGGGGGCCCTGACCGGTCCGTCGATCATGCCGGGCGGCTCGAAGGCGGCCTGGCCGCACGTGAAGCCGATCTTCCAGGCCATCGCCGCCAAGGTCGAGGACGGCACCCCCTGCTGCGACTGGGTCGGCGACGACGGCGCAGGCCACTTCGTGAAGATGGTCCACAACGGCATCGAGTACGGCGACATGCAGCTCATCAGCGAGTCGTATCAGATGATGAAGGACCTGCTGGGGATGTCGGCGGACGAGATGCACCAGGTGTTCGCCGACTGGAACCGGGGCGACCTGGACAGCTACCTGATCGAGATCACCCGCGACATCCTGGTGTTCAAGGACAAGGACGGGACGCCGCTGGTCGACAAGATCCTGGATTCGGCGGGGCAGAAGGGGACCGGCAAGTGGGCCAGCGTCACGTCGCTGGACCTGGGGATGCCGCTGACGCTGATCAGCGAGGCGGTGTTCGCCCGCTGCCTGTCGGCGCTCAAGGACGAGCGCGTCGCCGCCTCCAGGCTGCTGCCCGGCCCGAAGCCCCAGTTCACGGGCGATCGAAAGGCCTTCCTGTTCGACCTGGGGCGGGCGCTCTACGCGTCGAAGGTCGTGTCGTACGCGCAGGGCTACCAGCTGATGCAGGCCGCGGCACAGGAGTGGAAGTGGAACCTGTCCTACGGCGGGATTGCGTTGCTCTGGCGGGGCGGCTGCATCATTCGCTCCAAGTTCCTGGGCAAGATCAAGGATGCCTACGACAAGGACCCCAAGCTGTCGAACCTGCTGCTGGCGCCGTACTTCCGCGACATCATCGAGGGCGCCCAGGAGAGCTGGCGCCGCGTGGTCTCGCAGGCCGCGCTGAACGGGATCTGGATCCCGGCGCACAGCACGGCGCTCAGCTTCTTCGACGGGTACCGCAACGGGAGGCTGCCCGCCAACCTGCTGCAGGCGCAGCGCGACTACTTCGGCGCGCACCAGTACGAGCGGCTGGACCAGCCGCGCGGCCAGTTCTTTCACACCAACTGGACGGGGCGCGGCGGCGAGACCGCTTCATCGGCCTACATCGTGTGACGGCTGCAGGCCGATGTTGGCGGCCATCTCGCGGAAGGTGTCGACCGCCGGCGTCCAGCGCCGGCGCAGGGTCGGGTCCCCGTCGAAGTCGATCGCGTAGAGGCCGTAGCGCCCGCGGTACCCGTGGGTCCACTCGAAGTTGTCGGTGAGCGACCAGTAGAGGTACCCGATGATCGGCACGCCCTCGGCGCGGGCGCGGTCCATCGCGTAGACGTGTGCGCGGATGTAGTCGGGCCGGCGGGTGCCCGCCCGATCGGCCATGCCGTTCTCGGTCACGAAGATGGGCCACCCGTAGCTGGCGAACCGCTTGAGCTGGCGATAGAGGCCCTCGGGGTAGATCTCCTGGTCCATGTCGGTTCGCGGGCGCCCCGGGTCGTGGACCACCACGAACGGGCGAGGGCCGCCGGCGCGCGGCGCGATCAGCCCGCGCAGCTGGGCGCTGACCAGGTCGCGGGTGTAGTAGTTGAGCCCCAGGTAGTCGAAGGTGCCGCGCAGCTCGGGGGCCGGCACCTTCAGATCGACGGTCCGTGGGATGTGAACCCGGATCTCGCCGTTCGCGACCGCCTCGGGCACGACGCGGTTGAAGAACTCGTCAGACGCGTCGGCCACCGCCCGGTCCAGCGGATTGAAGCGCGAGGCCGGGTCGAACACGGGCACCGCGTGCGCCAGCCCGACGCGCGTCGCGAACCCGTCTCCGTCGGCGTCCACCCGATCGTGCGCCCGGATGGCGGCGGCCGCCTGGGCGTGCGCCTCGAGCAGGGCCACCATCACCTGGGCGGCGCGCTTGGGGTCCGCCACCTCGGGGGGCCACTCGGCGGTCAGGTAGGCCTTGGAGGCGAACACGTTCGGCTCGTTCAGCGTGCACCACCAGTCGACCAGATCGCCGAAGTGGTCCGCGACCCGCGCCGCGAAGGACGCGAACGCCGCCGGCGCCCCCGGCCACTCCCACCCGCCGCGCGCCGCGACCCAGGTCGGCAGCGTGAAGTGCCACAGGTTCAGCATGGGCGCGATGGCTTGCGGGCGCGCGGCCCGCAACGCCTCCAGCACCTGCCGGTAGTGCGCGGCCGCCGCTTCGTCCCAGGCGCCCTCGGTGGGCTCGAGCCGGCTCCACTCGACGCCCATCCGGTACATGTTCGCCCCCAGCTCCTGGATGGCCTGCACGTCTTGCCGCCAGAGATGCCAGGCGTCGGCGGTCCGCTGGGCGGTGGCGCCGTCGGCGATGTGCGGCCGCCCGTCGGGAAATCGCCCGCGCTCCCAGGCCGACCAGTCGTTCTGGGCGCCGCCTTCGGTCTGGTAGGCGGAGCTGGCGACCCCCAGCAGGAACCGGCTGTCCAGCCCGTCCAGCAGCTTGTGATGCGCGACGGTGCCGGGATCGAAGCGAATGGTCTGCTCGCTGCGGCAGGCGAGGACCGCGGCGCCGAAGCCGACGAAGACCAGGGCCCGGAAGACCGTCGTGGGATGGGGCATCTGAGCTAGTATCGCGCGCATGACCGAACCGCGGTCGGACGCATTCGTGTTTTTCGGGGCGAGCGGCGACCTCGCCTTCAAGAAGATCTTCCCGGCGCTGTACGCGATGACCCGCCGGGGCCACCTGGACATGCCGGTCATCGGGGTGGCGAACTCGCCGCTGTCGCTGGAGCAGTTCAAGGACCGGGCGCGCGCGAGCTTGAAGCAGTACGCCGCCAACGTCGACGAGGCGGCGGAGGCCAGGCTGCTCGAGCGGCTGCGGTACGTGCGCGGTGAGTACAGCGACGCCGCCACCTACGACGCCATCCATCGCGAGCTGCAGGGCGCCGCGCGTCCCACGCACTACCTGGCCATCCCCCCCAGCCTGTTCAGCATGGTGGTCAGCGGCCTGGGCAAGTCGGGCGCCGCGAACGGGGCGCGCCTGATCGTCGAGAAGCCGTTCGGGCGCGACCTGCAGTCGGCGCGCGAGCTGAACCGCACGCTGCACTCCGTGTTCGAAGAGGACGCCATCTTTCGCATCGATCACTACCTGGGCAAGGAGTCGGTCCAGAACCTCTTCCTGTTCAGGTTCGCCAACACCTTCCTCGAGCCGATCTGGAACCAGCACTACGTCGAGAGCGTCCAGATCACGATGGCCGAGAACTTCGGCGTCCAGGGGCGCGGGCGCTTCTACGACGAGGCCGGCGCCATCCGCGACGTGATCCAGAACCACATGATGCAGATCGTGGGCTTCCTGGCCATGGAGCCGCCCATCGGGACCAAGGCCGACGCCATCCGCGACGAGCAGGTCAAGGTGTTCCACGCCATCCGCCCGCTCAGCCCCGAGAACCTGGTGCGCGGCCAGTTCAACGGTTACCGCAAGGAGCCGGGCGTCTCGCCCGATTCGAGTGTGGAGACCTTCGCGGCGGTTCGGCTGCACGTCGACTCGTGGCGCTGGGACGGGGTGCCGTTCTTCATCCGGGCCGGCAAGTGCATGCCGATGTCGACCACCGAGGTGCTGGTGTCGCTGAAGCGCCCGCCGCTGCGCCGGATGGGCCCGGAGGAGACCAACCACCTGCGCTTTCGACTGAGCCCGGAGGTGTTGATCGGGCTGGGGGCGCGCATCAAGAAGAGCGGCGAGCACATGGTCTCCGAGCCGACCGAGCTGAAGTTCGTGCACCAGCCCGACGGCGAGGAGATGGAGGCTTACGAGCGGCTGCTCGGCGACGCGATGGACGGGGACGCGACGCTGTTCTCGCGCCAGGACAGCGTCGAGGCGGCCTGGGCGATCGTCGACCCGATCTTGAAGGCCGCGACCCCGGTCCACGAGTACGAGCCGGGGACCTGGGGCCCGCCCGACGCCGCTCGCTTGACGGCGGACGTCGGCGGCTGGCACGTTCCGCCCACAGAATGAGCACACCAGCGGGAAGTGGCAGCGCGACCGACCCCGGTATCCAGGCCGCGGCCGCCCAGGTCGCGGCGGAGGTCCCTGACGGGGCCTGCGTCGGGCTCGGCTCGGGGCGCGCGGCGTCGGCCTTCATCGCCGCGCTGGGGACGCGCGTGCGGCGCGGGCTGCGCATCACGGCCGTTCCCAGCTCCGAGGCGTCCGCCCACCTGGCCCGCTCGCTGGGGATCGAGCTGGTCGACATCGACGAGGAGATGCCGCTGGCCGTGGTGGTCGACGGCGCCGACGAGGTCGCCCCCAACCTGGACCTGGTGAAGGGGCGGGGCAACGCCTTCGTGCGCGAGCGGATCGTGACCGCGGCGGCCCGGCGTCAGGTGATCGTCGTCGATCCCCGCAAGCTGGTCCCCATGCTCTGCGGCCGCGACGACGGCGGCTTTCCGGTCGAGGTGATCCCGCTGGCCAAGGGGCTGGTGATGCGCAAGCTCAAGGCGCTGTCGCTGCGGCCGGCCGTGCGCCTGGACCGCGCCTCCGGCACGCCGGTGGTGTCGGACAACGGCAACCTGATCTTCGACTGCGACGTTCCGGCGCCCCTCTCCGAAGCAGGGGCGCGCGAGATCGACGCGGCGGCGCGGCGCATCGCCGGGGTGGTCGACACGGGCCTCTTCCTGGGGACCGCCGACGAGGTGCTGGTCGGCCACCCGGACGGGCGGGTCGAGTCGCTGCGCCGCGGGGGATGACGGGCGATGGCGGGCACGGTCTTCCTGTTCGACGTCGACAACACGCTGCTCGACAACGATCGAGTGACCGTCGATCTGCGCCGCTTTCTGATGCGCGAGATGGGCGCGGGCCGCGCCGAGCAGTACTTCGACATCTTCGAGCAGCTGCGGGCCGAGCTGGGCTACTCGGACTACCTGGGCGCGCTGCAGCGGTACCGCCTGGCCCACCCGCGCGATCCGCGACTGCTGGCCGTGTCATCGTTCCTGGTGAACTACCCGTTCGCGAACCGGCTGTTCCCCGAGTCCTTGGACGCCCTGGATCACGCGGCGGCCATGGGGCAGACGGTCATCCTCTCGGACGGCGACGTCGTCTTTCAGCCGCGCAAGGTGGAGCGCGCGGGGCTGTTCGACGCGGTCGAGGGGCGGGTCCTGATCTACGTCCACAAGGAGCATGAGCTGGACGACGTCACGCGCCGCTACCCCGCCGATCACTACGTGCTGGTCGACGACAAGATCCGCATCCTGACCGCCATCAAGCAGGCCTGGGGTTCGCGCCTGACCACCGTCTTCCCGCTGCAGGGGCACTATGCCCACGACCCGGACGTCGCCGGCTACCCCAGGCCGGACGTCACGATCGGCCGGATCGGGGAGCTGCGCCGCTACGATCTGGCTCAGCTGCGGGCTGCGGCTGCTCCTCCTCAGAGTACTCCGTCACCGTGAAGACCAGCGCCCCGTCGTCGCAGACGCCGGTGTTGCTCTCGTAGTGAAAGTCGAAGTCCTTCGGGAACGTCTTCTCGCGCTCGACCAGGAACGTGTCGTCCCCGTCGTGGTGAATGACCTTCCCCAGCGATTCTCCCCGGGCGGTGACGACGAGCAGGGTTTCGTGAACCATGGCAGGCCTCCCCTCTGTCCGTAGTCTCCCAGCACCCTCGGAAATTGCATGCTCAGGCGGTTCGTTCATGAACCGGAAACATTTGCCCCGGTTCGCCGGGGATCCGTCCGGCTGCGCTTCCTGGTCGCGTTCGGCGCGCCGTTGACGGTAGAGTGGGCGCGTGGGGCAGCGACGCACGAAGATCATCGCCACCATCGGTCCGGCGCAGGACCCGCCCGGCGCGCTCGAGCGCCTGCTGGACTCGGGCGTCGACGTTCTGCGGGTCAATCTGTCCCACGCGTCGCCCCGGGCTCAGGCCGATCGGGTGCGCCGCGCCCGCGCGCACAAGCCCGACATCGCGATCCTGGCTGACCTGGCGGGCCCCAAGCTCCGGCTGGGGGATCTGCCGCAGGCGGTGACGGTCGCTCAGGGGGAGACGCTGGTGCTGGGGGAGGGGGGCGTCCCGGTCGGAGACCCGTCGCTGTTCGAGCGGGTCCGCGCCGGGGATCCGGTCTACATCGCCGACGGCACGATCGATCTGGTCGCCACGGAGATCGCGTCCAACCGCCTGGTTTGCAGCGTTCTGGTCGGCGGCACGCTGCGCGCGCGCAAGGGGATCAACCTACCGCTCGATACGTCGTCGCTGCCGGCGCTGACCGACAAGGACCGTGGCGACCTGGCCGACATCGGCGTGCTGGCGCCCGACTACATCGCGATGTCCTACGTGCGCCACGAGCGGGACATCGCCGACGCCCGCAAGCTGACCGATCAGCCGCTGGTGGCGAAGATCGAGAAACAGCAGGCGCTGGAACGGCTGGAGGCGATCGCGCGCGCCGCCGACGCCATCATGGTGGCCCGCGGCGATCTGGGGGTCGAGATCCCGATCGAGCGCGTCCCGGCCACGCAGAAGCGGATCATCCGGATCGCCAACCGCGCCGGGCGGCCGGTCATCACCGCCACGCAGATGCTGATGTCGATGGTCCAGAATCCGCTGCCGACGCGCGCCGAGGTGACCGACGTCGCGAACGCGGTGCTCGACGGGACCGACGCGGTCATGCTGTCCGAGGAGACGGCGGTCGGGCACGACCCGGTGGGCTGCGTGCAGATGATGGTGAGGCTGCTGGTCGAGACCGAACCCTTGCTGCAGCCGCACGAGGGACCGCCCCGCGCCGAGCCGTCCAACGCGCTGGCCCACGCCGCCGCCGATCTGGCCGATGATCTGGACGCGGCCGCCATCGTCGTCCCGACCCGCACCGGCGAGAGCGCGCTGCGGCTGGCGGCGTTCCGCCCGCGGCGGGCCATCCTGGCCTACAGCCGCGTGCCCGAGACGACGCGGCGGCTGCGCCTGACCTGGGGGGTGCACCCGATCGACCTGAAGGTGCCGCCCGGCAGCGACACGCTGCACGCCACGCTGGAAGCCGCGCGGCGCGACCTGGGAACCGGCGCGCGCGCCGTGGTACTGGATATCTCGGCGAAGCCTGGCGTCCCGTCGCTGGTGAACGCCGTCACGTTCTGACCGATCGAGGAGGAGGCTTCTGATGCGTTCCAGTTCGAGGCTGGCAGTCCTGATCGCTGCGTCGAGCGCAGCGCTGAGCTGTGTTCCCTATGGTGTCGGCGTCACGGTGCCGGTGGGGGTCGCCCCCGCGCCGATCTACGGCCCGGGATTCGAAGTGAACGTCGATCGACCGGGGATGGACTACCGCAACTTCGATCTGCCGGCGCCGCAGCCGGACATGTGCCGCAATCAATGTATGTCCGAGCCGTCCTGCGTGGCGTTCACCTACGTGAACCCCGGCGTTCAGGGGCCAAATGCGCGTTGCTGGCTGAAGGGCTCCATTCCGCAGCCGACCCCGAACGGCTGCTGCATCTCGGGCGTCGTGAGATATGGCGGCGCGCCGCCGCCGCCCCCGCCTCCGCCTCCGCCCCCGCAGCCGCAGCCGCAGCCGCGGGCGTTCGAGCGGGGCGTGAACCGGCGCGGGATGGACTACCGCAACTTCGACCTGCCGTCGCCCAACCCCGAGCTCTGCTGGAACGAGTGCCTGCGCGAGCCCCGCTGCCTGGCCTACACCTATGTCCACCCGGGCGTGCAGGGACCCGCGCCGCGCTGCTGGCTGAAGGACGGGGTGCCGAACCCGACCCCGGAGAGCTGCTGCGTTTCGGGCGTCAAGTAGCGAGGAATGGCGCGGCCGACGCTCACCGTCCGCCAGCCGGGCGCTGATTACGAGATCCGGATCGTCGGATATCGCCCGAATGTGCTTCGCGACTTCTACCACTCGCTGCTGCGCGGCCCGTGGTGGGTCTCGATCGCCGCCATCAGCGGTTCGTTCCTGGCCGCCAACGCGCTGTTCGCGGTGCTCTACCTGCTGACCGGTGGGGTGGCGCGGGCAGCGCCCGGCTCGTTCCGCGACACGTTCTTCTTCAGCGTCGAGACGATGGGGACCATCGGCTACGGCGCGATGTACCCGGAGTCGACGCCCGCGAACGTGTTGATGGTCGTCGAGTCGATCGTGGGTCTGTTGTTGACGGCGCTGTCGACCGGGCTGGTGTTCGCCAAGTTCTCGCGCTCGACCGCGCGCATGCTGTTCTCGCGCAACGCCGTGATCTCGCCGCTCAACGGCGCCCCGACGCTGATGTTCCGGCTGGGCAACCAGCGTGACAACCAGATCGTCGACGCGCAGCTGCGCGTGGTGATGATCCGGACCGAGCAGGTGGAGGGCGGCGGCAGCTTCTACCGGATGCTGGATCTGCCGCTCACCCGGCAGCGCGCCCTGTCGCTGTCACGCTCGTGGAACGCGCTGCACGTCATCGACGCGAGCAGCCCGCTGCAGGGCGAGACGCCGCAAACGCTGGCCGAAAAGGAGATCGAGATCCAGATCCTGGTCGTCGGCATCGACGACATCACGATGCAGCCGGTCCACGCCCAGCACCGCTATTACGCCAGGGACGTCCTTTTCGGGCACCGCATGGCCGACGTGCTGTCGGAGACGCCCGATGGTCACCTGGTGCTGGACCTGCGCCGGTTCCACGACGTCGAGCCCCTGGCCATCCCGCCGGCGCCCGCGAATTGATGCCCCGCTTCCCCAAGGCGATCCTCTTCGACAACGACGGGGTGCTGGTCGACACCGAGGCGCTGTACTTTCGCGCGACGCGCGACGTGCTGGCGACCGTCGGTGTCCGGCTGGACGAGGCCGCCTACGTCGAGCTCTTCCTGCGCCAGGGGATCGGCGCCTTTCATCTGGCGGCCGAGCGCGGGGTTTCCCCCGAGGGAGTCCTGGCGCTGCGCGCCGACAGAAACCGCCTGTATCAGGAGATGATCGTCCGCGAGGAGATCCTGATCGCGGGCGTTCTCGACGTGGTGCGGAGGCTGGCTGAACGCTTTCGCCTGGCGATCGTGACCAGCGCCGAGCCGGAGCCGTTCGCCAGCTCGCACGCCCGGACCGGGCTGCTGCCGTTCTTCGAGGTGGTGATCACCCGCGTCGACACGGTGCGCGCCAAGCCCGACCCCGATCCCTACTTGATGGCCCTGGACCGCCTCGGGTTGCCGGCCGCGGAGTGCCTGGTCATCGAGGACTCGGAGCGCGGGCTGCGCGCCGCCAAGGCGGCCGGGCTCGCCTGCTGGGTGATCCCTGCCGGCCTCACGCGAGGCGGCGACTTCACGGCCGCGGACGCGGTGTTGGCCGATCTGGACGTGGCCGCCGCCCTGCTGCTGGGGGCGGCCTCCGATGCCTGAAGCTCGGGCGCCTGTTGCAGAAACGTAACCGGGGGTTTTCTCCGGCGGCACGGACGGCCGGATAACGTCTGGCCCCCATGTCGACCACTGGCGTCACTCTTTCGCAAGGCGAATCCGCGAACCCCCACGTCGCGCAGAAGCTGGCCGGCGGTCCCGGCCGGATCGGGATGGCCGTGTTTTCAATCGCCCTGGTGGTGGGTGTCGGCTACGCGGGCACGCAGCTGTTCAAGGACCTGGTCGACGTCCACCCGACGTCGGCGCTCCCCTTCATCCTGCTGGGCGTCGCGCTGCTGGTCGCGCTGGGCTTCGAGTTCGTCAACGGCTTCCACGACACCGCCAACGCCGTCGCGACCGTCATCTACACGCACTCCCTCAGCCCCCAGATCGCGGTGGTCTGGTCGGGGCTCTGGAACTTCATCGGCGTGCTCGTGTCCACGGGAGGCGTCGCGTTCGGCATCATCTCGCTGCTGCCGGTCGAGCTGATCTTGCAGGTCGGAAGCGGGGCCGGGTTCGCGATGGTGTTCGCGTTGCTCACGGCCGCGATCATCTGGAACCTGGGGACCTGGTACTTCGGCCTGCCGTCGTCCAGCTCGCACACCCTCATCGGTTCGGTCATCGGCGTCGGCCTGGCCAACCAGATGATGCGCGCCGGCTCGTCGGCCGCGACCAGCGGCGTCGACTGGCACCAGGCAGGGAAGATCGGGCAGTCGCTGGTTCTGTCGCCGCTGGTGGGCTTCACGGTCGCCGCGTTGCTGCTGCTGGCCTTGCGGGCCGTCGTGAAGAAGCCGGAGCTCTACGAGGCGCCGGAGGGAAGCGCGCCGCCGCCCTTCTGGATCCGCTGCCTGCTGCTGCTCACCTGCACCGGCGTCAGCTTCGCGCACGGCTCGAACGATGGTCAGAAGGGGATGGGCCTGATCATGTTGATCCTGATCGGCACCGTGCCGACCGCCTACGCCCTGAACCACGCCGTCTCGCCCAAGGAGACGCAGGACTTCATCGCCGTGTCAGCCCAGGCCGCCGGCACGCTGGAGCACTACGCGGGCGGCGCGACGGTCGCCGGCGACGGCCGTGACCAGGTCACGGCGTACGTGCGGTCCAAGCAGCTGGCCGGTGACACGGTCGCCGGTCTGGAGAAGCTGGTCGGGTCGGTCGGCCACGACCTGTCGATCTACAAGGAGCTGCGCAACGTCCCGGCGGACCGGACCCGCAACTTCCGCAACGACCTGTACCTGATCGGCGAGGCGCTGCGGATGATGGACAAGTCGCACCAGCCGACCATCGCGCCGGCCGATGTCGAGGTGCTGAAGAACTACAAGAAGCACGTCGACAAGTCGACCAAGTTCATCCCCAGCTGGGTCAAGGTGGCGGTCGCGATCGCCCTGGGCCTGGGGACGATGATCGGCTGGAAGCGCATCGTGATCACGGTCGGCGAGAAGATCGGCAAGGACCACCTGACCTACGCGCAGGGGGCGGCCGCCGAGATCACGGCGATGGCCACCATCGGCGCCGCCGACGCCTTCGGGCTGCCCGTCAGCACGACGCACGTCCTGTCGTCGGGCGTGGCGGGAACCATGGCCGCCAACCACACCGGGCTGCAGTGGGCGACCGTCCGGAACCTGCTGATGGCCTGGGTGCTGACGCTGCCGGTGTCGATCCTGCTGTCCGGCTCGCTGTTCTGGGTGTTCTCTCGCTTCGGAACCTGAGAGCCCGCCAGGCGCTCTTTGGCGCTATCCTGTCGGGATGGCGGTAGAGGCACCCGAGCGCCCGGCCGCGATTCCGTCCCAGGCGGTCTGGAACGCCGAGGTCGGCGAGTGGGAGGTCTGCGCGCGCGGGCCGGATGGCGATCGCGAAGGCGAGTGCCTGATGTTCCGGGCCAGCGGCTCGCTGCACACGCGCCTCTGGTTCGCCTCCGGCAAGCGGGAGGGGGCGTTCACGGTCTTCAACCCGGACGGCAGCGTCGCCCGGCGCGGCGCCTGCGTCGCCGGCAAGATCGACGGCGTCGTCTCCGCGTTCGCGGGCGGCGCCGGCAGTGAACCGATGCGCTCCTGCTGCGTCCCCGAGGCGGCGGTCCGGCTCGACAGCCGGTACGACGCGGGCCAGCTGCTGCAGGAGGTCTTCTACGACGCCGCGGGGCAACCGATCTGCTCGGACGGGAAACCCTGGCCGGCGCGTCCGAACGGCGTCCCCGAGGACGCCGAGTACGACGAGGGAACCGCCGGCTGGCTGCGCTGGCGCCCCCGCGAGCGCCGGTTCTGGACCGGCGCCGGCGTGCTGGCCCGGGAGCTGGAGTTCGACGGCTGCCGGCGGACCGCCGAACGCACCTACGACGGATCGGGCGACGTCCTCGAGTCCGCTTCCTTCGCGTCCGACGGCCGGCGCCAGGGGCCCTACCGGCGTCGCTTCACGCCCGCGACGTCGCCCTATGCCGATCCCCGCATCCGCGAAGAGGTGGGGTCGTTCAGCGGCGGGCAGCCGGTGGGCGTCTGGAGGTTCCTCGACGAGGCGCGAGCCGTCGTCCGGGAGGTCGATCGGGGCGTGGCCCGCGAGATCGCCCCCGGCGCGCTCGTGCTGGCCGACCAGCCCGGCCTGACGGCGCAGGACTGGCGCGACCGGGCGCGAGGCTGGCGTGAGGAGGGGCTGGTCGGCGCCGGGCTCTGCGCGGAGGCTCGGGCGGCCGCCCGCTCCGGCGACCTGGCAGACCTGCGCGCGGCGCTGGAACAGGCGGTGGTGCCTCTGGCCGCGGCCGTGGCGCTGGAGCGCGGCGACCTGCTGGCGCGCACGGCCGACGTCACCGTGGCGCAGATCGTGGACGGCCTGATCTCCGGGGCCGATCCGGCCTCCGCGTTCCGGGCGCTGGCGGGCGTGCTGCCCGGGGCCAGCGACGCCGCGCTGGACTTCGTGGCGGCGGCCTTGCTGCTGGAGCCCGACAGCCCGCCCGTCCACCTGACGCGCGCGCTGATCCGGTTCCAGCACGGCGACGACGCCGGCGCCCAGAGCGACCTGGCGATCGTCGATCGCGCGGCCCCGGACGCGGCGGCGGCGCTGCGCGCGATGATGGAGGCCACCTTTCGCCCGTTCGAATTCTGGCCGGCGCACGAGACGCTGGAGCCGGACCCGACGCTGGACGAGGTGGGCGCCGGGGTGACCCGGAACCTGGACGAGATCCGGGGGGCCATCGCCGTCTACGCCACGCGCCTGCAGGCCATCCGGTCGGCGATCCAGGCCAAGCGGGGCGCCGCCGCGCCGCCGTCGTGGATGCCCCCCGACGTCGGCGCCCTGCTGCCGGGCGGCGCGCTGCCGCTGCGGCGCGAGATGGTGCAGGCCCCGGCCGAGGAGGGCGTCGAGCCGGCGACCGTCGAGGTCGACGAGACGATCGACGTCGCGTCGCAGAGCGTCCCGGCGCTGCTGGCGGAGGCGCAGGCCGACTGGGGCGCGCTGTCCTGGCTCTGCTGGTCGGTCGGGCTGGACCAGGTGGCGCTGCCGGCCTCGATCGAGGAGCGTCCGCTGGTGCCGGTGGCCATGAAGACGATCGTGACCCGCTGCTGGCGGGCCAGGGATCGCCTGCTCAGCGGCGGGCTGCTGGCGCGCGCCAACAACGTCCCCGGATTCTCGTGGCACGGGACCGACGTCGATGCGGCGCCCCAACACCTGGCGCGTCAGATCTCCGAGGAGTACCTGAGGGTCCGCTCGATGTTCATCTGGCTGGCCAGCTTCGACGTCGCGTCGCCGTTCCAGACCGACCTGAAGGCCGACTGAGCTACTTGGCTTCGATGCTGCCGGCCGATCGGCAGGTGTCCAGGCGCTGGCGCCACTGGGCGGCCGCCGGATTCCCGGGGTCGCTGCGCAGCAGGTCGCGGTAGGCGGCGGCGGCCTCGACCCACCGCTGCTCCGCGAACAGCCGGTCCGCGCGCGCCGCCAGGGTCTCGTGTCGTGACGCGGGCGCCGATCGGGCGGGGGCCGGCGCCGCCGCCGGCGGGGGGCTGGCCATCACGGGAGCGGGCGGGGCCTCTGCCTTGGCGGCGGGAGCGCCGCCTGCCCTGTCACGCTCGGACTCGGCGGCGCCCAGTCCCCCGAACGGATCCACGAAGCCTTTCTTCGCCGGTTTGCGCTCAGGCTTGTCAGCGGGCGCCGGCGGCGGCGAGAAGGCCCGGGCCGCCGGGGCGGATCGCACCTCATCGTCGAGCAGGTCGTCCATCGAGCGGCGCGGTGCAGCCAGACCGCCCTTGCCGCTGCTGGCTGTCGCCGCCACCGGGTGCCGATGGGCGCGCGCGGGCGCGGCCAGGTGTGCATTCGACTCGACCGCTGGTTCCAGAGCCTCGTGCTTCGCGCGCGCGCCCGCCTGGGCCGCTGGTTGTGACGCCTGTGCCGGCGCCAGCGCGGCCGGCGCGGTGGCAGGGGCCTCGGCCGGGGGCGCCAGGCCCTGGCGGCCGCGCTCGTAGGTCTTCTCCGGCTCGAGGAAGATCCGGCTGGCCAGCAGGAAGACGGCGACGGCGCCCACGGTGGCCAGGGTCGGCAGCGTCCACTTCCCCTTCAGCCGGCTCCACAATGACAGTCGCGCTGGAGCTGGCGTCCGCAGCACCGGCACCGCCGCGGCGGCCGCGCGCATGATCGCCGCGTGGGCCCGGGCGGGCGGCGCGTCCGCGGCAAGCGTCTGCCGGGCCAGCGATCGAGTCGACTCGAGCGCGGCCAGCTCGGTCTGACAGCCCGGGCAGCCCGACACGTGCGCCTGCACCTCGGCCCTGGCCGTCGCGGAGAGCTCGCCGTACAGCAGCTCGAGCATCAGCGAGCGCGTCTGTTCGCAGTCGGTGGCCATGGGTCCTAGCGCGTGCCTCCCGATTGTGCCGCGCCGGCGCTGCCGTCGCCGGCCAAATCGGCCAGCGCGGCCCGGAGCTTCTCCAGGGCGTAGCGCATCCGGCTCTTCACCGTCGGCTCGGTCGCGCCGACCAGGACGGCGATCTCGGCGAACGGCAGCTCCATCACCTCACGCATCAGGAACACTTCGCGCTGGTCATCGGGGAGGGCGGCGATGGCGCGATCGATGCGGGCCGCGGCCTGGCGTCCGGCCACCACGGCGTCGGCGCCCCGGTCGGGCGAGGGGACGCGGTCATGGAGCGCGATCTCACCCGAGCCGGCGTCCAGCGAGTCGGCCTTTCGCAGCGCCTCGCGCCGGGCGCGGTCGACGCACAGGTTGCGGGCGATCGTGTACAGCCAGGTCGAGAACTTGGCCTGCCCCTTCCAGGCCGGCGCCGCGGCATCCTGCGCATCCCGGACCACCCGCAGGAAGACCTCCTGCAGCAGGTCCTCCGCCACCTCGTCGCGGCGGACGAAGCGGCGGAGGTAGATCCAGATTGGCTTCTCGTAGCGGCCGAGCAGCGCCTCGAACGCCGCGACCTGACCGGCCCGGTACGCGGCCAGGAGCTGCTCGTCCGAGGGATGGCGGTCCACCAGGACGCCATCCTCGCCGCCCCTAGCGTCCGTCGCAAGAGCAACGCGTGCCGCAACTGGGCCGCCAGCAGGCCGGCGCGGGCGCGTAGCGGCGCTCGACCACCGGAAACGGGTCGGCCGTCTGCCGCAGGTCCGCCTCGGAGATCGCCGGATCGCGATCGACCGGGACGCCCATGGCCAGCAGACCGGCGTAGTCGTTGTAGCGAAGCCCGAGCAGGGCGGCCGGTCGCGCGGCGTTGGCGCGGACGAACTCGACCTCGTGGATCTCGGAGGGAACGGCCTCGCCGAACTCGGTGCCCAGGCCGTCACGCGATCCCTTCGCGGGCCCTCGTGGCGGGGCGGGCGCGCCGGCGCTGGCGGAGGGCGCCGATTCGCCCTCCAGCAGGTCATCGGAGCTCTGGTGGCGGGCTCGTGGTTCGGCGTAGGGGCGCGGAGGCGGCGTGACGACCGGCGGGATGTACCGTTCGGGGAAGATCGCCACGCCGATCACGCCGACCTCGCGGGCGCTCCCCATCTGCGCGGCGTAGGAGTTGGGGACCGACGAGAAGCGAAACGCAGCGGCCTCCTGCTGCGAGATCCGCCACCCGTCGATGTCGACCGAGCCCCAGGCCTCGACCAGGTATCCGCGGTTCTTGAAGTTTCCGGTTTGTCCATTGATCACGTCGCGGCCGTCGATGGTGACGACCGCTTCGACGCGCCGGCCAGAGTGGTTGGCAACCCTGAGCGTGTAGCGGTCGCCGAGCTGGCCCAGGATGTACGTCCCACCCCCGTGCTGGAAGGTCTGGGCGGGGACGCCGTCAATCAGGACCGTCACCTCGTAGCCGGCCGCGCGATCCCGCAGGGGCGGGCGCGCGGGCAGGGGTGACGCCGCGCAGGACGCGGCGGCGAGCAGGACGGACGCGGTGGCGAAGAGGGTGGTCAGGGCGTTTCGGCGGATCATGGCTGGGCCTCCTGTCCCTTGGGACGGGCGTCCGGGCCGAAAGATCTGCTGCACTAACTTTTCGGAAGGGCGGCGGTTCTTCGATGTCGACAGGGAAAGGAGACCTGCTCATGCACACCGACAACCAGACCCAACCGACCCACACTGACACCAAACTGAAACGGCGCCGTTCCTGGCGCTTTCTCGCCCCGGCGCTGGCAGTTCTGACGCTTGGCGGCGGCGTCGTGGCCACGGCCGCGCACGCTCAAATGGCCGAGCAGGCCGACGCTGACGCGGCAGGGGGCGGCTTCGGCGGCCACCGGCTGCAGAAGCTGCTGGACAAGGTGAACGCCACGCCCGCCCAGCGCAGCCAGATCGAAGGGATCTGGAGCAACCTGCGGCCGCAGATGAAGGCCAACCGGCAGCAGCACATGGCGTTGCACCAGCAGATGACCGCCGCCTTCACCGCCCCGACGGTCGACGCTGCCCAGGTCGAGCAGCTGCGCCAGCAGTCGATGGCCGCGGCCGACAAGCAGTCGCAGCTCTTCACCCAGGGGCTGGTGCAGACCGCCCAGGTGCTGAGCCAGGCGCAGCGCCAGCAGGCCGCGGCCGCCATCGAACAGGCCCGCGCCCGCTTCCATCACCACTTCGGCCACGAACAGCAGTAGCCCCCAGGGAGCGGAGCTTCAATAGGGGGGCTCCGCTCCTTACCCGTCCACCAGGGCGGGTAAAAAGCCGAAGGACGCTCAGGCTTCGACCGGTTGGGCTTTGTACTCCGCGGCGCGGTCGCGGCGGAGGCGGTCGAGGTAGAGGTAGATGACCGGGGTCGAGAACAGGTTCAGGAGCTGCGACACGCACAGGCCGCCCACGATGGTGATGCCCAGCGGGCGGCGGAGCTCGGAGCCCGCGCCGAAGCCGATGGCCAGCGGCACCGCGCCGAACAGCGCGGCCAGCGTGGTCATCAGGATGGGGCGAAAGCGCAGCAGGCAGGCGCGGCGGATGGCTTCCTCGGGCGGCAGGCCCTCGGCTCGTTCGGCCTCGAGCGCGAAGTCGATCATCATGATCGCGTTCTTCTTGACGATGCCCAGCAGCAGGATCACGCCGATGAGGGCGATGATGCTGAAGTCGAACTTCAGCAGCATCAGCGCGATCAGGGCGCCCACGGCGGCCGATGGCAGCGTCGACAGGATCGTGATGGGGTGGATCAGGCTCTCGTACAGCATGCCCAGGACGACGTAGACCGCGAACAGGGCCATCGCGATCAACCAGGGCTCGCTGCCCAGCGACGCGCCGAAGGCCTGGGCGGTCCCCTGGAAGCTGCCGTGCACACCTGACGGCAGGCCGATCTGGCGCATGGCCCCGTCCACCGCCTTGACCGCGTCCCCCAGCGCGGCGTTCGGCGCCAGGTTGAACGAGAGCGTGGTGGCCGGGAACTGCCCCTGGTGCGTGACAGCCAGCGGTGTCGCCCCGGCGTGGATCTTGGCGATGCTGGGGAGCGGCACCAGGGTGCCGGTCGACGTCCGCACGTAGATGTGGACCAGCTGGTCGGGGCTGGCCTGCTGCGCCGGGCTCGCCTCCATCACGACGCGGTAGTAGTTGAGCGGGGTGAACGACGTCGCGACCTGCCGCTGCCCGAAGGCGTCGTACAGCGTGTCGTCGACCGCCTGCGAGGTGATGCCCAGCCGGCTGGCCGTGTCCCGGTCGACGTTCACGTCCAGCTCGAGTCCGGCCACCTGCTGATCGGTCGCCACGTCGCGTAGCTGGGGCAGGGCCTTCAGCTTGGCCAGCACCTTGGGGCTCCAGGTCTGCAGCTCGGCCAGGTCGGCGTCCTCCAGCGCGTACTGATACTGCGTGCGAGACGACCGGCCGCCCATGCGCAGGTCCTGCACCGACTGCAGGAACAGCGCCACGCCCGGGATGTGCGACAGCTTGGGGCGCAACCGCGCGATGACCTGGTCGGCGGTGCTCTTGCGTTTGTTGTACGGTTTGAGGCTGATGAACATGGTGCCGGTGTTGCCGGCGCCGCTGGAACCGCCCACGAAGGCGATCACGTGGTCCACGTCGGGATCGGCCTGGACGATCTTGTTGAGCTTCTCCTGCGTCGCGCGCATGGCGCCCGACGAGATGTCCTGCGACGCCTCGGAGAAGCCGGACAGCATCCCGGTGTCCTGCTGGGGGAACAGGCCCTTCGGGATCCGCACGGCCAGGAAGACGGTCAATCCAACCGTGCCGATGGTGATCAGCAGCATGATGAACGAGTGGTGCAGCACCCAGCGCACGCCCCGGTCGTAGCCGTGGACCAGCCGCTCGAAGAACCGCTCGGAGGCGCGGCCGAACCGACCCAGCTTCTGCTCGGCCAGGGGCTTCAGCAGCCGCCCCGCCATGGTGGGCGTGACCGTCAGCGACACCAGCGCGGACAGCGCCACGGCGATGCTCAACGTGACGGCGAACTCGCGGAACAGCCGCCCGATGATGCCGCCCATCAGCAGGATCGGGATGAACACCGCGATGAGCGAGATGGTGATCGAGATGATCGTGAACCCGATCTGCCGCGCCCCCTCGAGCGCCGCCTCGAGCGGCTTCTTCCCCTCCTCGATCAGCCGGGCGATGTTCTCGGTGACGACGATGGCGTCGTCGACCACGAACCCGGTCGAGATGGTCAGCGCCATCAGCGAGAGGTTGTCCAGGCTGTAGCCCAGCAGGTACATGATGCCGAACGTCCCCACCAGCGAGAGCGGCACCGCGATGCTGGGGATGGCGGTGGCGCGCGCGCTGCGCAGGAAGATGTAGACCACGGCGATGACCAGCAGCACGCTCAGCAGCAGCGTCCGCTCGACGTCCTGGACCGAGGCGCGGATGGTGGTGGCCCGGTCCACCGCCACGTTCACGTCGATGGCGGGCGAGATCGACTGGCGCAGGAAGGGCAGGGCGGCCTTGACGCCCGCGATGGTCGACAGGATGTTGGCGCCGGGCTGGCGGCGGATGATCATCAGCACGCAGCGCTGGCCGTCGACCCATCCCGCCAGCCGATTGTTCTCGACGTCGTCGAAGACGTTCGCGACGTCGCCCAGCCGGATCGTCGCGCCGTTCTGGTACGAGACGACCAGCTTCCGGTAGGCGTCGGCGCCCAGCAGCTGGTCGCTCGCGGCGATGGCGTACGACTGGTTGCTGCCGGTCAGCGTCCCCTTGGGCTGATTCGCGGTCGACGAGGCCAGCGCCCCGCGGACGTCCTCCAGCGAGAGGCCGTGGCCGGCCAGCGCCTCGACGTCGACCTGGACCCGGACGGCCGGCTGCTGGCCGCCGCCCACGAACACCTGCCCGACGCCGTTGATCTGCGAGATCTTCTGGGCCAGCACGCTGTTGGCGGCGTCGAACACCTGGGCCAGCTGCAGGGACTTGGAGGTCAGCGACAGGATCAGGATCGGCGAATCGGCCGGGTTGACCTTGCGGTAGTTGGGGAGGCTGGGCAGGTTGGGCGGCAGCTCGGACAGCGAGGCGTTGATGGCCGCCTGGACGTCGCGCGCGGCGCCCGTGATGTCCCGGTTGAGGTCGAACTGCAGCGTGATCGACGTCGAGCCGAGCGAGTTGACCGACGTCATCTCGTTGAGGCCGGCGATGCGGCCGAAGCGCCGCTCGAGCGGCGTCGCCACCGCCGAGGCCATGGTGTCGGGGCTGCCTCCCGGCAGGGCCGCCGAGACGTTGATGGTCGGGAAGTCCACCGCCGGCAGCGGCGCGACCGGCAGCAGGCGATAGGCGACCAGCCCCGCCAGGATGACCGCCGCCGCCAGCAGGGTGGTCGCGACGGGCCGGCGAATGAACGGCGCCGAGATGTTCATGGCGTCTCGGTGGCCGGCTCCGCGACGGGGGCCTTCCTGCGGAAGCGCGACGCCAGGCGCTCCATGTACAGGTAGATCACGGGCGTCGTGAACAGGGTCAGGACCTGCGACAGCAGCAGGCCGCCCACGATGGTGATGCCCAGCGGGCGGCGCAGCTCGGCGCCGGTCCCGGTCCCCAGCGCCAGCGGCAGCCCGCCCAGCAGCGCCGCCATGGTGGTCATCATGATCGGGCGGAAGCGCAGCAGGCAGGCCTGGTGGATCGCGTCGCGCGGCGACTTCTTCTGGTCGCGCTCGGCCTCCAGCGCGAAGTCGATCATCATGATGGCGTTCTTCTTGACGATGCCGATCAGCAGCACGATGCCAATCAGGGCGATCACAGAGAACTCCGAGCGGCAGATGATCAGCGCCAGGAACGCGCCCACGCCCGCCGAGGGGAGCGTCGACAGGATCGTGATCGGGTGGATGTAGCTCTCGTAGAGCACGCCCAGCACGATGTAGACGGTGACGATGGCGGCCAGGATCAGCAGCGGCTCGGTCGCCAGCGAATCGTGGAAGGCCGCGGCCGTCCCCTGGAACTCGCCGTGCAGGCCGGGCGGCGGGTTCATCTCGTCGAAGGCCTGCTGGACCCGCTTGACCGCGTCGCCCAGCGAGGCCCGCGGCGCCAGGTTGAAGGAGAGCGTCACGGCCGGGAACTGCCCCGAGTGAGCGATCGACACCGCCGTCTGGGTCTGCTCGAAGTGAGCGAACTCGTTCAGCGGCACCGCCTCGCCGGTGGTCGAGCGGATCCGGATCTGCGTCAGCCCCGCCTGGCTTTTCTGGTACTCGGGTGAGACCTCCAGGATCACGCGGTAGAGGTTGAGCTGCGTGAAGATGGTCGAGACCGGCCGCTGCCCGAAGGCGTCGTAGAGCGTGTCGTCGATGGCCTGCGCCGTGATGCCCATGCGCGAGGCGCTGTCGCGATCGATGACCAGCGTGACCTGCAGCGCCCCGTTCTGCTGGTCGCTGGCCACGTCGGCCAGCTCGGGGAGCTGCTTGAGGCGCTCGAGCACCTTGGGGGCCCAGGCTGCCAGCTCGTCGGGATTCGCGTCCTCGAGCGTGTACTGGTACTGCGTCCGGCTGACCTGCGTCGCGATCTGCAGGTCCTGCACCGCCTGCAGGTAGGTCGTGACGCCGGTGACCTGGGCCAGCTGCTCGTTCAGCCGGTCCATGATCTCCTGCGCGTTCGAGCTGCGCTGCTCGCGCGGCTTGAGCGTGATCGACAGGCGCCCGCTGGAGAGGGTCGGGTTGGTCCCGTCGGCGCCGATGAACGACGCGACGTTCAGGACGTCGGGATCCTTGCGGATGACGTCGGCGACCGCCTGCTGCCGGTCGGACATGGCGGGGAACGAGATGTCGACCGGCCCCTCGGTGATCCCCAGCAGCAGCCCCGTGTCCTGCGCCGGGAACAGGCCCTTGGGCACGACGACGGCCAGCAACGCCGTGAACGCGACGGTCGCGACCGTCAGCAGCAGCGTCAGGGCCTGGTGATTGAACACCCAGCCCAGCCCGCGGTCGTACACCTTGACCATCCAGTCGAAGGCATGTTCGGAGGCGCGGGCGATGCGCCCCTCTTCGCCGGGCTTGATCGGGCGCAGGATGTGGCCGCACATCATGGCGGTCAGGGTCAGCGAGATCAGGGCCGAGGCGACGATGGCCGTGCTCAGCGTCACCGCGAACTCCCGGAACAGCCGGCCGATGACGCCGCCCATGAACAGCAGCGGGATCAGCACCGCCACCAGCGACACCGTCAGCGACACGATGGTGAAGCCGATCTGCTTGGACCCCTTCAGCGCCGCCTTGAAGGGGGGATCGCCCTCCTCGATGTGCCGGGCGATGTTCTCGATCATGACGATGGCGTCGTCGACCACGAAGCCGGTCGAGATGGTCAGCGCCATCAGCGTCAGGTTGTTCAGGCTGTAGCCCAGGAACAGCATCACGCCGAAGGTGGCGATCAGCGACAGCGGCACCGCGACGCCCGGGATGATCGTCGCGCGCAGCGAGCGCAGGAACAGGTAGATGACCGCGACGACCAGGACCATCGTCAGCAGCAGCGTGAACTCGACGTCGCGCACCGAGGCGCGCACGGTCTCGGTCCGGTCCGACAGGATCTCGACCTTGATCCCCTGCGGCAGCGAGGCCTCCAGGCGCGGCAGCAGCGCCTTCACCCGCTCCGCGACCTCGATCAGGTTGGCGCCCGGCTGGCGCTGCACGTTCAGGATCACGGCCGGGTGCTCATTGGCCCAGCCGGCGAGCTGCGCGTTCTCGACGCCGTCCAGCACCTTGGCGACGTCGCTGAGGCGGACCGCCGAGCCGTTCTGATAGGAGATCACCAGCGGCTCGTAGTCGGCCGCCGACGGGAGCTGGTCGTTGGCCGACACCAGGTAGTTCTGGCGCGGGCCGTCCAGGTTCCCCTTGGGCTGATTCACGTTGGCCAGCGCCAGCACGGCCCGCACGTCTTCCAGGCCCAGCCCGCGTCCCGCCAGCGCCACCGGATCGACCTGCACGCGCACCGCCGGGCGCTGCCCGCCGTTCAGCGTGACCAGACCGACCCCCGAGACCTGGGACAGCTTCTGCGCCAGGATCGAGTCGGCGTAGTTGTCGACCACGCTCATCGGCGAGGTCTCCGAGCTGACGGCCAGCGAGATGACCGGCACGTCGGCCGGGTTGCTCTTGCTGTAGGTCGGCGGCGTCGGCAGCGTGCGCGGCAGCAGGTTGGAGGCGGCGTTGATGGCCGCCTGCACGTCCTGCTCGGCCGAGTCGATGTCGCGATCCAGCGTGAACTGCAGCGTGATCTGCGAGCTGGCGGCGCTGCTGACCGAGGTCAGGTGGGCCAGCGACGGGATCTGCCCCAGCTGCCGCTCGAGCGGCGTGGTCACCGCCGAGACCATGGTGTCGGCGCTGGCGCCCGGCAGGATGGTCGACACCACGATGGTCGGGTAGTCGACCTGCGGCAGCGCCGAGACCGGGAGCTGGTTGTAGGCAGCCAGCCCGGCGACCGCCACGCCGATCATCAGCAGCGACGTGCCGACCGGCCGGCGGATGAACGGCTCGGAGACGTTCACGGCGTCGTCGCGCTCCGCCGCTTGTGGCCCCCGCCCGGGGTTCCCCCCATGCCGCTGCCCGGACCGGGCGGCCCCGCGGCGTCACGCGCGGCCAGCTTGGCGCCGGGGCGCAGCTGGCTCTGCCCCTCGCGCACCACCTTGTCGCCCGGGTTGAGCCCGCCGGCGATCAGGGCGTCCTCGCCCTCGATGCGATCGACGGTCACGGTGCGGGTTTCGGCCTGGTCGCCGCTGGCGACGTACACGAACGCGCCCTGGGGTCCGCGCTGGACCGCGACCGCCGGGATGACCAGCGCGCCCTGCCGGACCGACAGCCGCAGCCGCGCCTTGACGAACTGGTTCGGCCACAGCGCCCGGTCCGGGTTGGGGAAGATGGCCTTGAGGCGCATGGTCGCCGTCCCCTGGTTGATCTGGTTGTCGATCAGCTCCAGCTGGCCGGTGCCCAGGCTCTGCGAGCCGTCCCGGTTCTGCGCCTCGACCTGCAGCGGGGCCTTGGCCTGCTGCTTGGCGACCTCGGGCAGGTCGTCCTGCGGCAGCGTGAACAGCACCGCGATGGGATCCATCTGGGTCACGACCACGATCCCGGTGGTGTCCGCTGCGTGCACGATGTTGCCGGGATCGACCAGTCGCACGCCGGTCACGCCGTCGATGGGCGACTTGATCCTGGCGTAGTCCAGCTGCAGCTTGGCGTTCGCGATGGTCGCCTCGTCGTTCATGACCGTGCCCGTCAGCTGCTCGACCAGCGCGCGCTGATCGTCGATCTGCTGCTGCGGCAACAGGTGCTGCCCGCCCACCGCCTCGTAGCGGTCCAGGTCGCGCTTGGCGCCGGCCAGCTGTGCCTTGTCGCGGGTCAGCGCCGCTTCGCCCTGCTTCAGCAGGATCTCGAACGGGCGGGGGTCGACCTCGGCGATCACCTGCCCCTTCTTGACCGCTTGCCCCTCGCGGAAATCGACCTTGTCCAGGCGGCCGTCGACCTGCGAGCGGACGTTGACCGTCTTGTAGGCGGTCACCGTTCCCAGCCCGTCCAGGTAGAGCGGCACGTCGCGCGTCACCGCGTCGGCCAGCAGCACCGGCACCGCGCGGTCGCCGCCCGGTGGACCTTTGCCGCCGCCGGGCGTCGCCGCGGAGGCGCCGCTGTCCTTGTTGCAGCCGGCGGCCAGCGCCGCGATCAGAGCTCCCCCGAGCAGCAGCCGCGCCGATCGCATCGTCATTGGGCCCCCAGCGCGGCCAGCAGCTGCGCGCGCGCGCTGGCCAGATTGAACTTCGCCTGCACCAGCTGCGCCTGCGCAGAGGTGGACGCGACCTGCGCGTCGCTCAGCTCGACCGCGTTCCCCAGGCCGTGCGCGTAGCGCTGCTCGGCCAGCGTGAGCTGCTGGCGGGCGTTGACCACCGCCTCCTCGGCGGCGCCGATGGTGGCCTTGGCGGCCTGGACGCCCAGCCGCCCCTGCTCGACGTCGACCTGCACCTGCAGCTTCAGCGCGTCTTCCTGCCCGACCAGGTTCTCCAGCGTGCCGCGGGCCTCGCGCACCTGCCCGGTGGTGAGCCCGCCCTGATAGAGGTTCCAGGTCAGCGCCAGGCCCAAGTACCAGTTGGGCACCAGCCCGTCGATCGTGATGCCCAGGTCCGAGAAGCTCCCGACCGCCGAGAACGCCGGGCCGTAGCCCCCCTTCAACGCGCGGACGGTCAGCTCCTGGGCGACGCGCTGATCGACCAGGTTGGCCAGCTCGGGGCGGGCGCGCAGCGCGTGATCGACCAGCGTGGCGGCCGGGCCGTCCTCGCCCGCCACGGCCGGCAGCTCGGCGTCGGACAACGAGTAGTTGGCGCCCACCGGCGTGCCCATGGCTTGCGCCAGCTGGGCCTCCGACACGGCGTAGTTGTTGCGCGCGGTCACCAGCTGCACCTTCGCGTTCGCCAGCGCGGTCAGCACCGTGGCGAGGTTGATGTCTGGCTGGATGCCGGTGCGGACGAACGCCTGCGTCTGTTCCACGTGCTTCTCCTGGTTCCTCACGGTCTCCTCGGCCACCGCCACCAGATCGCGCTCCGCGCGGGCCGTGAAGTAGGCGCGACGGACGTTGAGCAGGGTCTGGAGGACGGCGGTCCGCGTGTTCTCGCCGGCGGCGTCGCGGCTGGCTCCGGCCGCCCGCCACTTGTTGCTGGTCTGGCCGAAATCGTAAATGAGCTGCGACCCGGTCGCGGTCAGGGCGTAGTAGTTGTACTTGGGGTCCCAGCTGGTCGACGTGCCGGTCCCGGTCGCGGAGAATCCCGGGTGAAGCGCCGGGTTGCCGGTCGTGCGCTCGTAGGTCGCGCTCAGCGAGACCTGGGGCAGGTAACCGGCGCGCGCTTCCTCGACCCGCCCCTCGGCTGCCTCGAGCAGACCGTGCGCCGCCCGCATGGTGGGCTGGTTGTGCAGCGCCGTCTCTTCCGCCTGCTTCAACGTGAGCGCCGCGGGGGCGGCGTCACCGTCGGCGCGGGCCACGGCGCCGACGGAGATCGCAATCATGACCAGCAGCGGAATCGAAGCGGCGAGCCGGCGCGGTGAGGGCGTCATGGGGGCGTTCACGGGACGATGCCCGTGCGGGCGGCATCCACGCAATATGCAGGCCAAGCGCGGCCGTCCAGGAACATCCCCGATCGCCTCCTGGCGGGGGGACAGCGGCGGCGGTAACCTGTATCGATTCTGTACACCTGTCGGTCCTCGAGGCAGCCGGCGGACAAATTGGAGCCGGCAGCACGGCCAGCAATGGGCGGTATCGACCTTGCTTGATGGCCGCTCCGTGCGTCTGGGCCGCGGCATCCGCCACCGTCTGTTGATCCTGGCCGTCTTCGGCCTGGTGACGGCTGCCCTGTCGTCGGAGGCGCTGTACCGGTCGATGTCGATCACGCACGCCCAGCGGGTCGAGCGCGCGCGCGAGGCGGTGCGCGAGGAGCTGGATCGGCTGCGCGCGATGGGATCGGCGGCGGTCGCCGCCGCGCCGACGACCGTGGTGGGCCTGCGTGGTGGGGTGGTCGACCGCGGCAACGCCGTAGCGGCCATCACCAGGGGTATCCCCGAGACCTGGGCACCGGCGCTGCGGCGGCTGGTCGGGGCGCCCGGCGCGGGCGAGGTGGTGGTGGACGCGGACGGCGGCCAGCTGATCGCCGCCGTGGCCCCGGGCCCGGGTTCGACGCTGCTCTGGGCGGCCGTGCTGGTCAGGCCGTCGCCCACGCTGCAGAGCTGGCGAATCCTGGTCGTGGCGCTGGCCTTCTCGGCGCTGCTGCTGGTGGGTGGCGCGGCCGCCTCCCTGATCTCCGTCAAGCGCGCGGTGGCGGCGCTGCAGGGCTCGCTGGCGGCGCTGGGACAGGACCTCTCGGCGCCGGTGCCCCGATCCAAGATCGGCGAGCTGGACGACATCGCGCTGGGCGTCGCGCAGCTGGCGCGCCGCCTGGACGAGTCCCGCCGCATCCAGGAGCGCATGAGCCGCGACCTGGCCCGGCAAGAGCGGCTGGCGGCGCTGGGGCGCGTGGTCGCCGGCGTGGCGCACGAGGTCCGCAACCCGCTGGCGTCGATCAAGCTGCGGCTGGACCTGGCGGCGGGCCCCGAGGTGGTCATGCCGGCCCCCGCGCGCGCCGCGGTCGAGCATGCCAAGGCAGAGATCGCGCGGCTGGATCGTCTGGTGGCCGATCTGTTGATCGTCGTGGGGCGGGCGCTGGGCACGCGGGCGCCCATCGACGTCGGCGCGCTGGTCCGGGCGCGCGCAGAGGCGCTGACCCCGTGGGCTGCGCTGGGGCAGGTGACCATCGCGGCGTCGGGGAACGGCGGCGCCGTGTGCGACGCCGACGCCCTGGCCCGCGCGGTCGACAACGTCCTGCGGAACGCGGTCGAGGCGTCGCCCCCGGGCGAGACGGTCCGGGCCACCGTCGACGTGGAGGGCGGATCGGTTCGCGTGCGCATCGCCGACCACGGTCCGGGCGTGCCCGACGGACGCGCCGGGGAGATCTTCGAGCCGTTCTTCACCACCAAGCCCGACGGCACCGGCCTGGGGCTGGCGATCTCGCAGGCGATCGCGCGGGCGCACGGCGGCGATCTGACCTACGCGCGCGACGTCGGCCTGACGCGCCTCGAGCTCACGCTGCCGGAGGCGGATGGGCAGCGGCGTGACCCGCAGATTGCGCCGGCCGCGGCGAGGGAGGCGGGGTGACGGGCGCCGTCCTGATCGTCGAGGACGAGCCGGGCCTACGCCAGGGGCTGGTCGACGTGGTGCGCACGATGGGCGGCGAGCCTCTGCCGGCCGCCGGCATCGGCGAGGCGCGCGTCATCGTCGCGTCGCGCGCGGTCGACTGCGTGCTGCTCGACATCCGGCTGCGCGACGGCGACGGGCTCGACTATCTGAACGAGCTGCGCCGGACGGCCCGCGGCGTGCCGGTCATCCTGGCCACCGCCTACGGCGACAGCGAGCGGACCATCCGGGCGATGCGTGACGGGGCGTTCGATTATCTGACCAAGCCCTTCGATCTGACCGCGCTGAAGGCGGCGCTGGACCGGGCCGTGAACCAGCGCGCGCTGGCGCGGCAGGCGGCGCCGGCGCCGGCCGTGCCGGAGGCCAGCCAGGACATGGTGGGCACCAGCGCCGCCATGCTGGCGGTCTGGAAGCTGATCGGCCGCGCCGCCGGAACGATGGCGCCCGTGCTGGTGACCGGCGAGACGGGCACCGGCAAGGAGCTGGTCGCGCGCGCCATCCATGCCTACTCGCCGCGCGCGCGGGAGCCGTTCGTGGCCATCAACCTGGCCGCGCTGCCGCCCACGCTCATCGAGAGCGAGCTGTTCGGGCACGAGCGGGGCGCGTTCACGGGCGCGACGACGCGCCGCGCGGGCCGCTTCGAGCTGGCGCAGGGAGGGAGCCTGTTCCTCGACGAGATCGGCGACCTGGATCCGGCGCTGCAGGCCAAGCTGTTGCGGGTGGTGCAGGAGGGGACCTACGAACGGGTGGGCGGCGACGCTCAGCTCGCCACCGACGCCCGCATCATCGCGGCGACCAACCGGCCGGTACGTCCGGGCGCGCCGGGGGCGGCGCTGCGCGAGGAGCTGTACTACCGGCTGGCGGTCATCGAGATCGAGCTGCCGCCGCTGCGCGCGCGACCCAGCGACATCCCGCTGCTGGTGGCCCACGCTCTGCGCGGCCGCGCCGCGCGCGCGGTCTCCGAGGCGGCCATGCAGCGGCTGCTGGCGAACCCCTGGCCCGGCAACGTGCGCGAGCTGTTCCACGTGCTCGAGCGGGCCGCCGTGCTGTGCGGCACGGAGGTGATCGACGTGGGCGACCTGCCCGAGACCATCCGGTCCGCCCCTGCTGCGTCGTCGCCCGCCGTCGACGACGGCGACCTCACGCTCAACGCCGCCGTCGCCAGCCTCGAGAAACGCTTCATCGCGCGCGCCCTGGAGCGCGCGAAGGGGAATCGTTCGGCCGCCGCGCGGCTCCTCGGGATCGGCCGCCCGCAGCTTTATGCGAAGTTGCAGGAGCACGGTCTGGGCGGCTCTCGCGACGACTGAGAAACCGACGCAACGCGCTTGGGCACCGATCGGTAGCAGCGAACGCGGCTTTCCCGGCCGTTAGGCTGGCATACGTTTCGCTGGGCACCTGCTGGCCGGATCAATTCCGGCAACTCTCAGGAGCGGATTACATGAACCAGGAGCCTACGCGTCCGCGTCGTCGTTGGTTGATGTTCTGCGCAGCCGCGGTCGCCGGCATGGGTTGCGCGCCCGGGTCGCCGGCCGGTCAGGCGCCGCTCGCGAACGAGACGCTGCGACAAGCGCCCGTGAGGCCGGCGGTGGTGGCTCAGCAGCTGGTGTCGAGCCCGGCCAATCCGGCGCCCGAGACCAACACGACGGCGATGGCGGGCGCGGTGGTGGACGCGCGCGTCCTGATCATCACGGGGAACGGATCGGACTCGGACTCCGCGGCGATCCAGTCGACGTTGCAGTATCTCGGAACCCCGTTCGACGTGCTGAACGCCACGACGGGGCCCACGCTGACCGCCGACATGCTGGCCAGCGGGACGCACGGCAAGTACAACGCGATCTTTCTCGACATCGGCGACCTTTCGGTCGGCGGTGCCAGCGCGTTCACCACGGACGAGTGGACCACGCTCTCCACCTACGAGGCTCAGTTCAGCGTGCGCCGCGTGTCACTTTATACATCTCCGACGACGGCGTACGGTCTGTCGGACGTCGGCGAGGTGGATCCCGGCAGCGCGCCGGTCACCATGACCTGCACGGCGGCAGGCACAGCCGCCTTCGTCGGGGCGAACTGCGCCAACCCCATCGTGGTCGACCAGGGGTGGGTCTACCCGGCCGCGGTGGCGGACGGCACGACGACGCCGCTGCTGGTGGACGGCGCCGGCAACGTCTACGCGGCGACGCACACCTACAGCGACGGGCGCGAGGCGCTGGCCCTGACCTTCGCGCAGGCCACCTACTACAACTCGTACCTCGAGCTGGCCTACGGCCTGGTCAACTGGGCCACCCGGGGGCTGTTCATCGGCGAGCGACACGTCTACGCGGTCCCGCAGGTGGACGATCTGTTCCTGTACAGCGCGCTCTACACGGGCCCCAAGGCGAGCGACCGGATCACCGACGCCGACCTGCAAGCGTTCGCGGACTGGCAGGCGACGAAGCGAGCCCAGCCTCAGTTCGCCGGGTTCCGGGCCGGGTTCATGTGCAACGGGGCCGGATCGCAGTCGATCCCCGGGGATCCGCTGACCGCCAAGGCGATCGCGCTCGGTTCGACCTTCGCTTGGGTCAACCACACCTGGGACCACCCGGAGCTGGACGGCATGAGCTACGCCGACGTGTTGTCCGAGTTCACGCGAAACGATGCCTACCTGATGGGCCTGCCGCTGGCGCCGTACATGACCGTCAGCGCGGTGACTCCCAACATCTCCGGCCTCGGCGACGCCAACGCCATGCAGGCGATCTACGACGCCGGCATCCGCTACATCGTCAGCGACACATCGGTGCAGGGCCAGGACAACCCGTCGCCCAACATCGGCATCTGGAACGCGCTGCAGCCCGCGGTGCTGGAGATCCCCCGCATCCCGACCGATCTCTACTACAACGTCGAGGACCCCTCGACCTGGATCCCCGAGTACGAGGCGCTGAAGAGCATCGACAGCATCGACTATCCGACCATCATCGATCAGCAGAGCGACGCGCTGGCCGGCTACATGCTCGCGGGGAACAAGGACCCCTGGATGTTCCACCAGCTCAACACGTACGACTACGACGGCGCGGGGCACAGCTTGCTGTCGGACCTGCTGGACGCGACCTTCGCCAAGTATGCGGCCGCGTCGACGTTCCCGGTCTCGAGCCCGACGGAGGACGAGCTGGCGGCGATCTTCATCAACCGGATGACGTTCCAGGGGTCGGGCGCGGCGGCGACGATCCAGCCGGGATCGTCGATCACGGTCTCGGTCACGAACGCCGCGACGGTTCCGGTCACCGGGCTCTGCACGCAGGGGGCAGAGAGCTACGGCGAGCAGACGATCTCGTATCTGAGCTTGTCGGCAGGGCAGTCGGTGACGCTGTCGCTGGTGGGGTGCAACCCGGGAGCGGGCGGCACGGCCGGGGGCGGCGGCGCGGCCGGGGTTGGGGGAGCAGGGACGGGCGGC
>DATJWP010000048.1:0-17159 GCA_035578045.1 Polyangia bacterium | reverse complement strand
TGGTTCGTCCGCGACCGGCGGCAAGGGCGGCTCATCGGCGACCGGCGGCGTGATCGGCACCGGCGGCTCGTCCACGGGCGGCGCCGGCGGCCACGGCACGGGCGGCAGCGCGACGGGTGGCAGCGGCACCGGCGGCAGCGGCACGGGCGGCACCGTCGCCACCACCGACGAGAACGTGCTCGAGCGCAACAAGAACCAGTCACGCGACGGCTTCTTCATCCAGCCCAAGATCACGAAGACGATGGCGATGGCGATGGCCGTCGACACGAACTTCAACACGGCCGCGGCCTTCACGTCGAGCGTCTCGATGGGCTCGAACGTCGCGGCCTCGCCGGTCTACCTGGATGCCCCGAGCGGCGGTGGGCTGTTCTTCATGCCGACGCTCGGCGGCGACGTCATCGCCCGCAAGGAGGACGGAACGGCCGCCTGGTCGGTGAGCATCGGCGCACCGGCCACCGGCAACATAGGCTGCCAGAGCTTCGGGGGGACGGCTGGGCCGCTCGGGATCCTGTCGACGCCCGCGATCGACGCGTCCACCAAGACGATCTACGTCGCGGGCATCGTCGGGGGCGCCTCCGGCGTGACCAACCAGATCGCCAGCGCGATCGACATCACCACCGGGATGGTCAAGTCTGGATGGCCGGTGAAGGTCGACACGGCCGCCAGCTTCGATCCGACGATTCATAACCAGCGCGGCGCGCTGTCCCTGCTGAACGGTATCCTCTACGTGCCGTACGGCGGTTTCGTGGGCGACTGCGGCACCTACCATGGTCGCGTCGTCGCGATCAGCACGACCAGCCCGAGCATGACGGGACAATGGGCCACGGGAGACAACGGCGGCGCGATCTGGGCGACCGGCGGCATGGCCTCGGACGGCACCAGCATCTTCGCGGCCACCAGCAACTACGTGCCGCTTCAGACCGCCCCTCCCACGCACACCGACAGCGAGGAGGTCGTTCGGATCACCGGCATGGGGACGAAGGCGGACTACTACTATCCGGCCAACGACTGGAGCAATTACGACAAGACAGACGGCGATCTGGGGGCGACGAACCCCGTGCTCGTCACGGTGCCGGGCGCGACGCCTTCGAAGCTGGTCGTGATCATCGCCAAGGGCGGCAAGGGGTACCTGCTGGATGCGTCGTCGCTCCACGGGAGCTCCACGATGGGTGGTGGCGAGAAGGCCACGTTCACGATTGCCAGCGGCGGTATGTCCGTCTACGGCGCCCCTGCGGCGTACCAGACGGCGATGGGGACCTATGTCGTCATGTCTTCGTCCAGCGCGGCGGGATGTCCCGGCGGCGGGTCGGGGAAGCAAATGGTGGCCGTGAAGATCAGCGCCAGCCCGCTGGGTGCCCAGGTCGCCTGGTGCGCCGCGGACGCCAGCCCGACCAACCCCATCGTCACGACCAGCGACGGGATGAACGACGCCGTCGTCTGGTTCTCCAACAACAGCAAGTTGATGGGCGTGGACGGCGATACCGGGGCGACCGTCTACACCAGCAGCACCGCGTGCGCCGGTTCGGTTCCGCGGTGGAGCTCTCCGATCGCCGTCAAGGGTCGGATCATCCTGGGCGGCAACGGCCATCTCTGCGCCTGGGGCGTCCCCGGGACCCTGTCACAGGCCCCGACGGCCCGTGCGAAGGCGAAACGCCACAAGCGCACCATCGCCATCGCTGCGCTGCCGCCGCGCGGGTAATCAAGCCGGCGGGTGTGCGAGCGGCAGCGGGCCCACACCGGCTGAGATGGAACGGCAAGCCTTGCGAGCGATCTAGTTCGTGGGGCAGGAGGTGACAGACGTGATCCAGGCGTCGATCAGGTCCGTTGCCTGCTGATCGACCACGTAGGACGCGATGAGCGGCATGCGCCCGTGATGGCCGGTGCTGTCATCGGCCGGCTGCTTCATCCGGATCGACATGACCGACAGCTCCGGGTGGCCGGGCGCCATGATCACGGGGTTGGTCAACGAGAAGTTGCCCTTGACCGGGGCGACGTTGCAGATGTTCCTGTCCGCCAGCGGAATGCCGAAGCGCAGGTCGAGGCATGGATCCGTGGTGCAATCGATGTTGTCGTCCGGCCGGTGGCAGAAGCCGCAGTTCGCGTGCAGGTAGGTCGTCGCCTTCTGTTCGAGCGACGCGGACGCCGGTGGGCTCCCGAGTTGTGAAGTCGTCGGCTCGATGAGCGCCGCCTTGTACGGTGTGGGGATCGGCGCGTCGAAAGCGCCCATGGCCTGAAGCTTGTCCAGCTGGTTCGCCCCGTTGACCACGCGATTGAACTGGGCCGTCTCGCCGCCCAGCACGCCGTAGCCTTTGTCCGGGATGTGGCAGGTCACGCAGTCCATCCGCGACGGGAAGTGCCAGTCGACCGTCTGCTTGCCGGTGTCAAAGTTCTCTTCGTCGCGGTCCTGCGACTCGAGCGTGGCGTCGGTCTGGGCCTCGTCCCACTTGTACGTGAAGCCCTCCCAGGTCGTGGCGTCTGGATGCATGAGCAGGCGCGTCTCGAGGAATTTGCCGTCGAACATGAAGCTCTTGACCATCACCGTCCCGGCCGGAAACTTCCACTTGCCGTCGTCGGCGTAGTCGCGGGGCCCGGGACACTCCGACGGGTTGGCCGTGCAGTTCACCACGTGGATCTTGCCGCCGCTCGGCAGAGCCATCCCGCGCATCTTGTCCGCCCCGTCGGACCAGAGCGGGCTGTTGACCTCGTAGTACGTCACCGAGGGGGCAAGCTGAGTCGGATTGGTCGCGTTCACGCAGCCGGTCTGGCTGAGCATCTGGATGGGCTGATTCATGTCCGCGAACGGCACGCAGGTCTGCGGCACGACGGCCATGCCGCCGCCCATCCCGCCCATTCCGCCCATCCCGCCGCTGGCGCCTGCCTTCCCGCTGCCCGCGTTCCCGCCCGTGCTGCCGGGACTGCCGCCCGTGCCGGTCTTGTCGGAACCGGAGCTGCAGGACAAGGCTAGACAGGCGGTCGCGACCGCCCCGACTGCAACTAAACGAAGCGAGCACTTCGAGGACCACACGCCGGAGAGACTAAAGCATGGGGGACCCGGCGTCATCGCACAACCAGCCGGCGATCAATGGCTGGGCGCGACCACCAGGCCCCAGGGCAGGCCGCCGACTTTGATTCGCTTGATGACCTGGCCGGTGGTGCTGTCGATCACGGAGACGTCGTTGGAGGGGCCGTTGGCGGTGTAGAGCCGGGCGCCGTCGGGGCTGACAGCGATGCCCCAGGGGCGGGCGCCCACGCCGTCGATCAGGCGGGTCACCGCCTTCGTCGCGACGTCGATGTCGGCCACGGACTCGCCGCGGCCGGTCGAGACGTAGAGGGTCTTGCCGTCGGGTGACAGCACCTCGCCCATCGGGCGGGGGCCGAGGGGCGTCTTGGCCTTCGCCACGATCTTGATGCTCCCGCTGGCCACGTGCTTGTGTGCGTCGGCGACCGTCACGACCGCGCCGTTTTCGCAGGTGATGAACGCGATCTTGCCGTCCGGGGTGAACACCACGCCGCGCGGGCGCGGGCCGGTCTCGATCTTCCCGACCACCGCCAGCTTGTGGGTGTCGACGGCGAAGACGAGGTTGTCGGTCTCGGCCGTCACGTAGACGACCTTGCCGTCGGGGCGGATCCGGACGCCCTCGGGCTCGTGGCCCACGTCCACCTTGTGGACGACCTTGCCCGACCGCAGGTCGACCACGCTCATCTCGGCGGTCTCCTCGTTCGACACGTACAGTGTCTTGCCGTCGCGCGAGACGTCGAAAGCCTCGGGGTCCTGCCCGCTCTGCAGGGTGCGCAGCAGCTTGCGCGAGGCCAGATCGACGACACCGATGCCGTCCGCGCTGCGATCGCCCGGCGGCAGCTTCGATTCGTCGACGCCCGGACCGCCGCGCGGCGAGCCCGAGAGGGCCACGTACAGCAGCTTCCCGTCGGGCGACAGCTTGATGCCGCGCGGGCGCTTGCCCACCGGGATCCGGGCCACCACCTCGCCGCGGTCGGCGTCCACCTCGATGATCTCGCCGCTGTCTTCGGCGCTGACGTAGATGACGGCGCCGGCCGGCTTGGGTTCAGCGGCCGAGGCCGGGAGCGAAAACAGCGAAGACCAAACCAGTACGGTCAGGAGCAGGCGCGCCATCCCGCATGGATAGCGCAGGAGCCGCTGGCGCGTCTATTGAGTCGGGAATCCGCAGGCGGTCATCAGGGCGGCCCAGTCATAAGGGTCGCAGGAGGCGTTGACCATTCCGATCTGCTGGCCGTTCTTCTGGCAGCTGCAGACACCGGCTTGCTGGCAGCGCACCTGCAGCATCATGCCGGTCGACGGGCAGACCTCGCCCGCAGCGCAGGGGGCGCCGGTGGTCGAGGGGGGCATCATCTGCTGCTGGCAGCCCTGCGCGCCCGCGTCGGCCGGCGGTGGGGGCGCCGCTCCGGCATCCTTGGCGGGCGGCTGCGTGGAGCCGCCGTCGGGACCGGGCGGGGGCGTGTAGACGACGCCCGCGTCCTTGCCGGGGCCGTTCGGAACACCTGCGTCCGCGCCCCCATGGGTGGCGCCGCCGGTGCCTGCGTCGATGCCGCCACCACCGCCCCCGGACGAGGCGCCGCCGTCGGCGGCGTGGGTGCCCGTGCCGGGGGACCCACCGCCCGTCGAGGGGAGCTGGCCGGCCGCATAACAGCAGACGGCGGTGTAGCCACCGGTGGTGTCGGTGCAGGACTGCATCGTCGTGCCCGGGGTGTTTCCGCAGGGATTGCTGTTGGCGCAGGTCGGCGCGGGCGGGCAGGTGAACGTGGTGGAGCCCGTTCCGCCGCCGTCGGCGCAGGTGCTGCCGGCGCCGACCGAGACGCAGACGGGCGCGCCCGGCGCGAAGCAGCAGGCGGCGGTGTAGCCGCTGGTCGTTTCGGCGCAGTCCTGGACCGTGGCGCCGGGGTACGCGCCGCAGGTGTTGGCCGCCGTCGCCGTCGAGCAGGTCGGCGGAGGAGGGCAGGAGACGGTCTGCCCGCCGCTGCTGCCGCCGCCGCTGCCGGTGCCGCCGCTGCCGGTGCTGGTGCCGCCGCTGCCCGTGCCGGTCGGGACGCCGGCTGAATCGGCGCAGGCCGCGCCGCCCCCGCTCGAGAAGCAGATGGGCGCGCCCGGATCGAAACAGCAAGTGGCCGTGTAACCGGTGCTGGTCTCGACGCAGCCGCTCAGCTTGGCCCCCGGGTACCCCGCGCAGGCGTTCGTGGCGTCCGCGCAGGTAGAAGCCGTGCAGCTGACGGAGCTGTTCGAGTCGAACGTGCCGGCCGGACCGCTCGTGCCGGCGCACTGGGCGCCGCCGCTGACGCTGGCGCAGATGGCGCCGGTCGCCGCCGACACCAGCGTGTACGGGGACAGGTGGGTGGTGGTGCCGGAGACCGTCTTGGCCTGGGTGTCGACCTGGGCGCCCGGCAACATCTGCCAGCTCCCTGACGCGTAGGTGGCGACGCGCAGCATCGATGGGTCGGTGCCGGCCAGCGTGGTCGGGTCATACTGCAGCGTCAGGGTGATCGGGGTGGCGAACTGGGTTCCGGTCGGGCCGATCTCGTAGACGGTCCCGATCGATCCGCTGCCCGGGGACGTCTCTGGCGTGACCGTGACCATGACGCTGGAGGGCAGAGCGCCGGCCGGGATGGCGACTTGCAGCGCACCGTCGGCCGAGGCCAGGTTGCCGCCCGTGGTTCCAATCGTTGCCGAGGCGGTCGATCCGGTCGGGGTCAGCTGGGACGTCCCACCGCCGCCGCCGCACCCAGCCAAAAACAACAAGATAGACCCAACCCGACCAGGGATTCTCCGCATCCCCGGTCGCATCGGATGCCGCCCGGACGAGCTGTAGCCGACATCACCTTGACTCAATCTTGCGACGGCGCAGAATACCGCCCATGCGCTGGGAGACTCCTTCCTTCACCGAGATCAACATGAGCGCCGAGATCGGCGGCTACGGCAGCGACTTCTCTGACCGCGATCCGCTGGGTCCGGTGGTGGCCGCCGAGCCGGCCGCCCAGACCGAGCGCGCTCCGGCGGCTGGCAGCGTCCAGCGCTAGCTGCCGGGCCCGACGCCGGTGCAAGTCCGCGTCCTCGGATCGGCGGCGGGCGGCGGTGTGCCGCAGTGGAACTGCGGCTGCGAGAATTGCCGCGAGGCGCGCGCCGGCGGCAGCGTCCGCGCGCGCACCCAGGAGTCGGTGGCGGTCAGCGCCGATGGCGCCGCCTGGTTCCTGCTGAACGTGTCGCCCGAGGTGCGGGCGCAGATCGAGTCGTTCCCGTCGCTCTGGCCGCGCGCGCCGCGCCACTCTCCCATCGCCGGCGTGCTGTTGACGAACGGAGACCTCGACCACTGCCTGGGTCTCCTCTCGCTGCGCGAGTCGCACCCGCTGATCGGCTACGCGACCGAGAGCGTTCACACCGGGTTCGCGAGCGGCAACGTGCTCTATCGGACCCTCGAGCGCTTCGCCGGTCAGCTGACCTGGCGGGCGCTGGCGGCCGGGCAGGAGCAGCCGCTCGGTGACACGCCGCTGGCGGTCACGGCGATTCCCGCGCCCGGCAACCTGCCGCTGCACCTGAAAGGGTTGCGCCCGGCGTCGCCGGCGGACAACGTTGGGCTCGTGGTGCGCGACACCCGGAGCGGGCGGCGGCTCGCCTATTTTTCGGGCGCGGCCGGCCCCTCGCCCGAGCTGGTTCGCGCGGTCACGGACGCCGACCTGGTGTTCTTCGACGGCACCTTCTGGTCCAGCGACGAGCTGATCGCGGCGGGCCTGGGGACGCGGCGGGCCGAGGAGATGGCGCACTGGCCGATCGGCGGCCCCGACGGGAGCCTGCCGTTTCTGTCGCGCCTCCCCGGGCGGCGCGTGCTGATCCACATCAACAACACCAACCCGATCCTGCGCGAAGGGAGCCCCGAGCGGCGCGCCGTCGAGGCCGCGGGGATCGAGATCGCCTTCGACGGAATGGAGCTGTCGATATGAGCGCGCCGGCCGTGACCGAGCTCTGGTCCGCCGACGAGTTCGTCGGTCGCCTGCGGGCCGAGGGCGTTCGCCGGTACCACGACCAGCACCCGTTTCATCAGCGCATGCACGCCGGGGCGCTGACCCGGGCCGAGCTGCAGAGCTGGGTCCTGAACCGCTACTACTACCAGACGCGGATCCCCATCAAGGACGCGATCATCGTCTCCAAGTCCGAGGACCCGGTCTTCCGGCGCGCCTGGATCCGCCGCATCGGCGACCATGACGGGCGCGCCGAGGACGGCCCCGACAGCGGGGGCCTGGCGCTGTGGCTGCGCCTGGCCGAGGCGGTCGGCCTGAACCGGGACGAGGTGGCCACCTGCCGGCGCGTTCTGCCCGGCGTGCGCTTCGCCTGCGACGCCTACGTGACGCTCTGCCGCGAGAGCCCGCTGGTGGTGGCCGTCGCCTCTTCGCTGACCGAGATGTTCGCGCCCGACCTGATGTCCAGGCGCATCGCCGCCTGGGAGCAGCACTACCCGTGGGTGGGCAACGAGGCGCTGGCTTACTTCCGCGGCCGCGTGCCGCGCGCGCGGCGCGACGGCGAGGAGGGGCTGGCCTTCGTGGTCGCGCACGCCGGCACGCGCCCGCTGCAGGAGATGTGCGTGGCGGCGCTGGTGAAGAAGACGGAGATCCTCTGGCACCTGGTCGACTGCGTGCAGGCGGCAACCGGCGCTGAGGGCGCGGTTTGATTCATCTGGACACCCGCGTCTGCCTGGCGCGGCACGCCCGGCTGCGGGATGACCCGCGGACCGGCAAGCCGATCCTGCTGGCTCCCGAGCGCGGGCTGGAGCTGAACCCGACGGGCGCGCGGATCGCCCGGCTGTGCGGCGAGGAGCGGCCGGTGGCCGACATCGTCGAGCGTCTGGTCGGCGAGAGCGACGGCAGCGCCGGGCGCGCGCAGATCGAGGTCGAGGTGCTGGCCTTCCTGCGCGCGCTCGAGGAGCGCGGACTGCTGGTCGCGCGGCAAACCCCGTCATGACCGGCGCGCCGCGCCCCTACACGCTGATCGCGGAGCTGACCTACCGCTGCCCGCTCGGCTGCGCCTACTGCTCGAACCCGCTGGAGCTGGCCCAGGCGGCGAACGAGCTCTCGACCGAGGATTGGGCGCGGGTCTTCGCCGAGGCGGCGGCCCTGGGGATCCTGCAGCTCAACCTGACCGGCGGCGAGCCGCTGGTGCGGGGCGACCTGGAAGCGCTGGTCGGCGCCGCGCGCGCCCGCGACCTGTACGTCAACCTGATCACTAGCGGCATCCCCGCCGACGCCGACCGGCTGCGCCGGCTGGCCGCCGCCGGCCTGGACAGCCTGCAGCTCTCGGTGCAGGACGTGGATCCCGAGGGAGCTGCCTGGATCGCGGGGCGCGCGGACGCCGAGGCCAAGCTGGCGACGGCCGCCGCCGTGCGCGAGATCGGGCTGCCGCTGACGCTGAACGTGGTGCTCCACCGGGGCAACATCGCCCGGGTTCCCGAGCTGGTGGAGCTGGCCGAGCGGCTGGGCGCCATCCGGCTGGAGCTGGCGAACACGCAGTCGCTGGGCTGGGCGCTGGTGAACCGGGACGCGCTGCTGCCGTCCGCCGGCGAGATCGAGCGCGCCCGCCAGGACGCCGCGGCCGCGCGCGAGCGCCTGCGCGGCCGGATGGAGATCCTGTTCGTCCGCCCGGACTACCACGCGGAACGGCCGCGCGCCTGCATGGACGGCTGGGCCCGCCGGTACCTGCTGGTCGCGCCCGACGGCGTGGCGCTGCCCTGTCACCAGGCGCGCAGCATCAAGACGCTGACCTGGGAGAACGTCCGCGATCGGCCGCTGGCCGCCATCTGGGAGGACGGCCCCGGGTTCCAGGCGTTCCGCGGCGAGGCCTGGATGCCCGAGCCCTGCCGCTCGTGCGACGAGCGCGCGGCCGACTTCGGGGGCTGCCGCTGCCAGGCCTTCGCGTTGCTGGGCGACGCCGCGGCGACCGACCCGGCCTGCGCGCTGTCGCCGCACCACGACCTGGTCGTGCAGGCGCGGTCGCGCGCCCAGACCGCTGTTCACCACGCGCCGCTGCGGCTGCGCCGCTTTCGCCCCGCCTCATGACGGCCGCCGCCATCGAGGTGCAGGACCTGCGCAAGAGCTACGACGCGGTCGAGGCCGTGCGCGGGGTCGGTTTCTCCGTCGCGGCCGGCGAGATCTTCGGCTTTCTGGGGCCGAACGGCGCGGGCAAGACCACCACCATCAAGATCCTGTGCACGCTGCTGCAGCCGACCTCGGGGACGGCGCGGCTGGCGGGTCTCGACGTCACGACCTCGCCTTCGGAGGTCCGGCGGCGGATCGGCGTGATCTTTCAGGACCCGGCTCTCGACGATCGTCTGACCGCCGAGGAGAACCTGACCCTGCACGCGGTCGCCTACCGGGTGCCGCGCGTCGATCGCCAGGCGCGCATCGACGAGGCGCTGCGGTTCGTCGATCTGTTCGACCGGCGCAAGGACCTCACGCGCACCTTCTCGGGTGGCATGAAGCGCCGCCTCGAGATCGCGCGCGGCCTGGTGCACCGCCCGGAGATCCTGTTCCTGGACGAGCCGACCACCGGCCTGGACCCGCAGACGCGCGCGCGCACCTGGGAGGTGCTGCGCGACCTGCGGCAGAAGTACGGCACGACGCTGTTCCTGACCACCCACTACATGGACGAGGCCGAGAACTGCGACCGCATCGCCATCGTCGACCACGGGCGCATCGTGGCGCTGGACACGCCGGCGGCGTTGAAGCGCGCGGTGGGCAAGGACCTGGTCTCGGCGCGCACGGCCGACCCGGCCGGGCTGTCCAGGCTGCTGCAGGAGAAGTACGGCGTGGCCAGCACCCCGTCCGAGGGGGGCCTCAGCTTCATGGTCGAGGGGGGCGACGCCTTCATCGTCAAGCTGCTGACCACCGACCGGCCGGCGCTGGAGGGGATCAGCGTGCGGCGGCCGACGCTGGACGACGTCTTCCTGTCGCTGACCGGGCGGCAGATCCGGGCCGAGGGGGCCGAGAGCAACCTGGCCCGGGTGCGGGCGATGGTGCGGAGGCGCTGACCCATGCTGGAGGTCATCTACGCCCTCTGGCGGCGCGACATGATCAAGTTCCTGCGCGATCGGCGGCAGCTGATCACCAGCCTGACGCGCCCGCTGCTGTGGCTGCTGGCGTTCGGGTTCGGTTTGCGCGCGTCGGTGCGGCTGCCCTCGGGCGGCCCCGACTTCGTGTCGTTCCTGGTGCCGGGGCTGGCGGCGATGACCGTGCTGTTCGCCAGCATGTTCGCCGCGATCTCGATCGTGTGGGAGCGCGAGTTCGGGTTCCTGAAAGAGCTGCTGGTCGCGCCGGTCCCGCGCGGGGCGATCGTGGCCGCGAAGATCCTGGCGGGCAGCTCGACCGCGATGATCGAGACCGCGATGACGCTGCTGCTGGCGCCGCTGTTCGGGGCGCGTTACAGCCCGCTGGGGGCGCTGGCGGCGCTGCCGGTGCTGCTGGTGTTCGGCATGGGCGTGAACGCGCTGGGGATCATCGTCGCGGCGCGGATGCGCTCGTTCGAGGGGTTCGGCAGCATCGTGAACTTCGTCATCCAGCCGGTCTTTTTCCTGTCGGGCGCGCTTTACCCGGTCGCCGGGCTGCCCCACCTGCTGCACGGGCTGGTGCTCGCGAACCCGATGTCCTACGCGGTCGACGCGGTCCGCGGACTCTGCCTGGGGCACCGCAACTTCCCGCTGGCGTTGAGCGTCGGGGTGGTGGTGGGTTCGTCGGTCGTGCTGGCGGCCCTGGCGTCGCGGGCGTTCCGCCGGATGGAGGCCTGATTCGGGCGTGCTAGGCTGAAGCCCATGGCCGGCGACGCCAAGATCACCGCGGCGACGTTGCGGGCGCGCAAGGGGACCGCCGAGCGCACCGTCTTTCTGACCGCCTACGACGTCGTGTTCGCGCGCCTGGCGGACGAGGCGGGCGTCGACGCCGTCCTGGTCGGCGACAGCATGGGGATGGTCGTGCAGGGCGAGCGCTCGACCGTCGGCGTCACCGTCGACGACGTCGTGTACCACAGCCGGATCGTCTCGCGCGGCCTCGGGCGGGCCCACCTGGTGGCGGACATGCCGTTCATGAGCTACCAGGCCTCGGTCGAGGACGGGATGCGCGCGGCCGGCCGCCTGATCAAGGAGGGGCACGCCGAGGCGGTGAAGCTGGAGGGGGGCGAAGAAATCGCGGAGCTCACGCGGCGCCTGGTGCGCGCCGGCATCCCGGTGGTCGGGCACGTGGGGTTGACCCCGCAGTCGATCCACCAGCTCGGCGGCTTCAAGGTGCAGGGGCGGACCGACGCGCAGCGGGCCAAGATCCTGGCCGACGCGCGCGCGGTGGCCGAGGCGGGCGCCTACGCGGTCGTGCTCGAGGCGATCCCGCACGCGGTGGCCGGCGAGATCTCGCGGGCGATCCCCGCGCTGACGATCGGGATCGGGGCGGGGGCCGACTGCGACGGACAGGTGATGGTGATGCACGACCTGCTGGGGCTGCAGCCGAGCTGGAAGCCCCGCTTCGTGCGCCGCTACGCCGAGCTGGGCAAGGCCGCCGGCGAGGCGTTCGCCGCCTACGCCGCCGACGTCCGGGCGGGCAAGTTCCCGTCGCGCGAAGAAACCTACGAATGACCGGGCCCGAGGTGGTTCGCGCGGTCGCCGACATGGCGGCCTGGTCGCGCGCGGCGCGCCGGCGCGGCGAGCGGATCGCCTTCGTGCCGACCATGGGGGCGCTTCACGAGGGGCACGTGACTCTGCTGCGCGAGGCGCGGCTGCGCGGCGATCGGCTGGCGCTCTCGATCTTCGTGAACCCCACCCAGTTCGGGCCGAACGAGGACCTGGCGCGCTACCCGCGGGACCTGCCCGGCGACCTGCAAAAGGCGGCCGGCGCCGGCACCGACGTGGCGTTCGTGCCGGAGGCGAGCGACATGTACCCGCCGGGCTCGCAGACGGTCGTCGACGTGCGCGAGCTGGCGCGCGGGCTGGACGGCGTCTTCCGCCCCGGGCACTTCGCCGGCGTCGCGACGGTGGTGGCCAAGCTGTTCAACATCGTCGCGCCCGACGTGGCCGTCTTCGGCGAGAAGGACTTCCAGCAGCTGGCGATCGTGCGCCGCATGGTGGCGGATCTTTCGATGCCGATCGAGATCGTCGGCATTCCGACGGTGCGCGAGCCCGACGGCCTGGCGATGTCGTCGCGCAACGCCTACCTGTCGCCCGACGATCGGCGGCGCGCGCTGTCGCTGTCGCGTGCGCTGTTCGGCGCCCGCCAGCGCGCGGCCGCGGGCGTTCGCGAGGCGGCGCTGTTGCTGCAAGAGGCGCGCGACGCGCTGGACATCGACCGCCTCGACTATCTCGAGCTCTGCGACGCCGGCACGCTGGTCCCGATCGTGAAAGTCGACCGCCCGGCCGTGCTCCTGGTCGCCGGCTTCATCGGCCGCACCCGCCTGATCGACAACGTGCAGATCGGCTAGAATTCCCGGTCATGCCGCTACGCCCCCCGCGGTGGCTGCCTGCTACATGCATCCTGTTCGCCGCGAGCGGCTGTGGCGGAGGCGGAGGGCATGCCGCGGTGTCCGGGGGTAGCGGAGGCGGGAGCGCGGGGCACGGAGGTTCCAGCGCGGGGATGAACGGCGGGGCCGCGGGTGCGGGCTCGGGCGGCGCAGGTGGCGGGGGCTTGGCCGGCGGCGTGGCCGGGACCAACGGGGGCGCCAGCGGAGCGAGCGGCGCGGGCGGCGCTGGAGCGACCGCGGGAGCCGGCGGCTCGGCGCCCACCCAAGTGAGCTGCACCTTCCAGATCAGCGGGAGCCTCAGCCCGCAGATCCCCACGGTAGGCCTGGTCGATTGGTCCACCGATCTGGGTGGGCTGACCGCCGCCCGGGTCGAATTCTCCCTGGACGATCCGGCGGCCGGCGAGATCAACGTCGGCAGCGGCGGGCCGATCTCCCCGACCGAGCCCCGCGCTCTGCTGCTCGGCCTCAAGCCCGGTCGCAGCTACACGTACCGCATCGTGGCCACGGCGGGGGATCGGTTCTGTACCAGCGAGGACCACAAGATCCAGACGCAAACGGATCCCGCCGTTCCTGCGCTGACGCGCGTGGCAGGGGACGGCTATCTCGACCGGGCCAACGGCTTCGTTCTGTCGTGCATCAGTACGGACGCCCTCATCATCGATTCCGACGGCGTGGCGGTGTGGCGGACCAAGATCGCGGCGGGATGCAACCGCGCCCTCATGGACTGGGACGGCGCGTACCTGTGGACGGAGCTTGCCAATCCGGGCGGCGACAGCGGCGGCAGCGTGAGCCGCGTCCGGATGGATGGCAGCGACCTGCAGACGATCGCGGGGCTCGAGCGGACCCACCATGACTTCGCCGTGCTTCCGGGCGGGATCGTGGCCTTCTTGAGCTGGAAGAAGAACGACACCACCCTGGCCAGCGAGGTCATCGAGCGGTCGCCGGATGGCACGCTCCGCACCGTCGCCTCGCTGGATGACACCACGCTGTCCGGCGACTCGGCGGGGACCCTTCACGCGAACGGGCTCCGCTACTACCAACGCGACGACAGCTACTCGGTCTCGGATCTGTTCCTGGCGGGGGTCTACAAGTTCAATCGCCAGGGGGAGCTGGCGTGGCAGGTGCGCCCGAGCTGCTTCACCTTCCTGTCGGGGTGTTACAGCGTGCCGCTGGCGGGGATCCACGGGCATGAGCTGCTCGACAACGGCGACCTGCTGTTTTTCTCCGCCAACGCAGGGGGCCTCGGCGGTCGTGCGAACGGCGCTCCGTCCCCGGTGTACGAGTACAGCCTCGCGCAGCCGGACGGGTCGCCCGAGACGCTCGAGTGGACGTACCTGGGTGAGCTCGGCAGCGACGAGCTGGGCGACGTGCAGCGGCTCCCGAACGGCAACACCCTGGTGACCTATTCGATCTTCAACCCCCCGCACATCAACCAGGCCCAGGGCACCATCCGGGAGGTGTCCGCGACGGGCACCGTCGTGCGAAGCGTGACCGGAGGCGCCATGGGCTACTCGAGCTTCCGCGAGACGCTGTACGGACCGCCCCGGTAGCGATCACGTGCCTGCGCGACGGGCGGGCTACCGCTCAACGAAGCCGACACCAGCTTGGAGATCGGCGCCCAGGCCGAGCTGTGAGTCGTCAGAGCGTCGCGATCCGCCCGAGCTTGTCGGCCAGCGCCATCCGGTAGAAGCGGCGCAGCTCGGTCAGCAGGGCGTCCGTGCGCTCGGTGTCGACGAAGCGTCGCTCGAGGGCGGCGGCGTAGCGATTGGCCTCGGCGTTCGCCGCCTGGTAGCGGGATCGCTCGTCGGGGTCCAGGTCGTCGGCGAACCGGACGTCGCGGTACAGCCGCCGGCGCAGCGCGGGGTCGCGCCCGGCCAGCAGCAGACAGCAGGCGTACTTGTCGACCTCGGCCTGCAGCTCCAGCTCGAGCTGCGAGACCGCGCGGTCCCCGGCCGCGCACAGGGCCAGATAGACGAAGTGGCTGACGCCTTCGACGGCCAGGCAGAAGTCGGTGAAGTTGCGCTCGTCCAGGCGATCGGCCGGATCGTGGCGCTCCAGGTTCGTCAGGGCCGCCTGATCGACGAACAGGGCCATGGCCAGCTCGCCCTCGACCTGCCGCACCACCAGCTGCTCGCGCGGCAGCCGGCCGCCGCCGCCCAGCGCCGCCTCGCGCGTTTCGGCGTCGACCAGAAACGCGTCGATGGGCAGCCGCGTCTCGACGCGATAGAGCGCCTCCAGCCCCAGCTGCAAGCGCGCCAGCACCGAGAGACGAGACGCTCGGTGCGGGAGACTCATTGCGGCCGTCCGTCGCCTCGCCCGGGGACCACCCCCAGCGCCGCCAGCCGCGCGGCCGCCGACTGGCTCTTGGTCTCTTGCCAGCGGCGGTAGAGGCGCACCACGTCCTGATTGCTGGCCGGGAACGCCATCCGCCGGCTCACCAGCGCCAGCGCGCTCACGAAGCGCACGAAGTTGAGCGCCAGCTCCTCGAACACCGGGCTGAACGGGTCGCCGGTCCAGCCGGCGCCGCCGCGCGCCAGCTCGCCGTAAGCCGATCCGCCCATCCCGATGTAGTAGTCGACGTCCACCGGACCGCCGGCCAGGTGCTCGCTCCAGAACCCCGACACGTAGAGCGAGGTGTCGCCGATCCCCCGCAGCTGGCGCCGGCGCTGCGGCAGCGGCGCCTCGCTGGCCTTCAGCATCCGCAGGGCGATCGGCGTCTCCTCGATCGGCTGAGCGGCGTAGGCCGCCAGCAGCTGAACGATGTAGTGCTCGACCAGCGTCCCGGGTTGCAGGCCCTCGTCCCGGAAGGCCCGGTCCACCTCATCGTGAAAGAAACCCTCGACCGTCCGCGCAAGGTCCATAGTTCAGCTATGCGGATTCATCGGCGGGAAGTCAAGAAATCGTGAATGATTTCATAATGATAACTCGTTTCCAGTCTGGCAGCCGAGCTTCCCGGATGCTAGCGCAGGGGAGCCAACCCTTTGACGGACAAGGGTTTGCGATTAGAGTGCCGCGCTGGCACTCCTTTATCTTGAGTGCTAACGATTCGTTCACGTTCCGGAGGAGACAAGACATGAAGGTTCGCCCGCTGCAGGATCGCGTGCTCATTCGCCGGGTCGCCGAGGAAGAGAAGACCAAAGGCGGCATCATCATCCCCGACACGGCCAAGGAGAAGCCGGCCGAGGGAGAGGTCATCGCCGTCGGCAACGGCAAGTCCGACGACAAGGGAAAACTTCGCCCCCTGCAGGTCAAGAAGGGCGATCGCGTGCTGTTCGGCAAGTACAGCGGCAACGAGATCAAGATCGAGGGCGTCGATCACCTGATTTTGCGCGAGGACGACATCCTCGGCGTGCTCGAGAAATAAAGGAGACGAGACCATGGGAGCCAAAGAGATTCTGTTCGACGAGGCGGGGCGCTCCCGCATCCTGGCCGGCGTGAACGCGCTGGCCGACACCGTCAAGGCGACGCTGGGGCCGCGCGGCCGCAACGTCGTCATCGAGAAGTCGTGGGGCGTCCCCACCGTCACCAAGGACGGCGTGACGGTCGCCAAGGAGATCGAGCTCGAGGACAAGTTCGCGAACCTGGGCGCGCAGATGGTGAAGGAGGTCGCGTCCAAGACCTCTGACACCGCCGGCGACGGCACCACGACCGCGACCGTCCTGGCGCAGGCCATCTTCCGCGAGGGCGCCAAGATGGTGGCCGCCGGGCACAACCCGATGGAGCTGAAGCGCGGCATCGACAAGGCCGTCGAGAAGATCGTCGAGGCGCTCAAGAAGATCTCGAAGCCGACCAAGGGACACAAGGACGTGGCTCAGGTCGGGACGATCAGCGCCAACGGCGACGAGTTCATCGGCAAGACCATCGCCGACGCCATGGAGAAGGTCGGCAAGGAGGGCGTCGTCACCATCGAAGAGGCCAAGTCGATGGAGACCACGCTGGACGTGGTCGAGGGGATGCAGTTCGACCGCGGCTACATCTCGCCGTACTTCGTGACCGACACCGAGCGGATGGAGGTCAAGCTGGACGACGCGTTCATCCTGATTCACGAGAAGAACATCAGCAGCATGAAGGACCTGCTGCCGGTGCTCGAGCAAGTGGCGCGCTCGGGCAAGCCGCTGCTGATCGTGGCCGAGGTCGAGGGTGAGGCGCTGGCCACCCTGGTGGTCAACAAGCTGCGCGGCACGCTGCACATCGCGGCCGTCAAGCCGCCGGGATTCGGCGATCGCCGCAAGGACATGCTCAAGGACATCGCGATCCTGACCGGCGGTCAGGCGGTCACCGAGGACCTGGGCCTGAAGCTGGAGAACCTGACCCTGAAGGATCTGGGTCGCGCCAAGCGGGTCACCATCGACAAGGAGAACACCACCATCGTCGACGGCGCCGGCAAGAAGCCGGACATCGAGGCCCGCGTGAAGCAGATTCGCGCGCAGGTCGCGGAGACCGTCTCGGACTACGACCGCGAGAAGCTGCAGGAGCGGCTGGCCAAGCTGGTGGGCGGCGTCGCCGTCATCCGGGTGGGCGCGGCCACCGAGACCGAGATGAAGGAGAAGAAGGCTCGCGTCGAGGACGCCCTGCACGCCACGCGCGCGGCGGTCGAAGAGGGGATCGTCCCCGGCGGCGGCGTCGCGCTGGTGCGCGCGCTGGCCACCAC
>DATJWP010000047.1:0-28481 GCA_035578045.1 Polyangia bacterium | reverse complement strand
AGCTCGGCGCGGGCGCGCGAGGCGGCGGGGTGGTGGGGGGCGGCGGCCAGGAACGCCGCAAAGGCGGCCGCGGCTTCGTCGCGCCGGCCGAGCGCCTTGAGCGCGAAGCCCAGGCCCAGGCGCGCCTCGATCTGGTCTGGATCGGCGGTCAGCGAGGCGGTGAGCTGGCGCTGGGCTTCGGCGAGCTCGCCCAGCGCCAGCAGCGCGAGCCCGCGGTTGGTCCGGGCGCGTGGTTCGGGCACGCCCGCGTAGGCGTCGGCCGCGGCCTGGTTGTCGCCGGCGGCGAGCGCGAGATCGCCGAGGGCGAGGCGCGCCAGGGATTCTCGCGAGCCCAGACAGCCAGGGCGGAGCAGCGCCCACCCGTACGCTTTCCGGGCGGCCGAAGAGTCCCCGGTCTCGACCAGCACGTCGCCGAGCCGCCGCTGCCACTCGCAGTCGGCCACCGGCGAGGGGAGCGGTCGCTGAGAGAGCGGGTGGAGCGAGACGCCTTCGGCCCGGGTGAAGCTGAAAGACAGCGGCAGCTCGTGGCTGGCGATCAGGTCCTGGAACTGCGGCTCGCGGGCCGCGAAGACCAGGGCCTCGGCGTCACGATAGACGAGCGCCCAGCGATCCGGAGAGAACAGGGCGGCGCGCGGGTTGAGGTCGGGGTAGGTGACCAGCGCTGCGGTGACGCCGAAACGGCGCATCAGGGTTTGCCAGTCGGCGCGCGTGAGATCGTCGCGCTTGAGAACGGCGTGAAACTCCGGCGGGTAGCCGTTGATGCGCGGGTCCTGAAACACCTGGTGGCGGTCGCGCCAGTGCCAGGTCAGGTACGAGCCGACCTCGAGGTCGTTGTACATCCGGTCGGCCAGGCCGTGGTCGTCGACGAAGCGGATCGCTTCCAGCGGCACCAGCCCGGCCTCCGTCCCGATGTCGAACGCTCGTTCGCCGCGGCGGGCGGCCGCGACGCGCGGGACGATGGTCAGTCCCAGCAGGCAGGCTGCCACCAGCGCCGGGAGCGGACGAGCGAGCTTGCTCGCGCGCGGGGCGAGCTCGGTGAAGGCGACGGCCAGGATGGGGCCGCTCAGGATGGCGAACTCGGCGACGAAGCGGATGCGGAACGCGCCCAGGCAGCCCAGGGCGACTGCGGGAAGCGCGTGGCGCAGCGCCCGGCCCCGGAGCGCGACCGCGATCAGCAGGCCCGCGGCGACGAAGAAGAACGGACCGTCGACGGGCCAGCCGGCCGTGCGGTACTCCTGCAGGGGCCGCAGCCACGGCATGCGGAAGTGGTTGGCGATGTAGCCGAGGGCGTGGGCGCCCGAGGGCGTGGCGAAGATGAACGGCACCAGCCCGGCGGCCACGAGGAGCGCGCGGCGGGCATCGCCGGACCGGCGGTCCAGGTGGGCACCCGCCGCGTAAAAGGTCAGCACCACCGGCGCCAGGAAGAAGCACGAGTTGCCGTTGGCCCAGACCAGCGCGAGCGGGATCATGGCCAGCAGAAGGCGAGGCCTTCCAGCTTCGGCGCGCTCGAGCGCGAGCAGCAGCGAAGCGAGCCCCAGGAAAGTGACCAGGTGAGGACGCTCGACGAAGCGCGGCTCGGCCGCCCAGGCAGCCAGCGCCAGCGCCGCCGCGGCGGCTGCCGGGTGCGCGCCACGACGGAGGGCGACCCGGAAGAGCAGCGCCCAGGTCGCGAGCACGAAGGCGGTCTTGAGCAGCACCGTCCCCGCGATCCCCCCCAGACGGTACGCGAGCACCAGGATGATCTGGAACAGCCAGGCCAGGTTCACGTCGCGCGCGTCGGGGTACGTGAACGACAGGAGGTTGGTCCGCGGCACCGCGTGCCGCGCCAGCACCAGCTGGCCGAGCCGCAGGTTGAAGAAGAGATCGGTCTCGTCCATGGGGACCAGGCAGCGCCCGGCCACGAACAGCAACAGGATCAACAGAAACGGCCAGCTCCGCGTGGTGGTCACGGTGGCGCGATCCGGTAGACGCGGGCCGCATCCGACGCGAAACGGAGCGAAAAGATGTCGGGGTGGGCGTCGGCCCATTCACCCTCGACCGGGAAGCGCCCGTCGGCGGCCGCGACGAAGAGCGTATCGACGCGCGCGGCGCGCAGGTTGCTCAGCCAGACGTCGAACGACGCGCCGTCGCGGTAGGGGGCGGGCTCGGCGGTGGCCGCGCGCCAGCCCGGCGGCAGCCGCCGTCCGAAGTCGTGCAGGCGATCGCCGGCGGCGCCCGCGACGTTGACGTAGGTGACGCGGTTCGAGAGGTCCGGGCCCCACAGCGGGAACGCCAGGTTGGTCCCGGTGTAAGCGACGCGGGCGCCGCGGACGTTGCCGCCGAACCAGGCCCAGGCCTCGTCCAGGTCGCCGCCCAGGCGATAGGGATCGGCGCCGCGGCGGTGCGCGGCCAGACCGCGGCTCATCCCCACGAGCACGACCGCCCCGGTGGCCAGCGCCAGGGTCCAGCCGGCCACCGGCCGCGCGCGTGGCGGCACGCGCCGCCAGAGGTGCGCTCCCGCGGCCGCCAGCAGCGCGATCGGCAGCAGCCACAGACGGTCGGGCGAGGGGAGCGCGAACAGCTCGCCGATCAGCGCCAGGCCGAGACCACCCCACCCGAGCGCCGCCGGTGCCCGATCGGCCGCCCGGCCGATGGCCAGCGCCGCCAGCCCGAACCCGGCCATCAGGAAGCGGCTCTCCTGGTACGGAATGACGAACCAGAAGATCGCCACCACCACCAGGGCCAGCGCCGCCTCCAGCGGGGGCCGCGCGCGGGCGAAGGCGGCAACCGCCGCGGCGCCGAAGCCCAGCCCGGCGGCGCCGAGCATCTCGCCCAGAGGGCCCAGGTCGCCCACCGCCAGGTGGTAGTCCCAGGCGCGCATGGCGGCGCGGTCGTAGAGACCGGGCAGGCCCAGCGTCGCCACGGGGTACCAGGGGTTGCCGGTCACGATCAGGTTGCGGACGTACCAGAAGCCGCCCGTCGCCAGCAGGATCGCCGCGGCCGCGAGCATGGCCGGCGCCCGGGGACGAACCCGCGTCGCCGCGACGCCGACAGCCACCAGGAACGGCAGTGCGAGAGACGCGGCGGCGTACTTGGTCCCGATCGCCAGCCCCAGCGCCGCCCCGGCCGCCAGCAGATCCGCCGGGCGCGCCCGACGTCGAAGCCGCACGAGGAAAGGCAGGGAGGCCAGCAACAGGGCCGCCATCCCCAGGTCCGTCATCGCCGTGCGGGCCTGCTGCCAGATCTCAGGGACCAGCAGGAAGACCAGCGCGCCGCCCAGCGCGGCCTCGCGCCGCGCGCCCGCCTCGCGCGCGGCCGCCGCGACCGCCAGCGCGCCCAGCGCCGCGAACGGCAACTGCCCGACGCTGGCCAGGTAGTCGGAATGCAGCGGCGCCATCAGGAATGCGAACCAGAGCTCCAGGTTCGAGGGCGCGTAAGCCGACGACGGGTCGCCGAACACGGCGGGCACGATGGTCAGCCGCCCGTCTGCCAGCCAGCGGGCGGGCACGTGCAGGTGGTACGAGAGCGTGTCGTAGAGGAACAGGCGCTTGTGCAGCCCGGCCTGCAGCCGGATCGCCATCGCCGCCGCCAGCGCGCCGGCCAGGCCGACGTCGGCGGCGGTCAGCGGCGCGCGCTCGGGCGACCGGGCGAAGCGATCCCGGAGCGCGATCCGCGAGATCACGGCCGCCAATCCCAGCCCGATCGCCAGGGGCCCGGCGGCGCGCAGCCAGCCGGCCGCGCCCAGCCCGGCCTGGAGGACGACCAGGGTGGCGAACGCCCAGACGGCCACCCGCACCCAGGCCGTCGCGCGCGATTGGTGGTTCACCGGCTGGTCTCCGCGGCGGCGACCAGGACCAGCCCGGTCGCCGCGATCGCCGCCAGTCCCGAGACCGGCGAGGGAAGGGCGACGCCGACCCAGCAGACCCCGGCGGCGATCGCGCGGGCGGCGGTCCAACGTCGCCCCCCGATCGCCGTGAGCAGGCGGGGCGCCAGCGGCAGCGCGAACACCAGCCCCATCACCCAGCCGGCGGGCGAGGCAATGACGGAGGCGACCGCCGCCGCCCAGAACAGCCATTCGCCGTCGCTGCCGGACGCCGCGCACCGGCGCGCCGCCCCCACGAGCAGCCCGCACAGCACGATGAACGGCAAGAGCGACGACAGGCGGCTGGGTGTCTCGGGGGCGAGCAGCCGGGGCAAGCTGGCGGCCGCGGGGAGGTTCCACAACCCGGTCCGATAGACCCGCCCGTCCATCACGGTCGTTCCGTCATCTTCACCGCCGGGCAAGCGTGCCGATGGCAGCAGCATCTCCTCTGTTCCGCCCTCACCGAACAGGCCGGCCCGCGGCAGCACCTCGAGCGCGTACTCGCGCAGGCGGTGGGGCCCGTCCACGACGGCGGTCAGGCCGACGATCGCGACCAGACCGGCCAGCGCGACGGCGACCAGCCGGACCCGCCCGAGCGCCGCCACCACCAGCGCGACCCCCGCCAGCGCGGGCTTGACGGCGATCGCGGCCGCCAGCGCCAGGCCCGCGAGCAGCGGCCGCGTGCGCCAGCGCCAGGCCACCGCGAGCAGCAAGAGCAGCAGCAGGTCGATCTGCCCGCGCTCGAAGTGGCGATACAGCGGAAAGAAGAGGGCGCCCGCGACCAGCACGACGCCACGGTCCCGCGGGCCGCCCACCACCAGGGCGGCGCCCACCCAGGCGCCCAGCATCGCCAGCGTGAACAGCAGCTTGGCGGTCAGGTAGCGGAGCGCCGCCAGCGGCCGGAACAGGTCTGCCACCAGCGGCGGATAAAGGAACCGGCTGTGTCGGAACAGCGCGACCCCGTCCCACAGCCCGGGCGCCTCTGTCGAGCCCAGGTGGTTCAGGTACGGGTCCAGCCCGGCCCGCTGGGCGGCGCCCGCCACGCGGTAGGCGGTGAAGTCCTGCTGCAGCGACGTGGTCGCGGTCGCCAGCGCGGCCCCGGCCACGACGGCCACGGCAAGCGCCGGCAGGAGCTTGGCTACCCGCACATCAGCGCGTGGCCCCGAACGCCGCCAGCGCCGCCTGGTCGTCCCGCTCGAAGGCCGCCTCGGCCTCCAGCGACACGCCGTCGCGCCCCAGCGTGGCGACCGCCAGCGTCCGGCCGCCCAGGCGGTAGGCGACGGTGGCGTCGCGCGCCTCCAGGTTGCCCGCCACGTCGATGCGATCCCAGCGCTCGGCGTGCCCGACGTAGTTGACCGTCACGTCGAACTGCGTGCTCCAGAAGAAGGGCGGCGACGTGAACGCGGTGTCACGCCCCAGAATGTTCAGCGCGGCGACCTTGCCCATCCGCTGCGCCACGACCCAGTGCTCGATCCGCACCGACTCGCCGCTGGGTCCGTAGGGGAAGCGCGCGATGTCGCCCGCCGCGAACACCCCCGGCGCGCTGGTCCGCAGGTGATCGTCGACGACCACGCCGCGGTCGACCGTCAGGCCGGCCGCCTGCGCCAGTCCGACGGCGGGACGCACACCGACGCCCAGCACGACCAGGTCCGCGGCGATGCGGGCCCCGCTGGCCAGCCGGACGGCGTCGCTCTCGATCGCGGCGACGGACTCGCCCAGGTGGAAGCGCACGCCGTTCTTCTCGTGCGCGCCCTTCAACACGCCGCCGACTTCCGCACCCAGCGTCCGCTCGAACGGGATCTTCTCGGGCGCCACCACCTCGACCGGCAGGTTCCGGGCGCGCAGCGACGCCGCCACCTCCATCGCGATGAAGCTGGCGCCGATCACGACGGCGCGCTTGGCCTTGGCCGCGGCGGCGATGATCGCGCGGCTGTCGCCCAGCGTGCGCAGCGTGTGGACGTGCGGCAGCTCCGCGCCCGGCAGCGGCGGCCGCACCGGGTCGGCGCCGGTGGCCAGCAGCAGCGCGTCCCATGGGACCTCGCGCCCGTCGGCCAGCGTCAGCCGCCTGGCCGCCGGGTCGATGGCGGTCACCCGCGTCCCCAGCATCAGCGCGATCTTCTGTTCGCCGAAGAACGACGGCTGCCGCAGCGGCATCCACTCTTCGGGGGCGTTGCCGGCCAGGTAGTCTTTGGACAGGTTCGGGCGATCGACGGGCGGCGCCTCGTCGGCCCCGAACAGCAGGATTTCCCCGTCGTAGCCCTCTCGGCGCAGCGCCTCCGCGGCCGATTCGCCGGCCGCGCCCGCGCCGACGATGGCCACCGTGCGGACGGCGAACTCGCGGCGCAGCGACACGGGCTCGCCGCGCCGCGCGCCCACCCGGATGCGCCCGCCGTCGCGCTCGACGTCGTAACAGGGCAGGGGGTTGAGCGCCGGCGCGCGCAACGCCGCGCCGGTGCGCAGGTCGAAGCAGGCGTGGTGCCACGGGCAGCGGACGGTCCGCTCGCCCACGCGCCCCTCGGCCAGCGGCCCGCCGTAGTGCGTGCAGGTCGCGCCGATCGCAAAGACCTCCTCGTCCTGCTGGACCAGCAGGACCGGCTCGCCGTTGGCGTGGCCCAGGAGCTGACCGCCCGCGAGCTCGGCTTCGGAAACCCCGGCGGTCAGGTCGGGGCCCGAGAGCTTGACGTCTGCTCCCATGCAGCGAGGCTTAGAGTCGCAGGCTCCCGGCGCGCTGGCAAGCGCCCGCAGCCGACGCTACTGGCGGAGAGTCCGGCGGGTGGCGCTGGGGTTCTCGCGCCGCGTGCCGCTCCGCCGCGACGGGGGGGTGATCCCGGGATCGAAGGCCTCCTCGGCGTTCCGGCGCGCCTCGATCAGCTCGGCCTCGGCCTGCAGCCAGTCGTCGGTCTCGTGGCCCGGCACCGATCCCCGCTGCAGATAGAGCTCGTACGCCCGCTGGGAGATCTCGTCCTCGCTCGGGCGCCCCTCGGCGCCTTTGGGATTGGCCATGTCGTCCTCCGGGCGTCGAACGTAAGCACCTCGATACCCGTCGCAAGTGCGATGTGGACACCCACTACCAAGTCGGGGGCCGTTGTGTAATATGCGGGCCCATGCGCCCAGTCCCCCGGCAGAGTCGATTCGGAGCGCCGCTGGTGCTCCTCTTGTGCGCCGTCGTGGGCGCCCTGGTGGCGACCCCCTGGTCGTCCGCCTGGGCCGCCGAGGACACCGAAGAGCCCAAGGCGATGAAGACCGAGCACGAGGCCGCGCCGCAGCAGGCCGAGGACACCGACACGGCCAAGGACAAGTCGCTGCTCACGCACAAGCCGGCCGACGACGCGGTGGCTTCGAAGCAGGCCGACCAGGCCTTCTACGAGAAGTGGCAGTTCTGGGCCGTCACGGGCGGCATCGTGGCCGGCGCGGCGCTGGCGGCCGTCGGCGGTTACTTCCTGTACCACTCGTTGAACGGCGGCGACGTCCGCCCGTGCAACGCCAACTTCCTCGGCTGCTACGGACAGGGAAACCAATGACGCGCGTTCGAGGACTGCTCGGGGCCGCCGCTCTTCTCCTGCTGGCCGGCGGCTGCAACAGCTATCACTACTTCGACATCACCGTGGACTTCGGGTCGGTGTCCTTCGAAGAGGCTGGCGGCATCAAGCGCTGCGAGGTCTTCGTGAGCGGCGCCGACACCGACAACTTCGTGCTGCCCAGCACCGGCGCGAAGCGGGTCGCCTGCCCGATCGACTCGAACTGGCCCGAGCTCGGGACGTTCGAGTACTCCACCTTCACCGACTCGGGGAGCCTGACGTTCACCATGAACGCCTACAACATGACCCCCCCGATGGACAGCTACATCTGCGTCAGCGGGGCGACGACCTTGTCTGCGTCCAGCGCGATCACGCAGACGGCGACGATCACGCTGGCGCAGGGCAACCAGACCTGCATCACGCCGTAGGAGACCTCACCCGACGAGCCTGCGGCTCGTCGGCCTCTCCACTCCGTGGAGAGGCGGGATTCGCCGTGCGCCTCTCCTGTCGTGGAGAGGTTCCTGTCGTGGAGAGGCGGGATTCCCTCTGCGCCTCTCCACTCCGTGGAGAGGCCGGCGCGTAGCGCCGGGAGAGGTCCGGTCCCGTCCTAGTCCAGCGTGTCGTCGATCTGGACACCGTCGCCCAGCTCGCACATCAGGTACTGGCGCAGGCGCTTCTTCAGGCGCTCCTCGATCTGACGGACGCGCTCGCGCGTGACGCCGAACCGCTCGGCGATCTGGACCAGCGTGGCCGGCTCGTCGTTGAGCAGCCGGTCCCGGAAGATCTCCAGGTCCCGGTCGCGCAGCGTGGCGCCGAACGCGTGCAGCTTGTCCTTCAGGATGGCCCCGAACTCGCCGGCCTCGACCTGCAGGTCGGGGCGCGATGAGGGCGCCGCGCGCACGAAGTCGCCCTGCGTCCGGTCCCCCTGCTCGTCGGACCGCATCGGCGCGTCCAGCGAGGTCTCGGCGGCGTTCAGCCGGCGCTCCATCTCGATCACCTCTTGCTCGGTGACGTCGAGGGCGGCGGCCAGGTGCTTGGCCTCGACCTGGAAGCCCTGCTTCTCCAGCTTCTCGCGCTCCTTGCGCAGGTTGAAGAACAGCTTCCGCTGGGCCTGGGTCGTCCCGACCTTCACCAGGCGCCAGTTGGCCAGGATGAACTTCAGGATGTAGGCGCGGATCCACCAGGACGCGTACGAGGAGAGCTTCACGCCACGGTACGGGTCGTACTTCTGGACCGCGTGAATGAGCCCGATGTTCCCCTCCTGGATCAGGTCGAGGATGTTTCGGTGCGCTCGCCGGTACTCCTGAGCGATCTTCACGACCAGACGCAAGTTTGCGGTGATGAGCCGGGCTGCCAGGGCCTGCTCGCCGTTGTTCTGGGCGTAGCGGACCGCCACCTCGTGCTCCTCCTCGCGGGTCATGAGGGGGTACCGGCGCAGCTCGTGCAGGTAGGCGCCGATGGTCGAGTAATCCGTCGGCATCGGCTCCGTTTCGACGGCCACCTCTCCGGTCTGGCCGCCCGCCTCGGCCTCGGGGCTGGCCTCGATCGGGAGCCCGGCGAGGTCGGCCATGGGGCTGGTCGTGTCGGCCGCGGCCTCCACGTCCTGGCCTTCGCCGGCCTCGGCCGGCTCACCTTCCTCGTGCTCGACCGCCTTCAAATGGCGGGTCTTCGGAGCTTCTGGAAGAACAGCGCTTTCGTCGCCAGTCGTGCGGCGGCGGCGCGCATTGTTACGTTTGGAAGAGGACGTTGCGATGCTGAGCATGTCGCTCCTCATCGCAAGGCCTATGCCACCACCGGTCCGTCCGGGGCCGCGAAATCACTGGGCTTATCGGCCAGCCTGACGGGGTGGGTTACGATCCAGTAGCGTTACCGCCCGCGGCCCTTCCTGGTACGTAACCATCTCCACCCATCGTGTCCAGATGTAGGAGATTGATTCAGGGGGTGGAGTCGTAACCTTCGCTACGTCCGAAGATGTCTTCGTGGTAGCGGATGAAGAAGTAGATCGACACCGCGCCGAGGACTGCCGCGGTGGCGAAAGAGGCGTTCGCGGCCATGGCGAAGCTCTTCTTCTGCTCCAGGTCGTCAGCCGCCGCCTGACGGGTCGCGCCCGTGGGATTCAGCTGCGACAGCTCGCCCAGGAAACCGCCGGCCGCCAGGGCCACCACCCCCGCGATCGCCGTCCCATAGGCCGCGTACGGCGGCCAGGAGCGCCTGCGGGGCAGGTTGTCCGACGACAGGCGGATCTGCAGCTCCTCGTTGGGGCGCACCTCGACCCGGGAGGCCCAGGGGAACCGGCCGTCCGCCTCGACGCGGACGGCGTGCGGCCCCGCCAGCAGCGTCCCCGACAGCAGCGGCGTGACCCCCAGGTAGGCGTTGTCGATCGAGACGCGCGCGCCGGCCGGCTCGGACGCGACCTGGATCTTGCCGGGCTCGACCCGCGGCCGGAACAGCTCGCCCGAGGCCTCCTGGACGGCCTTGATCAGGTCCTCGACGCCACCCTCGACCAGGCGGAAGACGCGGCTCTCCACGCGCCCTTGCTCGACGTTGTTCAAGTTGAGGTTGAACAGGAACTGCTTGCCGCGCGTTCCCACGCTGCCGGCCACGATCCGGCGCACGCCCAGCGAAACGCCCGCCCGGCCCAGGCACGACAGGTCGTCCAGGCACTGCTGCGAGCGCTGCTCGTTCTCGACGCCCAGGCGCGCGCGGAACTCTTCCTTGCCGGCGATCTCGAACCCGCCGTGCTGGGCCACGTAGGCGATCAGGACCTCGGTCAGGTTGTCGGCCAGCTCGGCGTCCTTCTCGCTGCTTCCCAGGACCAGCACCGCGATCTTCTCTCCGGCGCGGGCGGGCCGCGCGGCCCCCAGCAGGACCGCCAGCAGACCGAGCACCATCAAACGGACGACTCGCTTCATTGCATCGGCTCCGTGCAGACCTTGCCGGTGGGCGACGTCGACGTGGTCATCGACGTGTCGGCCTGACAAAGCTTGGTGGCGCATTGTGAGTCGGCGCTGCAGGACGAGCCGGCGGCCAGGTACGGGACACAGACCCCACCGGCGCAGAACGACTGCCCGGCGGTCCAGCGGTCGGCGTTGCAGTCGTCGTCCGTCTGGCAGAGCGTCGTGCAGTGACCCAGCGTCGGCGGCGTGGTGGTCAGGTCGGCCCCCCGGCAGCTCAGGTCGCCGACGCAGTTCGCGCTGGTCTGGCACGGGTAGGGGAAGAACCCCGGGAAGCAGCCGCCGCCGGCCGTCCCGGCTGCCGTGTAGAACGGGAGGCAGGTGTGGCCGATCTCGGCCCGCGGCGCGCAGTTGCTGTTCGCGTCGCAGGCGCGGAGGCAGGTCCCCAGGTCCTTGGGCGAGGTCGGGGGCGCCGTGAAGAAGCAGGAGGTGTTCACGTCGCGCGTGCAGTCGGCGTCGGTGTGGCAGGAGTTTCCGCGGTAGGCGTTGGGCATCTCGCAGTGACCGTCTCCGCTGGCGTCCACGGCGCACAGGAACGTGCCCTGGTTGCTGTCGTAGATCGCGCAGTCCGCGTCGCGGGCGCAGGGGAGCGTGCAGAGCTTCAGCCCGTCCTCCGGCGTCGGATCGTTGTCGCTCAGGCACTTGCCGACCAGGCAGTCGATGTCCGAGCCGCAGATGAACCCCAGCAAGCCCGGGATGCAGATGGCCGGGTTGGCCGGTCCCGAGATCTTCTGGAAGCAGACGTGGTTGGGCGGACAGTTCCCCTGGGCGTCGCAGTTGGGGACGCAGATGTCCGGGGCGTGGGCCGACGCGGGCACCAGCAACGGCAGGCACGACTGCCCGGGCGAGCAGGACGAGTTGCCGCTCTGGCAGTCCTTCTGCAGGCAGTAGAGGTGATCGGCCTGCAGGTTGGGGTTCTTGGAGTAGAGCTCGGTCAGGAAGGTGGCCGCGCAGGTCGAGCGCACCGGGTCGGTGCAGTCGACGTCGTGCGTGCAGGTGGTCATCGTCGTGCAGACCCCCTCCGGGCTGGTCACGTCGGTGCGCAGGCAGTCGAGCTGGGAGTTCCCGCACAGCCCCTCCGGGCCGACCGGATAGGTCGACGGATCGCAGAACGCCAGCTGGGCGCCCCCCTCGACGCAGACGGCATCCTGGTCGGGCAGAGACATCGGCGTGTCCCCACAGCCCGGCGCGCAGAAGTCGGTGCCGTCCAGCAGGCTGCCCGGGTAACAGGTCATCGGGGTTCCCTGAGCGTCGGTGCCGCAGCCGGGGTTCTTGGCCGACGGATCGCACGCGAAGATGCGGGCGTCGAACGCCGCCTGATCGACCTTGCACCCGGCGGCCACCGCCACGAACCCGGCCACCACCGCCACGACTCCACCACCACGGACGAAACGGATCACTTGATCATGCTCTTCACGAAGGGCGCGTCGGACGCGTTGGGGGCCAGCTCGAGGTAGCGCTTGTAGTTGTCGTTGGCTTCGGGCGCGCGGCCGGCGCGCATGTAGCATTTGCCCAGGAACTTGTAGGCGACCGGCAGGCGCGGGTTGAGGCGCTTGGCCTCCTCGCCGCGGGCGCAGGCCTCGGCGATCTCCCCCTGGGCCAGCAGCTTGTCAGCCTCGGCCAGCGCCTGCGCGGCGTCGCGCGGGGGCGGCGCGGGCGCGGCTGCGGGTGGCGGCGCCGGCGGAGTCGCGGCGTGCGCATCGGCGGCCGGCGCGCTGCCGGCCGGCGGCGAATGATGGTGGGTCCGGGCATGCGCGTGCGCCGGTGGGGCGGGCTGGGGAGCCGGCTCGGCGGGCGGCGGCGGCGCCGGCTCCGCCGCGGCGACCGGCGGGGGCGGCGCAGGGGCCGGCGGCGGTGAGGTCGGAACGACCGGCGGGGGCGCCGCGCGAGCCGCCTCCAGCGCCGCGATCTCGGCCAGCTGCGCCCGCTTGAGCGCGCTGTGGACCCGGAACGTGTAGATCGCCGCAGGGACCGAGAGCCCGATCAGGATCGCCAGGCCGCCGAACAGGATCGGGGTCTGGCGGGACGATCGGCCGGTCATGTTGGCGGTCGTGCCGAACCGCTCGGACGGCGTCTGCGCGGGGACGGTGGCGGTCCCCGGGTTGGTGGGGATCTCGCGCACCGTCGGCAGCGAGGCGAACGCGGCGGGCGGCACCGGCGTCGCCGGACTGGTCGCTCCCAGCACCCCCTCCAGGACGTCGCGGAACGCCGCCGCCGTCGGGTAGCGCAGCTCGCGGTCCTTGCCCAGCCCGCGCAGGACCAAGTCGTCGACGATGGGGGGGAGCCGCAGGTCGGGCCGGCGGCGGGTGGGCGGCAGCGGGGCCTCGGTCAGGTGCCGGCTGACGATGGCGACCGGAGAATCGGCGCGGAACGGGACGTCGCCGGTGACCAGCTGGTACAGGATCACCGCCACCGAGTACAGGTCGGCCCGCCCGTCGATTGCCTCGGCGCGGGCCTGCTCGGGGGACATGTACTCCGGCGTCCCGCAGACCAGCCCCTGGACGGTCAGCATGTTCGAGCGATCGCTCTCGTCCATCGTGGCCTTGGCGATGCCGAAGTCGCACACCTTGACGAAGTCCCGCACGTCCCGGCGCGACAGCAGCATGATGTTGCTGGGCTTCAGGTCGCGGTGGATGACCCCCTGGGCGTGCGCCTCTTCCAGCGCCGACAGCACCTGCGAGACGATCCGGACCACGCGCGCCAGCGGCAGCGGGAACTCGTCGCGGATCACCTGCGCCAGGTCGCGCCCGGCCAGGAGCTCCATCGCGATGTAGAGCGTGCCGTCGCCGTCCTGCCCGGAGTCGATGATCTGGATCGAGTTGGGGTGGTTCAGCAGCGAGGCGCTCTTGGCCTCGCGCTTGAAGCGCGCCACCAGCTTCTCGTCGTTCATCAGGTGCGCGTGGAGCACCTTCACGGCGACCGGCTTGCCCAGCGAGAGCTGCTCGGCGCGATAGACGTTCCCCATCGCGCCGCTGCCGATCAGGCTGTCGATCCGGAAATTGCCGGCGATCACGCGCCCCGGCAGGGGATCGAGCACGGAAACCGTCGGATTCTGGTCGTGGGGCACGCTCATCGCCCGGTCGTTAGGCCGGACGATGATACCTCAGGTATAGAAATTCCTTCAGTCGCCGAGACAGATGCCCAGGTCGCGGGCGGTCTGCACGGTGTCGGAATCCAGCGGGACGGTCTTCATGACGGCGATCGCCTCCTCCATCCGGACCGGCACCATGTGCGGCGGGTGGTAGGCGACGATGTGCCCGAACTTCCCCTGTTCCACCATGCGCACGGCGGCCGCGCCGAAGCGCAGCGCCAGCAGGCGATCGCGGTGGGTGGGGCTGCCGCCGCGCTGCAGGTGCCCCAGCACCAGCGAGCGGGTCTCGAAGCCGGTCCGCTCGCCCAGGTACTGGCCGATCTTCTCGGCCAGACCGCCCAGCCGGACCTCGCGCCCCAGCTCCTCGCCGATGGTGCTGATGGTGCCGTCCTTGGGGTGGGCACCCTCGGCCACCACCACGATGCAGTAGCGGCGGCCCGACGCGTAGCGCTTCTTGATGCGGTCGACCACCCGATCCATGTCGTACGGGATCTCGGGAAGCAGGATCACGTGGGCGTTGCCGGCCACGCCCGCGTGCATCGCGATCCAGCCCGCGTAGCGCCCCATGACCTCGACGACGAAGATGCGCTCGTGCGATTCGGCGGTGCTGTGCAGGCGGTCGATGGCCTCGGTCGCGACGGTGACCGCCGTGTCGAAGCCGAACGTCGCCTGCGTGCAGGAGAGGTCGTTGTCGATCGTCTTGGGAACGCCGACGATCGGCATCCCCTTTTGAATGAACCGCGTCGCGATCCGGAAGGCGCCGTCGCCGCCGATGGCGATCAGCGCGTCGGCTCCCAGCTCGCGGAAGCGCCGCATGATCTCGTCGGAGACGTCGATGGTGACCTTCTTGCCGTCACGCTCGGTGATGAACTCGAAGGGGTGCCCTTTGTTGACGGTCCCCAGGATGGTCCCGCCCAGGTGCGCGATGCCGCGCACCTTGTCGCGCGTCAGCTCGATGAGGCCCTCTTGCGGGGGCTCGAGCAGTCCGTGATATCCACGCCGAATTCCAGTGACCCGCCACCCTCGACGAAGCGCCGACAGGGTCACCGCTCGGATGACCGCGTTCAGCCCGGGAGCGTCGCCCCCCCCGGTGTTGACGAGAATGTACATGTCCTACAGCCCATATCTCGGCCAGCGATTTATGGCAACAGAGATGAGAAACCCGCCGCCCTGCGGCGACACCCTCACAGCCCGGCGTCGCGCAGCTTGGCGCGCAGGTCTTCCAGCTGGTTGGCCAGCTCCACGGCGGCCGTGACCGCGGAGGTGGTCTGGTCCTGCAGGTGGCGCTCGACGCGATTCTGGATCCGGAGCTGCCGGAGCTGCCAGTCGACCCGAGCCTGGCAGTCGTTTGACAGGGCCAGCTGGGTGCGCTCGTAGAACGGATTCTTGCAGCTTTCGCCGCGAACCACGGCGATCGGGTGGGTGCGCAGGACGTCCTGGACGCGGCAGGCCGGCACCACCGCGCGGGGATAACGGCACATGCTGGTGATGGGGAGCCGGGCGAACGACTCGTTGATCTGCGCCTCGTACCCGACGATCTGGCGCCAGGCATCGTCGGACGGCACGTGAACCAGCTCGCCGGTCGCGTAGAGGCCGGTGAAGCCGTCGGCCATGGCGCCGCGAATGTACGCTTCGATCCGGGCCAGCACGACCGCCGCATCGAACAACCCGTCCGTGAGGAAGGCCTCTTCCCGGGTCAGGAAGAGCAGCCGGCCGCGCGAACGCGCCCGCGTGAGACAGATCCCGGCCGCCTCGACCGGCTCGCCAAGCTGGGCGAGCTCCTCGGGGGTCCCCACGAACAGACACCGCTTTCCCTGGGTCAGCCCTTCGATCAGGAACGAAGCGACAGTTTCCAGCTTCTCGGTGTCGGATTCGAACGGAAGGCAGATGTGGCGGCCGCGATGGATGTCGTCGTATCCAGCGTGCGTGGATGTCATCGGGTCATCTGTTGTTCCGGCGAGAGTCTATACGCTGCCACAAGGCGCACGCAAATTGCAGCAGTTACTTTGTCAGCGCGGCCCGTTTTCCGCGGGAACCAGCAGCGCGGCCGGAAGCATGGAGAAGGCTTCACCCACCGGCAACGTGGGAACATGGAATTGTTCATCGATTGAAACGTCCGTATTTCCGATCACGTCGCGATATGTCGAAGTGCGAGCGAGCTCGTCCGGCAGAACGACGCGCGTGTCCTGCCAGATCTCGCGGCCGATCGGGCGGCGCGTCGAGGCGTGGAGCCCAGCCAGAAGACGACCGGTCACGGTCACCGCCACGCCTCTGTCGGTCGCGCGCGCGAAGGCGATGACGTGGCTGGCGCGCACGCCGATCACCTCGAGCGGAAGGTAGGCTCCCTGGTCGAACACTTCGCGGCGCCGGCGGCGTTCGCCCAGCGCGCGTGACGCGACGAGCAGCTTCAGCAGGCCGTCGGCCGGCTCGCGCAGGGCCTGCTCGATCAGCGCGGCCAGGCGCTTGCGGTCGTCGCCGGCTTGCGCCACGCGCTGGAGCAGCGCCCGCCGGACGCCGTAGTCCACCTGGCGCCGGTTGTCGGGATCGACCAGCGAGAAGTCCCACAGCTCGGTCCCCTGATAGAAGTCGGGGACGCCCGGCACGGTGATCTTCAACAGCAGCTGGGACAGCGAGTTGTAGACCCCGGGCATCACGATGAGCCGCAGAAACCGCCGCAGGTCGTCCAGGAACGGGCTGTCGCCGCGCCGTGGGTCCAGGATGGCGCTCAGGAACGCCTGGCAGGCGGACTCGTAGGGCTCGTTGACGTTGACCCAGCTCGTGTGGACCTTCGCTTCGCGCAACGCCTTGGTCAGGTACCCGCTGGCCCGTTCGACCAGGCAGCGGTGCGCGTCTTCTTCCAGCTCGGCGTCGATCGCCTCCAGCGGCCACATCCCGACCAGCGTCTGGTAGATGAGGTACTCCTCGTTGCTGCCGGGGACGCGCGTCTCCTCGACGACCGGCTTGAGCTTGCGGTTCAAGCGCTCCCAGTGCTTGAGCGCGGCCAGCCATTCGCGTGGGACCTCCGAGAGCACGTCCACACGGGCGCGCGTGTCCTCGCCCCGCTTGGTGTCGTGGGTCGAGGTGGCCGATACACCCGCCGGCCAGCGCTCGCGACGGGCGGCGCAGAAGGCGTGAAAGTGGCTGGGCTCGATGGGGCCGGCCGTCGGTCGCCCGCCGACCTCGTTCAGCGAGGCCAGCGGGTAGTAACGATAGAAGACCGTGTCCTCCAGCCCCTTGGCCGTCACCGGCCCGGTGAGCTGCTGGATCCGGAGCACCAGCTCGCGGCGCTCGGCCCGGTCGGCGTCGGTCAGCCCCTCGGGGTCGCGCAGGAGCAGGATGTCGCCGATGAAGTCGAAGATCGACTCGCTGATCGAGCGGTTGCGGCGCTTGGCCTCGCGGAGCGCGCGCAGGATGTGCAGCCTGTCGCCAGGACTGACCTCGCGCGAGTCCGCCTGGATGTAGGTGCGGTAGACCGGGAAGCAGGCGATGACCTCGCCCAGCGCCAGGTAGAGCGCGTTGGCGGTGAAGTCGCGGGACCAGCGGTGCTGCTCGGAGATCCGGTCCAGCCGCCGCGCCAGCACGTAGAGCTCACTGGACATCGCGGTGCGCAGGATCAGCTTCTTGGCGCGATAGAGCATGTCGTCGAAGGTGCCGTTCACCTCGCGCAGGCGCTGGTAGGCGTGCTCGAGCAGCCGGAACCCGGCCCGATCGACGAATACGCCGTTGACGGCGTTGGCCAGCTCGTACCCGGTCGTGCCGTGGATCGGCCACTCGGCCGGCAGCTCTTCGGCCCCGGTCAGGATCTTCTCGACGACGATGTAGATGCGGCGCGGGTCGGCGCCCGGCGGGGCAGGCTGGTCGCCATCGCGCGGGCGCTGCAGGTACTGCAAGTAGCGCAGCGGATCCAGCAGGCCGTCGACGTGGTCGATGCGCAGGCCCGTGATCTTCCCGTCGCGCAGCAGCTCGAAGGCCTTGGCGTGGACCGCCTCCAGCACCTTGGGCTCCTCGACGCGGATGGCGGCCAGATCGTTGATGTCGAAGAAGCGGCGGTAGTTGATCTCCTCGGCCGCGACGCCCCAGTACGAGAGGCGATAGGCCTGCTCGCCCAGCAGCGACTCGAGCGCGTCGAAGCTGCGTGGCTTCCCGTTCTCGCCGTTGATGGCCTGCAGGCTGCGCTCCAGCGCGTCGCGCACCGCGGCGCTGCCGGACACCAGCGCGTCGATGCGGCGCTTGACGATCTCTTTCTCGCGCTGCCGCTCCCGGATGCGGTCCGGGTCGGTCTCCAGCCGGGTCGGCAGGTTCTTGCTGGCGGTGACGACGCTCTCCAGTTCCAGCAGGTCGGGGTGATCATCGGGGTGCGTGCGGCGCAGGTCGGCCACCATGGGCTCGAGCAGCGGCAGGATCGTCCGCGGTCCGATCGGGTAGCTCGACGCCCCATAGCGGGCGTGGAAGGCGCCACCGCCGTAGCCGATGGCGATCTCCTGGTTCTCGAGCACGCGCCCGTACTGCGCCCCCAGCACCGGAAGCAGCACCTTCTCGTGCAGCTCGGTCTTGGGCGGGTGCCAGTCGATGTCGAAAGACCAGGCGAACGGCGAGCTGCGGCCGTTCTCGAGCACGTCGTTCCACCAGTGGTTGTCCGGGCTGGCGATGCACATGTGGTTGGGGACGACGTCCAGGACCATGCCCATCCCGCGCTCGCGCAGCGCGGTGGCCAGGGCGGTCAGGTCGCTCTCGGTCCCCAGCTCGGGGTTGAGCCGGCTGTGGTCGATCACGTCGTAGCCGTGGATGCTCCCCGGGCGTGCGGCCAGGATCGGGGATGCGTAGACGTCGCTGACCCCCAGGCCGTTCAGGTAGTCAACCAGAGCAGTTGCGTCGCGAAACTTGAAGTCTTTGTTGAACTGCAGGCGGTACGTGCAGCCGGGTATGCGGGCGGTCATCGGGCGTCGGGGAACGTAACCGCCCGCGCCCCGAAGGCAAGCGGCCGGACCGAGATCAATGAACCGAAGGCGGGAGCGTCTGGTCCGGGTCGGGGGGCGCGATGTCGTGCTTGGCCGAGTCCTCGGCGGGCGTCGCCGGCTGGATCGAGAAGCCGCCCGGCGCGGGTGTCTCGGCGGGCGGCGCCGGGGCGGGGCTGGGGGGCGTCGACGGCGGCGACAGATCGATGCTGCCCGGGTGGTCCACCGAATGGAAGGACTCTGATTTCGCGCGGCGCTGGCGGTGCGGCCGGGGCGCCGGCGCCTGGGGGCCCGGCGCGGGACGCTCCTCGGCGGCGGCCGGAGCGGCCGGCTGGGGGGCCGCGGCAGCCGGGGGCGCCGGTGGAGCGGCCGGCGCCGGTTCCGGGGTGGCCGGCGCCGACACCGGCGGCGGGCCCTCCGCGGCCGGCGGCGGCTCGGCGGGGCCGCTCACCTGCGCCCGGCGCCCGTGAATCAGCCGGCTCAGCGACGACATCGCGGCCGGGATTCGCCGGTACGCGCCCGTCAGCCCCAGCAACGAGGCCGCCACGATGGCGACCACCGCCAGCGCCGCCAGCCCCCGGCGCGAGCGCGGGACGTCGTCGATCGACCCGGTGGGCTCCCAGTTGCCGATCGTCTCCCAGTGACCGCTGGGCCGGCGCACGACGCGCGGGTCGCGCTCCTCGGTCAGGGACGGATCGAAGCGGTGGGGCGGCGACGTCGTGACCACCGGCGTGGGCGTCCTGACCGGCGGCGGCTCGTCGATGATGATCTGTGGCTCGGGCGTGCGCGGCCTCAAGATCGGCGCGGGCGCCGCCGGCCGCGGCGGGACCTCGATCGGCGCGGCGGGGGGCGGCGGCGGCGCGGCGATCAGCGTCGCGCTCAGCTCGATCGGCCCCGAGTCGATGGTCAGGTGGGACAGCGTCTGCTCGGAGGCCGCCTCGAAGGCGCGCGCCAACTCCATCATGCCGGCCCACCGCTGGCGCGGGTCCTTGGCCAGCGCCCGGTCCAGCACCGATTGCAGCGCCCGCGTGTCCCAGGAGGGGGGCACGTAGCGCGACAGGGGCGGCGGGTCCTGGTGCACCACCTGGTACAGCAACGACGCAACATCGCTGCCGGTGAACGGCTCGTGTCCGGTGAGCATCCGGTACGTGATGGCGCCCAGCGCGAACTGATCGGTTCGCCCGTCGATCAGGTTGGTCGCGCCGCGCGCCTGCTCGGGCGACATGTACGGCGGCGTCCCCAGCACGTCGCCCGCCGTGGAGAGCAGCGTGCCGGCCGCGCGCACCTTGGAGATCCCGAAGTCGAGCACCTTGATCAGCTCGTCCGGCTGCCCCTCGACCGTGACCAGGAAGATGTTCCCCGGCTTCAGGTCGCGGTGCACGATGCCGTGCGCGTGCGCGGCGGCCAGCGCCGAGCTGACCGACTCGACGACCCGCACCGCGGCGGGCAGGGGCAGGGGCCCCAGCGTGTTGAGGCGCGTCTCCAGGTCGCGCCCCTCCAGGTACTCCATCACGAAGTAGGGCCGCCCGTCCGGCGTCGTATTGAAGTCGAAGATCTGCACCACGTTCGGGTGGCGCAGCTCGGACATCACCTCGGCCTCGCGGCAGAACCGGGCGAACGCCTCGCGATGGCCGAGCAGCTCGGGCAGCAACACCTTGACCGCGTAGCGTCCGGGCAGGCGCGCGTGCGTCGCCTCGTACACCTCGCCCATCCCCCCGCGGCTGATCTGCCTTCCCAGAAGGTACGTATCGGCCAGCAGTGTTCCGCCGGACCAGGACCCACGCTCCGACGAGACCCCCGCCACGTCGGAAAACGTAATGCCCGTCCCCGGTCTAGGAAGGTGTTAGCCCCGTGTCCACGTGATGACGGGTTTGACGTCCGTGGGACCCCTGACCAGCGCGTCGTGCCAGCGCTCCAGCGGGACCCGTCGCGACACCAGCCGTTCCAGCCAGCCCCGCTCCGCGCGGGCCAGCGCCATGACCGCCGCGCGGTAGTGGCGGAGGTTGGCGTTCACCACGCCGAAGACGACGTTGTTCTCCAGCACCAGCTGCTTGTTGAGGGCGGTCAGGTTGACCGGGATGCTGCGCGCTCCCGACGAGACGCCGGTCAGGCAAACGATGCCGTCGGGCGGGGCCGCCTCGAGCACGTCGTAGACCAGCTCGCCCGCCCCCGTGCACTCGAGGACGATGTCGCCGGGCGGGATCTCCTTGACCGACCCGGTGTGGTACGTCGCGCCCAGCGCCGCCACCAGGGCCGGCTTCGGGCCGTCCGCGACCCGGTCCAGCACGTGGACCTCCAGCCCGCGCTGGCGCCCCAGCATCGCCGCGAGCAGGCCGATCGGTCCGGCGCCCGTGACCACCACGCGGGCGGGGCTCCAGACGGCGCGGGCGCCGATGCGGTCGATCTGCTCCCAGGCCTTGGCCAGAATCGTCGTGGGTTCCACCAGCACGCCCAGCTCGCCGACCGCGGGCGGAACCGGGACGGTGAACGACGGCTCCAGCAGGTAGCGCTCGGCGGCGTACCCGTCCAGGCCGCTGATGCCACGCTCCGTGTAGCGGCCGTTCTTGCACATGTCCCATTCGCCGGCGGCGCAGCTGGCGCAGGGGACGGGGTCGGGGCGGCGGACCACGCCCACCACCAGGTCGCCGGGCGAGAACCCGCAGCCGGGCGGGGCCCGACGCACGCGCCCCAGGTTCTCGTGCCCGATCACCAGTCGCTCGTGTCCGGGGGGTGGTTGTCCGTAGGCGCCGCTCAGGATCTCGTGGTCGGTTCCGCAGACGCCGGTCGCGACCGCTTCGACGAGCAGCATGGCCGGATCCTCCGCGGGCTCCGGGATCTCGTCGAGGCGCGCGCTGTCGGCGACCCCTGGACGGGTCGTGATCGCTCGCATTCGCCAAATCTAACGCGCGCGAGCGCCTTGCGATCGGCGAACACCGATCGCTAAATAGCCGCCATGAAGCCCCGAGGGTTCTTGACGTTGGCAGTCGTCGCGCTGCTGGGTTGCGATCGGCTGGCGTCGCGGCTGTCCGGCAACGCAAACGCCCCGTCGGCGGGCCCCGGCGTGCCGGCCGAGGCGCCGGCGGCGCCCGACACGCCCCCGCCCTCGGGGCCGGCGTTGCAGCCGGGGGCCCAGGTCACCCCCAAGACGCGGGCGCCCAACGAGGCCCGGGTGCTCTCGCAGGCCTTCGCGGCGGTGGCCCGCGCGCTCCGCCCGTCGGTGGTGCGCATCGACGTCGAGATCGGCCCGTCGCGCGTCGCGCAGAACGACGGCGACGACGATCAGGGGTCCCCCTTCCTGCGCCGCTTCTTCCAGTTCGGCGCGCCCGAGCAACAGGCGCCGCAGCGCGGGACCGGATCCGGCGTGGTGATCGACACGCGCGGCGACATCGTGACCAACCGGCACGTGGTCTCGAACGCGACGCGGGTCAAGGTGACCTTCAGCGACGGCCGCGAGTTCGGCGCCAAGACGCTGGGGATGGACCCGGAGACCGACGTCGCCGTCATCCGGCTGGACAACCCGCCGCACGATCTGGTGGCGGCTCGCCTGGGCGACTCGGACGCGCTGGAGGTCGGCGAGTGGTCGCTGGCGGTCGGCAGCCCGCTGGGTCTCGACCAGACCGTCACGGCGGGCATCATCAGCGGCAAGGGGAAGGTCGGCCGCCACGTGCAGATGTCCGGCGGCCGGGTGCGGCGGTACATCCAGACCGACGCCAAGATCAACCCGGGGAACTCGGGGGGCCCGCTGGTGAACCTGTCCTCGGAGGTGGTCGGCATCAACACGCTGATCAACACCGGCCCGGGCGGCGCGTACGGGTTCGCCATCCCGATCAACCAGGTGCGGCGCGTGGCGGAGTCGCTGATCAAGGAAGGGCGCGTGCGCTACGCCTACCTGGGCGTGCTGGTCGGTGACCCGAACGAGGGCGAGGCGGCGGCCAAGGGGCTGCCGGTCGGGGCGGGCGCGCTGGTGACGCAGGTGACGCCGGGCGGGCCGGCGGCCCACGCCGGGCTTCGTTCGGGCGACGCCATCGTCGACATCGACGGCAAGAAGGTGGAAGAGGCGGGCGACGTGATCGACTACGTCTCGAGCCGCGCCATCGGCTCGAAGGTGGCGGTGGGCGTCTGGCGCGAGGGGCGCCGGCAGCCGATCGAGGTCACCCTGGGCGAGCTGCCGTCGGCCGACGCGCGGAACGGGCAGCCGAGCAAGCTGGGGATCGCGCTGCAGACGCTGACGCCGCCGCTGGCCGAGTCGCTGGGCCTGGATCCCGGCACGCGCGGCGCGGTGGTCGCCGAGGTCGTCCCGGGCGGCGCGGCGGCCGCGGCCGGCGTCAGCGAGGGGGACGTGATCCTCGAGGTCGATCGCCAGCGCGTCGCGACCGCCGAGGACGCGGTCGCCGCGCTGTCGGCCCCACGCAAGGGCGGGCACCTGGTTCGCCTCCGCACGGCGGCCGGGCTGCGGTACATCACGCTCGGCGGGCCGTGATCAAATCCGCCGCGCTGTGGCTCGCCCTGGCGCATTCTCCTTCCTGGGCGCCTTTCCCGTTCGCCCAGACCTTCGCGACGCCCGGCGCCGCGGTGGCGGCGTTCCTGAGCGAGGCTCACGGCGTCGTGGCGTTCGGCGAGCTCCACCAGACGGCGAAGACGGCGTCAGTCCGCTCGACGATCGCCCGCTTCACCGACGAGATCCTGCCGGCCGTGGCCCCGCGCGCGGCGCACCTGATCGTCGAGACCTGGGTGTCGCGCGGGACCTGCGGCGAGTCCGAGAAGCGGGTCACCGAGGACGTGGCCCGCACGACCGAGCGCCCGCCCGCCACCGAGAACGAGATCGTCCGACTGTTGCGCCGCGCGAAGGAGCTGGGCGTCGCGCCGCACGTGCTGGACGTCGACTGCCACGAGTACCAGACGATCCTGACCGGGAACCCTGGAAGGGTTCCCGCGCCCTCCCGCGACGGACTACGCCGGGCAGAGCCCGGCTCCGTCCACGCGGTGCAAGTCGGGGATCACGTCGACTACGACCGCCTGCTGAAGCTGACGCGGGCGCACCTGCAGCGCGCGATCGAGCAGGCCCTGGCGCTGCCGCACCCGCCGGATCGCCCGCTGGTGCTGGTGTACGGGGGAGCGCTGCACAACGACCTCGAGCCCGCGCCGGCGCTGGCGGACTACAGCTTCGGACCGGCGATCGATCGGCTGACGGGCGGCGACTACCGCGAGATGGATCTCTACGTCCCCGAGCTGGTCGATGCGCTGCCGGCCTTGCGCGCCGAGCGCTGGTATCCAGTCTGGGTCGCCGCGCAACGAGCAAACGCGGGAACCCTCGAGGGGTCCCCGCTCCCTCCCGCGACGGACTCCGCTGGGGGAAGCCCAGCTCCGTCCAGGCGCCCCGGCACGACGCTGCTGATCCGGCGGGGGCCGCGATCGGCTATCGTGCTGTTTCAGCGATAGTCTATCTTGGCGATGGTCAGCTCGCGCAGGCCGGCGTGCCAGCGGGCCGTGACCGTGTCGCCCAGCGCCTTGCCCAGCAGCGCCCGCCCGACCGGCGACTTCCACGAGATGTCGCCCGCCGCGCCGTCCGACTCGTCGACGCCCACGATGCGGTAGGTGGCGACCTGACCCTCTTCGTCCTCGACCGTCACGGTGGCGCCGAAGAAGACGCGGTCGCGCCGGGGCTGGGTGGCCGGGTCGACGATCTGGACGTTGTCGAGGCGCTTGGACAGGAAACGCAGCCGGCTGTCGATCTGCCTGAGCTGCCGCTTGCGATAGATGTACTCGGCGTTTTCGGAGCGGTCCCCTTCGGCCGCCGCGTCCGCCAGCGCGTTGACGACCTCGGGACGCTTCTGGGTCCGCAGGTAGGTCAGCTCGTCCGCCAGGCGCCTGAAGCCCGGGGGGGTGATGTAGTTGGTTTCCGCAGTCTTTACGGGCTTGTCCGCCACGGGCGGCAGACTACCCCGGATCCCGGCTCACACGCCGCCGTGGTATACGAAAGCTCTCTGATGGCCAACAGGAAGATCGCCGTCCTGACCAGCGGGGGCGACGCTCCCGGGATGAACGCAGCCATCCGCGCGGTGGTGCGAACCGGGATCGCCAAAGGGTGGGACGTGTTCGGGGTCCGCAATGGCTACGCGGGCCTCGTCGAAGGTCACATCGAGCCGTTGGGGGCGCGTGACGTGGGGAACATCCTGCAGCGCGGAGGGACGATCCTGGGGAGCGCCCGGCTGCCGGAGTTCAAGGACGAGCCGGTCCGCGCGCGCGGTCTGGCCAACCTGGCCGAACGTGGGATCGACGGGCTGGTGGTGGTCGGCGGCAACGGCTCGCAGACGGGCGCGCTGGCGCTGGCGACCTCGGGGTTCCCGGTCATCGGCGTGGCGTCGACGATCGACAATGATCTGGCCGGCACCGAGATGACGATCGGGGTCGACACGGCGCTCAACATCGCGCTGGAGGCGATCGACCGCTTGAGGGTGACCGCGTCGTCGCACAAGCGGGCGTTCTTGGTCGAGGTGATGGGGCGCAACTGCGGCTACCTGGCGTTGATGGCCGGGATCGCCGGGGGCGCCGACTCGGTCGTCATCCCCGAGGCGGACGTCGAGCCCGAGGTGATCGCGGAGATCCTGCAGGCGGCCTGGACGCGCGGCAAGCTGCACGGACTGGTGGTCGTCGCCGAGGGGGCCAAGCACAACGCGGTCCGCCTGGCGCAGCACTTCGAGCGCGAGAAGGGGCGGCTGGGGTTCGACCTGCGCGTCACCACGCTGGGGCACGTGCAGCGCGGCGGCGCGCCCGGCGCGTTCGATCGCCTGCTGGCCACGCGGCTGGCGGCGGCGGCGACGGATTGCCTGGAGCGCGGCGAGCAGGGGAAGCTGGTCGGCCTGATCCGCGGTGAGGTGCGCACGACGCCGCTGCAGGACGTGGTGGGCAGGTCGAAGGACATCGACCTGAACCTGCTGAAGCTGCAGAAGGTCCTGGCGCAGTAGCGATCAGGCGGCATGAGCGAGCGCCGCGTCTCGTTCCTGGTCATCCTCGCCGGGCTGCTGCTGTACGTGCCGTTCGCCGGGACGTACGGGCTGTGGGATCCCTGGGAGACCCACTACGCCGAGGTCGCCCGCCAGATGACCGAGCGGGGCGACTACATCAGCCTGTGGTGGCCGGGGTCGCCGCGCGATCCCGACGTGTTCTGGTCCAAGCCCGTGCTGTCGTTCTGGGTGATGAGCCTGGCGATGCGCCTGTTCGGGATCGGTCTGCCGGGCGGCCCGGCGGGCGAGATGGCGCTGGGGCATCGGGCCGAGTGGGCGACGCGGCTGCCGTTCTGCCTGGCGGGCGTGCTGGGGATCTACGCGGTCTACCTGCTGGCCTCGCGGTTGATCTCGCGCCGCGCGGGTCTGCTGGCGGCCGCCGTGGTCGCCACCGCGCCCATGTACAGCCTGGTCGCCCGTCAGGCGATGACCGACATGGCCTTCGTCGGCCCGATGGCGATGACGCTGGCCCTGGGCGCCCTGGCTTTGTTCGAGGACTCCGATGCGGAGCTGCCGCGGCGCGGGCGAGGCTGGTGGAGCTGGCCTCACCACGGGCTGTTCTACGGGACGGCCGCGTTCTTCGCGGTCTGCGCGCTCCCGCAGCTGATCGTGAGCTCGGTGCAGCTCCGCGTGGAGATTCCGTGGGGACAGCGGCTGTTCGTCGTCTACGGCGTGGTCGCGATGATCCCGTACTTTCTGGGCTTCGCCGCCTTCGTCTACCTGGCCGCGCGCACCAGGCGGCGCGCGCCGTTCCACCTGTACCTGGCCGCGATCTTCTGCGCGCTCTCGGTGCTGGCCAAGGGGTTGGCCGGCGTCGGGCTGCCCGTGATCGTGTTCGGGTTGTTCCTGGCGTTCGGCGGCGGGTGGCCCCGGCTGCGGCAGGCGCGGCTCGGGTACGCGCTGATCGGCGCGACGCTGGCCTTCGCGGTCGTCGCGGTGCCGTGGCATCACGCCATGTTGATCCGGCACGGGTTGCCGTTCTGGGACGAGCTGTTCGGCGACAACCACTGGCGCCGGATGGTGATCGGCCGCCACGGCGATCGCGGCTCGTTCGACTACTTCCTGCGCGAGCTGGGCTACGGCCTGTGGCCCTGGGTGACGCTGGCGCCGGCCGCGCTGGCCTGGGCGGTGCTGCGCCGGCCGGTCACGGGCGGTGAAGACGAGGCGCGCAAGCAGGGGGCGCTGCGGCTGGGCGCGATCTGGGCGGCCAGCGGCTACGCCATCGTGTCGGTGTCGATGACCAAGTTCCACCACTACGTCTTGCCCGCGATCCCCGGCGTGGCGGTGGCGGTGGGCGCCTTCATCGACGATCTGGCCGCGCGACGGGCCGGTCGGACGGCGGCCGCGGCGCTGGTGGTCGGCCTGCCGCTGCTGCTGCTGGTGACGCTGGGGCTGGCCGACTCGCCTCACGCAGCCGAGCGCTTCCTGTGGCTGTTCTCGTACGACTACATCCAGAGCCCGACCGGGCGCCCCTGGCCCCCGGGCCTGGACTTCACCGGGACGCTGGCGGTCTTCGGCGTCCTGTTCGCCATCGGGGCCGGCCTGCTGGCGTTCCCGCGGATGCGCCGGGCAGGACTCTGGACGCTGCCGCTGGCCGCGGCGGCGTTCACCTTCTTCGTGCTGGACGTCTACATGCCTGCGGTGGCGCCCTATTGGTCGCAGAAGGGGCCGATCGCCGCCTACTACCGCCTGCGCAGTTCACCCGACGAACGGCTGATCGCCTACATGCTCTACTGGCGCGGCGAGACCTTCTACACCTCCAACGAGATCTACGAAGGACCGACCGAGGAGCGCACCGTGTTCGATCAGGAGGGGGCCGACGATCGCCTGAAGACCTGGCTGGAGCGGCACCGCGGGCGGCGGGTCTTCTTCCTGTTCGAGCGCTACCAGGAGGGGCGGATCGTGAACGATCTGCCGCCCGAAGCCCGCGGGTCGTTCCACCTGGTCGACCAGACGAACAACAAGTTTTCGCTGGCGCAAGCCGACCTGTGAAGAACTGCGCCTTAATATGGGCCCGGCCATGAGCAGCGATCCGGAGAGCGAGGCGCGGCGCGACCGTTTCGTGGAACGGGGCGGGGTGATCCCCGCCGACCCCAAGGCGCGGGCGCTGCTGAACGCGATCTGCGCCAGCGGCGAGTTCCTGCCCGACCTGCTGATGGCCGACGTGTCGGCGTTCGCCGCGCTGGTGGCCGATCCCTACCTGCGGCGCGAGAAGCCGGCCGACGTCATCGCGCGCGAGGTGCGCGCGGCGACCGAGCCGGCCGTCGACTTCGCCGACCTGCAGCGCCGGCTGCGGCGCGTGCGGCGCTACGAGATGTTGCGGCTGGGGGCCCGCGAGCTGGGCTGGGGGACGACGGAGCAGGTGGCCCGGGAGCTGTCGGGGTTCGCCGACGTCTGCCTGGACGTGGCCGTCGCCCACTGCGACGCCGCGCTGACCCGCGAGCTGGGCGCGCCCCGCGCGGACAACGGCGCGCCCGGGCGATTCACGGTGATGGCGATGGGGAAGCTGGGGGGCGACGAGCTGAACTTCTCGTCCGACATCGACGTCTGCTACTTCTACTCGACCGACGCGGGCGCCGCCGGCGACCACACGCTGCACCACTACTACGCCGAGCTGGCCCGGCGGGTGACCACCGCGATCGAGCAGCCCACGGCCGACGGCATGATCTTCCGGGTCGACCTGCGGCTGCGGCCGGAGGGGCGCAGCGGTCCGATCTGCAACGCGCTGGCGGCGGCCGAGCGCTACTACGAGACCTTCGGGCGCACCTGGGAGCGGCAGGCCTGGCTGCGCGCGCGCCCCTGCGCCGGCGATCTGGCGCTGGGCGAGGAGCTGCTGGGCGCGCTGGAGCCGTTCATCTACCCGCGCCGCATCGAGCCGCGCATGATCGAGGAGGTGCGCGGGCTGCGCGCGCTGTTCCGCGATCCGGCCGACGCCGCGGGCGCGCTGGGCGAGAGCGGCTTCGACGTGAAGCTGGGATCGGGCGGCATCCGCGACGTCGAGATGGTGGTGCAGGCGCTGCAGCTGCTGCACGCGGGCAAGCGCCCCGACCTGCGCGAGCGCAACACGCCGCGCGCGCTGCCCCGGCTGGTGGTCGCGGGCCTGCTGGGGGCGCGCGAG
>DATJWP010000046.1:0-6648 GCA_035578045.1 Polyangia bacterium | reverse complement strand
CTTCATCTTCAGCATCATCGTCGGGGCGTTCATCTACCCGGTGTTCGGCTGCTGGGTCTGGGGCGGCGGCTGGCTGGCGCAGCTCGGCTACCGGGCCGGCCTGGGCCACGGCGCGGTCGACTACGCCGGCTCCGGCGTCGTGCACTTGCAAGGTGGCGCACTCGCGTTCATCACCGCGCTCCTCATCGGGCCGCGCATCGGCAAGTACGGCGCGGATGGCAAGGTCAACCCGATTCTGCCGCACGACATCCCGATGGTGCAGGTGGGCACCTTCATCCTGGCCTTCGGCTGGTTCGGCTTCAACGCCGGCAGCTCGCTGGCCGGCGGTGACGGCCGCATCGGCATCGTGGCGGCCAACACCATGATCGCCGGCATGTCGGCGACGCTCTCGGGCGTCCTCTACATGTGGATGCGCTACGGCAAGCCCGACCCGAGCATGATGTGCAACAGCATGCTGGCGGGGCTGGTGGCGATCACCTCGCCCTGCGCGTTCGTCACGCCGGTGGGGGCGTTCATCATCGGCGCCGTCGCGGGCGTCCTGGTCGTCGTGAGCGTCTTCTTCTTCGACAAGGTGAAGATCGACGATCCGGTCGGCGCCATCAGCGTCCACGGCGTCAACGGCGCCTGGGGGCTCATCGCGGTCGGCCTGTTCTCGGACGGCAGCTACGGCCAGGGGTGGAACGGCGTGGGCGCCACCGACTACCTGGGCGTCGCGGGCCGCGGCGTGACCGGGCTGTTCTACGGCGACTCCAAGCAGCTGGTCGCTCAGGTCATCGAGACCGGCGTCGGGATCGCCTGGAACGTCGTGGTCGGCGGAATCGCGTTCTGGGTGATCGGCAAGGTGCTCGGGTCGAACCGGGTGTCGGCGGCGGTCGAGATCGCGGGGCTGGACGTCCCGGAGATGGGGCTGCCCGGCTACCCCGAGTTCATCACGCAGCGCACGCCCGAGGAAGTGCCCCAGACCGAGGTGGCCGCCGCCAAGGCCGCCGTCCCGGCGCTGGCCACCAGCAGCGGGACCTGAGAATCCTGACACAGCTGTAAAATCACGAGTCGGGGCCCGGGGCAATGGTGCCCTGGGCCCCGACCCTCCTATGATCAAAAACATCCTGGTCTGTCTGGAAGGATCGCCGAGCACGACCGCGGCGGTCCGCTTGGCGATAGATGTCGCCAAGCCTCTGGCGGCGCACCTCGTCGGTCTGGCCATCGTCGACGAGCCGGACATTCGGGCCGGCACACCGACCAGCATTGGCGGCTCGGCCTTCAAGCACGAGCGCGACGACGCGCTGGTCGCCGATGCGCACAAGCATGCCTCGGACGCCATGGCGCTGTTCGAGCGGCGCTGCCGCGAGGCGAACGTCCCGGCGAAGGCGCTGGAGATCGTCGGCCGGCCGGTGGACGCAATCCTCGAGGAGATGGAGACGCGAGACCTGACGGTCCTCGGACGAGACGTGAACTTCAAATTCGAGATCGAAAAGGAAGACGCGCAGACGCGGGACACCATCCTGCACCGCGCCTCGACCCCCGTGCTGGTGGTCCCGGAGGCCGCGCCGCCCAAGCTGGGTGGGACGGTCCTGGTCGCCTACGACGGGAGCGGCGCCGCCAAGCGAGCGCTGTCCAGCTTCGCCAGCAGCGGCCTGGCGACCGGGCGCGACATCCACGTGGTGACCATCGATGACAACGGCGCCGTCGCCTGGGAGATGGCGAACCGGGCCGTGGAGACCTTGAAGGCCGCCGACATCCCGGCCAAGGGGCACAACATCGTGTCGCTGCTCTCGAACCAGGACGTCATCATCCGGCTGGCGAAGGAGATCGACGCCGGCCTCATCGTCATGGGCGCCTTCACCCGCTCGCGGCTCCGGGAGCTGTTCTCTGGCTCGGTCACGCGCAGCCTGGTCGATACCACCGAGATCCCGCTCTACCTGCAGCACTGACAGATCATGCTCCACACCCCGACCTGGGCGATCTTCCCCTTTCTCACCTACCTGCTGTTGATCGCGGTCCTGCCGCTGTTCCTGGGCTCGTTCTGGGAGCACAACCGGAACAAGTTGCTGGTGGCGGCGATCGTTTCGACGCCGGTGCTCGTCTATATCTTTCAACTGGGCGCCGGCGAAGGGGGGCGCCTGCTGCTGCGCACGGCCTCCGACTACGCGGCGTTCATCGCGCTCCTGGGCGCGCTGTTCACGATCTCGGGCGGGATCTGCCTGACCGGGTCGCTGGTTGGATCGCCGCTCGTGAACACGGGGTTCCTGGCCGCCGGGGCGCTTCTGGCCAGCGTCATCGGCACCACCGGGGCGTCGGTCTTGTTGATCCGGCCGCTGGTGCGCGCCAACGAGAAGCGGGGTTACGCGACTCACCTGGTCGTCTTCTTCATCTTCATCGTCTCGAACGGGGCCGGCTTGCTGACGCCGCTGGGCGACCCGCCGCTGTTCCTGGGCTTCCTTCGGGGCGTCCCCTTCACCTGGACGCTGCGGCTGCTGCCGGTCTGGGCGCTGGTCAACGGGGTGCTGGTGACGTTGTTCGCGATCATCGACCGGATGATCTGGAATCGCGAGCGCGTCCGGCGCCCGGCCGTGGTGGTCGACGCCCAGGTTCGAGAGCCGCTGCGGCTGCAGGGGGCGATCAATCTGTTGTGGCTGGTCGCCATCGTGACGGTCGTCTTCCTGATGGGGAGCTACGGGACCCGGCTGTTCGGCGACGGCGTGCTGCGGTCGGTGGTCCAGGTGGCGGGCATGGTCGGATGCGCGGCGCTCTCGCTCTGGACGACGCCCCGTGAGGTGCATCAGACGAACCGCTTCAACTGGGCCCCCATCGTCGAGGTGGCGGCCGTGTTCGCGGGGGTGTTCGTGACCATGATCCCCGCGCTTTCGTTCCTGGGCGAGCGCGGGGCCACGCTGGGGATCACCAAGCCCTGGCAGTTCTTCTGGGCTTCGGGCGCGCTGTCGAGCGTGCTGGACAACGCGCCGACCTACCTGACCTTCGCGTCGCTGGCGGTCGGCGTGGCCAACGGTCCGCACGGAACGCTGTCGGTCGACGATCTGGGCGCGCTGACCGTGCACCCCACCGGCCAGATCCTGTTGACCGCGGTGTCGTGCGGCGCCGTGCTGATGGGGGCCATCACGTACATCGGCAACGGCCCGAACTTCATGGTGAAGGCGATCGCCGAGCAGCACCACGTCCGGATGCCGAGCTTCTTCGGCTACACGCTCTGGTCGCTGGCGATCCTGGTCCCCATCTTCGGGCTGGTGTCACACCTGTTCTTTTGAGGGCGCCAGCACCAGGTAGCCGATCGACTTTCCGAATCCATCGCGGTTGCCCAGCGCGCGCTGGATCCGCAGCAGCGCCCGCAGCCAGCCAGCCAGCGGCGCGGGGCGGCCCAGCCGGCGCCCTTCGATGGAGAGGTATTTCTCCTGGGTGGTCCGCCAGCCGTGCGCGGCGAAGAACCCGAACCAGTCGGCGGGCTCGAACAGGAACGGCGCCGCGCGCATGTGACGCATGAAGGGCAGCTTCTTCCGGAAGCGGGCCGCCTCGGGCGAGACGTACTCGACGATCCAGGACACGCCGCGCATTTGCAGCAGGTCGTCGGCCAGCTCACCCACCGCGTCGTTGGTCAGATAGGGGACCACCCCCTCGGTCAGCACCAGCGTTGCCGGAGACGAGGCCGATACGTCTTCCAGCAGCCGGCGGCGCGCGGGTCGGTCAGCCAGATCCAGCGCGATCCGCTCGACCCGGCAGCTGGCGCGATCGTCGCGCAGGATCTCTTCCTTCCAGGCGATCGTCTGCGGGAAGTCGACCTCGATCCACCGCAGCGAGGCCGGCCAGGACAGGCGGTACGGGCGGGCGTCCAGGCCGGCGCCCAGGTTGAGCACGGTTCCCACCCCGCGCTCGACCGCGGCACGGATGAGCGCGTCGATCACGACGGTCCGGACCGTGACCTGCCAGGGCCCCATCCGGTTGGCCTGTAGACGCTCGGCGATGCCCCGCCCGCGTTCGCCGGCCAGCCGCGCGGCGAACGGGTCGCGGAAGATCGCGTCGGGGCGCTCGGACTCCTGGGCGCGCCACGCCGCGACCATGAACGCCGTATCGGGGACCCCGGTGATGACTGGTTCGGGCATGACGCCCGGAAGCTTACCTGCTGTCTTGCTCGACGGCCGTTCGGTGCAGCAAGGCCAGCAGGCGTCGCGCTTCGGCGTTGCCGGGGTCCAGCTGGGTCGCCGCGTTCAGCTCGGGCTCGGCCGCGGTGTAGTTCCGCAGGCTGATGAACAGCGTCGCCATCAGCACGCGCGCCGGCGCGCCGGCGCCGGCGGCGATCGCCTGCCGGGTGCGGGCCATCGCGCCCGCCGTGTTGCCGTGCTCGAACAGATTGTTCGCCTGCCGCAGGAGCTGGTCGGCCCCCTCGCTCCGCGCGTTGCGGCTGAAGTCGCCGGGCCCGCGGCGGGAGGCGCGGGGTGAGCTCGCCGGTTCGGCGCCCGGGTCGGGTTCGGGAGCGGGGGCTGGTTCGGGGGCCGGCGGGGGTTCCGCGGCCGGCGGAGGCGCCGCCGGCTGCGGCGCCGCCGCGACGGGCGGGCTCACGGCGGGGCGCTCGGCGGGGGACCGGCCGAGGAGCGCGATGCCAGCCCCGGCGACCAGCAGGGCGACCGCCGCGGCGGCCAGCGGCCCCCGGCGGCGGAGGGCGGGCAGGGGATCGGTGCTGTCGAGCGCCGGGCGCGCCGGCGTCGGCCGGGCCAGCGAGCCTCGGAGCGGCGTCGTGGGCTGCCCCGACCTGGGGCGGTCGTCGGCGTCGGGATCCCCGGTGATCAGCCGGCGAGCCGATTCGATGTCCTTCGCCAGCAGCGGCTGCAACAGGTCGACCTCGAAGCAGCTCCGGAGCAGCGCGATCGTCTCCTGCTGCGGGTCCGCCCCGGCCGGCAGGAACGTGCTGAGCGCGGCGCCCAGCTCGTCGCCCGAACGGTAGCGGGCCTCTGGCAGCGGGGCCGTCGCGCGCGCGACCACCCGCGCCAGCTCCTCGGGGACATCGGGGTTCGACGCCCGGACGTCGGCCAGCGGGCTCGCCGCGTCGTCGGCCCGCTGGCCGGTGAGCAGCTCCCACAGGACGACTCCCAGCCCGTAGATGTCGCCGGCCGGGCCCGGATCGCGTCCGTCGGCCGCCTCGGGCGGCAGGAAGGCCCGGTGCCCCATGACCACCCCGCCCTGGGCCAGTGACGCGTCGCCGGCCGGCCGCCCCAGCCCGAAGTCGATCAGCTTCACCTCACCGCCGAAGCCGATCATCACGTTCTCGGGCGCCACCTCGCCGTGCACGATGTCCAGGCCGTGGCAGTCATGAGCGTAGCCGAGGCCGCGGGCCAGCTCGCGCACGATGTTCAGGGCCGCGACCAGGGGGGCCGGGCGGGCCCCGAGCTGGCGCATCACCTTGGACAGGCTCATCCCCTGAACCAGCTCGCGAGCGACGCAGATCTGCCCTTCGATCGTCTCGACCCGCAGCGTGCGGGCGATGTTCTCGTGCTCCAGACGCGCGGCGAGCTGCGCCTGCCGCCGGAACCGCGCCGCCGCGTCGGCCGCGCGGGCTTGGATCGGAAGCCGCTTGAGGACGCAGACCTCCGGATCGCGCACGTCGGTCCGCACGGCCATCTCCAGCCGCCCCAGCGCCCCCGAGGCGCGAATCAGCAGGTAGGGACCGAAGCGGACCGGAGACGCAGCGTCAGGGGGGAGAAATGCATCGCCCACAGTAAGAAACGGTTAACACAACTGCAACACGTGGGCGAAGTTTTGTTGAACGAACCCGACAGTTGGCGGTGGATCCGTGCTCGCCGGCACTTATTTGCCGACGTACTGATCGGCGCCGCAGTCGGGAACGGTCCCCCGCGGGTCCCCGTCGACGTCGTGGTCGGGAGAGGGCGCGGGGCAGGGTACGTGCGCCGTCAGGTGAAAAGGCGGCGAGGACGCGAACGTCGGGGCGGTGGTGGTCACCGAATTGGTCGGTAGCGGGCAGTTGGGCGTCGACCCGATGAGGATCGAGTCCTGGAGCATGATCGCGCTGTTCAGGTTGCAGACCGCGGCAACCCCGTTGTTGACGACGGTGTTGAACCAGAACTTCGAGCTCGCCCCCGCGTTGTTGAACTGGACGCCGTAGGCGGTGTTGTCGGTGATGATCGTGTTCTGGATGGTTGCGGCGGCGCCGTTGACCAGGATTCCGCCGACCGAGTTGTTCTGGACGTACGACTGGTCGATGAGCGCGGTGGCGCCGTTCTCGACGTCGATGCCCAGCCCGGTGGTCAGGTTGGCGGTCACCCGCTGCACGGTGACCGACGTGGTGGCGCCGCTGATGCCGATGCCCCGGCTGCTCGCCGAGCTGCCCAGGTTCACCGCCAGATCGCGGATCGTGACCGTGTCGGACGACACCGTCACGGCGGTACCCGTCGTGGCCGGGACGCTGCCGGGATCCCCGCCGGCGTTCTTCCGGCCGATCACGACCGGCGCGACGCCGGTCGTGGCCAGCGTGAGGCGGTCGCTGGTCCCGCCTTCGATGATCAGGATGTTGCGGGTCGGCATGAGGGCGGCGACGGCGCTCGGGAGGGTGCAGAACGTCGCGCTGGTCCCCGCGTCGCTGCACCCGTTGCTCTCGTCGACGATCACCACCTCGCTGGCGGTCGC
>DATJWP010000045.1:0-3478 GCA_035578045.1 Polyangia bacterium | reverse complement strand
CCGTAGACCTTCTGGCCGACGATCCGTTTGGCGTACTGGACCGGTATCTTCCGCTGACCGCGTTCAAAGAAGATGATGACCGCGACCACCAGGACGATGAGAATGCCGATCACGGCCAGATCGAACGCCGTGATGTCGCCGGTCCGGGCCTTCGAGAACATACGGACGGCCGCGTCGGGCATCTCGGTCACGATGCCCGCGAAGATCACCAGCGAGATGCCGTTGCCTATCCCGCGCTCGGTGATCTGCTCGCCCAGCCACATGATGAACGCCGTCCCGGTGGTCAGCGAGATCATCGTGAGGACGCGGAAACCCCAGCCTGGGTTGGTCACGACCTGCCCGAACTGCGCGTACGAGCGGTTGTTCCCCTCCAGCCAGCGGGCGATGAAGAACGATTGGATCAGCGACAGCAGCACGCACCCGTAGCGCGTGTACTGGTTGATCTTGCGCTGCCCCATCTCCCCTTCCTTGGTGATCTGCTCCAGCTTGGGAACGACCACGGTGAGGAGCTGCAGGATGATGGAGGCGCTGATGTACGGCATGATGCCGAGCGCGAAGATCGACATCTGCTCGAGCGCGCCGCCCGAGAACATGTTGAACATACCCAGGAACGTCCCCGAGGCCTGGTTGACGATCTTCCCCATGATGGCGCGATTGACGCCCGGGGTCGTCACGAACGCGCCGATGCGGTAGACGGCCAGCAGCGTCACGGTGAACAGGATCCGGCGCCGAAGCTCCGGAATCTTTCCGATGTTCTGGAAGCCGCTAGCCATGGGTTACCCCGCGACGATCTCGGCGGTGCCGCCGGCCTTTTCGATCTTTTCCTTGGCCGAGGCCGAGAACGCCGTGGCCTTCACCGTGAACTTCTTGGTCAGGTCGCCTTCGCCCAGGATTTTCACCCCGTCGAGGTTGCGCGGGACCATGCCGGCGCCCTGCAGCGCCGCCAGGTCGATCGTCCCCGCCGGGAAGCGCTTCTCCAGCGCGCCCACGTTGACGGCGAAGACCTCCGTCCGGAAGGGGTTCTTGAACCCCTTCTTCGGGAAGCGGCGCTGCATCGGCATCTGACCGCCCTCGAACCCGATGCGGGCGCCGTGGTGGCCCGTGCGGGCCTTCTGGCCCTTGACGCCCTTGCCCGACTGCTCGCCGGTGCCCGAACCCGGGCCGCGCCCGATGCGCTTGCGGTTGCGCGTCGAGCCGCGCGGACCCTTCAGTGTTTGCAGCGTAGTGCCCATCGTCTGTTTCCTTGGCTTTCTAACCTATTCGGCCTTTTCGACCCGAACCAGGTGCGAAACGGCGCGGATCATGCCACGCACCGCCTCGTTATCCGGCAACGTTATGGAGACACCCATCTTGCGCAGCCCCAGGGCCGCGATGGTCCGCTTGTGCTGCTCGGGGCGGTTGATTCCGCTCCGGGTCAGCGTCACGCGCAGCGACTTGGCCATGGCTGATTACTCCCGGATCTCTTCGAGGCGCTTGCCGCGGAGGCTGGCAGAGACGTCGGCGCTGCGCAGCTGCTGGAGCGCATCGATGGTGGCGTGGATGACGTTGTGCGGGTTCGACGTCCCGATGCACTTGGTCAGGATGTCCTGGACGCCCGCAACCTCGAGCACCGGGCGGACGGCGCCGCCGGCGATGACGCCCGTACCGGCGCTGGCCGGCCGCAGCAGGACCGACCCGGCCCCGAAACGCCCGATCACCTCGTGCGGGATGGTGCCGCCCACCAGCGGGATCAGGAACAGGTTCTTCTTGGCCTGCTCGGTCCCCTTGCGGATGGCCTCCGGCACCTCGTTGGCCTTCCCCAGGCCGGCGCCGACGTAACCACGCTGGTCACCGACGACGACCAGCGCCGAGAACGAGAACCGCCGGCCGCCCTTGACGACCTTGGCGACGCGGTTGATGAAAACGACGCTGTCGACCAGCTCGCCAACTTCTTCGTAATTGATAGCCATCTCTATTTGATCACTTTCCTTGAATCCCTCTCCCGCGCAAGCGGGACAGGGCCTGGGAGAGGGTTCCCTAGAATTTCAGCCCGGCTTCGCGCGCGCCGTCGGCCAGCGCAGAGACACGTCCGTGATACTTGAACCCGGCCCGGTCGAAGACGACCTTGTCGATCCCCTTCTCCAGGCACTTCTTGGCGATGGCGACGCCCACCTTCTTGGCAGTGGCCTTCTTGTCGTCCTCGTCGCTGGTCTCGATGGCCAGGTCCGAGGTCCCGACCAGCGTCTTGTTCTGCAGATCGTCGATGACCTGCGCGTAGATGTGGCGGGCGCTGCGGAACACGGCCAGCCGCGGCCGGTCGGGCGTCCCCTCGATCCGCTTGCGCAGCGAGGCGTGCCGCTTCTCGCGGCTCTCTTTCTTGTAGCTGATGACGAGCATGGGTTCTTCCTATTCGACGGCGATTAGCCGCCTCCGCTGGTCGCGCCGGCTTTGCCGACCTTCCGCTTGATGACCTCTTCCACGTACTTCACACCCTTGCCCTTGTAAGGCTCGGGGGGGCGCAGCTCGCGCACCTTGGCGGCGGTCTGCCCGACCAGGTCGCGGTCCGCGCTGCTCAGGATGACGCGGTTCTTGTCGACCTTGGCGGACACGCCCTTGGGCAGCTTGAACACGACCGGGTGCGAGTAGCCGAGCGCCATGTTGATGGCGTCTCCGGCCACCTCGGCGCGGTAACCGACGCCGTTGATCTCCAGCTCGCGCGTCCAGCCGTCGGTGACGCCCTTGACCATGTTGGCCAGGTGCGCCCGCAGCAGGCCGTGCTTGGCGCGGTTCTCGCGCGAGTCGTCGGCGCGCAGCACCGTGACCTTGTCGCCCTCGGTCTTGATCGACACGCCCGACGGGAGCGCCTTGGACAGCTCGCCCTTGGGGCCCTTGACGCTGACCGCCCCGGCCTTCTGGTTCAGGCTCACTCCCTTGGGGAGCGGAATGACCTTTCGTCCGATGCGTGACATCTCACCAAACCTCGCAAAGGAGCTCGCCGCCCAGCCCCTGCTTGCGGGCGGCGCGGTCGGTCATGAGGCCCTTCGACGTGGACAGGATGGCGATGCCCAGGCCCGAGCGGACCTTGGGGATCGTTCCGTGGCGCACGTACATCCGCTGGCCGGGACGCGACCGCCGGCGCAAGCCGGTGATGGCGTTGGTCCGCGGGTCGGCCCAGCGCAGGCGCACCACCAGCTCGGCGGAGCCGCCCAGCTCGGGCGCGCGCACGTCGTAGCCGGCGATGTAGCCCTCGTCCTTGAGCAGATCGCAAAGCCGCATCTTCAGCTTGGACGCCGGGGCCAGCACGTCGGCGTGCCGGGCCAGGATCCCGTTGCGAATGCGGGTCAAAAAGTCCGCGATTGGGTCAGTCATGGGCATTGGTTACCTACCAGCTCGATTTGATCACGCCAGGGATGTCGCCCCGCAGCGACAGCATCCGGAAGCAGACCCGGCACAGGTCGAACTTCCGAAGGAAAGCGCGCGAGCGCCCGCACTGATGGCA
>DATJWP010000044.1:0-30161 GCA_035578045.1 Polyangia bacterium | reverse complement strand
GCCCGGCCCCGTATCATGCGGCCATGATCTTCCCTGACGTCGTCGCGTCCGTGGGCCGGACGCCCCTGGTGGAAATTCGCCGGTTCGAGACCGGCGCGCGGCTTTTTGCCAAGCTGGAGGCGCGGAACCCGTGCGGCAGCGTCAAGGACCGGGTCGGCGCAGCGCTGGTCGAGGACGCGGAGCGGCGCGGGGTGCTGAAGCCCGGCGCGATGCTGGTCGAGCCGACCAGCGGCAACACGGGGATCGCGCTGGCGTTCGTGGCGTCCGCCAAGGGGTACGCGCTGACGCTGGTCATGCCCGAGCACATCTCGCAGGAGCGGGTCGCGTTCCTGCGCATGCTGGGGGCCGAGATCCTGTTCACGCCCGGGTCGCTGATGCGCGAGGCGGTGCGGCGCGCCGAGGAGATCGTCGCCAGCACGCCGGGCGCGGTGATGCTGCAGCAGTTCCGGAATCCGGCCAACCCGGAGGTTCACCGCCGGACCACCGCCGAGGAGGTCTGGGCCGACACCAACGGCGAGGTCGACGTGCTGGTGTGCGGCGTCGGGACGGGCGGCACCATCACCGGCGTCGGCGAGGTCCTGAAAGAGCGCCGGCCGGGCTGCCGCGTCGTCGCGGTCGAGCCGGCGGGCGCCGCCGTGCTGTCGGGGCGCGCGGCCGGAGCGCACCACCTGCCGGGGCTGGGGGCGGGCTTCGTCCCCGAGATCCTGAACCGCGCGATCATCGACGAGGTGGTCGCGGTCACCGAGGAGCAGGCGGTCCGGGCGCAGCTGCACCTGGCGCGCAAGGAAGGGATCGCCGCCGGCATGTCCAGCGGCGCGGCGCTGCACGCGGCCGCGACGGTGGCGCGCCGGCCGGACATGGCCGGCAAGCGGTTCGTGGTGATCCTGCCCGACGGTGGCGAGCGCTACGCCAACAACCCGGTGTTCACCGAGCTGTCGCGGAAGGTCGGCCGCGGCTCATGAGCGGCGGCGCGACCTTCGAGACCCACCGCCGCAGCATCGTCAAGTCGATCTCCTGGCGCTTCTTCGCGGCGGTGATCACCTCGACGGTGGTCTACTTCATGACCGGCAAGATGGAGTTCGCCGCCAAGGTCGGCGCCGTCGACACCGCCATCAAGCTGGTCGTCTATTTCGCGCACGAGCGGATCTGGAACAAGATCGACTTCGGCCGGGTTCCGGCCGCGCCGGACTACGAGGTCTGAGTGGGGCGGCGGCTGGTCGCGGCGGTCGCGCTCTTGCTGCCGGCGCTGCCGGCTTTCGGCCGCCCGGCCGGCGCCGCCCGCAACGCCATCATCTTCGTCGCGGACGGCCTGAGGCCGGGGTCGTTGAATGCCCGGGACACCCCCACGCTGGTCAAGCTTCGCCGGCAGGGCGTGTTCTTCGCCAACGGTCACTCGGTGTTCCCGACGCTGACGACCCCGAACGCCGCCGCCATCGCCACCGGCCATCAGCCGGGTGACACGGGGGACTTCGCCAACTACCTCTCGACCGGGTTCGCCGCGCTGGGCAGCGAGACCCCTTTTCTCGAGGACGATCGCGTGCTGGCCACGCTGAACAGCCGGTTCGGGGGAAACTTCCTGGGCGAGCTGACCCTGCTGGCGGCCGCGCGCGCCCACGGCTTCAGCACCGCGGTGGTCGGCAAGATCGGCCCGGCGCTGATCCAGGACGTGACCGAAGCCAGCGACTCCACGGTCCCCGCCACGATCGTGATCGACGATCAGACCGGGTCGGCCGGCGGCGTGCCGCTGGCGCCGGCGATCGCCGCCGCCCTGAAGACCACGCTGGGCGCCGACAAGCCACCCCCCAAGCAGACCCCCAACTTCTTGCAGCAGGAGTTCCTGACCGCGGCCGTCACCCGGGTGATCCTGCCTGAGTTCCAGCGAAGGGGGCGCCCCTTCGTCCTGGTCTTCTGGTCGCGGGATCCCGACGTGACCCAGCACAATCAGAAGGACGGCGCGACCGACTGGAAGGTCGGCATCAACGGGGAGACCTCACGGCAGGCGGTGCAGAACGCCGATCGGTCGCTGGCGACGATCCTGGCGGCGATCCAGGCGACCCCGGAGCTGGCCGCCTCGACCGATCTGTTCGTGACGTCCGACCACGGGTTCTCGAACGTGCGCCGCGACCGGCCGCCCGGCTTCGTGGCCGAGGACATCGCGACCCACCTCGGGTTGCCGTTGTTCGATCCCGACGGAAAGTTGCCGGACGGCAAGACGGGGCGGGTGCCGGTCGGGCGCGGCGCGGGCACGACCACGGGCAACGGCCTCATCGGGACGAAGGTGATCGTGGCGGCCAACGGCGGCACGGACCTGGTGTACGTCCGCGATCACGGCCACAAGACCGTCGCCGATCTGGCGGCGTTCCTGCTGGAGCAGGACTACGTCGACGCCGTGTTCGCGGCCGGGCCGCGGGGAAGCGTGCCCGGAGCGCTGGCGCTGGCCGACGTCAACCTGGACGGCACGGCGCGCACTCCGGTGCCGTCGCTGGTGGTCGCGCTTCACGCCTTCCCGCTGGACCCGCGCGATCCGATCCAGACGCAGGTCGACGTCTCGGACTACACGATGAAGACGGGGCAGGGGATGCACGGCAGCTTCGGCCGTGGCGACGTGATGAACACGATGATCGCCTTCGGACCGGACTTCAAGCAGGGCTACGTCGATCCCGCGCCGGCCGGGAACGCCGACCTGGCGCCCACCTTGGCGCGGGTGCTGGGGTTCCGGCTGCCGAGCCACGGCCAGCTGACCGGCCGGGTGCTGGCCGAGTCCCTGGTGGGCGGGCCGGCCGCGCCGTCATCCCGCTGCGCGGAGGCGGTGTCGTTACCCACGCTGTCCGGAATCCGGACGGCCCTGCACCTTCAGATCGCCGGCACCGTCCGATATCTGGACGCTGCGCAGAAGGTCAAAGGCCCGATTGTCTGGGGAGACTGGGCGGCGTCGCTCCCCTGCGCCCCGGCGCGCTGATGGCGGGCGGCGCCTCTGGCTGGGCGGGTGGCCCGGCGTCGCGCACCGTGACGTCCTCGTCGGCGTGAATGGGGGGCCGGCGGTCGCGCCAGGGGCGCGCCTGCTCCAGCTGCGCGGCCACCCGGAACAGCGTCGCTTCGTCCCCCAGCCGCGCCATCAGCTGGCTGCCGATCGGCAGGCCCTGCGCGTTCCAGGACAGCGGCACCGACATCGCGGGCAGGCCGGCCACGTTGGCCAGCGGTGAGAAGGGGATGAACGAGAAGACCCGGCGCACCGACGCGTCGATGACGCCCGGGATGCGCAGCAGGACGCCCAGGTGCAGCCGCAGCAGCAGCTCTTGACCGAACGCCTCCAGGCCGCTCGGCTTGATCGCGCCCAGCGGCGGCGGCGGTGTGGCGAGCGCGGGCGACAGGATCAGATCGAACCGCTGCACCAGCTCGGCGGCCCGCCCCGAGATCCGGTCCAGCCGCTCGCGCGCCAGCGCCGCTTCCAGCGCCGTCCGCTGCCGCCCGATCAGGGCGGTCAGCGCGGTGGCGGACTCGATGTCGCCCCGGCGCGGCCGGCGTCCCAGGCGCTTGGTCGCCTGCGCCAGGAACGAGGCGGTCTCGACGCAGACCAGGGTGAAGAAGTCGCGCGCGAACGCCTCCGGATCCAGGTCGGGGTCGGCCTCCTCGACGTGGTGGCCCAGATCGGCCAGCAGGCGCGCGGTGTCGTCGACGGCGGCGGCGCAGTCGGGGTGGAGCGGCGCCGTCGTGACCTGCGGCCGCTTGGCCAGCGCGATGCGCAGCCGCCCCGGCGGCGCGCCCACCTCATCCAGGAACGCGCGGGACGGCGGTGGCGCCCAGTACGGGGACGCCGGCTCCGGTCCGGCGATGGCGTCCAGCAGCGCCGCGCTGTCTCGCACGGAGCGCGTGATGACGCCGCTGATGGTGAACCCGTTCCAGAGCTGCGCGTGCTCGGGACCGACCGGCGTCCGGCCACGCGTCGGCTTCAGGCCGAAGAGGCCACAGCAGGCCGACGGGATCCGGATCGAGCCGCCGCCGTCGTTGGCGTGCGCCGCCGGCACGATGCCGGCCGCCACGGCCGCCGCGGAGCCGCCGCTGGATCCGCCGGGGGTGAGCGCCGGATTCCAGGGGTTGCGCGTCGGTCCCTGCGCCTCGGGCTCGGTGATGGGCAGCAGGCCCAGCTCGGGTGTCTTGGTGCGGGCGATCGGGATCAGTCCGGCGCGCTGGAAACGCTGGACGATGGTCGAGTCGCGCTCTGGCCGGTAGCCGGTCAGGAAGCGGCTGCCGGCCAGCGCCGGGACGCCCGCGATGTCCGCGTACAGGTCCTTCAGCAGGAACGGCACGCCCGCGAACGGACCAGTCAGCTCGGCGCGCGCGGCCCGGCGGGCGTCCTCGTGCAGCGGGGTGATGAGGGCCCCGATGCGGGGGTCCACCCGCTCGGCGCGGGCGATCGCCTCATCCACCAGCTCGGCGGCCGTGACCTGTCGCCGGCGGACCAGGTCCGCCAGGCCGAGCGCATCGTAGGTTCCGTATTCCTTGAAGGCCATCGCGGATCAGCCGGTGAAGGACAGTAGCTTGCGGTTCGATCGCACCGTCGAACAAACGTGCGTCCGCCCAGAAAATCCCAAACATCAGGTGAGAAATGCAAGCTGGCCCGCAGTTCGTGACGCGCGAGTTAAGTTTTCCGGGCGCGCGCCGTTGATCATCGAGTCGCGGAGCTGTTTGTCCGCGCTTGCATCCATGAACCACCGACGTTCGAACGTGCCAGGGGGGCGCAGGAGCGAACGGGATGGCGATTGATACGCGCTACGCGGGACCGCAGTGGACGACCTCGACCGATGACCGGTCGGGTGTTGCGACGCATGGCGACGGAGCGCCCGGGCCGTCGACCGAGTGGCAGGCAGGCACACATTTCAGCCGGTACGAGATCGATTCGAGGCTGGCGACCGGCGGGATGGCCGAGGTCTGGCGGGCCCGCCTGAAAGGGGTCCGCGGCTTCGAGAAACGCATCGTCCTCAAGACCATGCTCCCGCACCTGGTCGGTCGGGGCGAGCTGGTCGAGATGTTCATCAACGAGGCCACGGTGGCGTCGGCGTTCAGCCATCCGAACATCGTTCACGTGTTCGACTTCGGGCAGCTCGAGGGGCGCTACTACATCGCGATGGAGTTCGTTCCCGGCGTCACGCTGCGGTTCGCGCACAAGCGGATGCTGGCCCGGGGCGAGCGGCTGCCCATCCCGGCGACGCTGCACATCCTGGCCGACGTCTGCGAGGCGCTGAACGCGGTCCACGAGCTGGCGGACGGCCGCGGCGCGCTGGGCCTGGTCCACCGCGATCTGAGCCCGGACAACGTGATCCTGTCGACCAGCGGCGCCGCCAAGCTGATCGATTTCGGCGCGGCGCGCGCGACCGCCCGCACCCCGAATCCGCCCGTCTTCGTCGGCAAGTACCGCTACTCGGCGCCCGAGCGCATCCGGCGGGAAGACGAGGATCGCCGCGCGGACGTCTACTCGGCCGGTGTGATCCTGTACGAGTGCCTGACCGGCGTCCGCCCGTTCGACGGCGCGGACGCCGAGATCATCGGGCCCATGGGGCTGGGGCGGGTCTGCGACCCGCGCGAGCGGGTGCCCGCGCTGTCTCCCCGGCTGGCGGACATCGTCACCCGCGCCCTGGCGCCCGATCGCCGCGACCGGTTCGCGACCGCGCGCGCGCTCGGCGACGCGCTGCTGGGTTGCCTGGACGACTACGGGTCGGCCGGCAAGGAGCGCGAGGTGACGGCTTCGCTGGCGGCGCTGATCGAGGCGCCGGAGGAGCCGCCCATCCCGGTCATCGGGCCGGACGGGGCCGGGGCGGTCGTTCAGTCCGTCACCGAGGCGTCGTCATCGGGCGAGGTCGCGCTCTGCGAGGTCGAGATCATCGAGGCGTCGGGGCCCATCGCCGCGCGCCCCGATCCGCCCACGCTGCCGACCATTCCGGCGCGCGCCGAGGCGTCCGCGCTGGCCTTGACCCCACCGCCGCGGCCGCGCGAGCCCGAACGCCCGGCACAACACTGGGGTGTGCCCGGCCAGCTCTTCGACCGCGTGGTCGGCTGGCGGCGCACCCCCGAGGCGCCGCCCCCCGACATCCAGCGCGCCCCCGTCCAGCGGGCGGTCGAGCTGTTCGACAAGGGCATCGAGCTGCGCGCCGCCGGGAGGTATGGCGAGGCGCTGCAGGCCTGGGAGCGCGCGCTGGCGCTGGCCCCCGACAACCAGGTCTACCGTTCCAACGTCGACCGGCTGCGCCAGCAGCTGGACGAGCTCCGCCGCGCGCAGCTCCAGATCGCCGACTGGGACGCCGGCCTGAGCTGAGCCTCAGGGGGTGCGGAGGCCGACCGGGCATGAGACGCCCGTTCCGCCCAGCCCACAGTAGCCGTCCGGGTTCTTGGCCAGGTACTGCTGGTGGTAGTCCTCGGCGTAGTAGAACGGCGGCGCCGGCGCGATCTCGGTCGTGATGGCCCCGTGGCCGGCAGCCGCCAGGACGCGGGCGTAGGCCTCGCGCGAGGCTTCGGCGGCGCGGCGCTGGTCGTCGCCGTGCGTGTAGATGGCGGACCGGTACTGCGTGCCGGTGTCGTTCCCCTGGCGCATCCCCTGCGTCGGATCGTGGTTCTCCCAGAACAGCTTCAGCAGGTCGTCGTAGCTGACGCGCCGCGGATCGAAGACCACCTGCACCACCTCGGCGTGGCCGGTGCGCCCCGAGCAGACCTCGCGATACGTCGGGTTCGGCGTGTGACCGCCGGCGTAGCCCACGGCTGTGCTGAAGACCCCGTCGTGCTCCCAGAACAGCCGTTCGGCGCCCCAGAAGCAGCCCATCCCGAACGTCGCCAGCTCCAGACCCTCGGGAAACGGCCCCTCCAGCGGCGCGCCGCTGACGAAGTGCCGCGCCGGCACCGGCATCTTCTCGCTGCGCCCGGGGAGCGACTCCGAGGCCGAGGGGATCGTTTCTTTGCCCATCACGAGGCGCCACATGCGCGTGAGCATGGCATGATTCCAGACCACCATGGCAGCCCCCCTGCCGCGGCTCCGCCCCGACCTGGACATGATGCCCTCGCCGCTCGCCGAGCAGCCCGGGCTGCTGATCCGCGATCCGATGCGGTACTCGACGGTGACGCTGGTGGTCCCGCCCGCGCTGGTGCCGGGTCTGTCCTGCTTCGATGGCCAGAAGGACGAGGGGGATCTGCGGGCGGCGCTCTCGCGCGCGACCGGTCGCCTCACCACCGGCGACAGCGCGCGCCAGATGCTGGACGCGCTCAGCCAGGCGGGCTTCCTGGACGACGCGCGCTTCGCCGAGCTGCGCGCCACACGGGCCGCGGCGCTGGCCGCGCTGGCGGAGCGGCCGGCCGCGCACGCCGGGAGCGCCTATCCGGACGAAGTGCCGGCGCTGACCAGGACGCTGCGCGGCTACTTCGACGGCGCGCCGTCGGAGGACGGCCTGGGTGCCGGGGCGGCCCCCTTCGCGATCGCCGCGCCGCACGTCAGCCCCGAAGGCGGGTGGCGCAGCTACGCGGCCGCTTACCGCGCGCTGCCGGCCGACGCGGGCGATCGCGTCTTCGTGGTGCTCGGCACCTCCCACTACGGCATCCCGGACCGCTACGGGCTGACGCGAAAGCCGTTCGCCACGCCCTTCGGGAACGCGCGCACCGAGACCGCGCTGGTCGACGCGCTGGCCAGGGCGGCGCCGTCGGCCGTGTCGTTCGACGAGCCGGCCGGGTTCGTCGAGCACGCAGTCGAGTTCCAGGTGGTTTTCCTGCAGCACCTTTACGGCCCCGACGTCCGCATCCTGCCCGTGCTGTGCGGCGCGTTCGTCGAGGGGCCCCGGCAGCGACGGCGCCCCGAGGCCAGCGACGCCGTCGAGCGGTTCGTGGGCGCTCTGGGCGAGCTGGCCGCGCGCGAGGGCGAGCGCCTGGTGTTCGTGCTGGGGGTCGACTTCGCGCACGTCGGGCTGCGCTACGGCGATCGCCGGGCCGCCCGCGCAGACGTCGGGACGTCCGTCGATGTGGCGCGCCGCGATCGCGAGCGCCTCGCGCGGATCGCCGCCGGGGACGGCGACGGTTTCTGGGAGCTGGTGACCGAGCGCGGCGAGGACGATCTGAAATGGTGCGGTACGTCGCCGCTTTACACGTTCCTGCGCGCGCTGCCGGAGGCGCGCGGGACGCTGCGCGGCTACCAGCAGTGGAACATCGACGAGTCGAGCATCGTCAGCTTTGGCGCGGTTTCCTTTTCCAGAGGGTGAAAAGCGCTTGACCCTCGGGTCGCGCTCGCGTTCAGATGTGCGATGCGGGCGGGGACGGCGGGCCTGGAGCCTCCGATGCCTAGTTTAAACATCGCTCCGCATAAGTTCTGCTTGGCCTCTGCGCTCGGCGCATTGACGCTGGCCTGTCTGCTGGTGACGGGGTGCCAGGGGAAAAGTGCCCAGAGCTGTCTGGGGAACCCGGGCGACGAGTACTGCGCCTGCACGTCCAGCGGCAGCTGCAACACGGGCCTGGTCTGCGCGACGGATCTGCAGCAGTGCGTGCACCTGGCCGGTACGCCGGCGCCCCCGTCGACCGGCGGGATCGTCGGGAGCGGCGGCAACACCGGCGGTGACAACGGCAACGGCGGGAGCTCGTCGAGCGGCGGGACCGGCGGGACGCACGTCTCCGGCAACGGCGGGTCGTCCAGCGGCGGCTCGTCGAGCGGCGGAACCGGGGGCAGCGGCGGCAAGGGGGGGACCGGCGGCGGGCTGTCGCGCGGCCCCACTCCGGCGGCGAACGGCACGAACTTCCCGTTCCCGCAGAATCGCCAGATGTCGAGCTGCATCTACCCGGCGGCGTACGACAACAACGACGTCATGGCCGCTTACACCAAGTGGAAGAGCGACCTGGTCACCTCCAACGGGGCGGGCGGCTTCCAGCGCGTGCAGCGCACCATGTCCGACCCGCTGGGGAGCCCGTCGGGCGCGACGCCGCTCAACTCGACGGTGTCCGAGGGGATCGGCTACGGGATGATCATCGCCGTCTACATGGGCGATCAGGCGCTGTTCGACGGTCTGTGGAAGTACGAACAGCTTCACCTGGACAAGAACAACCTGATGAACTGGTCGGTCGACTCCAGCGGCAACACCACGATGGCCAACGGAATGACCGTCGGGCAGGGCGCCGCCACCGACGCCGACGAGGACATGGCCTGGGCTCTGGCGATGGCCGACAAGCAGTGGGGCGGCTCCGGGTCGCTGTCCAAGAGCTACGCCACCTACGCCCTGCAGCAGATCCAGGCCGTCTGGAACAACGAGATCTACCAGTCCAAGCTGGCCGACCCGGGCGACAGCTGGCCGCCGGGCGACTTCTTCAACACGATCAACGTCTCGTACTTCGCGCCGGCCTACTACCGTGTGTTCAAGCAGCTCGACTCGTCCCACGACTGGGACGCCGTCAACCAGACGGTGTTCGACACCATCCTCGGACCCAGCGACAACTTCTCGGGGGCGCTCAACGCGAGCAACAAGAACACCACCAACGGGCTGGTCCCCGCCTGGTGCACCAGCACCGGCGGCTCGTCGTCGGGCGGGCCGTACTACTACCAGTACGACTCTTGCCGGACGCCGTTCCGGATCGGCATCGACTGGTGCCTCAACAGCGCCCTGTCCCCCAGCAACGCGGCCATCAGCCCGTCGCGCGCGCAGCACTACGTGTCGCTCACCAGCAGCTTCTTCGCCGGGATCGGCGTCGCGAACATCGTGGACGGCTACAACATGGACGGCACGGTGAACTCGTCGGCCCACAGCGTGTCGGACGGCCAGTCGGCGGCCTTCATCGGACCGGCGGGCGTCGGGGCGATGAGCAGCTCGACGTACCAGTCGTTCGTGAACGACGCCTACAAGGCGGTCAAGGCCAACACCCTGTGGGTCGGCGGCCAGTACTACGAAGAGTCCTGGACCGTCATGTCGCTGCTGATGATGACGGGCAACTTCCTCGACTACACCCAGCTCACCCCGGCGAAGTAGCAGCTAGGTCGGCCCTCATACTCGCGCCGGCATGCTCAAGAGTGACGAGGTTGCTGGAGCGGGATAAAGTTGATTTCCGGCAGTCATGATCACGCGCTTGAAGATCTCCGGGTTCAAGAGCCTTCTGGACGTCGATCTGCGCCTTGGTCCCCTTACTTGCATCGTCGGGGAAAATGCGGTCGGGAAGTCCAATCTGTTCGACGCAATTCGCTTCCTGCACCTTCTCGCCACGCGATCGATACCGGATGCCGTCGCACATATCCGCGAGTCCCGCGGAAAGGCCGTCAAACCCGGTGATCTTTTTACAACCTTCGGTGCCTCGCGAGCGGCCGATGAGGTGAAGTTGAGCGCCGAGATGGTCGTTAAGCCCCAGGTTACCGACGAATTCGGTGCCACGGGACTGGCGTCTATCACAAGTCTCCGGTACGACGTCGCCTTCGCGCTCGATCCTGCTGAAGATCGTTTGGTCCTGAGAGAAGAGTGGCTTCGTCCCATCACACTTGGGGACGCGCGCAAGCGAATGGGTCCATGGGCCAAAGCGCCATTCCTTGCCGATGTTCTGAAGGGTGCGCGACGAGGCGGAGACCTGATCAGCACGGACGCTGACGGAGCGATTCTTCTGCATCAGGATGGTCATGGCGGTCGCAAGGTGCCGGCTGCGAAGTCGTCGCGGACGATTCTTAGCAGTGTGAACGCAGACTTTCCCACGGCTCTCGCCGCTCTTCGCGAGATGGAGTCCTGGCGAACTCTTCAGCTCGAGCCATCGGCCATGCGAGCGCCTTCTCTGTACTCCGATCCGAAGCATATAGACGAACGAGGGGCGTACCTTGCGTCGACGCTACACCGGCTAGCAAGAATCCGAGGTCCGCAGGTTCTCAGCGAGATTGCCAGTCGGGTGGCGAGATTGGTGCCCGACGTTCGCGAACTGGCTATCGAAGACGATCCTCGTCTCGAAACTTTCACTGCGCAGGTCCAGGGCTCCGACGGAGCCTTGCGCGCCGCGCGCGCCCTTTCGGACGGGACACTCCGTTTTCTTGTGCTTGCGACCCTTGCCGCCGACCCCGAGGCCACGGGAACCCTATGCGTCGAGGAGCCCGAGAACGGAATTCACCCGGAACGGGTGAGCGATATGGTCGAACTACTCTACGATCTGGCAGTCGACGCCTCCGGCAGGGTGAATGACGAGAATCCTCTTCGTCAGGTTCTGGTGAACACACACTCTCCTCTCGTGTTTCGACGGGTCAATGTCGAAGACGTTGTTTTCTTAGAATTTGTCGACGCCATTGAAGGTGGCGCCAGAGCTCGGGGTGCGGCGATCCGTGTGCCCGAGAAAAGTTGGCGTGCGACTTCGGAGGAACCGCGTCACCTGGTGGTGCAGCCGGCAAGGACCTACGCCTGGGAGCAGATGTCGTTCCGTTACCATGCTGCAGACGGTACATGAGGAAGCTGCGGCTGACGTTGTTGGGCGATGGCTCGAGCGACCGTTGTCTCTTGATCCCTATTCGATGGCTCGTGAGTCAGATCGTCGATTCCGCTATCGTGGAGTACGAGTTTGCCGATCTGGGTCGGCTTCCAGAGTCACTCTCCGGAAGGACGCTGTCGCAGCGTATCCCACTGGCCATCCGGTACTACCCTTGCGACGTCCTGTTCGTGCACCGTGACGCCGAACGAGAGCCTCCTGCCAGCCGATTCGACGAGATAGCTCGATCGATCACGGAGGCTGGAACTGGTCAACGCTGGGTAGGGGTCGTTCCGGTGCGCATGACCGAGGCGTGGCTGCTGGTGGAAGAGCGCGCGATTCGAATCGCCGCGGACAACCCCAATGGAGCTGCCCCGCTGGATCTTCCAGAGATTGAGGCGTTGGAGCGCATGCCTGACCCGAAGGCCCTGCTGTATCGTGCCTTGGAAGCAGCATGCGAAAAGAGAGGCCGCCGCCTGGCACAGTTTCAACGTGATCGGTCTTGGCGTGTGCAGCGCGTCGCGACACTCATCCAAGATCTGTCCAAGCTGAGGGCGCTGAGTTCCTTCCAGCGGCTTGAGCACGACACCCGAAAGGCCATTGCCGAAATGTCCTAACGCCTCGGGGGATGCGACCGGGAGTCGAACCCAGGACGGTCGGCTAGTTGCGGGCGACGGCGCCGGGCTGGATCGCCTTCAGGGCGGCGATGCGGGGGCGGATGGTCTCGAGGAAGGCCGCGTGCTCGGGGACCGGGGCGTCGCGGCTGACCGCCAGCTTGCTCGGATCGACGAACGCGCCGTTCTTGGTGACGCTGAAGTGCAGGTGCGGCCCGGTGGCCAGGCCGGTCATCCCCACGTAACCGATCACTTCCTTCTGCTTCACCTGCTGCCCCACGTGCAGGCCGCGCGCGTAACGCGACAGGTGGTAGTAGCGGGTCGACAGGCCGCCCGAGTGGGCCAGCACGATGGTGTTGCCCGAGCCGCGCTTCAGGCCGACCTCGACGACGCGGCCGCTGGCCGACGCCCAGACCGGCGTCCCCTGCGGCGCGGCGTAGTCGATGCCCAGGTGCGCCTTCTCGACGTGCAGAATCGGGTGGAACCGCTTGCGGTCGAATTTCGAGCTGATGCGCACGTAGCGGAGCGGCGTCTTCAGCATCGACTTCGACAGCGCCAGCCCGTGCTCGTCGTAGTACTTGCCGGGCTTGTCGCGCGGCGCGCCCTTGCCGTTCCAGAAGAACGCGCGGAACGTGCCGGTCTTGCCGCCGTACTCGGCGGCCAGCACCCGCCCGTACTTGTAGAACTGGCCGCCCAGATACTGCTTCTCGATGACGACCTTCCAGTGATCGCCGGGGTGGGTGTCCGTGTAGAAGTTCACGTCCCAGGCGAACAGCTCGACCAGCAGGCTGACCAGCGCCGTCGACTCGCCCGCCTTCTGCACCGACTCGTACAGCGAGGAGTCGACCACGCCCCCCGCCTCGGCCGTCTGGACGTCGACGTTGGCGGCCAGCTTGCGGCCGGTCCAGGCGCCGGTGTCGTCGTTCTTCTCGACCAGGTAGCGGAGCGCCGGCGACGGCACGTACTCGAAGGAGGCCGGAGATCCATCCTCGCCCTGTCGAACGACGTACTTCTGACCGCCGCGGATGCTGCGCGGATCGACCAGCTTGGCCAGCGCCGCGATCACCTGCGGGCCGGCCGGGCCGAAGCCCTCGCGCGACATCACCTGCCCCAGCGTGTCGGCCTGGCTGAACTTCTTGTCGACGCCGTCGTCGCGCGCCTCGTCGTCGTCCTCGGGCGGCGGCGCGAATGGGATCTGGTAGGGGGCGTGCGGGACCACCGCCCGCGGCGGCGCCGGGTCGGGTGGCGGCGCGAAAGGGATGCGGATCTGCGGCTGACCGTCCGAGGCGCTGGCCAGGACGACCGGCGCCGGTTCCGCCGCCCGCGGTGCGGCCGCCTGCGGGGCCTGTGGGGCCGCCGTCCGGGCCGCCTCCGGGGCCGGGGGAGCGGGTGGGGCGGGGCGGGGCGCCGGCTCGGCTTGCGCCGGCATGCGCGCCTCCTTCAGGACCTCGCGCCGGCTGACCTCCATCGTCTTGGCCGTCGACTGAAGGTTCAGGACCTCGCGCGGGGCCGTCTTCCGGTTGAAGAAGAAGACGTAGACGTTGATGCCCACCAGCCCGACCAGGAGCACGCCCAGCCGGAACGAGCTCCTCATCTGGGACGATTTCCGTCTGCGTCGTCTGCGTGCCAATGCGGACCTTGGGGGCTGACCGGGTCCCTTGAAGTAGCACGCGACCCCGGTCCAATCAATTTACCGTGACCACAAATACAATCTCAACCGCGGGCGTTTCTGAGCATTTCCACCGCGTGCGCCGACGCCTGAGGTGAGGGCGCGGCCCCCGCCAGCATGCGCGCAATCTCGGCCGGGCGCTCGGTGTCGCTCAGGCGCTCGATCTCCACGCGCGTCTTGCCCCGCGCCGCCGTCTTGGTCACCCGGATGTGCGCGTCCGCGAAGGCCGCGACCTGGGGCAGGTGAGTGATGACGATGACCTGCCGATCGGCGGAGAGCCGCTTCAGCTTGCGGCCGATCACTTCGGCGGTGCCGCCGCCGACGCCCGCGTCGATCTCGTCGAAGACATAGGTCAGCACCTCGTCCGTACGGGCCAGCGCCTGCTTCACCGCCAGCATCACCCGCGACAGCTCGCCGCCCGACGCGATCCTGGCCAGCGGCCGCGGTTCCTCGCCGGGGTTTGGCGCGAACAGCAGCCGCACGCGATCCCCTCCATTGGGCCCCAGCTCGCGCGACTCGAGCATCACGGGCAGGCGGGCCGAGGCGAACCCCAGCTCGCGCAGCCCGGCGCCCACCTTGCGCTCGAGCGCCCGCGCCGCATCGGCGCGTGACGTCGTGAGAGCTGCCGCCGCCGCGGCGGCTCGCGCATCGCCGGCCGTCACCGCCGCCTGCCGGGCCGCCAGCCCCTCCTCGAATGAGCCCAGCTCGGCCAGCTCGCTCCGGAGCGCCGCCTGGCGGGCCACCAGGTCGGCCACCGAGCCGCCGTGCTTGCGGCAGAGGCGCTGCAACAGGAACAGCCGCTCTTCCACCTCGGTCAACCGGGCCGGGTCGGAGCGCACGCCGCGGGCGTATCGGCCCAGCTCGCGGGCCGCGTCTTCGACCGCCGCCTGCGCGCCGCCCAGGCTCTCGACGACGGGGGTCAGCGCAGGGTCCAGCGCCGCCAGCGGGGCCAGCTCCCGAACGACGGCGGCGATTCGTTCGCTGACCGCGCCGTCACCCGCGTACAGCGTCTCTTCACCCCGGGCGCTGGCGCCGAAGAACCGCTCGGCCCCGCGCAGGCGCTCTCGCTCGACGGCCAGCGTCTCGTCCTCGCCGGGCGCGGGCCGCGCCGCCTCCAGCTCGCCCAGCTGGAAGCGCAGCAGGTCTTCTCGCTCGGCCCGGGCGCGCGCGTCGGCCGAGAATCCGTCCAGGGCGGCACGGGCCGCGCTGCGGGCGGCGTAGGCCTCCGCCATCTCGGCCCGCAGCACTTCGTTTTCGGCGAAGGCATCCAGGATCGCCAGCTGGCTCTCCGGATCGGTCAGCGACTGCTGATCGTGCTGCGAGGCGATGTCGATCAGGCCGGCGACCTTGCCGGCCAGGTCCGCGGCCGTCGCCAGCGCGCCTCCCAGGTGGGCCCGACCGCGCCCGTTGCGCGTGACCAGGCGACGGACCAGCAGCCCCTCGCCAACCTCGCGACCGTCGGCCTCGAGGCGCGCCCGTGACGCCGAACCGGCCGGCAGCTCGAGGATCGCCTCGACCCGCGCCTCCTCGCGGCCTGTCCGGATCACGTCGGCGCCGGCCCGCCCGCCGCGCAGCAGCCCCAGCGCGTCGACCAGGATGCTCTTGCCGGCGCCGGTCTCGCCGGTGATGGCGGTCAGGCCCGGGCCAAACGGCAGCTCGAGCTCGTCAATCAGCGCAAAACCGAAGATGCGAAGGAGGGTGAGCACGGAGGCATTATCGCCGTTCCCGCGCCCGCGGTTGCATCTTTTACTGAAAATTCGTTCAGTCCGCCCTTCGGCCGCCGGTCGGCTAGCTCCGGTCCACCCGGCGGGAGCCCCAGGAGAGCTTCTCGCGCAGGATGCCAAAGAAGCCCCGCGGGGCCTGGTACAGCCTCAGGGGCCGGGCGGCGCGCTGCACGTCGACCCAGTCGTCGCTCTCCAGGTCGGTCCCCCACTGGCCGTCGATGGTCAGGGTCACGGGACCGCCCGAGGCGTTCCGGATCGACAGCTTGGAATCGGGGCGGAACACCAGCGGCCGATTGGTCAGCGTGTGCGGGCAGATGGGGGTCAGCACCATCGCCTCCAGGTCGGGCGTCAGCAGCGGCCCGCCGGCGGCCAGCGAGTAGGCCGTCGAGCCGGTGGGGGTGGCCACGATCAGGCCGTCGGCCTTGTAAGTGGTGATCTCGGCCCCATCCAGCCGCGCTTCCAGGTCGAGCAGGCGCGCCAGGGAACGCTGCGTCAACACGGCGTCGTTCACGGCCGAGGGGGCCGAAGGCGCCGTTCCCCCCTTGGCCCGTCCAATCGAGACCGCCAGCCGGATGCGCTCTTCGATGACCAGGCCGCCCCGGCAGGCCTCGTCCAGGGCCGCCGCCGCCTCGTGGCGGGCGTAGGGCGTGATGAAGCCCAGGCTCCCCAGGTTCACGCCGAAGATCGGCACCCCGTGGTCTGCCGCCAGCGAGGCGCCGTACAGGAACGTGCCGTCGCCCCCCAGCACGACCAGGACGTCGATGGACGCGGCAAACGCCTCGGAGGCGACCACGGTTGCCCCCGGGATTGCCCCGGCGTCCTCGGCCAATGCCACGGATGTGGCGCCCCTGGCCGCGAGCACGCGGGCCAAGGTCTCTGCTAGCTCACGCGCTTCGGGCTTGCCGCGTTTGAGCAGGAAGCCAAAGCGCATCAGAGGATGTTACTGCGGCGAAAGCTCGTAAAAGATGGTGATGGAGAGACAGTGAAATTCGCTGTCCGAGCTCTGAGTCACGATCTTGTCCAAGATTTTGGCGCGCGGATTGTCACGGATCCAGCGGGTGATTACCTCGCCCAGCTCCTCGCGGTCCTTGGCCTTCGTCGCGGTGAAGACCTTAGCCCCCATGACCATTTTCGTCTGCTCCTTGTTGGCCGGAAAAAACTTTCGGTGAGACCTACGGAATTTTCAGAAACTTCTGCGTTACATACCCTGATCGTGTGCGTTCTGCAAAGACTCGTTTTCACTTGGAAGCAGCTTGACGAGCGATGATTTCATGTGAAAAATGCCCCCTTTCTCACAGGGAGCCCACGCTTGGAGACACTGCTCGGCCGTCCGCTTGAAGTTGAAGTCAGAGATTCCGTCGACAAGGCACTGAAGATTCTGAAGCAGAAGATGTCGAAGGAAGGAATCCTGCAGGAGATCAAGCGGCGTCGTTACTACGAGAAGCCCTCGGTCAAGCGGAAGCGGAAGATGCGCGAGGCGCGGAAGCGGCGTCGTCGCGAAGCCAAGCGCCGCGTTCCCCGGTAAGGAGCGCGAAAGGGGCTTCACCCCTCTCGCGTGCTCTCCCCTGAGATTGACGTTGAACCCGGCGCGGCGAAGCCGCGCCTCCTGTTTCTTCGACGCGCGCCTGACGGCGCTCTGATGCCTCGGTCGCCTGAAGAGATCATGAGCGAGTGGGTCGAGATCGTCGTCGAGCTCCCGCGCGAGGCTGCGGAGGTGATGGCCGACGCGATCGGCAGCCTGACGGAAGGCGTGGAGGTCCGGGACGCGGACACCATCATTCGCGCCGGCGCCGGGCGGGCCGTCATCGTGACCCAGTGTCGGCCCGACGCCGAGGCCGAAGTGATGCTGGAGATCCAGGCTGCCGCCGATCGGATGCGGGCGGCCGCCGTCTCCGTCGAGCCGCTGTCGGTGCGGCGCCGGGAGGCGCACGAGGATGAGTGGCGGGACGTCTGGAAGCAGTATTTCCGGGCCCTGCGAGTCGGGCGCACGTTCCTGATCCGGCCCAGCTGGGACGTGCCGGCGGCGGGCCCGGATGACCGGGTCATCGATCTGGACCCCGGACGCGCGTTCGGGACGGGCGGGCATGCGTCGACCCGGCTGGTGATCATGCTGGCCGAAGAGATCGCTGAGCGCCCGGTGAACCGGTTCCTGGACCTGGGCTGCGGGTCTGGGATCCTGTCGATCGCGGCGGTCAGGTTGTGGCCGCGGGCGCGCGGGCTGGCCGTCGACCTCGACGCCGAGGCGGTCGCCACCACCGTGGAGAATCTGGCGCTCAACCGGGTCACCACCGTCGAGACGCGCGTCGGCGGCCTGGACGCCGCGACCGGCGGCCCCTTCGAGCTGGTGCTGGCCAACATCGAAGCCGGCGTGCTGGGCGAGCTGGCGGCCGACTTCCCGCCGCGCGTCGCCCCCGGTGGCTCGGTGATTCTTTCGGGGATCCTGGTCGACCAGGCCGACGTCGTGCTCGACGCCTTCTCGCGCGCAGGCTTCGAGCTGGAGCGACGGCGTGACGAAGACGAGTGGGCCGCGCTGCGGCTGCGGCCGAGGCTCTGAGTTGCCGCGCCGGCTGTTCGTCCCGGCGGACCGCCTGGCCGGATCGACGGTGACGCTCGATGGGGATGCGCACCACCACCTGTCGATCGTGCTGCGGGCCCGGCCTGGCGACGTCGTGACCCTGTTCGACGGGGCCGGCGGAGAGGTCGATGCTCGCGTGCTGCGGATCGATCGCGCCGGGACCCAGGTCGAGCTGGGGGCTCGGCGATCCGCGCCGGTCTCGGCGGCGGCGATCACCTTGCTGTGCGCGATCCCGCGCGGTGCGCGGATGGACCTGCTGCTGCAGAAGACCGTCGAGGTCGGCGTCGCCACGATCGTCCCGCTGCTCACGGCCCGCGCGGTGGCCCGGCCCGAGGCGGGCCGCCGCGAGCGATGGGTGGCGATCGCGCGCGAGGCCGCCCGCCAGTGCGGCCGCGCCGACCTGCCCGACATCGCGCCGCCAACCCCGCTGGCCGAGGCCCTGCGTGACGACCGCCTGCCGGCGCGGCGGCTGGCGCTGTTCGAGCGGGACGAGGCCCCCGGCCTGCGCGCTGCACTGGCCGGCGAGCCGGCGCCAACCGCCCTGCTGGTCGGCCCGGAAGGGGGGTTCGAGGATGCCGAACGCGAGGCGGCGCTGGCGGCCGGATTCACTGCTGTCAGCCTGGGCCGGCGGATCCTGCGGGTCGAGACCGCCGCGATCGTCGCGGTCGCGCTGACCGCCGCCGCCCACGGTGACCTCGGATGACTCGGATGACAGCGATAAACTTGCCGCTGCGCGGGGCGCTCCCCAGAATGGGGACGTGACCGCCGCTGCTGCCACGATGACTGCCACCCAGCCCAACGCGTCGCCCACTCGCCTGAACGACCAGCGGGTGATGCGCGTGCGCGTGACGGGGTTTCCGCGGCGGGCGGCGGCCGCGCTGTGCGACCTGGCGATCCTGATGGCGTTCACGGGCGCTGTCACCGCGGCGGTGGCGCTGAGCCTCCACATCCCCATCCCTGGCTTGCGCGAGATCGGCCCCGACCTGCTGGTCGCCGGCATCCTGGACCGGAACCCCATGGCGGTCGGCGCCGTCGGTCTGTGGCTGGGGATGGCGGGGCTGTACCAGCTGTACTTCGGCGGCATCGCCGGACAGACGCCGGGGATGCGGCTGGTCGGCATCCGGATCATCGATCGCCGCGGTCGCCCGCCGGGCCCGGCGCGCGGCCTGGTGCGCTTGCTCGCGTTGATTCCCAGCGTCGGACCCGCGGCGCTCGGCTGGCTCTGGGCCATCTTCGACCGCGAGCACCGCGCCCTGCACGATCATCTGGCCGGGACGTACGTCATCCTCGACGAGCAGTAGCGCCGCCACGGGACCCCCCAGGGGGGCCCGCGTGCTATGGTGCCCGCCCGATGTTCGAGACGCTCACCAAGGGATTTCGCAGCGCCAAGCAGCGGTTTCAGGGGCTGGCCGAGCTGGACGAGGCCACCGTCGACGAGGCGCTGAAGGACGTGCGCACCGCGCTGCTGGAGGCCGACGTCGGGTTCGACGTCGTGCAGGACTTCTGCAAGCGGGTCAAAGAGAAGGCGGTCGGCGTCATCGTCAAGGTGAAGGCGTCGACCAAGGAGAAGGTCCGCCGCGTCAGCCCCGAGGACCACTTCGTCAAGCTCTGTCACGACGAGCTGGTCGACCTGATGGGGCCCGTCGACACCAGCATCAAGTACGCGAAGAAGGGGCCGACCGGCATCATGCTCGTCGGGCTGCAGGGGTCGGGCAAGACGACCACCGTCGGCAAGCTGGCCCACTTCCTGGAGAAGCAGCACAAGCGCCCGCTGCTGGTCGCCGCCGACGTCTACCGCCCGGCCGCGATCGACCAGCTGAAGATCATCGGTGAGAAGCTGGGGCTGCCCGTCTACGCCGAGCCGGGCGGCAAGCCGCCGGAGATCTGCGAGCGAGCGGTGCACGTCGCCGCCGAGACCGGGCGGGACGTGATCCTGTTCGACACCGCCGGCCGTCTGGCCATCGACGAGCCGTTGATGCAGGAGCTGAGCGACATCGATCAGCGGGTCCACCCGGGCAACATCCTGCTGATCGTCGACGCCATGATCGGTCAGGACGCGGTCGGTACCGCCAAGGCCTTCAACGATCGCCTGAACCTGGACGGCGTCATCCTGACCAAGCTGGACGGCGACGCGCGCGGCGGCGCCGCGCTTTCGGTCAAGGCGGTCACCGGCAAGCCGATCAAGTTCGTCGGCATGGGCGAGTCGTCGGAGCGGCTGGAAGAGTTCCGCCCGGACGGCATGGCCAGCCGCATCCTGGGGCGCGGCGACGTCGTCGGCCTGGTGCAGCAGTTCGAGGAGGTGGTCGACGAGGAGAAGGCCGAGCAGGACGCGATGCGTATGCTCAAGGGGAAGTTCGACATGAACGACTTCCTCGAGCAGATCGGCGTCCTCAAGAAGATGGGCCCGCTCAAGGAGATGATGGAGAAGATCCCGGGCGCGGCCGAGGCCATCCCGGAGGGGGTGCAGGTCGACGACCGCGAGCTGGTGCGCATCACGGCGATGATCTCGTCGATGACCGGCGACGAACGCCGCCACCCCGAGCGCTTCATCATCACCAGCTGGGAGGAGATCGCCGAGGGGGGCAAGCGCAAGAAGAAGCGCAGCGCCTTCTACGACACCAGCCGCCTGCGCCGGGTGGCCCAGGGGTCGGGCCACAAGGAGCAAGAGGTCGCCGACCTTCTGAACCGCTTCGGGATGATGCGGCAGATGATGATGCAGATCGGGATGTCGACCGGCCTGCTCGGCAAGATCCCCGGGTTCAAGCAGCTGGCGCAGGCCAAGAAGCTGATGGGCATGGACATGAACCAGCTGGCCAACATGATGCAGACCCCGTCGGCCGAGCGGGGCCACTTCCAGGCCCCCAAGCGCAACGTCGACAAGGTCAAAGAGAAGCGGAAGCGCAAGGACGCCCGCAAGGCGCGCAAGAAGGCGCGCCAGCGCCGTTAGCGTCCAAGAACCAGAATCAATCCGGCCGCCACCACGATCACCAGCACGCCCATGGCGACGGCCATGGCGGCGCGCAGGGTGTTGCTCTTCTGAGCGGGCCGCACCTGTCGCGGCGGCTCGTCGCGAAAGGTCACGATCCGGGGGCGCAGCTCGTCGGCGCCCGGCGCCTCGATCTCGCGCAGATAGCGGTCAGCCGGATCCGACAGGCGCAGGACCGCCGGCCCGATCCGGACCAGGTCGCCGTCGCGAACGCGCACCTCGCCGACCGTCTGCTCGTTGACCGAGATGCCGTTCTTCGAGCCCAGGTCCTGAACGAAGACGCCGTCCCAGCGGCGCACGATCGCGGCGTGCTCGCGCGAGACCTCCTCCGAGACCAGCCGCATGTCGCAAGTCTCGCCGCGTCCGATCACGTATCGCCGGTCGAACGCCACCAGGCGCAGCGGTGGTCCAGGCGGCACCCCCTCGACCAGGGCCAGCGCCGGTGCCCCCGCGTCGGGCGAGGCGGCCAGGATGTCGTTGACCAGGCGGCGAGCGATGCTGGCGGTCCGCTCCGACCCCCGCGACGGCGGGGCCGGCCCATCGAACACCATCAGGACGGGGCCCACCGCGATCTGCGCGCCCGGCCGGACCGCCCGCGGGCTGCGCGGCGCCAGCGGCTCGCCATCCAGGCGGGTCCCGTTCGTGCTCCCCAGGTCCTCCAGCTGCCAGCCCCCATCTGATCGGAACAGCCGCGCGTGCAGGCCCGAGAGGGACGGGTAGGGGAGCGGCACCTCGATGTCCGTCCGCCGCCCGATCCGGATCTCGGTCGTGTCATCGGGCAGCTCGACGGCCCGCTCCTGGCTCGGGCCCACCGGGGCGCCGGGCCCGGCGGCGGCGGAGGCGAGCAGGCGCAGGCGCAGCGGCATGCGGCCGCCAATCTAGCGCGGAATGTGATTCAGCGTCGCCTGCGCCCGGGCCCGGTCGGCGGCCATGTCCGCCGGCGCCTCGTCGAGGAAGCGGCGCAGCTCGCGCCCCGCCTCCTCGCCCCGCGCCAGCCGCAGCAGCGCCTGGGCCCGCAGGAGGCGCGCCTCCGGGTAGCGGGGGCGGAGCGCCAGCGCGTCCTCGGCGGCCCGGGCGGCCGCCGCCGGGTCGCCCCGCTGGAAGGCCACGTAGGCGATCACGAACCGGACCTCCGCTTGATACGGCGCCGCGGTCACCAGCGCCCCCAGCTCGCGGGCCGCTTCATCCAGCAGCCCGCGCGCCGCCAGCAGCGCGGCCCGCGCCAGCCGGTCCTCGATCGAACCGGGATCCGCCGCGATCGCCAGCTCGATCTCGCGCGATGCGCCCTCGAGGTCGCCGCCACGCTCGAGGATCTCGGCCGCTGCCCGGTGGGCGGTGCCCAGGCGGGGGTCGAGGAGCAGCGCCGCGTCCACCTCTTCCTGCGCGGCGACCGGCAGCCCCAGGCGCGCCAGCACGGTCGCGTGGGCCGCCCGGGCGTCCGCGCGGCGAGGCTCGGCGGCGCAGACCTTCGCCAGCTCCCAGCGCGCCTCGACCAGCCGCCCCCGGCGCAGCTGGATCTCGCCCGCCAGCAATCGCGCGTCCGCATATCCCGGATCCACCGCCAGCGCCGCGCGCGCCTCGGCCAGCGCCTCGTCTTCCTGTTCCTGGCGCATCAGCAGGCCGGCCAGGTTGACGTGGGCCTCGGCCAGGTCCGCGTTCAGCGCCAGGGCCGCCCGGAACCGCTCCTCGGCCCGGGCGTCGTCGCCCCTGCGCAGCGCCACCAGCCCCATCCCGTTCTCGGCCTCCGCCAGACGCGGGTCGTACTCCAGCGCGAGCGCGAACCGGGCGGCCGCGCGATCCAGATCGCCGCGCGCCAGCGCCTCGATCCCGGACGCCTGGAGCTGGACGGCCCGCGGGTGGGCACGCCAGGGCGCCGTGGCGCAGCCCGCCCACGCCAGCACCACCCATGCGAGCCGTCCGCTCATGGTCGATCTTCGGTCGCGCCCCGAATCGGTTGCGGCGGACAGCCGCGCGCGCAGCTCACGGCCAGCCGTCCGTCCGGCGACAGGGAGACCGTCACCGCGCCGTCCCGGTCGGTCCGCAGCGTGGCGATCCCGCGGGCGGCGTAACGGGCGACGACCTCGGGCGACGGGAAGTGGAACTGGTTGTGCCAGCCCAGCGACATGACCGCCAGCCGCGGGCGGACCGCGTCCAGCAGCTCATCGGTCGAGGAGGTGCGGCTCCCGTGATGAGGCACCTTGAGGACGTCGGCCGTGACCGCTCGACCCAGCGCGGGTTGGCCCGCCAGCTCGCCCTCGCCGTCGGCCTCCAGGTCGCCGGGGAAGAGCAGGGCGTGGTCGCCGGCCCCCACCCGGAGCACCAGCGAGGCGTCGTTGACGGTCAGGCCGGGCGGCGGTGAAACCGTGCCATCCACGATCGGCGCCAGCGGCTGGACCCAGGCGCCGCCCAGGGGCGAGGCGCGCACGGGCGGCAGCGGAATGCCGCGATCGCGCGCGACCTGGATCAGCCGCCGGTATTCCGGGTTGTGGCCATCGTCCCCGGAAGACCAGAGCTCGCCCACCGGGAACCGCTGCACGATCCGGAACAGCCCGTTCAGGTGGTCCGGGTGCGGGTGGGAGAGCGCCACCACGTCGAGCCGCCCGATCCCGCGCGCGCGCAGGAAGGGTTCGACGATCCGCGCGCCCGTGTCGAACGTCCCGTCCCGGGTCCCGCCGCCGTCGATCAGCATCACGGCGCCGCCCGGCGCTTCGACCACCGCGGCGTCTCCCTGACCGACGTCCAGGAAGGTGGCGACCAGCGTGGTTCGGTGCCTCCGGAGGTGGTCGCGCGCGGCGATGCTCCCGGCCGCCAGCAAGGCGCAGGCGGTGGCCCAGGCGCCCCAGCGCCGGCGGCGCCCCGGCGCCGCCAGGGCGACCAAGGCCATGAGGCCCGCCGCGGTTGCTGCAGCCGTCTCCAGCCAGTTGGGCATCCGGCAGAGCCAGACGGGAGCGTGAGCGCGGAAGCCCGCCGCGATCGCCAGCGCGAGCCGGGCCGCAGCGGCCGCGATCCGCAGGGGCCAGCGACCCAGGGGAGCCCAGACGGCGCCCAGCGTGGCGCCCGCCAGGCCGATCGGGACGACGGCCAGCTCGACCAGCGGAACCAGAGCCAGGTTGCCGAGCGGGGCCGAGGGGGCGATCTCGCCGAACCAGTGGGTCACCAGCGGCGCGGTCGACGCGGTCGCGGCCAGGGTCGCCGCGCCGAAGCGCCACAACCACCGGGCGGCGCGGCGCGGGCGTGAGATCTCGGTCGCCGCCGGGCCGGGGCCGAGCCCCCGGGAGCAGAGCGCGATCCCCCCCACCGACGCCACCGACAGTTGAAAGGAGACGTCGAACAGCTGCAGCGGCTGCGCGACGAGCAGGATCAGCGCCGCCCCCGCGATCGTCGCCGCCGGGCGCGGCGCTCGTCCGACCAGGATCGCCAGCAGCCCCAGGGCCAGCATCAGGGCGGAGCGCTCGGTCGCCACTGCCTCGCCCGTCAGCAGGGTGAAGAACCCGACGGCCGGCAGCGACACGGCGGCGGCCACGGCGCGCGGGTCGATCGCCAGCGCCAGGTTCGGGACGCGCGCGGCCGCCGCGCGCGCAAACGCAAACAGCAGCGTCGCGATCGCCGCCAGGTGGAGCCCCGAAACCGACAGCACGTGGGTCGCGCCGGCGGCGCGGAACCCGTCCTCGACATCCGGGGTGACGCCGCGGCGCTCGCCCAGAACGGCCGTGTCCAGGAACGCCGCAGCGGGGCCGTGCACGGCCCCCTCGATCGCCGCGCGCAGCGCGCGGTGCGCGCGGTAGGCCAGCCCCCGCGGTCCCGCCATCGCCGGCGCCGCCAGGAGCCGCAGGCGGGCGGCTGAGGCCAGGCTGGCCAGCGCGTCGACGCCGGCGGCCCGCAAGGCCAGCGCCGGATCGGGCACGCCGGGGTTCCGGGTGCCGCGCACGGATCGCAGGCGCGCCTCGAACGCGATCGTCGCGCCAGGCGCCAGGTCCCGCCAGCTGTCCGGCCAGTCGCCCGGGCTCCCCTGGGCCACGGTGAGGGACAGGGTCGCGCGGGCCGGCGAGCCGTCGATCCGTTGCGCCTCCACCATCAGGCGCGCGCCCCCCGCGGTGAGCTCGGGTCCGCGTGCCACGATCCCGACCAGCGCAGCCCCGCGGTCGGCGTCCAGCGCGGAGGTCAACGCCGCCGGGAGCACCGGCGGGCGCGCCGCGCGTGCCCCCAGCTGCGCGCCCGCGACCACGAACAGGGCCGACAGGATGACGCCCGGCGACGCCCGCGACCGCCGGAGCAGCGCGGCCAGCACGACGGCCGCTGCCGCCAGCGCCACGCCCGTGACGACGCGGCCGCCCGCGGCCGACAGCGCGTCCCCGGCCGCGAAGGCGATGGTCCAGACCAGCAACCGCACGCGTTGGTTTTCGGGCGCGCCTGACGGGAGTTGCCTCTTTCAAAGCTCGGTCCGGTCGGGTTACGGTGGGACATGCCGTCTTCGTTCCTGATCACCGGGGGCGCTGGGTTCATCGGCTCTTCGATCGCGCGCGTGCTGCTCGCCCGGGGAGATCGCGTCCGCATCATCGACAACTTCTTCTCGGGCCGGCGCGAGAACCTGGCCGACATCGCCGCCGACGTCGAGCTCATCGAGGCCGACATCCGGGATGATGCGGCCCTGGCCCGGGCGGTGAACGGGGTCGAGGTGGTCTTCCACGAGGCGGCGATCCCCTCGGTGCCGCGGTCGCTGGCCGACCCGCTCTCCAGCCACGACGCAAACGCCACCGGCACGCTGAAGGTGCTGGCGGCGGCCAAGAAAGCCAACGTTCGCCGGGTGGTCTACGCGGCCTCTTCGTCAGCCTACGGCGACACGCCGACCTTGCCCAAGGTCGAGAGCATGCGCCCCGCGCCGCTGTCCCCCTATGCCGTCGCCAAGCTGGCGGGCGAGCACTACTGCGCCGTCTTCGCGGGCGCCTACGGGCTGGAGACGGTCAGCCTGCGTTACTTCAACGTGTTCGGCCCGCGGCAGGACCCCATGTCGGAGTACGCGGCCGTGATCCCGCGCTTCATCACGGCGGCCCAGGCCGGCAAGGGCGTCACGATCTTCGGCGACGGCACGCAGTCGCGCGACTTCTGCTTCATCGACAACACCGTCGAGGCCAACCTGGCCGCAGCGTCAGCCCCGGCCGCCAAGGTCTCGGGCCGGGTCTTCAACATCGCCTGCGGCGCCGCGATCAACCTGAACGACGTCGTGAAGCTGATCGCGGAGATCGTCGGGCACCACGTACCAATCACCTACGCGCAAGGCCGGGTGGGCGACGTGAAGCACTCCCTGGCCGACATCACCGAGGCCCGCGAACGCCTCGGCTACCGCGGCGAGATCTCGTTCGCCGAGGGCCTGAAGCGCACCGCCGCCTGGTACGGAGCGCAGGGTAAAGTCTAAGGCGACCTGGGCGTCAGAGCGCCGTCAGGCGCGAGTCCAAGTGCTCGGGAAGCCCGGCTTCGCCGCGCCGGCGTCGCGGGGGGAGTCCGCGAGGGGGCCACCCCCTCGCGCCTCAGGAGATCTGGATGCCGAGCAACGTCAGGTCGTCGCGGCCGCTGTTCGTGGCGGACTCGGCGGTGTTGACGATGCGGCGGCTGATCTCGGAGACGTCGTGCGGGGCGCCGGTCACCAGCTCGGTGAACTGGCACTGGCCCATGGTCGAACAGGGGCGGCGCGGCGCCGACAGGATCTCGAACACGCCGTCGGTGGCCAGCAACAGGATGTCCTTGGCGGCCACCGAGATGGTCTCCTCGCGGTACTGCGCGTGGGCGACGATGCCCAGCGGCGGACCCGACGAGTAGGCGACGCGCGAGACGACGCCGGTCGACCGCCGCAAGAGCGGCAGCACGTGGCCGGCGTTGGCGAAGATCCAGCGGCGGTTCGGCGCGTCCAGCAACACGCACAGCGCGGTGACGAAGCGGTCGTCCTGCATGCGGGCCGCCAGCGTGTGATTCAGGCGCTCGAGCAGCTCGGCTGGGCCGGAAACCTCGGTGGCCAGGCGCCGCACGTCGGCGCTGACCCGCGACATCGTCAGCGCGGCGGTCACGCCCTTGCCCGAGACGTCGCCGATCACGCCCATCACCCGGCCATTGCCCAGGTCGACGAAGTCGTAGAAGTCGCCGCCGACCGAGTAGGCCGGCATGTACTCGGCGATCACCCGCGCCCCCGCCGAGTTCTCGCCCAGCTCATCGGGCAAGAACGTCCGCTGGATGACGCCGGCCGCCGCCAGGTCCTGCTCCAGCCACGACGTCCCGGTGGTCAGGCCATGCGCGCGCGAGCGCGGCAGGATTCCGCCCACGCCCTCGGCGAGGGCGGCCAGCAGCTCGAGATCCTGGATGGTGAAGGCCGGCGCGTCGAGGCGCCGCTGGACGACCAGGAAACCTTCCAGAGACTTGCCCGAATAGATCGGGGTGGACATCGTCGAGCCGCGACCCGCCGCCGGGTCGCCGGGAAGCAGGGTCGGGGTGACGGGCATCAGCCCGCGCGCCGCGATCGGTCCCCAGACGGAGTTGAGCGTCGCCAGGATTCCCGCGCCCGCGCGCGCGTCGCGGACACCACGCAGCGGACGCCCCTTTTCGGGCAGGAACAGGTCGGAGTCGGCGATGTGGGGCCAGAGCATCGCAATCACCACGGCCAGCCGTTGCGCCAGCTCGGACGGCGACTCGGGGTCTCCGAGCGCGGCCACGGCCTGGGCGATCGGGCTGGTGTTGGCCAGCTCGGTCAGTCCAGCCTCGACGAGAAGCGGTGAGCTCACGTCAACTGTTTGCGATAGCGATTTCATCAACCACCCCGGACACCCCTTTTTTAGAGCTCGCCTAAAGTACCTGATGTCGTTGGCGCGCGCCACGCAAAAGGATGGGCTCCGGTCACGCCCGGAGCTTCCCCCTGGATCGAGCGCCGAATCTGCAATCAGTGCCGAGACTTTGATTGCTTCTGGGCAGGCGGCGGGGTGCGCGAGTCGGCGTTCAGCATGACGCGATCCAGCCGCAGGAGCCGGAAGATCGCCAGCGGCTGATCCCGCAGCCCCTTGATGACCACGCTGCCCCCCTGGGCTCGGACCCGCTTGTACAGGGAGACCAGCGCGCCGACCCCGGAGCTGTCGACCATGCGCAGCGTCGAGAGGTCGACCTCGACCAGCGTGGGCCGACCCTTGACCAGCTTCTCGAGATCCGGTCTGAGGTCGGAGACCGTCACGGCGTCCAGCTCGCCCTCGATGGCGAGGTGGGTGACGCCGCTGGTCGTCTTGATGTCGAATCTCATGTGGCACCTTCGGTCTTGCGCGACGCGCTGGAGCGCTCGACGAAGCGCTTGCTCAAGGTGAGTAAATTCGGGCGTCCCGCTCGGTACGCCATTTCCATGAACGACTGCATGATGAAAAGCCCCAGGCCGGACTCGGGGAGGGTGTCGAACTTCGGTTTCGGTACCTCGGTCGGGTCGAATCCGGAGCCCCAATCGCGTAGCTCGATCCGGATGTGGCCGCGACGAGTCTGGATGCGCAGGTCGATGCTCCCCTCCTTCCGGCCCGCGTAGCCGTGAAGGACGATGTTGTTGAACGCCTCTCCGACGGCGGAGACGACCTGCATTTGGAATTCGTTCCATGCGCGCCCCTGCGGCCGTGGCGTGCACAGCTTGCACGCCGTCGAGACCGCACGAAGAGCAACGTCCCGGTGCTCCAATATTCCGAGGAGCTGGAGCCGGATCAAGGCGGGAATCTCTTCTGTCGAGGAGGCATCCACGGTGTCATATCGGAAGTTCGAGGTTTCGGTGTAGCGTACGTGCGTGGTCCGCTCTGTACGCGTCGTAAAAAGATTGATGGACGTCGTGGGATCGCTCCTCGGCCTGGGCATCACTCTACCCTTCTTCCCCCTGATTGCTGCGGCAGTGTACATCGATTCGCCCGGCGCAATCTTCTTCAGACAGCGCAGGGCCGGACAATTGACGCCGCACCCGGACGGGGGTGACGACGAGACGCTTCCCCCGCCCAAATTTCGCGAATTTTTCATGTTGAAATTTCGGTCGATGCGCCTGGACGCCGAGAAACACACCGGGCCGGTCCTGGCTTCCAAGAACGACCCCCGCGTCACCCGGGTCGGCCGCTTCCTGCGCAAGACCCGGCTCGACGAGCTGCCCCAGTTCATCAACGTCCTCAAAGGGGACATGAGCCTGGTCGGCCCCCGCCCCGAGCGGCCCGAGCTGGCCGAGCAGCTGGCCATGGCCATCCCGTACTTCGAGGAGCGCATGCGCGACGTGAAGCCGGGGATCACCGGCCTGGCCCAGGTCAGCCTGGGCTATTCGGGCAAGCCGCTCCCGGGGAGCGAGATCGAGCGCTTCGAGAAGGACCTGACCAACCCCTTCAAGATCGAGGGGGCCGAGGACGCGGTCGCCGACGACATGCGGGTCAAGATGCTCTACGACCTGGCCTACAGCGCGGCCATGGAGAACCTGTGGACGTTTCTGACGCTCGAGATCTCCATCGTGGCCCGCACGCCGCTGGTGATGTTGAAGGCGCGAGGGACTTGAAGGAGAGAGCCGAGGCCTGCTTCTTCTTCAGGCCAAAATCTCGCTGATCGGTCCCGTGCAAAACGACGCTTCGCCGAAGGTCGTCAGCGGCACGCCCATCACCTTGGCCAGGGTCAGCAGCAGGTCGTTGTGCGAGCGATCGGTTTTCGACGGCATCGTCGGTTGCGAGCTGCCGCTCAGATCCAGGGGGAACGTCACCAGGTTCCCGGTCTTGAGCTGGCCGTTGGCGCCGCCCACCAGCACGAAGGGGGTGTCGTCGTGGTTGTGCGCGGCCCCCATGTCCAGCTCGTTCCCCCAGCAGATCACCGACTGATCCAGCAGCGAGCCGCCGCTGATGCCGGTCAGGCCGCCCAGCCGCTGGCCCAGGTAGGCCACCTGGGTCGCGTAGAAGGCGTCGATCGCCTCCTGCTGGGCGGCGTTCTGGTACAGGTTCAGGTTGGTCGACGAATAGATGTCGCTGTAGCCGGTGCACTTCCCCGAGTTGTCGTAGCCGGCGCACATCGCCAGCGCGCCCATGTAGGTGGGCCCGTCGTGCGAGTAGTTGTGGTGGCAGTCGGTCTGGTTCGACCCGAGCCAGCTGTGGGTCACCTGGCTGGTGGCCGTCGAGAACTGCAGGCTGGC
>DATJWP010000043.1:0-8850 GCA_035578045.1 Polyangia bacterium | reverse complement strand
GGTCAAGCACCACCCCAAGGGGCAGGTGCGCGCCGAGATCAACGTCACCCCGCTGGTGGACGTCGTGCTGGTGCTGCTCATCATCTTCATGGTGATCACGCCGATGATCGTCCGCGGGGTGAGCGTCGATCTGCCCATCACGAGCCATCACGACCGCAAGAACGACGACAACAAAGACCTGATCGTGTCGATCAACGCGGATGGCGATATTTACGTCAATGCGGACAAAGTCTCGTTGTCCAAGCTGACGGCCGCCGTTCAGGAAGAGAGGCGCCGTTTTCCCGACAAAGGCGTGTTCGTCAAGGCCGATCACCGCATCCATTACGGCCTGGCAAGGGCGGCCATGGAGGCCGTTCATCAAGCGGGCGTTGAGGACGTACAGCTGGGGACTGAAGAGCAGAAGCCGGCGGGGACGCCCTGATGGCGTTCTCGGTCGGCAGCGGCCGCAAAGGGGCGCCCCAGGCGGAGATCAACGTGACGCCGTTGATCGACATCGTCCTGGTGCTGCTCATCATCTTCATGGTGATGACGCCGGTCATGCTCAAGGAGATCGTCGCGAAGGTCCCGCAGAAGCAGACCGAGAACGTCCCCCGCCCGCCCGGCGAGACCACCCTGGTCGTCGACGTCGACGCCCAGGACCACATCACGGTCAACGGCGAGCCGGTGGCCCCCGACGGATTCGCCGAGCGAATGGCCGACCGCCTGGCGCACGATCGCCAGAAGCTGGTGTTCTTCAAGGTGGCCGATGAGGCCAACTACGGCCGGACGGTGCGACTCATGGACATCTGCAAAGGGGCGGGCGCCAAGACCCTGGGGATCGTCACCAAAGACGATCATTAGGCCGTCCCTCCCAGAATTCCGTCAACTCACGCCCGCATTCTGTCAACTGAGTGTCCAGAGGTACCAGTCGGACGCACCGGTCAAGAAACGTGCGCCACCCGCCGAATTCCCAGGCGGCCGATTCGCTGATACGATGCGCAACCAAACGTTTCCTGTGTTTCGGCGCGCAATGTGCCCTTTACCGGTCAAAAGGAGACCTGAATGAAACGGCCGCTTCGTCGGTTTGAGGTCATCTACCTCGCCGCGGTGTTGGGTGGAGGGGGGGCGTGCACCCCGAACAATTCGGTCAAACCGGGCGCGCCGGTCTTGATCCAGGTCTCGATCGTGCAAGCCGGCTCACCGGTCACGAACATCCCGCCCGGCGAGCCCGCCTGTACGGCGATGGCCGGCGACCCCTGCCACACCGACGCGGCAACGACGATGTGCCAGCAGGCGGCCACCTCGGTCTGGTGTCAGTGCGTGGCCAACCCGGCGCCGATGGCCCCGGGCCCCAGCTGCACCGACGCCGGGGCGGCCGGTGCAACCGGAACGACGGACGCCGGGGGCGCCGACGCGGGAGCGGCAGGCGGGATGGGCGGCGCTGCCGACAACGGAGACGCCTCGCCGCCCGACGGCACCTGGAGCTGCAACCCGTTCTCGACCTCTTCCAGCGTCATGTTCGTCTTCGACCGCTTGCTGGACGGCGAGCCCCTGGTGGCGGCCGATGGCGGCACGACGACGGCGGGCGCCACCATGACCGCAGGCGCGACGCCGATCGTCTACACCACGGACTACGCCTCGAACGGCTCGCCCGGCGAGCTCATCTTCGGCAGCCCGTACATCCTGAATGACGTCCGCTCGGTTGGACCGAACATCTTCGTGATGCCCGCTCCCGCCCTGCCGGCGGCGAGCGTCGTCACGACCGCGCTGGTTCCCAGCATGGTCCTGGCCAAGGACGGCAAGACGGAGTTCACGGACAACGGCCAGTTCGGCGGCGGAATGGTGACGTTCGCCACCGCGCCGTTCTCGGCCTCGATCACGCCGCCTTCGCCCCCGCCCCTGCCGGCGGATGCGGGCGCCTGTGCCGCCCCCAACACCACGGTCGCGCTGGACGCGACGGCCACCATCACCTTCACCAGCCTGGTGGACCCGACAGCGCTCATGTCGGCTGTGACGGTGACCGCGGGCGGGACCGCCGTCCCGTTCACGCTGACCTCCATGGACAACCTCAACGTGACGGTCGCGCCGATGGACATGTGGCCGGCCAATTCGACCATCACCATCACGGTCGCCGCCGCGGCGACCGACATGAACGGCGAGATGCTGGGCACGCCGGTGACGCAAGACTTCATGACGGGGGCGAACTGAGATGGCTACGTACCAGACAGGTCCGATGAAGCGCCTGGTGCTCGCAACGACGGCGCTGGGCCTCGCCCTGCTGCTGATGGGGGGGGTGGCGCTCGCGCAAGAGACCACCGGCAAGGTCACCGGTCGGGTCACCGACGCGGACAGCGGCGCGCCCATGGGCGGCGTCACCGTCATCGTTCAGGGGCCGCAGGGCGAAGACGCCACCCTGACCAACGACAAGGGCGAGTACAACTTCACGACTCTGCCCATCGGCACGTACACCATCCGGTTCTACGCCGCCAACACCGCCGTCCAGGTCGAGCAGCAGGGGGTGGCGGTGTCGGTCCAGCGGACGGTCCGCGTGAACGCCAAGATCGCCGGGACGGCGCAGGCCGCGGCCCAGCAGACCTACGTCATCACCGGCAAGGCGCCCACCGTCGACATCGGCAGCGCCCGGGTCGGCGCTATCTTCGACGACGCCTTCACCACCAACGTGCCGGTGGGCCACACCTTCGGCGACGTGATCGAGCGGGCGCCCACCGCGTTCATCGACGGCAGCGGCAACGTCTCGATCGCCGGCGCCACCGGCCTCGAGAACCAGTACCAGATCAACGGCATGAACGTGACCGGCCTGCGCTACGGCAACGTCGAGATGGGCCTGGCCAGCCACGCCGGCGGCACGAACCTGCCGGTCGAGTTCATGAACCAGATCGAGGTCAGCAGCGGCGGTTACCAGGCCGAGTACGGCGGCGCGATGGGCGGCGTCATCAACACGGTGCTCAAGTCGGGTACCAACGAGTGGCACGGCACCGCGTTCGGCTATTGGTCACCCTACTGGCTGAGCGGCAACCCCAACGTGGTCCTGCCGATCGGCAGCTCGCTGGGCGGCGTCCGCAAACCCGACTACGACGACAGCATCGGCGTCGAGGTGGGCGGCCCCTTGATCAAGGACAAGCTGTTCCTGTGGGTCGGCTTCGCGCCGCGCTTCACCGACACGCACGTCCTGCGCGAGACCTACGCGCTGCAGGAGGGGACGACCAACGGCATGCCCAACGGCATGCCGCAGCTGGACGCGTCGGGGAACCCCATCGTGCAGCGGCAGGACTGGACGGCCAGGATCCAGGAGAGCCACCGCACCTACTACTACGCCGCCAGCCTGGACTGGGTGCCGCTGCCCGACAACCGCCTGACGCTGGCGATCCTGGGCAGCCCGAGCTTCAACACCGAGCTCAAGAATCAGTTCCAGGTCGACCCGTACAGCGCCGATCCGCGCACCGCCGTCGAGGAGCTCACCAAGAGCAACATGGACGTCACCGCGCACTGGGTCTCGAAGCTGTACGACCGCAAGTGGCAGATCGACGCCATGGCCGGCATGCACTATGAGTACTTCTACGACCGCTCGCCGTACGCCGACCTCAACAACCTGAACCAGCTCTCGATCGGCGGCGCGAACCTGTGGGACCTGGAGCACGCGACCGGCTGCCAACCCGACGCCGCCACCGGCTTCGTCCCCTGCCCCGTCGCCCCGTATTATTTCGCGGGCGGCGTCGGCGAGATCGACAAGTCGGACGCCTTCCGCTGGTCGGCCGAGCTGAAGTCCACCAACACCTTCCAGGGGGGCGGCCGCCACGAGCTGAAGTACGGCTGGCACCTGGACCTCGGCACGATGAACTTCTCGCGCGCGGAGACCGGCCCGCCCGGCGCGCACGCGTTCATCTTCCTGCCAGGCGACGGCAGCTACTCGTCGCAGACGTTCTTCGAGCTGCCGCCGTCGCAATCCCCGGTCCAGTACACGTCGAACGCGCTCCCCCAGACCGATCTGGTCAACTCGCCTTACTACGTCGATGCGCTGCAGGCTTACGTGAAGAGCGTGTCGAACGCGTTCTTCCTGCAGGACAGCTTCAGCCCCGACAAGCTGCGCAACCTGACCGTGAACGCCGGCGTGCGACTGGAGCTGCAGAAGATGTACGGCAGCGACGGCTCCGGCATCTTCAGCACCACCAACTGGGCGCCCCGCCTGAGCGCCGTCTATGATCCCTTCGACGACGGCCGGTCCAAGATCTCCGTCTCGTACGGCCGCTACTACGAATCGGTGCCGCTGGATGTGGCGGCCCGCTACTTCGCCGGCGAGAACTACGTCACCGCAGCCGGCAGCCTGAGCTCCTGCGGGGTGACCAACGCCTACAACTGGACGGGCGCGGGCGAATTCAAGCAGTGCACCCCCGCCGGCGCCGGCGCGACGTTCAACGGCGAGTACGCGCAGCCCAACCTGACAGGCCAGTACCACAACGAGATCGTGGCCACCGCCGAGCGCCAGATCGCCGAGGACATGACGATCCGCCTCGACTACCAGCATCGCTGGCTGGGCGCGATCATCGAGGACGGCGCCGGCCCCCAGGGCAACAACGTCCTGGCCAACCCGGGCAACGTCTCGCAGTCGGCCATCGACGCGATCAACCACCAGGTCGCCCAGGCCCAGGCGATCGCGACGGCCAACCCGACCGATCCGGTCGCCCAGGCCAACTACCAGAACGCGCAGGCGAACCTGAGCGCGGTGCAGGCGCTGGGCCAGGCGCCCAAGCCGGAGCGCACGTACGACGCGCTGACGCTGTCGCTGAACAAGCGCTTCTCGAAGCAGTGGTTCGCCCGGGCCTCGTACACCTACTCGCGCCTGATCGGCAACTACGAGGGCCTCTACCAGAACGAGACGAACTACATCGCGCCGAACGGCACCAACGCCTACGACTTCCCCGAGCTGTACGTGAACCAGAACGGCCCGCTGCCCAATGACCGCCCGAGCTTGTTCAAGGTGGACGGCTACTTCAAGCAGCCGGTCGCCCACGGACACTTCCTGTTCGGCCTGTCGTTCACCGCGCAGTCCGGCCAGCCGCGCAACTACATCGGCAACCTGGTGCCGGGGTCGCCCTATCAGCTGGTGTTCCTGCTCCCGCGCGGCGAGGCGGGCCGGACGCCGGCCATCACCGAGCTGGACGCGAAGTTCGGCTACTCGCAGCCGATCGGCCCGAAGATGAAGCTCGAGGCGTACATCGACCTGTTCAACATCCTGAACCAGCAGACGGCGATCGCGACGGACGACAACTACACCTACCAGGCCGCGCCACCCATCGTGAACGGCACCGCCCAGGACCTGAAGTACGCCAAGGACTTCAGCGGCCAATCGCTGACCCAGAACCCGAACTTCGGCCACCCGCTGGCCTACCAGACCCCGTTCAACGCCCGCCTGGGCCTGCGCCTGACCTTTTGATCTGCCGGGGACCGGCTCGCTGCCGCTCGCGGCCCCCGGTCCCCCTCGCTCCGCGCGGCAAAGCCGCGCTGCGCTCGCCCGGCTGCCGGTACCGGAAACTTGGTCGCACCGGCTGCCGGACACTGGCGGCCAGGGCGCGGACGGCTGACCGCAAACCGGTCGCGCCGGCCGGAGCGGCGGGCCTGAACCCGCGGAAAGCCGGGCCCGCCGCCTGGCACCCGGCTCGCAATGACCGGCGGGCATGTTCGTTCGGGTCGCCTCCGCCGCCGTGGTGGGGATCGAAGCTGCCGCCATCGACGTGGAGGTCGATGTCGCGGTCGGCCTCCCCGGCTGCAACATCGTCGGCCTGGCCGACGCCGGCATCCGCGAGGGGCGGGTCCGGATCCGCGGCGCGCTGGAGAACAGCGGGTTCAAGCTGCCCCCGCGCCGGATCACGGTCAACCTGGCGCCCGCCGATCTGCGCAAGGACGGCGCCGCCTTCGACGTCCCGATCGCGGTCGGCATGCTGTGCGCGGCCGGCCTGCTCGAGGCCGACGCGCTGGCGGACACCCTGTTCCTCGGCGAGCTGGCGCTCGACGGAACGCTCCGGCCCGTGCGGGGCGTGCTTCCGGTCGCGGCCTGGGCGCGCTCGCGGGCGGTGCGGCGGCTGGTCGTGCCGCCCGGCAACGCCGCCGAGGCGGCGGTGGTCGGCGGCGCTCCCGGCCCCGAGGTTCGCGCGCCCGGTCATCTGACCGAGCTGGTGGCCCTGCTGCGCGGCGAGTCGGCCGCGCTGCCGGCTCCGGACGCGGCGCCGCCGGCCCAACGATCGTCCCCTCCCGTGCCCGATCTCCTCGAGGTGCGGGGGCAAGAGGTGCCCCGCCGCGCGCTGGAGATCGCCGCCGCCGGCGGCCACAACCTGCTGTTCGTGGGTTCGCCCGGCTCGGGCAAGACGATGCTCGCGCAGCGCCTGCCGGGGATCCTCCCGCCGCTGACCTTCGACGAGGCGCTGGAGACCACGATGGTCCACTCGATCGCCGGGCTGCTGGGGGGCGGCGGGCTGCTGCGGGCCCGCCCGTTCCGCGCGCCGCACCACACCGTCTCGGTGGCCGGGCTGATCGGCGGCGGCCCGCAGGTTCGTCCGGGGGAGATCGCGCTCGGGCACAACGGCGTGCTGTTCCTGGACGAGCTGCTCGAGTACCCGCGCTCCGTGCTCGAGAGCCTGCGCCAGCCGCTGGAGGATCGGATGGTGACCATCGTGCGGGCGCGCCGGGCCGTCACCTACCCGACCGACTTCATGCTGGTGGCCGCGCTCAACCCCTGCCCGTGCGGCTACCTGGGCAGCGCCATCCGCACCTGCACCTGCTCGACCACCCTGGTCCACAACTACCGTTCGCGCCTGTCGGGTCCGCTGGTCGATCGCATCGACCTGCACGTCGAGGTGCCGGCGCTCCCCTACCAGCAGCTGGCCGGGGCGCAGCCCGGCGAACCGAGCGCGACCGTACGCGCGCGCGTGGCCACGGCCCGCGAGCGACAGCGGGCGCGCGGGGGGAGCTGGAACGCGCGGCTCCCCGCCGCGGCGTTGGCCCGGGTGGCGCCGCTGGACGCGGCCGGGCACGGGCTGCTCGAGAAGGCGGCGGCGCGGCTCGGGCTCTCGGCGCGCGCGATCACCCGCGTTCGACGGGTCGCGCGGACCATCGCCGACCTGGACGAGAGCGACGCCATCCGCGCCGCCCACCTGGCCGAGAGCCTTCAGTACCGCGCCCTCGATCAACCCACGACGTGACGACCAGACCAAAAGGAGAACGATCCATGTCCACCATGAAGGAGAAGATGAAGGCCGTGGCCGGCGCGATCGCCGCCATCGAGAAGCAGTTCGGCAAGGGGGCCATCATGCCGCTCGACGGCGGCGAGATCGCCGAGATCGCGGTCATCCCGACCGGATCGGTGGGCCTGGACGTGGCCCTGGGCGTCGGCGGGCTCCCACGCGGGCGGGTCATCGAGATCTACGGCCCTGAGTCCTCGGGCAAGACCACGCTGACGTTGCAGGCGATCGCGCAGGCCCAGCGGGCGGGCGGCGTCTGCGCCTTCATCGACGCCGAGCACGCGCTGGACGTGGGCTACGCGCGCAAGCTGGGCGTCCGGATCGAGGACCTGCTGGTCTCGCAGCCGGACCACGGCGAGCAGGCCCTGGAGATCGCCGACAAGCTGGTCGGGACCGGCGCTGTCGATCTGATCGTGATCGACTCGGTGGCGGCGCTGGTGCCCAAGGCGGAGATCGAGGGCGAGATGGGCGACGCCCACATGGGCCTGCAGGCTCGCCTGATGAGCCAGGCGTTGCGCAAGCTGACGGCCGCGACCGCCAGGAACAACACGGCCGTCGTGTTCATCAACCAGCTCAGGCAGAAGATCGGGGTCGTCTATGGAAACCCCGAAACGACCACCGGCGGCAACGCCCTGAAGTTCTACGCGTCGGTTCGCCTGGACATCCGCAAGATCGGCACGGTCAAGAACGGCGACCAGGTGATCGGCAACCACGCCCGCGTGAAGGTGGTGAAGAACAAAGTGGCCCCACCCTTTCGCGAAGCCGAGTTCGACATCCTCTACGGCGCCGGCGTCAACGCACCCGGCGAGATCGTCGACCTGGCGACGGCCGCGGGCCTGTTCGAGAAATCGGGCGCTTTCTACGCCTTCCACGGCGAGCGGATCGCCCAGGGGCGCGACAAGGCCTGCGCGTACGTGGCGGAGCACCCCGACCTGGCGACCGAGGTCCGCTCCCTCCTGCTGGCGGCGCGAAAGGCCGAGAACGCGGCGCTGGGGGCGCCGCCCGCGCCGAACGCCCAGGCGGCCTGAAGTCCCTGGTCGACGCCGCCCACGGGACCGCGAAACCACGAGGCAATCTGGCGATTTGGCGCACGCGGCTGGCGCGCCGCGCGCAAGGCCGAGCTTCGCCGTCCCGCGGCGGCAGAGGGGGCACAGGCGCAGGTTTCACATTCAGGTCTGCGCGCGACTGATAACATCGGTTCTGGCGATCGTCTTCGCCGGTGAAGGAATGCGATCATCGAACCGTCTGCGCGTGGTGTCCGCAGCCGTGCTGGGAGCTGCGATCTGCGCGGGGTGCTACCAGACGACAGCCCTGCGGCTGCAGGTGAAGTCGGCCACCACCCGCTCCGATTGCGTGGCGACGGCCGACCGCGTGTTCGCGGAGGCCGGCTTCGAGAGGATCCGAACGACCGCGGGCGCCGACATGTTCTACACGCCCCGGACGACCGCTTCCTCGTTCGTCGCGCTGCGCTGGGGAATCGGCGCCTGGCTCAACCGGGAGGACCGGGACGACACGTGCGACGTGGCGTTGGAGGCGCTATCGGAAGATCCCAGCGCCTCACAGCAAGCGATCTACACCAGCCAGCGCGGCGAGTATTACGACTCGACCGTGCGGGACA
>DATJWP010000042.1:0-22577 GCA_035578045.1 Polyangia bacterium | reverse complement strand
CTGGTCGTGGCCAACGGCGCGTTCGGCGAGCGCCTGGACGAGATCGCGGCGCTGCACGGGATCGCCCGGCACACCTTGCGCTATCCCTGGGGGATACTGGCGGACCCCGCCGACGTGGCCCGGGCCCTGGACGCCGATCCGGACATCGCGGCCGCCGCCGTGATCCACCACGAGACCTCGGTCGGCGTGCTGAACCCGATCGGCGAGGTCGGCCGCATCTGCCGGGCCCGCGGCGTCACGTCGATCGTCGATGCGGTGTCCGCGCTGGGCGTCGAGGACATCGACGTGGCGCGCGACGGGATCGACATCTGTTACTCGTCGGCGAACAAGTGCCTGCACTCGGTCTCGGGCGTGTCCTTTCTCTGCGTGGCGCCCGAGGTCTGGCCACGCATCGCCGACATCGCGCCGCGCGTCTACTACCTGGACTTGAAGCGGCACCGGCGCTATCTGGACGAGCTGCGACAGACGCCCTTCACGCCGGCGGTGTCGTCCTTCTTCGCGCTGGAGACCGCGCTGGACGAGCTGGCCGAGCAGGGCGGCGTGCCGGCGCGCCGCGCGGTCTACCGCGAGCGCAGCCTGCGGATCCGGCGGGTGCTGGCCGACCTGGGGTTCGAGTCGTTCACCAACACCGGGCGCGAATCGCACACCATCTCGACGTTCCGGCTGCCGGCGCACCTGACCGTCTCGTCTTTCTACGACGGCATGAAGGCGCGGGGCTTCATCGTCTACCGCGCCAAGGGGGAGCTGGCGGAGCGGTACATCCAGGTAGCGAACATGGGTGAGCTGCCGGAGCTGGTCATTGACGGGTTTCTCGCGGCGGTCTCCGAGGTCGCGCGAAACGGCCGGTCCGCCGGCGAGGGCCCGCAACGCCGGGCGCTGAAGTCCGTCGGGCCGCGCTGATGCGGGCGGCGCTGTTTCGCCGCCACGGCGGTCCCGAGGTGATGGAGGTCGGCGAGGTTCCGTCGCCGCCGCTCGGAAGCGGCGAGATCGCCGTGCGCGTGACGGCCGCGGCGCTCAACCACGTCGACCTCTGGTTGCGGCGCGGGCTCCCCGCCCTTCCGGTGCCGCTGCCGCACGTTCTGGGCGGCGACGTCTGCGGCGTCGTCGCGGCGCTGGGCCCGGGCGTGGCGGCACGGCCGGGCGTCGGGGTCGGCGATCGCGTGCTGGTGAACCCGGGGCTTTCGTGCGGTCGCTGCGTGGCTTGCCTGGACGGGCGCGACAACCTGTGCCCCGAGTTCAGGATGGTCGGCGAGCAGACCTGGGGCGGCCAGGCCGAGGAGCTGGTCGTTCCCGCGCAGAACCTGGTGCCCGTCCCGCGCGATCGCGTGCCGCTGGACGATGCTCAGCTGGCGTCGATCCCCACCGTGTTCATGACCGCCTGGCAGATGCTGGTCGATCGCGCCGAGATCCGGCAGGGCGAGACGGTGCTGGTGCTGGCGGCCGGGTCGGGGGTCGGCTCGGCCGCCGTCCAGATCGCCAAGCTCTACGGAGCCCGGGTGATCGCCACCGCCTCGACCGACGCCAAGCTGGCGTCGGCTCGCGCGCTGGGCGCCGACGAGACCATCAACCACCAGACCGCCGACCTGGTGGCCGAGGTGAAGCGCCTGACCGGCCGTCGCGGCGCCGACATCGTCTTCGAGCACGTCGGGGCGGCGACCTTTCCGAAGTCGATCGTCGCCTGCGCCAAGGGCGGGCGCGTCGTGACCTGCGGCGCGACCGCCGGGTACGAGACGCCGCTGAACCTGAGGCACGTCTTCTGGCGCCAGCTCAGCATTTTTGGCTCGACCATGGCCAGCAAGTCGCGGCTGTTCAGCCTGGTCGACCTCTTCGCGGCAGGACGGCTGAGGCCCGTGGTGAGCCAGGTCTTCCCACTAGAAAACGTCGCCGCGGCGCATCAAATCCTGGAGTCCCGCGCAAGCTTTGGAAAATTGGTCCTTGTCACGGGCCCGTCCTGAGATATAGATAACCCATACGTATGGGTGAGGGTTCGAACCACGTTCCGGCCGACAGCCTGGCGCTGCTCAAGGTCGGCGAGCTGGCCAAGCGGACGGGAAAGACCGTCCGGGCGGTACACCTGTACGAAGAGCTCGGCCTTCTGGCGCCGGCCGTTCGTTCCAAGGGGAACTTCCGGCTGTACTCGGGCAAGGCGGTCAAGCGGATCGACTGGATCCAGAAGCTGCAGGATCTGGGCTTCTCACTGACCGAGATCAAAGCCTTCTTGCGCGACTGGGAAGAGTCGGCGGCGGCGCCCAAGGCCATGGCCCGGGTGCGCGAGATCTTCTCCGACAAGCTGCGCGAGACCCAGGAGACGATCGCGCGGCTGGAACGGCTGGTCGGCGACCTGACCGAGACGCTGGCCTACATGGACAGCTGCCGGTCGTGCGAGCCCACGCACACGCAGGCCGAATGCGGAACCTGCGGCATTCACGGCCACGACGGCCGCGCTCCGCTGCTGGTCGAAGGGATAGCGAAATGACCCTGAAGCTTCCGATCTACATGGACAACCACGCCACCACGCCGGTCGACCCGCGCGTCGTCGAGGCGATGCTGCCCTACTTCACGCAGGTGTTCGGCAACGCGGCCAGCCGGTCGCACACCTTCGGCTGGGGCGCCGAGAAGGCGGTCGAGGCGGCGCGCGACCAGGTCGGCGCCCTGATCGGGGCCAGCGGCAAGGAGATCGTCTGGACGTCGGGCGCGACCGAGTCCGACAACCTGGCCATCAAGGGCGCGGCCGAGTTCAACCACGACCGCGGCAACCACATCATCACGGCCCAGACCGAGCACAAGGCGGTGCTGGACACCTGCAAGCGGCTCGAGAAGGACGGCTACGAGGTCACCTACCTGCCGGTCGAGAAAGACGGGCTGGTGAACCCCGAGACGCTGCGCGCGGCCATGACCGACAAGACCACCGTCGTGTCGATCATGCTCGCCAACAACGAGATCGGCGTGGTGAACCCGATCGAGGAGATCGGCGCGATCGTCAAGGAGCGCGGCGCGGTCTTCCACGTCGACGCGGTCCAGGGGGTCGGCAAGATCCCGTTCGACGTCAACGCCGCCAAGGCCGACCTGGTGTCGCTGTCGGCCCACAAGATGTACGGCCCCAAGGGGGTCGGCGCGCTGTACGTGCGCCGCAAGCCGCGCGTGCGCATCACCGCGCAGATCGACGGCGGCGGCCACGAGCGCGGGATGCGGTCGGGGACGCTGAACGTGCCGGGCATCGTCGGCTTCGGCAAGGCGGCCGAGCTGTCCGCGGCCGAGATGGGGGTCGAGAGCAGGCGCCTGCTGGCCCTGCGCGAACGGCTGCGCAGCGGCATCCAGTCGCAGGTCACCGACACCTACGTCAACGGCTCGATGGAGCACCGGCTGCCGGGCAACCTGAACATCAGCTTCGCGTACGTCGAGGGCGAGGCGATGCTGATGGGCCTCAAGGACATCGCGGTGTCGTCGGGCTCGGCCTGCACCTCGGCCTCGCTCGAGCCGTCCTACGTGCTGCGGGCGGTGGGCGTCGAGGAAGAGATGGCGCACACGTCGATCCGCTTTGGCCTCGGCCGTTTCAACACCGAGGAAGAGGTCGATTACGTGACCAAATTGATCGTGGACAAGGTCAAGAAGCTGCGGGAGCTCTCACCCCTTTACGAGATGGCGCAGCAGGGGATCGACCTGAAGAGCATCACCTGGGCAGCTCACTGAGGAAAAACACCATGGCGTACAGCGAAAAGGTCATCGAGCACTACGAGAACCCCCGGAACGTCGGGAGCTTCGACAAGGACGACCCGAGCGTCGGGACCGGCCTGGTCGGCGCGCCCGCCTGCGGCGACGTGATGAAGCTGCAGCTGAAGATCAGCGACGAGGGCGTCATCGAGGACGCCAAGTTCAAGACCTTCGGCTGCGGCTCGGCGATCGCGTCGTCGTCGCTGGCCACCGAGTGGGTCAAGGGGATGACCATCGACCAAGCGATGGAGATCAAGAACACCCAGATCGTCGAGGAGCTGAACCTCCCGCCGGTCAAGATCCACTGCTCCGTGCTGGCCGAGGACGCGATCAAGAGCGCGATCGCCGACTACAAGGCCAAACGCGCCGAGAAGTCGGCCGCGAGGTCTGCGTCTGCGTCTGCGGCCAAGGTCGCGGCTGAGTAACCAATGGCCATCGCCGTCACCGATCGGGCCGTCGCCGAGATCAAGAAGGCGGCCGCGGCCCGCGCCAGCGTCCCCAAGGGGCTGCGCGTGGGCATCCGCGGTGGCGGCTGCACGGGCTTTTCTTATCTGTTCGAGTGGTCGGACGCCGAGCCGCGCGCCGAGGACAAAGTGCTGTCCTTCGAGGATGGCGCGGTCCGGGTGTTCATCGACCCGAAGAGCTACTTGTACCTGGACGGCTCGACGCTGGGGTACCAGACCACGATGGTCGCGCGCGGCTTCAAGTTCGAGAATCCGCACGTGAAGGGGACGTGCGGCTGCGGCGAATCGGTCCAGTTCTAGGGACCCGACATGATCTGCTGGTCGTGTGAGCGCGAAGGTGGCGCCGGTCCGCTGTGCGCGGCGTGCGCGGTGGTCTTGCCGCCCGATGATGCGCAGGACCGGTTTTCGGTTCTGGGCGTGCCGCGGATGTTCGCGGTCGACCTGGAAGCGGCCGAGACCAACTTCAAGAAGCTGTCGCGGCAGGTCCACCCGGACCGCTTCGCCACCGCCGACCCGCGCGCCCGGAAAGCGGCGCTGGCGCGCACGGTGCAGCTGAACGACGCCTGGCGGACGCTGAAGGATCCGATGCGACGAGCGGAGTACCTGCTCGAGCTGGCCGGGTTCGAGCTGAAGGGCGACGACCGCAAGCCCGCCGCTGCCGAGGTGGCCACCCGCCAGGTGTCCGCGCCGCCGATGTTCCTGATGGAGATCCTCGAGCTGCGCGAGGAGCTGGCCGAGGCCCAGCGCGCCCGCAACGCCCCCAAGGTGCAAGCGATGGCCGAGGCGATGCGGCGCCGGTACGCGGACGCGATGAAGTCGCTGGGAGCGGCCCTCGACGAGCCGGGCGGCGCCAAGCTGCCGGAGGCGGCCCGGCTGCTGGTCGGCCTGCGCTACTACCAGCGGTTCCTGGACGAGATTCCGGGTGAGGGGGCCCATGGCTGAAGCGCTGCTGCAGATCGGCGAGCCGGGTCAGACGCGGCCCAAGCGGGCCTGTCGGACCAGCGCCGTCGGGATCGACCTGGGGACGACGAACTCGCTGATCGCCGTCGTCGATGGCGGCAAGCCGGTCTGCCTGACCGACGAGCAGGGTGAGGCGATCGTCCCGTCGGTGGTCCACTACGCGGCCGACGGCTCGGTGCTGGTGGGCGCGCAGGCGCGCGACGAGCTGGCCCAGGCCTTCCCGCGCGACACCATCGCGTCGGTCAAGCGGTTCATGGGGCGGGGCTCGCGCGACGCCGAGGCCACGCGCCGGCTGACCCCGTACCAGTTCGCGCCGGGCGACGGTCACGTCGTGCGCTTCGCCGTGGCGGGCGGGCGGGCGGTCACGCCGATCGAGGTCTCGGCCGAGATCCTGAAGGTGCTGAAGGCGCGGGCCGAGACCGAGCTGGGGGTCAAGCTGGCGGGCGCGGTCATCACCGTGCCTGCCTACTTCGACGACGGCCAGCGCCAGGCGACGCGCGACGCCGGCCGCCTGGCCGGGCTCGAGGTGCTGCGCCTGCTGAACGAGCCGACCGCCGCCGCGGTGGCTTACGGACTGGACAAGCAGGCCGAGGGGACGTTCGCCGTGTTCGACCTGGGCGGCGGCACCTTCGACATCTCGATCCTGAAGCTGGAGGATGGCGTGTTCGAGGTGAAGTCGACCGGCGGCGACTCCGCGCTGGGCGGCGACGACTTCGATCGGGCCGTCGCGCACCTGCTGCTGCAGAAGCTGCGGCAGGCCGCGCCCGCGGACCAGGTGATCGCGGCGCTGGCCGGGCAGGCAGGCGAAGAGGGCGCGGTCGCCGATCTGGCCACGGCGCGCCGCTGGCGACAGGTCCTGGACGCGTCGCGCGCGCTGAAAGAGGCGCTGACGTTCCGCGAGGACGCCTCGACCGATCTGCCGGCGCATCTACCGGATGGTGAGGGTCCGGTCACCGTCGGGCTGACCCGGACAGAGATGGAGCTGGCCGTCGAGCCGGTGCTGGCGCGCTGCGCGCCGCCGGTGCGGCAGGCTCTGGCGGATGCGGGGGTGCGCGCCGACAAGCTGTCCGGCGTGATCCTGGTCGGCGGCGCGACGCGCATGCCGCTGGTGCGCCAGTTCGTCGAGAAGTTGTTCGGGCGCGAGCCGCTGGGCGACATCGACCCCGACCAGGTCGTCGCGCTGGGGGCTGCGCTGCAGGCCGACGCGCTGGCCGGCGGCTCGACCCAGGGGGACATGCTTCTGCTGGACGTCGTCCCGCTGTCGCTGGGGCTCGAGACGATGGGCGGCGTCGTCGAGAAGCTGATCCACCGCAACACCACCGTCCCCTGCGGCGCGGCGCAGACGTTCACCACCTTCGCCGACAAGCAGACCGGCTTCGACCTGCACGTCCTCCAGGGCGAGCGCGAGCTGGCCGATCAGTGCCGCTCGCTGGCGCGCTTCTCGCTGAAGGGGATCCCCCCGATGCCGGCCGGGATGGCCCGCCTGGAGGTGACGTTCACCGTGGATGCCGACGGCATCCTGCGGGTCGCCGCCCAGGAAGAGACCACCGGCCAGCAGGCGTCGGTGCAGGTGAAGCCGAGCTATGGCCTGACGGACGAGGAGGTCGAGCGGATGCTGCTCGACTCGTTCGCCCACGCCGAGGAGGACGTTCAGGTGCGGCAGCTCACCGAGCAGCGGATCGAAGCCGACCGGATCGCGGCGGCGGCGCGCGCGGCAATGGCCGACACGCCGGACCTGCTCACGCCCGAGGATCGACCGGCCATCGACGCGGCGCTGGCGCATCTGGCGGGGACCCGTGAAGGGCTCGACCACCAGGCCATCCGGCGCGCCATCGAGGCGTTGGACGAGGCGTCGAAGGCGTTCGCGGCGCGCAGGATGAACCTGGCGTTCGAGCGGGGGCTGCGTGGCAGAGACGTCGGGGCCGTGGAAGCACGGGCTGACGAGACCGCGGCCGGCAAGCATCGCCACGCGCACCACGGAGGGAAGCACTGATGCCCAGGGTGCGGTTCGAACCGGAAGGAATCGAGATCGAGGTGCCGATCGGGACCAGCATCCTCGAGGCGTCGAACAAGGCGCACGCCCAGGTCGGTTCGGCCTGCGGCGGCGTCTGCGCCTGCTCGACCTGCCACGTTTACGTGAAGCAGGGGATGGAGGCGCTGCCGGCACCGTCCGACCGCGAAGAGGACATCATGGACAAGGCCTTCGACGTGAAGGCCAACTCGCGGCTCGGCTGCCAGTCGAAGATCCAGAAGGACGTCACTGTCGTGGTCGAGATCAGCCGCGAGAGCCGGCAAGCCTTCCTGGATGAGCATCCCGAGATCCGGGCTGCCCTCAAGCAGGCTGCCGGCGCCCCGCGCTGAAGGCGCCGCGACTTACGTCGCGACGTGCACCATCGCGTCCAGGACCTGGTGCGTGCTGGGCGCCGTCGGCTGAGCGCTCGCCTCCGCCGTCACCATGACCTCGAACGTCGTGTACGCCGTCGTGGTCTCCAGCTTGGCGTTCTCGTTCTTGTCCGGCTTGAGCACGCCGATGTTGACCGGCTGCCCGTGCGTCGGCTTCAGCCAGACGACGTAGGTCGACGCCCCGTCGAACGTGCTGTCAGGCTTGGCCAGGTTGCTCGCCTCGACCTTCAGGTCGCGGTTGGTTCCCTTGTCGCCCGTCGCCACCTGGATCCTCCCCTGGACGGCCGGCATCGCCGACTGCGACGTCATGGTCCAGACCTGTTGGTTTCGCCCCAGCATCGAGTTGGTGGTCGAGCAACCCCCGAAAGCCACCATCCCCGCCAGAGCCCCTGCCATTCCGAGACGTGTGATTGTGTTCATGACAACCCCTAGGGCAAAAAGTGACGACCTTCGCCGCAGGGGCAAGCACGGCAGTTTCCGGCGGCACGCATGAATCAGAAAGTGTCTGACGCTAAAGTGGGCCGATGAGCCGGGAGAACCTTCCGTCGACGCCGGCGCTCCTGGCGCTTCGGGCGGCGGGGGTGGCCTTCACACCGCGCCTCTACCCCTACGTCGACAAGGGGGGAACGCGCCATAGCTCGGAGGCGCTGGGCGTGGACGAGCACCAGGTGGTGAAGACGATCGTGCTCGAGACGGGCGACAAGCGGCCGCTCGTCTGCCTGATGCACGGCGATCGGCAGATCTCGACCAAGCAGCTCGCCCGCGCGCTGGGCGCCAAGACCGTTCAGCCCTGTGACCCGACGGTCGCGCATCGCCACACCGGCTATCTGGTCGGCGGCACGTCCCCCTTCGGCCTGCGCAAGCCGTTGCCGATCTACGTCGAGCGCTCGATCCTCGAGCTGCCCGTCATCTACATCAATGGAGGCGCCCGCGGCCTGCTGGTCGAGCTCGCGCCGCGCGTGTTGACGGACCTGCTGGACGCGGTCCCGGTCGACGTGGCCATGCCGCTCGAGCCCAAATGACGGCCGAGGGGGCGCGGATCGATGTGCTGCTGGCGCGCAACCTGGGCTGCGCGCGCGGGGCGGCGCGCGCGCTGGTGCAGGACGGCGGGCTGGTGGTCGGCGGCGTCCCTCTCACCAACCCGCGCCAGTCGATTCCGGCCGAGCGGCTGCCGCTGCTCGCGGTGGTCGACGGCGTCGAGCGGCGCCTCCACGACCGCGTGCACGTGCTGCTGAACAAGCCGCTCGGCTGCGTGACCGCGCTCCGCGACCCCCGCCACCCGACGGCGTATGCGCTGCTGCGCGAGGCGCCGCTGCACGCCGAGCTGCGGCCGGTGGGCCGACTGGATCTGGACACGACCGGCCTCCTGCTCTGGACCAACGACGGCTCCGAGATCCAGCGCCTCACGCACCCGCGGCGCGCGGTGCCCCGGACCTACCAGGCGGCGCTGGCGCGGCCGTTCGGGCCGCTGCCGGCCACCCTGCGCCTGGACGACGGACACCAGCCGAACGTGCTGGGGCTGGGCGAGCTGCCGCGCGACCGGGCGCACCCCTCGCTGCCCGTGCCGCCCGAGACCGCGCTGCTGGCGTCGATCACGATCGGCGGCGGCGCCTACCACGAGGTGCGCCGGATCTTCGCCGCGCTGGGGAGCCACGTGCTCGGCCTGTGCCGCGTGGGCTTCGGCCGGCTGGCGCTGCCCCCCGATCTGCCGCTGGGCGGGTATCGCCTGATCGGTGGGGCGGCCGCCTAATGGCGCTTGAAGAACTGCACCGCCCGCTCGTGCTTCTCGGCCGCCGTGCGGGTCTTGAAGGTCCCCAGGTTCCTGCGCCTGCCGGTCTGGGGGTCGATCTTGCGCGAATACAGCCGGTACTGGCCGGTCGAGAGCTTCCTGATCATGACTGCCCCTCCAGCTTGCAAGGTAAGGCGTGACCCGGGAGCTGCACGTCGTGCTGGTCGAGCCCGAGATCCACTGGAACACCGGAAACGCCGGGCGGACCTGCCTGGCGGCCGGCGCGCGGCTGCATCTGGTGCAGCCGCTCGGCTTCTCGCTGGACGACAAGAACGTGCGCCGCGCCGGCCTCGACTACTGGCCGCGCGTGCAGCCGCGGGTCTGGGAGAGCTGGGCCGCGTTCGAGGCCGCGCTGCCAGCGCTGGGGACGCCGTTCTTCTTCACCGCGCGCGGCCGCCGGCGCTTCCAGGAGGTGACCTACCCGCGGCCGTCGGTGCTGATCTTCGGTCGCGAGAGCGTCGGGCTCGACCAGGCGCTGCTCGATCGCCATCCGGACGCCACCGTCGCGATCCCGATGCGGGACCCGGAGGTCCGATCGCTGAACCTGTCGACCTCGGTCGCGCTGGCGGCCTACGAGGTCCGCCGGCAGTGGGGCTGGGACTAAGCAGCCGCGTCGAGGGAGCGCTCGAAGCTCGGGCGGCGCACGTCGGTGGCCAGGCCCAGCTTCTCGAGCAGCAGGATGGTGTACCAGCCGACGTCCGGCTGCAGCCGCGTCCATCCGAGCCGCGCGGAGCCGGGGCGGTCGTGGTGGTTCTGGTGCCAGTTTTCACCCTGGAAGAAGTGCATCAGCGCCAGCCAGCGAACGTTCATGGCCGTCCCCTCGGGGCCGGGCTCTTTCTTCAGATGGCAGACGCTGTTCACGAAGCACTGCGCGTGGAGCGCGAAGACCATGCGAATCGGCCCCAGCCAGAAGAACGCCTTCCAGCCGAACGCCAACCCGAACAACAGCCCCACCGCCATCAGCGGCACCTGCAAGCGCCCCCACAGGCGGTTCACCGGCGTGTCCAGGTCCTTGGCGTATCGCTTGATCGGCGGCGAACCGGCTTGCCATAGCCAGCGCAGGTGCGACCACCAGAAGCCGCCCACGCCCGGGCTGGAGATGTCCTCCTGCGTGTCCGACTTGGCGTGGTGCAGGCGGTGGTACGACGCCCACGACAGCGGCGAGCCCGACCCGTTGAATACCGCGAAGAACGTCAGCACGTTGCGCACCACGGGGTTGAGCCGCAGCGACTTGTGCGCGATGGAGCGGTGGTACGCGATGGTCGTGCCCAGGCCCCCCAGAAAATGGAGGGCGGCCGCGGCCAGGAAGATCCTCCAGCCCGGGACCGGGGTCAGGATCAGGCCCAGGACCGCGCAGGAGTGGATCAGGATCATCCAGAACAGGGCCGGGCCGTCGCCCTTGGTGGGACGCCACCAGGGCTGCTTCCAGGGCTGGAACTTGGCCAGCTCGGAAGCGTCCAGCGCCGGCAGGGGAGCCGGCCGGCTCATTCGCCGCCCAGCGCCGACGCGCTCATACCCACGTCGCGCAAGAGCCCCTGATCTGCCTCCACGTCCGGATTTCCTGTGGTCAACAGTCTCTCTCCGTAGAAAATCGAGTTAGCACCAGCCAGAAAGCAGAGCACCTGGGCCTCGCGCGTCAGCGCGTCGCGTCCCGCCGACAGCCGCACCCGCGCCTTCGGGATGAAGATGCGAGCGGTCGCGATCATCCGGACCAGCTCCAGCGGATCGATGCGCGGCCGGTCCGAGAGCGCCGTGCGGATGCCGTCGGGCATCGTCGCCAGCGCATTGACCGGCACGCTCTCGGGCTGCGGGTCCAGGTTCGCCAGCGTGGCCAGCATCGCGCAGCGGTCGTCGATCGACTCGCCCATGCCGATGATGCCGCCACAGCAGACCGTGATGCCGGCCTTGCGCACGTTGTCCAGCGTCCGCAGCCGGTCGTCGTAGGTTCGCGTCGAGATGATCGACTTGTAGTACGAGCGCGACGTGTCGAGGTTGTGGTTGTAGGCGGTCAGCCCGGCGTCGGCCAGGCGGCGGGCCTGGTCCTCGGTCAGCATCCCCAGCGTGCAGCAGGCCTCCATGCCCAGCGCCCGCACGCCCCGCACCATCTCGAGCACGTCGTCGAACGCGGGGCCGTCCTTGACCTCGCGCCAGGCGGCGCCCATGCAGAAGCGAGACGCCCCGGCGGCCTTGGCGCGGGTGGCCGCCTCCAGCACCTCCGGCGGCTTCATCATGCGCTGCTTCTCGAGCCCGGTGTCGTAGCGCGACGACTGGGTGCAGTAGGCGCAGTCCTCGGGGCAGCCGCCGGTCTTGACCGACAGCAGCGAGCAGAGCTGCATCTCCGTCGGGGGATGATGCTCGCGGTGGACGCCCTGGGCGCGGAACACCAGCTCGGGGATCGGCAGATCGTGGACCCGACGGACCTCGTCGGTGGAGACGTGCTGGGACAAGGAGCGGACTTTTACCACGGCTGGCCGGACGGTACCACGGCTGGCGGGGGCCCCGGTCAATTCACCCGGCGGAGCACGATGAGGACCCGGACGGTCAGCCAGCGGGCGCTCTCCCGGTCCTTGGCGCTGGCGGCGGCCGCCGCTGCCGCGGCCGTCTTGCCGAGCCCGTCGGCCTTCTGCGGCGCGCCCGGGTACCAGAGCCCGTCCGGGTTTTGGCGCCCGCGCACGTAGGCCTCGGCGGTGCGCACGCCCGAGTTCTCTTTGCCCAGCCCGACGGCGGTGACGCCGTCCAGCGCGTCCAGCACGTCGGTCCAGAAGCGCGGCTCGTTGATCTGCTCCCAGTAGGTGGCGGCCTTGCGGTCGGGGTAGCGGTCCGGCTGCAGGAAGCGGGTGGCCAGCAGCTCGGCGGCGCGGCGCGCCTCGCGAGAGCTGCGCCGCGACGGAGATGACGCGAAGGCCCGCAGCGCCATCCCGGTGACCAGGTGGCTGGACGGGCGCGCCGCCGAGTCGGTCCGCACGCCGCGCCAGGCCCAGCCGCCGTCGGCCTGTCGGTTGGCCAGCAGGTAGCGGAACGCCTTCTCGATGCGCGGGTCGTCGTCGTAGCCGACGCGGCAGAGCGTCGAGAGCGCCCAGCCCTGGAAATGCACCGCCACGGTCTTGGCGCGGGCCTCGGGCGTCTCGCCGACCGCCAGATCGCCGATGCCGCCGTCCGCCGCCTGCGAGTCCAGCAGCAGCTCCACCGCGCGGGCCACCGGATCCTCCGACTTGCGCAGGCCGAAGTCGGCCATTCGATCGAGCGCGCGCACGGTCGCGACGGCCCGCGCGAACTTGGCCGGACCCAGCGTTTTTTCGGGCGGCTTGGCCGGGAACGCGCCGTTCTTCTCCTGCTTCTTCAGGAAGCTCTTCACTTCCGAATAGGTCAGGACCTCGTCGGCGCGCGGCGCCTCTTCGTCGTCGATCAGATCGCGGCGCACCCGCGCCACCAGGGCCTGGCTCCCCTCGCGAAGCAGGATCGGGACCGGATCGCGGCCGAGGCGCGCGCGCCAGCCGGAGGGGAACCGGGCGGGTGTCCCCGGCGGCGGCGCGGGCGTCAGGCGATTCATCTGCGTGAAGCGTATCGCAAAAACGGCACGCGCGGACCGCGCCGCCGACGATTTTCAAGACAAAAATACCGCGCGTCGCGCTTTTGGCACGATCTGGACGCTCGCAAATCGGTCGCCGTTGCGCTACGACCGCTTCCAAGTAAGACTGTAGTCCCTCGATATCGACGAGCGCGGATGAGCTCTACTGAACGCCCCTCGAAGCAGCAGGCTTTCTCGGCGCTCCTGAAAGAGGGGTGGACCTCTCTGCACCTGGACGCTCGACGCGCCGGCGTGCTGGTCCCCGACCCCTTTCGGAACGAAGCGCACCTGATCCTGCAATACGGCCACGACCTGCCGATCCCGATCCCCGACCTGGAGATCGACGAGGACGGCGTGCAGGCCACCCTGTCGTTCTCGCGAACGGCGCACCGAACGGTCGTCCCCTGGACGGCGGTCTACGCCGTCACGGGCGTCGACGGCCGGGGCGTGCTGTTCGCCGAGGATGTCCCCAGCGACGTCTCGGTCATCGCCGCGCCGGTCCCGGACACCGACGGGGCGGCCGACGGCGCCATGGGGGACGAGCTGCCGGTCGATCCCACCCCGCCACCGGCGGTGCGGCGGCTGCAGGCCGTCCCGGCCCACGCCGAGCCGGCGCCCGAGCTGCTGGGCCCGCTGGTGGCGCGCCGCCGCAAGCGCCCCCAGCTGCGTCTGGTCAAGTAGTCGCTGGCACGACCGCGTCGGCCAGGAACTTGGCCAGCTCGTCGTGGTGCGCGCGCGCGTCCTCGTAGCCCAGGCGCGCCACCTCGGCGGCGAACAGGCCGTCGAACAGGATGTACGACAGCAGGTCGGCCTCGTCTGCGCCGCGGGCCGTCGCCAGCCGCCGCAAGAGCTGGATGCCGGCGCCGCCGCCGCTCCCCTTGAAGCGGCCCGCGCGCGCGACCTGTGCCGCGATCTCGCCCAGGTCGGACGAGGGGCGGAGCATGTACTCGCCCACGATGCGATAGGGGGCGCCGCGCATGGTGGTCACGACCTCGTCGAAGCGCTTGACGTGATCGGGGCTGCCGGTGGCCCGCACCGCCTCGATGACGGCGTTGAAGCGCCGCAGGCGGTCCAGGTCATAGTCGATGTGGTCCAGCAGGAAGGCGTCCAGCACCTTGCCGACCAGGAAGGCGGCGCCGGGGAAGGGCATCGATTCTTCGGGGACGTTGTTGGTGGTCGGCTGCTGGCGGAGGCCAATCACCAGGACCTTGTCGGCCCCCAGCCGCAGCGCCGGCGACAGCGGCGTGTTCTGGCGCAGGCCCCCGTCGCAGAAGAAGCGCTCGCCCACGCAGATGGCGGGGAACAGGATGGGGAGGGCGGCCGAGGCCAGCGCGTGCTCGGGCCCGATGGTGACGGCCTGGGCCCGCACGAAGGGGTCCTTGGTCCAGCCCGGCGCCTGACCGCGCGCGCTCTGCACGAAGACCACCGTCTTGCCCGAGCCGATGTCGGTGGCGGTCACCGAGAGCGACTCGATGTGGCCGTCGCGGATGTTGGTGCCGATGCGGTTCCAGGGGATGAGCCGCCTGACCATCTTCTCCAGCTGCTGGGTCTGTACGATCCCGCCCAGGTGGCGCTGGCCTTCGACCTCTTCGATGACGCCGCTGCCCAGCAGGGTGGCGGGCGCGCGCAGGAATTCCTTCACGCCGAAGCTGACCATCTCCTCGAGGACGAAGCTCTCCCAGCGGTCGACCAGGATGCGCCCCTGCTGCTCCGGGATGTCCGAGGTGGCCGCGAAGAAGCAGGCGTGGATCGCCCCCACCGACGTGCCGCAGATGATGTCGAACTGGACGTGTCCGCCCAGGTCGCCGGCCAGGTCCTCGCGGACGTACCGCATGACGCCAGCCTCGTAGGCGCCGCGGGCGCCGCCACCGGACAGCACCAGGGCCACCCGAGGACGGTCGCCGCGAGTTCGGGGTCGCGTCGGCGCGCTCATCCCTTCCATTCCAGATTATGCAAGCCGCGCCTCGGCGCAAGCTCGAAGCGTGATAGGACCGCCGTCGGGGCCTCATGCAGAGCCAGAAACGGACCTGGGGAACCCTCGCGGCCCTCGCGATCCCGCTGGTCCTGATCGGATCGATGATCGTGTATTGCCCGTCGGGGGACGCCTGCCGGCTGAGCCTCGACCGCATCGGAAGCACCGACGACTGGCGCCACTTCGCCACCTTGTGGGAGACGGCCCGGGTCGCCCTGCGCGACTTCCACCAGTTCCCTTCGTGGAACCCCTACCACTGCGGCGGGATCGTGCTCTACCAGGAGCCCGAGGCGCCGTTCCCGGGCCCGATGTTCCTGCTGACATTCTTCTGGCTGCCCACGGCGGTGGGCATGAAGGTCTGGATCCTGGCGCATCTGATGGCCGGGACGCTGGGGGCGCGGGCGCTGGTTGCCGACGAGGGGGGCGGCCTCCCCGAGCAGATCCTGGGCGCTGCGCTGATGGCGGCTTGCGGGTTCTATGCAGAACACATCGGCGGCGGGCACCTTTCGTTTACGCCATTCCTGTACTTGCCCTTGATCGTCTGGGGTTTCAGGCGGTCGCTCCGGAATTTACGCTACGCCGTCCTGGTGGCGGCGCTGATGGCCACCACGGTGCTGGAGGGGGGGACCTACCCGGCGCCGTTGATGGCGGTCGTGCTGGGCGCCGAGGCGCTGGCCCGGCTGCCGTCGCGTGAGGACCGCCGGGCGGTGGGGCGGTCGCTGGCCGTGATCGTGGTCGTGGGGGGGCTGCTGTCGGCCGTTCGCCTGGTGCCGGTGCTGGCCTTCCTGCGCGAGCACCCGCGCCACGAGCCCATCGACGACGCCCTGCGGATCGGCGAGGTCTTCACGTTCTGGACCGCGCGCGATCACGGCCGATGGATGCCGGGGCACCGCTACGTCTGGCCGGAGTACGACGACTACGTCGGCTGGGCGCCGGTCGTCCTGATGCTGGCCGGCGCGGCGCTGGCCGTCAGGAAGCGCGCAAACCGGATCGACCTCTTCGTGCTGGTGGTGGCGGTCTGGTGCGCGCTGGGCGGCAATCGGGGCGCGTCGCTGTTCAAGCTGCTGCACGCGCTGCCGGTCTTCGATTCGCTGCGCGTGCCGTCGCGGTTCCTGGGGCCGGCCATGGTGCCGTTCGGGCTGCTGGCGGCCGCGGCGCTGGCCGCTGGACGGGTGGCGCTGGCGGGCCGCGGGCGCGCCCGTCTGGCCGGCGCGGCGGCCCTGCTGGTGGCCGTCGCGATCGCGGCGGACGTGACGCTGACCAATGGACGCATTCTGCAGCAGGGGATCGATCCGCCGCTGCCCGACGGTCCGCCCGGCGTCGACTTCTTCCAGAACCCCGCGGCGAACTACGGGCGCCTGCCCGCGTTCCCGATCGCCGGCTACGGCACCCCGCGCTGCTACGTGGCCCTGGACTGGCGAGCGCCGGCGGGGCTGCAGCTGGGCCGCGGGCCGCAGGCGCGGGTCGAACCGCCTTCGGCCGGCGCCGTCACGCCGACCCGCTGGACGCCGAACCGCCTGGAATATGACGTGCGCCTGGACGCGCCGGCGACGGTGGTCGTGAACCAGAACTTCGAGGCGGGCTGGCGGGCCTCCGGCGGCGAGAAGGTAGGCGTCCACACACATGGGCTTCTGGCCGTCGAGATGCCGGCCGGAACGCGGCACCTGGTGCTGCGTCATCGCCCGACGGGTTTGTGGCTCGGCGTCGTGCTGACGGCGATCGGCGTCGGTCTGTCGGCAGCCCTCTTGAGGCGGAGAAGCGCGAAGCTGATATCCTGAAACCATGGGCGCCCCCTCGATCACCCTCTCGCCCGGCGGCGGATTCCTGCTCGAGCCGACCGGATCGGCGACGGTCTTCACGCCGGAGATGCTCTCGGACGAGCAGCGCATGATGAAGGAGACGGCCGACGATTTCGTCGCGCGCGAGGTGATGCCGCGCGTCCCCGACATCGAGGCCAAGAAGCCCGGGCTGATGCGCGAGATCCTGCAGAAGGCCGGCACCGTCGGCCTGCTCGGGCACGACATCCCCGAGGCCTACGGCGGCCTGGGCGGCGACAAGACCAGCTCGAGCCTGATCACCGAGGCGGCCAGCAAGCAGGGGTCGTTCGCGGTCAGCTTCGGCGCCCACGTCGGCATCGGGACGATGCCGCTGGTGCTGTTCGGCACGGCCGAGCAGCGACAGAAGTACCTGCCCAGGCTGGCGACCGGCGAGCTGATCGCCGCCTACGCGCTGACCGAGCCGGGGTCGGGCTCGGACGCGCTGGCGGCCAAGACCAAGGCCACCAAGAGCGCGGACGGCAAGAGCTGGAAGCTGACCGGCTCGAAGCTGTTCATCACCAACGCCGGCTTCGCCGACCTGTTCACGGTCTTCGCCAAGGTCGACGGCGAGCAGTTCACCGCCTTCCTGATCGAGCGCGGGGCGCCGGGCCTGACCATCGGGCCCGAGGAGCACAAGCTGGGGATCCGCGGCAGCTCGACCTGCCCGCTGTTTCTGGAAGACTGCACCATCCCCGTCGACGCCGTGCTGGGGACGATCGGCCAGGGCCACAAGATCGCCTTCAACATCCTGAACATCGGCCGCTGGAAGCTGGGAATCGGCGCGGTCGGCGGCGCCAAGTACTGCCTGGAGCTGGGCGTGAAGTTCGCGCGCGAGCGCAAGCAGTTCGGCAAGCCGATCGCCGAGTTCGATCTGATCCGCCGCAAGCTGGGCGACATCGCCACCAACACCTTCGTCGCCGAGTCGATGGCGTTCCGCACCGCGGGCCTGCTGGACGCGCGATCGAAGGCGATCGATCCGGCCGACCCGCAGGCCCAGAAGAAGCAGATCGACGCCATCGAGGAGCACGCCATCGAGGCCTCGATCATCAAGGTGTTCGGCTCCGAGATGTTGCACGCCAGCGCCGACGAGACGCTGCAGATCTTCGGCGGCGCCGGCTACATCGAGGACTACCCCATCGAGCGCGTGAGCCGCGACGCGCGCATCAACCGGATCTTCGAAGGGACCAACGAGATCAACCGGCTGCTGGTGCCGGGGACGATGCTGAAGCGCGCGCTGACCGGGCGGCTGGCGCTGATGGCGCGGGTCGCCGAGGTCCAGCAGGAGCTGGCCGACCCGATCAAGATCGACCGGCGCGTCCCCGACGGCCCGCTGGGCCGCGAGCGCAAGAAGTGCGACTTCGCCAAGCGCGCCATCGCCTATGGCGCGTCGCTGGGCGTGCAGAAGTACATGCAGCAGATCAGCGACAAGCAAGAGCTGCTGGGCGCGCTGGCCGACGCGCTGATCCTGACGTTCGGCATGGACTCGGCGATCTCACGCACGATGCAGCTCATCGCCGCCAAGGGCGAGGCCGCCAGCCAGATCCCCATCTACATGACCCAGCTCTTCGTCGCCAACGCCCACGAAGAGGTGTTCCACCTGATGCGCGAGGCGATGATGTGGATGTCGCAGGACGAGGAGTGGGGCCGCGAGGTCCGCGACATCAACAACTACTACAACCTCGATCGCGTCAACACGTTCAGCCTCCGCCGCAAGATCGCCAGGCACGTCATCGAGGCCGGCGGCTACAGCCTCTGACTGGTCCGACGACGCGCCGCCCGGCAGGCGGGTAAGGGCGCCTGATTCGCGATGATCGATCGGGGGCCCTCCCCGCATTTCCCGTTTGCTGCGCTGACGAGACGGTACCCATGCGACCTGCGCCGAGGCTCGACGTTTCGATCGTTCTCGCGGGCTTTGCGGCCTTGGCGCTGTGCGGCTGTGGAAGCAGCCCGCCGTCGTCGGGCTCTGGAACGGGTGGGGTGACCGGCTCGGGGACCGGCGGTGTCGTCGGCTCGGGAGGCGTCCAGGGGACGGGCGGGACCGTGAGCACCGGTGGCACCCCGGGGACGGGTGGCAGCCCCGGGACGGGCGGCGTGGTGGGCGGGACGGGCGGCGCGGCCGCTGGTGGCCACTCGGGCGGGGGAAGTCCGGGGACGGGCGGCGCGGGCACCGGCGGTTCGGGCGGGGCCGCGTCCACTCCTCCGTCGAGCGATCCGATTCCTTCCGCGGGCTGCATGGCCACGCCGACCACGACCTCGTGCAACACCCAGAACGCGCCCTGCACGATGACCGTCAACGGGACGACGCGGCAGTACTGGGCGCAGCTCCCCGACAAGTACGATCCGACGCACCCCTATCCGATCGTCTTCCAGTACCACCCGCTCGGCGGGAACGGCTGGCAAGGGCTGACGATGTACATGATCCGGCCGAAGTTCCCGGCCGCCATCTACGTCAGCCTGGACGGCCTGAAGAGCGGCCAGTACCAGGGCTTCCCCAACACCAACGGTGAAGACGAGGCCGCGACACGCCAGATGATGGCGGAGCTGGAGGCCAAGTACTGCACCGACAAGGGGCGCTACTACGCGACGGGGTTCAGCTACGGCGGCTCGATGTCGTACACCGCCGCGTGCAACATGAGCGACGTGTTTCGAGCCATCGGGGCGATGTCCGGCGCGCCCATCAGCGGCGCAACCTGCACATCCAAGAAGCCGGCGCGCCCCGTGGCCGTCTGGGCGACTCACGGCGACGCGGACACGGAGCTGCCCATCACGCTGGCCCAGCCGATCATCGACGCGCTGGTCATGTACAACGGCTGCAGCTCCGACACGATGCCCGTCGACCCGTCGCCGTGCGTGGCGTACCAGGGCTGCATGCCCGGCTATCCGGTCGTCTGGTGTGTCAGGCCGGGCGACCCGCACGCGATACCGAGCTTCGCCGCGGGAGCCATCGCGACCTTCTTCCAGCAGTTCTGATTTTCTTGTAACCACCGTCGGGCTGGAGGCATCGATGCGGCATGCGTCGACGCGTTTCGTCTGCCCTGCTCACGGCCAGTCTCGCCTTGCTCTCGATCCCGTCCGGTGTCCGTCTGGCCCACGGCAAGGTCGTGGGACCGCCCGAGGTCGCCTGGAAGGACATGACCTTCGACCAGAAGAAGGCCTACATGAAGTCGGCCGTCATGCCGACGATGAAGCCGATCTTCCAGACCTTCGACGACAAGAAGTTCAAGACGTTCAACTGCATCACCTGCCACGGTCAGGACGGCGCCGAACGCAAGTTCAAGATGCCCAGCAACGACATCCACCCGCTGCCGAACACGCCGGAGGGGTTCCAGGCCAAGCTGAAGACCGAGCCGACCTGGCCCAAGTGGACGGAGTTCATGGCCCAGAAGGTCGAGCCCGCGATGGGCAAGCTGCTCGACGTCCCCGTCTTCAATCCCAAGGCCCCCGTGAAGGGCGCCTTCGGCTGCGCCAACTGCCACAAGCTCGAGGCCTTCAAACCCTGATCGGCGACCGGGATTGGTTCTGTGCCTCTCCGCGAAGCGGGGAGGCCGACGAGCCGGAGAGGCTCGTCGGGTGGGGTCAGCCCGCCGCCAGGCTGCTTTTCACGGGATCCGCTTCCAGCTGGGCTTGAAGGCGGCTGAATAGGTCGGGGGGCCGTCGGAGATGACGTAGTCGACGCGGCGGTTGCGGGGCTCGTCGACGTCGTCGGCGGTCTTCACCTCGGGCGAGGTCTCGCCGAAGCCTTCGTACGAGATCGGCAGCTTGACGCCGCGCTTGCGGAACCAGGAGGCGATCGATCGCGCGCGGTCCTGCGAGAGCTTCAGGTTGTGCGACGCGCTGCCCACCGTATCGGTGTGGCCGGCGATGTAGAGCGTGATGCCGGGGTGCATCCGGCCATGCTCCTTGTCCTTGGCCAGCACCTCTTCCAGCTTGGCGTAGGCGGCCTCCAGCTTGGGCGTCTCGGACTCCTGAATGTCGGCGGAGTCGGTCTGGAAGTTCACGTCCTCGTGCGGGATGGGGACGAACCAGGGCGCCAGCTGCACGCCGACCCAGTTCCCCTGCGCGTCGTAGGCGTGAACCTCGATGTGTCCGACAGGGGCGTCGCTGGACGGCGTCCAGGTCACGATCAGCGGCGCGCCGGCCGGGCGGCCGGTGAAGTCGTGCTCCTCATCGGCCAGCGGCGCCTCGTCGTCGGCGAAGACCTCGATCTTCACCTTGCCGGCGGGGTGCGACATCTTCACCTCCAGCCGGTGCGCCTTCAGGTCGACCTTGCTCTTCTCGACCTGGACTTTCAGGGGGCTGCCGGCGGCGGCCAGGATCACAGCGGCGAGGGCGATCCGGATCACGCCCGCATCCTAACACCGCTCGCGCGCGTGTTAGCGTTGGGCCGTGACGTGGCTCGACCGTCTGGCGATGCCGCTGGCGCTGCTGGCCTGGGCCGGCTGCGCGACGACGGTGCGGCCGCAGATCGACTCCGGGTTCGCGGCCGGCGCCTACGCGCCGGCGCGCATCGCGGTGCTGCCTCCCGACGTGTTCGTCGTCATCGACCAGGTGGGCGACAACGACCCGCTCCAGGCGGCGGCGCTGGGACAGCAGGTGTCGGCGCAGACGCTGCAGGCCGTGGCCGACGCGCTCCGTCGCCGCGGTTACGAGGTCGACCTCTCGGCGGGCTGGGACGGGATCCACGCCGCGGACGGCTCGTTGCTGGTCGGCGCCGACGAGATGGGAGCGCTGGCCCGCAGCATCGTCGCGTTCGCCAACAGCCGCGACGGCGCGCTGACCGGGCCGCTGGCCACCCCGGCCCAGGTCGCGCCGGACCTGGCGGCGCGCGTGGGCTGGGCCACCCGGTCCGGGGCGGCGCTGTACGTGAACGTGAAGGGGGTCGTGACCACGCCGGGCAAGCAGGCGGCAACGATCCTGGCGGCGGTCTTCATCGTCGTGATCGTCGCCGCGATCATCCTGGTGCTCGCCGCCAGCGCCAAGCACGGCGGCGGCCAGACCCCGCGCGCGTCCAGCGGGCCGCGGGCGCCGGCCGTCGGTCGTGCCCCACCGGCCGCGCCGATCCGGGCGCCGGCCGCGGCCGCGGCCCCCGCGATCGCGTCGCGCACGCCCGGTCGCCCGCCGGTGTCGGGGTGGCACGGCGGCAGGCGGCCGATCGCGCCGATCGCCGGGCCCGTCTACGTGGGCCCGGCGATCGGGCTCGACCTGGTCGTCCCGCTCGACGAGCCGGTCTACACTCACGACGGTTCGGTGGCCTACGACGATCCGATGTTCGCCGGCGACGAGGTCTACGTCTCCATGACGCTGATCTCGACCTATGATGGACGCGTGCTGTGGCACGCGCGCCAGGCGCTGGACCTGGAAGCCAACAAACCGGCCGACGTCGACCGCATGGTCGACTCGTTCCTGGATACGCTACCGCCGTCGCTGCCTCCCGGCTCGCCGGCGTCGCCGCCCACGCCGTGACCGATCAGCCGCCATCCACGAAACGGGGTCAGCCGCCGGGCCTGTATCTGCTGTTCCTGGTCGAGATGTGGGAGCGCTTCTCCTACTACGGGATGCGCGCCATCCTGGTGCTGTACATCGCCGACACCGCGCGCGGCGGGATGGGGTGGTCGCCGGCGTCGGCCAGCCGGCTGTTCGGCTGGTACGGGTTCTCGGCCTACGCGCTGCCGGTGCTGGGCGGGTACATCGCCGACCGCTGGTGGGGGACGCACCGGTCGATGGTCGTCGGCGCGATGGTGATCGCGGCCGGGCACTTCTGCATGGCGGCGCCGACCACTCCCACCTTCTTCCTGGGGATGGCGCTGGTCGCGATCGGCACCGGCTTCTTCAAGGTGAACGCCTCGACGATGGTCGGCCAGCTCTACGGCGAGAACGATCCGCGGCGCGACGG
>DATJWP010000041.1:0-48243 GCA_035578045.1 Polyangia bacterium | reverse complement strand
CGTAGACGGAGAACGGCGCGCGTTGCGGGGCGAACATCATCTCGGGCGGGACGGCCGGGACGCTCTCCCAGGGCACCTGCCCGAACAGGGCCAGGTGCGTGCGCGTGTACGTGTTGGCGCGGTTCACGCCGCCCAGCGACTTGATGACCGCGCGGGCGGCGCGCATGTGCGGGGCGTCGGCCGGATCGCCGGCGACCTTCAGCGCCAGGTAGCTGAGGCACGAGACGGAGAGATCGGGCGGCCCCCCCAGGTACTGGTGCCAGCCGCCGCCGGGCAGCGCCTCCTCGCGGATCACCCGAGCCAGGGCCTGCACCTTGGCGGTCTCGCGGCGGCCGAAGAACGCCTCCAGGAGAATGATGTAGCTTTCCAGCGTGGTGTCGCCTTCCAGCTCGGCCTGCCAGTACCCGTCAGCATGCTGGCGCGCCACCAGCCAGTCGCGGGCGGCGGCGATCGCGGCCTCTACCCGGGCGCGAGGCGGAGCCGGAAAAAGCAGGCTACGGCCGGGCAGCGCGGGCGCCGGCGCCTCAGCCGTGACAGATTCCGCAGCGTCGTTCATCGTTCGCCGGGGTTGTGAGAGGTTCGCGTCAGCGTCAAAGGAGAGATCATGCGGTTCCCGATTCATATAACGACGGACCAGGTCACCTACCAAATCCGAAAGGCGATGGCAGGCGAAACACGCTACCCGCTCGTGCTGATGCTGGAGCCGCTTTATACCTGCAACCTGGCGTGCGTGGGCTGCTCCATCGAACGGCACACCGGGAAGCTGGCCGATCGGTTGCCGCTGGAGGCCTGCCTGAAGGCGGCCGACGAGTGCGGCGCGCCGACGGTGTCGCTGTGCGGTGGTGAGCCGACGCTGTATCCGGAGCTGCCCGAGCTGATCGCCGGGATCATAGAACGCCGAAGGCACATCTACCTGTGCACGAACGCGCTGCTGCTGGACACCAAGGTGTTCGGGCGCATCGAGCCGCACAAGCGGCTGACCATCAACGTCCACCTGGACGGGATGCGCGAAACCCACGACATGGTCTGCGACCGCAAGGGCGTGTTCGACAAGGCCATCGAGATGATCCGTCAGGCCAAGGCGCGCGGCTACCACGTCACGACCAACACCACCGTCTTCAAGGAGACCTCGCTGGACGAGATCGAGCAGCTCTGCAAGCTGGTGAAGTCGCTGGGAGTCGACGGCCTGCTGGTGTCGCCCGGCTATCACTACGAGTCGGTCAAGGAGAACATCTTCCTGACCCAGCAGGAGATCCACCGGAAGTTCAAGCGCGTGCTGGAGCTGTCCAAGGACTACCCGATGCAGTCGACCCCGATGTACCTGGAGTTCGCCGCCGGCCTGCGGGACTACAGCTGCTCGCCCTGGAGCACGGTGACGTTCACGCCCAAGGGGTGGAAGAAGCCCTGCTACCTGATCGGCGAGGAGTACATCGCCGACTGGAAGACGTTCTGGAACAGCACCGACTGGGAGTACTGGGAGTCGCGCCAGGACGAGAAGTGCCAGAACTGCAAGATGCACTCGGGGTTCGAGGCATCGGCGGTGCGTGGGCTGCGCAAGAGCCCCAAGGACATGCTGCGCATGGCCGCCTGGAACTTCCTGGGTTGATGATCGCGATCGTCGCGGCCATGCCCGAGGAGGTCGGGCCGCTGCAAGCGCGTGTCAATCAAGGCCGGCTGGCCGGACAGGAAGTCAGGATCGCGGTCACCGGCGACGGGGCCCGCAATGCGCGGGCGGGGGCCGAGGCGCTGCTGGCCGGCGGGCCGGTCGCGGCCCTGCTGGTGCTGGGCGTCTCCGGCGCGCTGACGCCGGCCCTGGCCACCGCCGACCTGGTGGTGGCCGCGCGCGTTCGGGACGAGGAGGGGCGCGCCCACGACGCTGTGGGCGCGCAGGTGGCGGCGCTGGCGCAGGCCACCGGCGGGCGTCCCGGGCTGGTCATGAGCGCGCGCAAGATCGCCGACACGCTCCAGGAGAAGCAGCGCCTGGCGCGGCTGGCCGCGACCGAGGCGGACGGGCGTCCGGCCGTCGTGGATCTCGAGTCGGCCGCCTATGTGGGCGCGGCCGAGCAGGCCGGCGTTCCCTGGATCGTCTTGCGCGCCGTGAGCGACACGGCCGGCGAGGCTCTGCCGGCCATCCTGAACCGAAGCGCGGACGCCAGCGGCTCCGTCAGCCGGGGGCGCGTGCTGCGCGGCCTGTTCGGCGACCCGGGCGCCCTGCCCCAGCTCCTGTCGCTGCGCAAGCGCGTGGCCCAGTGCAGCGAGGTCCTGGCCCGCGCCGCCGAGTTGGCTGTTAGGATTGCGGCCGGAGGACGCGCGTGACCCAAGCTGCCCACATGTCGATCGGCGAATCGATCCTGGACATGCTCGGCGCGCGCGCCAGCGAGAAGTTCACGCTGCACGAGCGGTTCCTGAACCCCAAGATGGTGCAGGTCCTGAAGACCATCGGGTTCGATCGGCACTACGCGCGGGCCGAGGGCGCGTACCTCTTCGACACAGAGGGGCGGCGGTACCTGGACCTGCTCTCCGGCTTCGGCGTCTTCGCCATCGGGCGCAACCACCCCGTCGTGAAGCGCGCCCTGACCGAGGTGATCAACGCCGACCTGCCCGATCTGGTCCAGATGGACGTCTCGCCGCTGGCCGGCATGCTGGCCGAGCGCCTGATCGCCCAGATGCCGGGCCAGGAGCGCATCTTCTTCTGCAACTCGGGCACCGAGGCCGTCGAGGCCGCCATCAAGCTCGCGCGGCAGGCGACCCGCAAAGCCAAGCTGATCTTCTGCGACCACGCCTTCCACGGGTTGACGATGGGCGCGCTGTCGCTGAACGGCGACACCATCTTCCGCGAGGGGTTCGGCCCCTTGCTGGCCGACACGGTCCGCGTGCCGTGGAACGATCTGGAGGCCCTGGAGAAGGCTCTGCAGCCGGGCGACGCCGCCGCCTTCATCGTCGAGCCCATCCAGGGCAAGGGCGTGAACCTCCCCGCCCCTGGCTACCTGTCCGAGGCCGCGCGCCTGTGCAAACGCCACGGCGCTCTGTTCGTCGCCGACGAGGTGCAAGCCGGACTGGGTCGCACGGGAAAGTTCCTGGCCAGCCAGCACGACAGCGTCGATCCCGACCTGGTCCTGATCGCCAAGGCCCTGTCGGGCGGCTTCATCCCCGTCGGCGCCGTCGCCGGCAAGAAGTGGATCTTCGACAAGACCTTCGACCGCATGGACCGCGCCGTCGTCCACGGCAGCACCTTCGGGAAGAACAACCTCGCCATGGCCGCCGGCCTGGCCACTCTGCAGGTCCTGGAAGCCGAGCACCTGATCGAGAACGCCGCCACCCGCGGCGAGAGCCTCATCCGCCGCCTCAAGTCGCTGGTCGACAAATACGAGCTCCTCGCCGACGTCCGCGGCCGCGGCATGATGATCGCCCTCGAGCTCGGCCCCCCCAAGTCCCTCAAGCTCCGCGCCGCCTGGGCCCTGGTCGACAAGGCCACCAAGGGCCTCTACTGCCAGATGGTGGTGCTCCCCCTCTTCTCCCGCCACCGCATCCTGTCCCAGGTCGCCGGCCACGACATGTACGTCATCAAGCTGCTCCCCCCCCTCTGCCTCTCCCAGCAGGACGAAGACTGGATCGTCCGGGCCGTCGACGACGTCCTCGCCGACGCCCACCGCTTCCCCAGCGCCATCTGGGACCTGGCCGCCACTTTCACGGGGAACACGCTGAAGCGACGCGCGGGCTAACCGTTCAAAGCCGCGGTTGGCCAAGCCGCGTCGACCGCAGCATCGTAGTCGACGGGTTCGCCGTCCCAGTCGGGGAGCGGCATGGGGCTTGGACCTCGGTCGTCCCAACTGCTGTCCCGCCACTCGACGACCGCATCCTGCGCCGTTTCCGCGGAAACGTTTCGGCCGGTGGGTGCGGTGATCGTGACCTCGGCGGCGTCGTTCGTTGTGAGCGAGAAGCCGCCTTCGTGGACCAGGCGGTGGTGGAAGCTGCAGAGGAACACCAGGTTGTCGAGGGAGGTCTCGCCGCCGTGGAGCCAGTGGTTGACGTGGTGGCCGTGCAAGAAGCGGGTGGAGGTGCAGCCGGGGAAGCGGCAACCCTTGTCGCGGATCCAGAGGGCGCGGCGGATGGCGGGGGGGATGGAACGCGTCCGACGGCCGACGTCGAGGACGTTGCGGTCATGGTCGAGGGTGGCGGGGACGAGGCCGGCGTCGCAGCAGACGCGGCGGAGCGCTTCCGCGGAAACGTGGGTGCCGTCCTCCAGAGAGCCGGCGAAGGTCGGTTCGGCGGCCGTGGAGTCGCGTTCCATGTGAATGACGACCTCGGCGCTTGGGCCCGGGGCATCGGCGGCAGCAGTGCCAGTTGACAGGTAAGAAGAGACCATCTCCATCAACCCGTCGGCTGCGGTCGGACGCGGACCCGAGAGTTGCTTTCTGGCTTGCTCGACCGCCTGGACAATCAGGTCGGCCTCGTCAGACGACACGACCAACTCCACCTTGACCAACCCCTCGCCCAGCGGCCGCGCGCGGAAGCGGCGCTCCGACGCCATCTCTTGCTCTCCTTCGGTGGCCCGGCGCAGGCGGTGGCAGATCCTCTCGAGCTGGGCGCCGGTGGCGGCCATCGCGGTCTCCAGGGCCTGCTCCTCGTTGTGGGGCGTCGCGATGCGGGTGACGGCGCGGACCTTGGCGTAGGAGAGCTTGCCGCTGGCGAAGGCTTCGTCGATGCGGGGCAAGGTGCCCAGGGCGCGGGCGACGCGGACCTTCTCGCGCGCGGTGCCGGGGTCCAGGCCGATTCGCCAGGTCAGCCAGTGCGCGCAGCTCTTGGCGCCCTGCTCGCCCCAGCCTTCCGCCTCATCGAAGCGGCGGATGCGGACCAGCAGCCCGTGAGTCGCAACGTTGACCTGCGTGGCCAGCGCCGCAATCTCCTCTCCCAACTCAAAGCAATCGCCCATCGACAAATACTGAACTAATGCGCAGCCCTCCGCAAGGTCTCTGACAAGCAACTGTTCGAACGGTCGACTGGGCTTGTCTGGGTCGACAGCAGCGGCCCAGGGACGAACGGCCGTCTAGCGTGACGTCGAGGGCTATGCCATCGCAGCGTGTCTGACGGAGCTGATGCGTCAAGCGAGCGACCCGCAACACGCCATCAAAAAGTTGGCGCCGGCGTACCGTCGGGCGAAAAAATAGCAATCGATCGCATGCGCAGATGGCTCGGCCTGCTCGTCGTGACGAGCGGGTGGCTCGTGGGTTGTTCGTATTTCTCCAGGCCTCCCGTTCAAGGACCGCAACCGGCGCCGGCGGTCGAGCCGGCCGCGCCGGTGAAGCCGGCCGAGGGCACCCAGGCGGCCCGGCAGGCGGCGGTGCGAGAGCGGCTGCAGCTGGAGGTCGCGGACATCACCGGGGTGCCGTTCGAAGGGGCGTACACGGCGGCGCAGGCGGCGGCGGTGGGGCGGATCGACGTGACGCCGGCGGGGAACGGGTATGAGGCGCACGTGTCGTTTGCGGAGCCGGTGCGACGGCCGTTTGCGGGCGGAACCCTGGACTGCACGCTGGAGGCCACGCCGGCCAGCGTGCCGGTGGCGCAGATGCCCGAGCCGGGGACGAAGGTCAGCGTCGCGGCGGCCGTGAAGGGCTGCGTCGTGAGCGAACCGCGGCCGGCGAAGTTTCACGTCGCGGACAAGGTGCTGGCGGCGGAGCTGACCTCGTTCACACCGGTCGGGGGCGCGTACATCGAGCTGAAGAACCTGACCGGAAAGCCGGTGACGGTCTCGGCGGCCAGCGTCACCTACTTCGACCAGGTCGCCTCCCGATCGAATCTCTCCACGGAGATCCGGCCTCACGCCGAAAAGACCGTCACGATCTCGGCCGCTTTTCACAAGCAGCTCGAATGGCCGGCCGCCGAGTACACGTTCGGGCTGTCCGTGACTTACGCGACGTCCGACGGCGCGACCGGGACGCTGGCCGGCAACGATCACATCCGCGCGTCGAGGTAGCCCTTCAGGCGGTCCACGCTGGCGCCCGGATCGACCAGGCCCAGGTAGCCGTCGGGGCGAACCAGGTAGAGGCCGTTCTGGACGAAGCCCGCCTCGCCGCAGGCCGCGGTCCAGGCGACGGGGTGCAGATCCAGCCCGCGCGCGCTGCAGACGCGCGCCAGGTCCGGCGAGGCGTGGCCGTAGACTTGCGCCTGCCATCCGGTCCCCGTCAGCGGCGCGTAGTTGTCGGGGTCGGCCACCCAGGGGAGGCGGTCGCCGGCGTGAACGCCGTGCGCGTGCCCTTGCGAGAGCCAGCTGGCGCGATAGGCGATCTGGGTCTGCGAGATGCGGCGGAAGATCATCTGCCGGAACCCGGGACGCTCGAAGAGGCGCGGCAGCAGCGCCGGAACCAGCGACCGGCGGATGGGGCGCGCCGCCGGCGAACGACTGGTCGCCAGCTGGAACAGACGATCGGTCGTGGCGACCAGGCGCCGCGCGAAGCCCAGGCGCTCGGGCTCGTAGGTGTCCAGCACCGTCGGATCGGAGCCCCGCAGCACGGCGGCCAGCTTCCAGGCCAGGTTGATGGCATCGCCGATGCCGGTGTTCATCCCCTGTCCGCCGGCCGGGCTGTGGACGTGGGCGGCGTCGCCCAGCAGAAAGATCCGCCCTTCGCGGAACCGGGAGGCCACCCGGTGGTGCACGTGGTAGGTCGAGAACCAGTTCAGCCGGTCGACCTCGATCCGCATGCGCCGCAGCACGCCCGGGCTGACGTCGTCCCAGCCGAGCCGCTCCTTGTCGCTGCCCCGAACGATCCCGATCAGGCGCGCGCGCGCGCCGCCCGGCAGCGGAAACGCGAACAGAAAATCCGCCTCGTCCAGATCCAGGTGCAGCTCCCCGTCCATGACCGGACCGCGCGCGTCGACGTCGGCCACGTAGAAGAGGTGCTCGTAGGTGCCCCCGGCAAACTCCGCGTCGATGCCCCTGCGCACCGCCGAGCGCGCGCCGTCGCAGCCGGCCAGATAGGCCGCCCGGCAGGTTGTCGGATGATCACTCCCGCGCTGCAGCTGGGCCACCACGCCGTCGGCGCGCGTCTCGAACGCGACCAGCCGCGTGCCGCGCTCGACTGCGACGCCGCGGGCCGCCAGCCGCTCGGCCAGCACCCCCTCGTGCTCGTCCTGCGGGAAGATGAGCGCAAACGGGTACGGGCTCAGGTCCGCGCCCAGCCGCCCGAACTCCGCCCGCCCTCGCTTCTCCCCGCGCGCCCACAGGTTGATGGCCTGCGCCTGCCGCCCGCGGCGCACCAGCTCGTCAGCCAGACCGAACGGGCGGTAGAGCTCGAGCGTGCGGGCCTGCACCACCAGGGCCCGCGACGTGGTCCCCGGCGCCTCGGCCTCGTCGACCACCCGCACCTTGACGCCCATCTGACTGAGCCAGAGCGCCAGCACGAGGCCCGTAGGCCCGGCACCCACGATCAGAATGTCGGGGGCATCCATCAGGGGAAAACGTAGTCACCGTTCAGGGCCAAACCACGGCGATCTCACGCCGCGTGCGGCGGGCGTTGCCCCTTCTCGAGCCACCCTTGAACGCGAGTGATCAGTCGAGGGGGGCCGCGGCAGGAGTGGCAGGCACGAGCGTGCGCCACGAGTCCCCCGGTGTGCAACTCGGGTCCCCCTCAAGGCGCGCCGTCGCGGTCGGTATGCAGCCCCTGGATCACAATCCGCCACGGACCCAGGCGGTCGGGTAGCTGCCGGGTCGCTCCCTTGGACGAGACGAAGACGGTGATACACGGCTCGCCGTTTTCGATTCCTTCCGCAACTCGTTCAACTCCGGAAATCTCATTTACCCATCGCTCAGCCTGAATCAGTGCGTCAGAGAACTTCATTGAAGTGAGGTTCGGTCAGTCGTCCAGCGGTCTGGATTTAGAAACGCGGGACGCGAAAGATCTTCGCCTTCGAAGATCTCAACTTCAAAGCGACATATCTGCGCCCGAGGTGCCGGTCGGGATCGTGATGTCGACCCGGACCCCCGGACCCTTGCTGATCTCGAGACTGAAATTGTCCTGGTACAGAAGCTTCAGCCTGCGTCTCACGCTCAGCAGGCCGAACCCCTCGCGCGACGTGGGTTCCTGCCAGCCTGGGCCATCATCCTCGACCGAGAGCCTGCACGATTTCTTGCCAACCACCACTGCAACGCGAACCCTGCCCGGACCGATTTTCCGGGCGATGCCGTGCCGGACGCTGTTCTCCACGATGGGCTGAAAAATCAGCGCAGGCACGTGCACCCCGGCGGTCGGTCCCACGACGTCAAACTCGATGCTCAGACGCTCACCGAATCGATACTGCTCCAGCGTTAAGTAGTTGCGGGCGATCAACAGCTCATCGTCGAGCGTGACGATCTGGTCGGACGACGAGCTGAGGACGTATCGATAGAGGTTCGAGAGCTTCAGCACGGCAGCCTCGGCGGTTCCGGGATCCTTGACGATCAGCTCGGCGACGACGCTGAGTGTGTTGTACAGAAAGTGGGGGTTGATCTTCGCCTGCAAGGCGTCCATCTCCACCTTGTGGTAGTCGGCGACCGCCATCGAGATCGCCGCCTGGTGACCGAGGAGAGTGGCCAGCTTGAGCTGGTCACTCGTAAACACATCTGCGCAGACGCTGTTCTCGAGGTACAGAACGGCCGAGAGTTCCCCCCGGTGAAGGAGCGGCAAGCACAGGATGGAACGAGGTTGACGCTCGCGAAGGTAGGGGTCGGTACGGAACCGTTCATCGGTGGCCGGGTCCTTGAGGCGAAGCACCTTCTGGGTCCGGGCCACATAACGAATGATCGGCTCCGACATCGCCATCCCCTCGCCCGAGGTTCCGTGGTCGCCCGACTCGTTGAGGTCCTGGCTCTGCCATCCCGCCAAGACCCGCCACCGGGGGCCATCCGGCCGCACGAGCAGCCCTCGCTGGCCCCCAGCGCTGGTGGTGATCACCCGCAAGAGGTTTCGCGCCAGGCGATCGCTGCGAGTCTCCTCCGCGATCGCGTACGCGGCGCGCATGACGGCTTCCACGCCCAAATCGACAGTGCGGCCAGGAGGCTCCTGACCGCCCGAGGTCGGGGTGGCCACGTCCAGCCCGGGATGGCGTCGCACCATCTCCCGAACCTTGGCTGCTGCGCCGAACCGAGCGTAGCTGTAGGCAGCCACGGTGAGGTATTCACGCTGCCTCTCGGTGGCGTTGCCGCGTCGTTCGTAGAAGTCAGCCAATCGCTCGCAGCCAATCGCATGGATCAAGTCGTGGCCCAGCGCGGCAGCCTCGCCAATGGCGTCGTGGTACGCGCTTACGGCCTCGTCGTTGCGTGCCTTGTGGCGATGAACCTCGGCCTGCGCCAGCCGCAGCATCGAGCGAAAGTTGCGCGGATACACCGCCGCGATGGCCCGCAACCGTCGCATCGACGCGCGAACCAGCCCGGAGGCACGCATCCGGCTGCCGTAGCATCCGCCGAGAACCGTGAAGAGGGCGTAGAAGGCGGCGTGCAGTGGGTTGCTCTGGATGACAATGTTGCGGCGCAGCTGCCTGGCGATCTCCATCACCCGTTGTTCGTCGCGCCAGAGATAGCAGGACGCCATCTGAAGCATCTGGTAGACGCCCACGTACGATTTGTATTGGATGTTCTCCGGCCCAAGAGCGGAAGCGGCGACGTCGGAGGACCGTGAGAGGTCGGCGCACCAGTGGCGGATGATCCGGATCAGCTCTTCGCTGGGGCCGCTGGAGATTTGGTGGGCCATCTTTGCGCAAGTTTCTAACCGATGCTCGATGTCGGACAGTCGGAAGCCCTGGATGGGGAGCGACGTCGTGATCCCGTCGATGGTGTGGCCTCCGAACACGTGCTCGCCGTCGGAGATACAGCGGGCCAAAGCCTCTTCGTAACGACCCACGTTCTCGCGGTTGTCTCGCTCCAGTGTTCCAAAGAACGTTAGACCCAGGAACCGGACGCGGCTGGCGATGAAGGGATCCGGTGTCTCCCCCAGGGTGTCGAACGCGAGCCGTCCAAAGAGGAGACCGCGGCGATGCGCCTTGAAGAGCACATGGTTCAGGATCCCAAAGCAGACGTAGGCCATCGGCGCTTGAGGCGTGTTCCCCAGACGAAGGACCATCGCCATCAACTTGACGACGATGAGCCCGTTGAGTGGCTGGTTCACCCAGAAGGTCGGGGTCCAGAGCAGCACCAGGAGGTCGAGAACGGCGCGATCTCGAGCGTCGGCGCGGTCCGGCGCGTCGGCCAGGGAATCGATCGGGACCTTCCGCACTCGGAGCATGAGCGCCCCGAGCGCTGTGACGAGGCGGGCCGGAGATGGCTTCTCAGGCAGCGGCACGCCCAGCAGGCGAAGGGCCCGCAGGCCCAGGCTGATGGCCTCGCCGTACCGCTGCATATGCTGGTACAGGATCAATCGCGTTCGATGGACCTCCACCTCCTCTGAGGTGGTGCGGGCCTCGGCCAGGGCGGCTTCGAAGGCGACCTCCGCGAGGTCGAAGCGCGCGGTCAGGTACAGGCTCTCGGCCAAATTGATACGTGCCTGGAACCTGAGCGCGTGGTCGTCGGATGCCGTTTCTTCGGTCAACGCAAGGGCCTTCTCGAACAGCGCCGTCGCCGTCGTGTATGCGATCGCTTGCTTGGCCAACCGGCCGGCCCGCAAGTTCAGTTCAGACAGCACCTTTCGCTCGGCTTCCTCCAGCGCCGCAGAAACGGGGTTGAGGTGTTCGATGGCAGCAAAGAGCGCCTCTTTCCCTTCCTCGATGCGGGTCAGTAGCCACCGTCCCAGGACGGTGTGCAGGCGGGCGCTCTCGGCCTCGCTGGCCAGCGAATGGGCGGCTTGCTGAACGCGATCGTGAAAGAACAAAAAGGCATCGGGACTCGCGCCCTCGGAGGCGGGCAGGACCAGGCCTTCGGCGTGTGCCAGGCTGACGGCCTCTTCGACTTCGGCCATAGTCAGGCCGGTGGCCACGCGTAGTGCTTCCAGCTCGAAGGAATGCCCGACGCACGAGGCGGTGACCATCACGCGCCGGCAGGAGTCGGGCAGCGCGTCTATGCGCCCCACGATGAGATCGACGACGTTCTCGCTGAGGCGGATATCGGTTTGATCGTCGACGCGGAACATCCATCGGCTGCCGTCGGCATCGCTCATCCAGCGAAGGCCCCCGTTGCGCCGCAACCGGTTGATGATCTCAGTGGCGAACAGGGGATTGCCCCGGCAGCTTCGGTGAACGAACAAGGACAACACGTCAGGGTTATCGCAGGGCGAAACGATGTCTGAGCAGATGGCCCTTACGTCGTTGAGGGACAGACGATCCAGTTGTACCCGCAACTCGCCGGCGTGCTCGTCGCCCACCTGGGGCTCACAGGCACTGCTGATGAGCTTGATGAGGGCCGGTGAGTGTTCCGCCTCGCGAGGCCGATAGGCCAGGATCAACGTCAAGAACGGTGGACGCGAACGCAGGAACACCTCGGCGAGCAGCCCAACCGTCTCATCGTCCGACCACTGAAGATCGTCGATGACGAACACTAGTGGGTGATTCCTGTCGCAGAGGGCAGTCGCGAGCGCCCGGAAGGCATTCTGGAACCGGTTCTGGGCTTCCGCGGGGAGCAGCGTCATGGGCGGTGGCTGCTTGCCGATCAGGAAAGTCAGCTGTGGGATCTGCTCGGCCAGGACGTTGAGGAGAGACGGTTCAATTGCGGAGAGGCGTGCTCTCCAGTATTCCAGCTGAGCTTCGGGGCCAGAGAGCAGCTGTTCGACGAGCCGTTCGACCGCGTCCAGCATGGCGCTGTAGGGCCGACTGCGGCGATATTGCTCGAACTTGCCGGAAGCGATCATTCGCCCGCTGTGATGGATCATCGGGCGCAGCTCCTGGATCAGGCGGGATTTGCCGGTGCCGGCTGATCCGGCTACGAAGACGGCACGCATGGCGCCGTTGGCCGTCTCGTCAATCGCGCGGACCAACCGCTCCAGTTCCATGGATCGGCCGTGCATGCGCGAAGTGCCCAGAGAGGCTGGCACACGCGGCGTGACGAGCGTTGGGGACTGCTGAAGCGCCGCTTCGATCGCGCTCAACTCCAGGAACACCTCGGAGGCCGTGCCGGGGCGATCACTGGGGCTCTTCGCGAGCAGTCGCGACACGATATGCACGAGTGCCGCGGGTAGGTCGGGCCGGCACGCTGCGAGCGACTGCGGCTGCTTGGCGACCAGGTTATGCACCAGCTCTGCGGGATCGTCGGTGGCCGAGAAGAGAAGGCTGCCTGCAAGCTGGTGGTACAGGACCGCGCCGGCCGAATAGAGGTCAGCTCGGTGATCGGGCTCGACGTTCAGTTGCCCGGTGAGCTCGGGAGCACTGAAGGTCGAGAGGGGGAACGAACCGCTCGCCAGATGGGATGCAGATGCAGCGTGGATGAAATGTGTCAGCCGTATACTCTGTGCCTGTTGGTCCCAGAGGACGGACGCGGGATCGAGTCCGCGATGAACCAGCCCCATCCGGTGACACTCGTCCAGCGCGGCCAGAAGGGCTATAGCGAACCGTAGGAAGCCCTGGAGGTTCTCGATCGCGGCTCCGACCGCGGGCTTTCCCTCGAAGAACTCGAACACGACGTACGTGTTTCGGTTGTCGTCCAGACGGTAGATGGGCCGTAGCACGCCCGATGGTTGCGGACGTTGCCCCTGAAGCAGGAGCAGCTCGTGCTCCAGATCCTTTAGGAGGTGAAGCGACGGAAAATCCTCCTTGGGTGCCTTGGCAAGGAACTCGGTGCCGTCCGAGATCCGGACAACCGGATAAACGCAGAAGTCGCCGATCTCGTATCTCGGTGGGCCCAACCGGTGCCCAGCAACTTCACGAGTCAACCAAGCACCCCTGAAGACTCATGCAAACGGGAGGGGAGGACGGGGCATGAATCCGAGGTAGGCCTTCGGGCGCAATCGCCCATTCTCTTCGAGAATGAACTTCAGATCCAGCCAGCGATGGAGCCAGCTGCGCTGACCGTCGAGCCGCATTTCAGCGATTCCCGGCCAACGCCTGACCGCTGCCATCTTGCGCGTGCATTCGGGCGGAACGTCGACACACGCCCACTGTTCCGTGAAACGTTCCATCTCACGCCGGTGGAGCTGTGACAGAGCGAACCCAACCCGGCTCAGGACGCGGTCGTCGACGGAGACGTCAATAAATGCTGTCTCCTGCACCGGCCCGTACTGCGTTTCGATCACGCGACGGACCCGCTCCTCGTCCCCGCGCCAGCCGATACGAGCCAGGTAGGCCAGCACCTCGGTCTTCGGCAATGCGAGGTACAGCTTGAGACAGGAAGGCGTCCGCGTGATCATCCAGGAGACGTAGATGAGCGCGCCACGCGCAGGGAGCGCTCGCACGCAGCGATCGACGGTGGCCTGGAGGACGTCGGACGGCGCCGGAGAAGCCAGTGCCGCCAAGCCAGCGCTGGCCCGACGCAGTGCGCCCGCGTTGTCTGAGTCCGGGCGCTCTCGATATCGGGAGAAGTAACCACGCTCCACGCCGATTGACGGACTCGCCTCCGGGATCACGCTGTCGAAATCGGCGTCAATGTCGTATTCGAGCCACAGGAAGGGGACCTCCCGGAGGGGAGTGGCGTCGTCGCTCCACCTCCGAAACAAGGAGACGTTTTGTTCCCAGCTCCGACTGGGGCTGGCCGGCAGAACAGCTTGAAGATCGCGGCAGGCCTGGAGGCGATCCGTGAACTGGACCAGGAAGTCCACCTGTGGATCGTCGTCCAAGCGGCACTCGAGGTAGTACGAGCGCACCCCGGAGGGAAGCCGGCTGGCGACGCTAGAGCAATCCTCTAGCGCTTCACGACCGATTGCCTCCTCGGGAAGGTCCGCCTCGACCGCTTTCAGAATCTGTTCTGCCGACGGCGCCATCCGCTCACCAGCAGTAGAGGCAGTCGACCGTTTCGTACTCCGTGGCCAGCAGTCGACACACGGGAACGATCAACTCACGCGCCGCGGCGGCGGAGACGGCCTCCTTCGCGTTCATCACCTCCCCCAGCCTCAGGAACGCCTTGTGCACGGCGAGATAGCCCTCGACTTCGCCGGCCGGGCCGACGAGACCCGCTAGCGTCTTGACCGCCTCGATGGAGCCCGACGGATCGGCCAGGATGGCCGCTCGGGCCGCTCGGTAGTGGAAGAAGTAGTACCCGTATGACAGGAACGGGTAGTTCGTCGGCGAGATTCCGCCCGCCATGACGCCCATCGCCGTTCCGACCCCAGCGGGGTCCGGTCGAGTGAGTGTGGGCGATCCCTCTGCGGCCGGGATCGACAGCGGACCGAATCCAGTCTTTGGCGCTCTGGGTGCCGAGGTGGGGCTGATCTCGCCTGCCAGCGGCGCAACTGCTTCGTCGTCCCGCTTTTCGACCGCGAACCTCACCAGCTCGTCGGCGACCTCTTTGAACAGGATCGGGGCCGCCTCTGCGATGAGCGCCTTGGCGGCGTCATACTTGGCGCCGTTGATGACGCGCTTGGCGGCGACGTCGTCCGTGGTGGTTCGGAAGCCATAAGTGGCCTGCTCGATGTTGAAGCAGGCCGCCTGGGCCACGCCGTTCGTGACGCCGAACCGCTCGAAAGCCCGCCGCATGTCCATGTGCATCTCGGTCCTATAACTCGGAACCATCGTCGTGTTGTAGATGAAGGACAGGAGACTCCTCGGCTTGGAGAAGTTCATCGCACACCTCCCTTGCTGGCCAGAGCGTTCAGGCCGCTGAGACTGGGCGCGAAGAGGTACTCGCCGCCCTGCAAAGTCACGAGGTCCCAGATCGAGAAGTCGGCCTCGATCGTCGTCGTGAATCGCTGGTACCGGCTCATCGTGCCCCAGTCGCTCACCTCGGTCGGATGGCCAGCCACCTGGTCGGGCATCGGCATCGGTTCCGCATTCATCTGAGGCGTGCGATCGTTCGCCATCCTCGCCTGCAGCCGCTCGAACTGGTCGCGGATCCCTGCCTGGGCACACAAGAACAGGATCCCGGTCTCGGGGGCCTGTTGGCCGGTATCCGACCGACCGTAAGGAATCCCCCGCCGAGCGATCGTCACTTCACTCTTCAAATCCCCGCTCTGCCCTCGGGGATTCATCTTCCTGATGTGCGATGAGAACGGACAGCGCGAGGCGGCGCGATCGTTCTCGAAATTGAACGCGTAATTTTCGGGCGTGGTCCCATCGGGCAGCGCACCAGACGGCAGCCGCCCCATGATCCGGCCCTTTACGAACTGGGCGATCTGTTGGTCGGAGGGAGTGCTGCCCGGAGCGAAAATGCCGTACGCACTGTTCTCCCCCTTCGAAGCATAGAGCTGATTGAGGTATGTCCCCCGCTCTTTCAACGTACCCGCGATTGTCTCGACCCGCCGGCGAAACCCGAGGACGTCCTGCTTCAACTTGCGATAGACGAAGTACGAGCCAAATCCCGAGCCGAAGGGGTCCTTGCAGAGGATCGCCGAAAGCGGCCGCCTGGGATCCCAGTCAACTTTGCTCGGGATCTTGTCCTCCTCCTCTTGTTCGACCGTGAATACGGTCACGCTGATATTGTCCCGGTAGCCGAAGGGCTCGAACCTGTGGGGCGAACGGGCAGCAGTCGCCGCGTCCATCGGGTGACCGTCCCCATCGAGAACGTTTCCGAGCTCGAGCTTCTTGTCCGGCAATGGAGCTACCGCCTTCTCGACGGCCCCCACGATCCCATCGTCCCCGGGGTTGTAGGCCACCAGCAGCATGGCGTCCCAGCCACGCTGGTAATCGAGAGCCCAGTCCGTTGCCGCCGGATCTGCGAGGAGGCGCCGGGTCGCGTCGGACCGCATTCCCCGCAGGAAGGCAGGGTCCATCGACGCCATTCGACCCGCGTCCGCCCCCAGCCGCTCGAGCCCGGCGACTGTCAGGAAGAAGTTGAACTGAGGTCGATTCCCCGACTCCCTCTGGGTGGCCGACTCTGTCAGCTTAAACGGCGCCCGCTGCGCCAGCAGGTGTTCGTGGACCCAGGCTCTCGCCTGGGCTGGATCCTCCGGAAATCGAATGAGCGCGTAAATCATTCGCAGGCTCCGGAAGCCCCGGAGAATGTTCCCCTGCAGGTCCCTCGGGTCGATCGCCTCATCCGGGACCGCCTGATCCGCGACTTTCAGATCGTTTTGTACGAATTTCATGCCTACCTCCCCTTCAGCGCGTCTTATCGCCGGCCTCTCTCGTACACCACCACCTTCGGACGAACGGTCTTTTTGGACAGATGAACGGCGTGTCTTCGGGGTCAGGGAGCACCGAACAGCAGATGATTGCGAAGCCCCTGTGCGTGACGACGGCTGACCGGTAGTTCCATCCCATTGCGCAGGATGACCACGACCTCACCGTCGACGTGGCGAAGAGAACTGACGTGCAAGATGTTCACCAGCGCGTTCCGGTGAATCCGCACGAACGCGGGCCCGATCCGCTCTTCGATGGTGCCTAGCGAATCTGCGGTCAGGAATTCTTTGGTGTCCGTCCGCACCAGCGTGTAGCCCTGGTCGGCTTTCAGGAAGAGGATCTCCTCGGGTCGAATCACGTAGGTCTTGTCGCGATCTCGACAGAGAACGCGCGTGAGGCTGCTTCGTCCGGCGTCTGGCGGCAAGCGCACCTCCGGACCCTGAACACGTTGGATGGCCTCTTCTAGTTGCGACGGATCCACCGGCTTCAACAAGTAGTGAACGGCCCGGGCCCCGAAGGCACGCACAGCGTGTTCCTGAGATGCCGTCGTGAAAATGATCCGGACATCCTGCGTGGCCTGAGCCAGAACGTCGAACCCGTCGAAACCGGGTAGGGAGACGTCCAAAAAGACCAGATCGGGTTGATGTACCCGCATCTGCTCGACGGCACCCGGACCGCTGTCTGCCTCGGCGACGATCTCGACGTCATCCGAGAACTTGCTGAGCAGCCGCCGCAACCGATCCCGTGAGCTCGGTTCGTCTTCGACTATCAGGGTTCGCAACATCGGCCCCCTCCGGCGCGCGGTCCCAGACGCTCAGCGACGGTAACAAACGGGTCAGGGCTGTACAAGACGCAATCTCCATTTGGCCGAACCACCGCCGACCGCGACGGTTCGACCGTCGACAGGAATATTCCGCCGTTCGCGGCAGACGCATTTGGCCGTGTTCCTCAGGCGGCTAGTGTTCGAGCGCGTTCGGATCGGGCGTCAGTTACCGGGAAAAGGAGATCGCTATGAGGAGGATGAGCCAGGCCGTTTGTTTCGCGGAGGCCGAAGCAGAATCAGGTACGGGCGACAGGGAGCCGGATCTCTTCGGTGGGGAATTGTTGAGCGTCCAGAACGACTTGTGGCAGCGGGCCTACTTTTTGACCCGGGATCGTGCCGATGCGGAAGATCTGGTTCAAACCACCATGGAGCGGGCGTTGACAGCGCGTCCTCAGTTCCGGCCGGGGACCAACCTCCGTGCGTGGGTCGGTACGATTCTGCGAAATGCTTTCGTGGATTGGTATCGGCGCTCACTCCGATCTGTCCCCATGGAGACGGAACCGGCCTGGATCGCACCTGCAGATCCGGTTGGGCCGCTGGATATCCTGACCGCGACGGATGTGGCGGCCGCCACATCCACACTGCCGGCGCACGATCGCCAGATCCTTGGGCTCGCCCAGACCGGTCTTGCGCAGAAGGCCATCGCGACCCACTTGGGTATTCCTGTTGGTACCGTCGCGACCCGCCTCTTTCGGGCGCGTGCCAAGCTGCGTCGGGTGCTCGTCCGGACGTTCGAAGCGCGCAGCCGCGAAATGCCCTATGTGTAGCGCTGATTTCGGGCGCTGCGCAGGTTGCCTATTATGAGAAGTTGATCGGCCGGGAACACGCGCCCGCCAGGCTCTCGATCAGTCGCAGCACCAGGGCGGTCCAGCCGGTCTGGTGGCTGGCGCCCATTCCGCGGCCGGTGTCGCCGTGGAAGTACTCGTAGAACAGCAGCAGGTCGCGCCAGTCGGGATCGCTGGCGTACTGGGTGTCGCCGCCGTGGCAGGGGCGGCGCCCGGCGGCGTCCGGCAGGAACAGGCGGGCCATCCGGGCCGACAGGTCGCGCGCCACCTCGAGCAGGGTGAGCTGGCGGCCGGAGCCGACGGGGTGCTCGACCCGCAGCTCGTCGCCATAGAAGTGGTGGTAGCGCTCGAGCGCCTCGATCAACAGGTAGTTGGGCGGCATCCAGATCGGGCCGCGCCAGTTGCTGTTGCCGCCGAAGATGGCCGTGCGCGACTCGCCCGGGTCGTAACCGACCTGCAGCATCTGCCCGCCGATCGGAAACCGGAACGGCTCCTTCTCGTGGGCCTTGGACATCGATCGGATGCCGAACGGCGACAGGAACTCGCGCTCGTCCAGCATGCGGCGCAGCATCCGCAGCATCCGCTGGCGCGAGGGGATGGCCAGCAGCATCTTGCCCCGTTCGCTCGTGAACGAGACCAGCCCGGCCAGGTCGCGCCGGTTGTCGAGGAACCAGCGCAGCCGCTTCTTGAAGTCGGGCAGCCGGTCGATGGCGGCGTAGTCCAGCACCTCGACGGCGATCAGCGGGAGGAGCCCCACCATCGACCGCGCGCTGAGCGGAACCTCGCTGCCGTCGACGTGCAGGCGGTCGTAGAAGAACCCGTCCCCCTCGTCCCACAGCCCGGTGCCGCCGAAGTTGTTGATCGCGTCGGCGATGCGGATGAAGTGCTCGAAGAACTTCGACGCCATGTCCTCGTACACGGGGTCGGTCTGCGCCAGCTCGAGCGCGATCGACAGCATGGTCAGGCAGAAGAACGCGATCCAGGCGGTGCCGTCGGCCTGCTCCAGGAACTGGCCGTTGGGCAGCGGGTGCGACCGGTCGAAGACGCCGATGTTGTCCAGCCCCAGGAAGCCGCCCGAGAACAGGTTGCGCCCGGCGGCGTCCTTGCGGTTCACCCACCAGGTGAAGTTCAGCAGCAGCTTCTGGAACACGCGCGCCAGGAAGGCCCGATCGCGCTGGCCGGCGGGCGCGGAGATCTTGTAGACGCGCCAGGCGGCCCAGGCGTGTACCGGCGGGTTCACGTCGGACAGCGCGAACTCGTAGGCCGGGAGCTGGCCGTTCGGGTGCATGTACCACTCGCGCGTGAACAGCAGGAGCTGCTCCTTGGCGAACGCCGGGTCGATGCGCGCGAACGGCAGCATGTGGAACGCCAGGTCCCAGGACGCGTACCAGGGGTACTCCCACTTGTCGGGCATCGAGATGACGTCGCGGTTGTAGAGATGCAGCCAGTCGGCGTTGCGCCCGGCCTTCCGGCTGGCCGGCGGCGTCGGCTGCGCCGGGTCCCCATCCAGCCAGGCCGTGACGTCGTACTCGTACAGCTGGCGGGTCCAGAGCAGGCCAGCGTAGGCCTGCCGGACCACGTTCTGCTGGTCCGGCGGCAGCGGCCCTGCCTTGGCCGCGTAGAACGCGTCGGCCTCGGCCCGGCGCGCGATCATCACCGATTCGAAGTCGCCGAACGGCACGCGCAGGGCCGCGTCGTTCTCGGCGGTCACCTCGGTCAAGCGCAGGCGCAGGCGCACCTCCGCGCCCGGCGCGACGTTCAGCCGGTAGACCGCCGCCATCTTGGTCCCGTAGCGGGCCGGGTTCACGACGCCGGCGTCGCCCCCCACGACGTACAGGTGGAACGCGTCCTTGCAGAACGCCGTCCGGTTGGGCGCGCCGAACAGGCGCTCGAAGTTGGTCTCGTTCTCGGTGAAGATCAGCTCCGGATCGGTCCCGTCCACCGGGGCGACGGCCAGGCGGAAGCGCCCCAGCGACGGGTGCGCCAGGTCGACCTCGGAGTCGCTGGCGGCGCACAGCCAGGGGCGGCGCTCGGGCGGCAGGTAGTCTTCCCCTTCCCGCCCCCAGGTCCAGGTGTTGCGGAACCAGACCGTCGGCAGCACGACCAGCGGCGCGGGGTCCGGACCGCGGTTGACCACCGTGACGGTCAGGCAGAGATCGTTGGGGGCGGCCTTGGCGTGCTCGGTGAAGACGTCGAAGTACCGGTTCCCGTCGAACACCCCGGTGTCGGTCAGCTCGAGCTCGGGCTGGTCGCGCGTGCGCCGCCCGTTCTCCTGGACCAGGCGCAGGTACGGGAACGGGCGCTGGGGGTACTTGTAGAGCGCCCGGGCGTACGAGTGGGTCGGCGTCGCGTCCAGGTAGTAGTACAGCTCCTTGACGTCCTCGCCGTGGTTCCCCTCGGGGCCGGTCAGCCCGAACAGCCGCTCCTTCAAGATCGGGTCGACGCCGTTCCAGAGCGCCAGGGCGTAGCACAGTCGCCCCTGGCGATCGCACAGGCCCAGCAGGCCGTCCTCGCCCCACCGGTAGACCCGGCTGCGCGCGTGGTCGTGCGGCAGATAGCCCCACGCGTCGCCGTTGGCGGAGTAGTCCTCGCGCACCGTCCCCCACTGCCGCTCGGACAGGTACGGGCCGAAGCGCTTCCAGTCGCGCGCGCGGCGACGGTCCTCTTCCAGCCTCCGCTCCTCGGCGCTCGCGTCCACGAACGGGGTGATCTTGCCGCCGATCCTGCGTCGCAGCAACTTGAGCTCGGACCGTCTTTCGGCGATGGTTTGAGCTCCGGCTCGTCTCTGACGACGACAACGGACGAAAGAAAGGACCCCGTACATGACCAGCAACCTCAGAAAGACGTTGCAGGCAGCCCTCGCGGTGGTGGCGGTCGTTTGGTCGGCGGCGGAGGCTCGCGCCCAGGATCTGGAGACACCCGACTCTTCCAAGGGGGCGGCGGCGGCGCCCGCCAGCACCGCTTCGGCCGCCCCCACCGGGTTCGGGGACGCCGGCCAGTGGCTGCTCTCGGTCGAGAATCTGTTCGGTTACACCTACGCACACCAGTCGAACAACCTGACCGTGAACACCTTCACGCTCCTGGGCGATTCGCTGGGATCACAGAAGAGCATGTACGACTGGCCGCGTCTGGCCCTCGACACCATGCTGGCCAAGAGCATCAGCCTGGGTCTGGCGGGCAGCTTCGCCAGGTACTCGACCAGCGTCCCCGCGACGGTCGGCGTGAGCAGCAGCAGGTTCCAGTACGAGGCGTCTTTGCGGGCCGGCTACGTCCTCAATCTGGGACAGAAGCTGGATTTCTGGCCGCGGGTCGGCGTCACCTACTCCTACACCTCGGGCAACACCGCCCAGTCCGCGGTGGCGGCCACCATCGACGGGCTGCTGGTGCTCCTGTTCGCGCCGAACCTGGCGGTCACGCTGGGCCCGGTGGCCGACGTCGGGCTCACCGGCAAGATCGGGAACACCAACGTCACCTACCTGAACATCGGGGTGTACTTCGGCCTGACGATCGTGCTCTGACCGCTAGGCCCCGGAGCGGGCGGGCTTCAGGCGGCGGCCGATCAGCTCGTTGGCCTTCTCGCCGCGCTCGAAGCTGAGCGTGTCGAGGAACTCGCGGCTGCCGTCGCGCTTCGCGAACAGCAGACCGATGCGCTGCTGGTGCAGGAACGGCCGGACCTCGACCAGGTCGTCGAAGTTCCAGCTGCGCAGCCCCGAGCCGTCGCGCACGATCACGCCGTTGGCGGTCACGACCAGGGTGGGCCGCTTCAGCCGCGCCTGGTTCGCGTCGCGCTCGGGCGGCAGCGCCTGGATGACCAGGGCCAGCGTGGCCAGCGCCAGCAGCGCCGTTCCGGGACGCCCGGCGCCGGCAAAATAGGCCCCGGCGGTCGCGATCGCCATCAGCACGGCGAACACCGCGAACGCCCGGCGCCGGGAGCTCTCCGGGTCGCGGGCGAAGAAGGCCACCACGCCGGTCGGCACCCGGCCCGAATCCACGCTCAAGAGCGCTTCGACGTCGCTCATCGATCGGTGCATCGTCAATCCTCCGCTGCGCTTGAGTCGCTTGACGCTAACTTAATCATGATAGACACCGCGCGCAGGTCGTCTGCTTTTTTACTGTGTGTAACCGCCGCCGCCGCACACACATCGAATCCCCGTCGATGGGTCGCCCTATCGATTCAACGCAGGTGGTTCGCGAAGTTTCCCGGGTTCGCTAGGGGTGGGGGTCCCGCCGGCCGGCCGCCAAGGCCGCGACACAACAGGCGGTCAGGGCCAGCTCCGTGATCAGGGTTGCCCAGGCGGCGCCCGTGCCGCCGAACCGGGGGATCAGGATCAGGTTGGCGGTGACGTTGACGACCAGCATGAAGGCGGCGAACAGCAGGTTTCGCCGCTCGAGGTCGCGCGCGATCAAGAAGTGGGTCAGCCCGAAGTTCAGGAACAGGATCGGGACGGCGGTGGCGAGCACGCGCAGCGATGGGATCGCCCGGGCGAACCCGCCCCGATAGACCAGCCCGACGATGCGGTGGGATTCCAGGTAAACGCCGCCGCCGACCAGGACCCCCAGCGCCAGCAGGACGGCCATCAGGGCGCCCTCCCAGCGCCGCTGCCGGTCCGGATCTGCCTTGGCGCGCGCCAGCGGCGTGAAGGTGGCGGCCAGGACCACCGCGGGCACGATCATCAGCCCCTCGAACACCTTGTACGCCGCGCTGTAGGCGCCGATCTCCGCGTCGGTCGAGAAGACCTTCAGGATGACGACGTCCCCCTTGAAGTACAGCAGCGAGAGCAGCGTGGCCAGCCAGAGCGGGAACGCCTCGCCGAACGCGGCCCGCGCGGCGCCGGGGATTCGCCGCCCCGAGGCCTGGAAGCCCAGCCCGTACCGGCGGCGCAGGAGGACGAGCCCATACGCCGCCGTCACGGTGACGCCGGCCAGCAGCCCGCCCGCCAGCGCGGCGGGCGACCGGCGCAGCTGCAGGGCGCACAGGCCCGTGATCAGCGCGAACAGCGCCCGGGCCACGTTCAGGCGCGCCTCGTCGGCCAGCCGCTCGAAGCCGCGGAAGACCGCCGCCAGGTAGTCCAGCCCCGCGTTCAGCAGCGCCGCCAGGCCCAGCAGCGCCAGCGTGTGCCCGGCGACGCCCCCAGACGCCACCGCCGCCGCGGCCACGATCACCAGGTAGGGACCGGACGCGATCAGCCGGAGCCGCAGCGCCGTCCCGACGATGGCGGGCGCGGCGGCCCGGTCGCGGGCCAGGGCGCGCGTCGTCCAAACACTCATCCCCAGGTCGGTGCAGACCGCCAGCATCGACGTGGTGGCGAACGCGAACTGGTAGCTGCCGAACCCGGCCACCCCCAGGGCCGGGGCCGCCACCAGCATCAGCAGCAGCCGGCAGACCTTCTCGATCGGCACGGAGGCCGCCTTGACGACGGCGTTCGCCACCGCCCGCCGCCTCTCGTCGCGGAATATGGACGTCGAGGAATCCGTCGCCGAAGCCGTCTCTGCATCTTTGGCGGGACGGACGAAATTCGGCATGGCAACCAGGCTGGCGTGAGGGATGATGGCGTCCTTGAGGCTGGCTGTCGAGGTCACGAGCTGCACCCCCGATCGCACGGGGGTGGGCTACTACACCGAGCACCTCGCCGATGCGCTCATCGCCTCGGCCGGGCCCGATGACGACCTGGTGCTGATCGGCAACCGGGCCGTCGCGCCGGAGCTGGCCCGGCGCTGGGCAGGGCGGCTGCACATCGGCGGCGCGCGCCGGCGCTACCTCTGGATCCAGACGGACGCCGGGCGCCTGCTGGAACAGACGCGCACCGACCTGGCGCTCTTCCCGAACTACCTGGCGCCGCTGGCCTCGCCCTGCCCCTACGTGAACGTCATCCACGACATGGCGATCTACCGGACGCCGCAGTTCTTCACGCTGCGCAAGCGGGCCGTGGTGGGCGCGTTGCTGCCGCTGGTCACGCGCGGCGCAGCGGCGGTGGCGACGGTGTCGGAGTCGTCGCGGGCCGACGTCCGCCAGCTGCTGGCGGTGCCCGACGACCGGCTGGTCCTGCTGCCCGGCGCCCCCCACCCGGACTGCCGCCCGGCCGGTGACGCCGCGGTCGCCGCCATGCGCGCGCGGCACGGCCTCAGGCGCCCCTACCTGCTGACGGTGGGGACGCTGGAGCCGCGCAAGAACCTCCCGCTGCTGCTGCGCGCCTTCGATCGCCTGTCGCGCCTGGCCCCTTCGGTCGATCTGGTCGTGGTCGGCGGGAAAGGCTGGTACGACGGCGAGCTGCGGGCCGAGCTGGCCCGGCGCCTGCCGGCCGGGCGGGTCCACGTGCTCGGCTACGTCAGCCAGGAGGACCTGGTCGCTCTGTACAGCGGCGCCGTCGCGATGGCCTACCCGTCGCACTTCGAGGGGTTCGGCCTTCCGGTCGTCGAGGCGATGGCCTGCGGCGCCCCGGTGGTGGCGACCGACGTCCCGGCGCTGCGCGAGGCCAGCGGCGGGGCGGCGGCGCTGGTCCCGCCGGGGGACGACGCGGCGCTGGCCGAGGCCCTTCGTCTCTTGATCGTCGACCCCGACGCGCGTGCCAGGGCCTGCCAGCTTGGCCTGCGGCGCGCCGCGGAGCTCTCCTGGGAGGCGTCGGCCGCGCGGCTCTGGGCGCTGGCGCGCCAGATCCGGGGCGCCCGCAGCAGCCCGACCTCGGTGGCGGTCGGGGGCACGGTCCCGACGCCCGGGCGGCCGCTGGGCGCCGACCTGCGCGACTGGGCGATCGCCGCCACGGTCACCTACGCCGATCTGTTCGACGCCCCGGTGTCCGACGCCGAGATCGCGCGCGGGTGTCTGGGCGCGCGGATGGACGCCGCCGAGGTGCGCCGTCGCGCCACCCAGGCGCCCCTGGCCCAGGTCGTCCAGCTGCATCCGACCGGCGACCTCACGCTGCTGGGGCGGGACGCGCTGGTGGCGCGACGGGCCGACGGGATCGCGCGCACCGCCGCGCTGCTGGACCGGCACCGGGCGGTGATCGCGGCGCTGGCCTCGCTGCCGTTCGTCCGTATGCTGGCGCTGTCGGGAGGGACCGCGCACCGCAACGCGCGGGGCGGCGACGACATCGACCTGTTCGTGGTGGCGGCGGCCGGCCGGGTCTTCACCGCCTACACGATGCTGTTCCTGGCCAGCCGGCTGACCCGGACGCGGGGCATCGTCTGCCCGAACTACGTGGTCGACGAGGACAACCTGGAGATCGCCTTTCACCACGACCTGTTCACCGCCCACCAGGCGCTGTCGCTGGTCCCGATCGCGGGGCTGCCCACCTTCGGCCGTCTGGTCGCGGCCAACCGTGACTGGGTGCGGGCGTTCTTCCCCGGCTTCGAGCCGCGCGAGCCGGCGGAGGTCGCGACCCCCGCGCGCGCCCAGCGCTGGGCCGAGCGGGCGCTCGGCCTGGGCGGCCGCGCCGTCGAGCAGACGCTGGGCGCCGCCTGGCGCTACCGGCTGGGCCGGCGGGCGGCGCGCGCGCGCAGCGCCGACGTCGTGCTGTCGGGTGGCGTCCTCAAGATGCACCTGTCCGACCACCGGCGGCGGGTGCTGGCGCGGTTCCAGCAGCGGCTCGACGAGCTGGCGGCCGGCTGGCCGGTGGCCGAGCGCTCGACGGAAGCGATCTCGGCGGAGGCGATCTCGGCGTCGGGGTGAACCGCGCGCTGGGCGAGACCATCCTGCCGGGCGCGGCGCTGCTGGTCGCGCTGGCCTACGCCCCGTCGCTGGCGTCGCCGTTCGCCGAGGTGAAGCTGGCCGCGCTGGTCCTGGCGGGGGCCCTGTCCGCGGCGGCCTGGCTGGCCGGCCGCTCCGCGCGGGCCCCGCTGGACCGCGGGATCGCGGCGGCCGGGCTGGCGGTGCTGGCAACCACGGCGCTGGCCGCGGTTCTGGCGGCCCCGCGCGACATCGGCGCGCCCTACGCGGCCGCCGAGCTGGTGCGGCTGAACGCGGCGGCCGGCGTCGCGCTGGGCACGGCGCTGGCGGTCTCGGCCGGGCGGTCTGGGCCGCTGCTGCAGGCCATCCAGGTCGGCGCCGCGCTGGTGTCGGTGATTGGCCTGGGCCAGCACCTGCAGCTCTTGCCGCTGCCCATCCCCAGCTTCAGCGTCCCCGGATCGACGTTCGGCAATCGAAACGTCGCCGCCGAGGCCGTGGCGATGGCGCTCCCGTTCGGGCTGTCGATGCTGGACCCGCCGGGCGCCCGGGGCCGCTGGTGGGCGCGGCTGGTGCCGGCGCTGCTGGGGGTCGAGATGCTGTACCTGGCCGCGGCCCGGACGCGCGGCGCCTGGCTGGGCGGAGCCGCCGGCCTGCTGGTTTTCCTGGCGCTGCGCCGGCCACGGCTCTCGCGACGCGTGGTGGTGGGCGGCGGGCTGGTGCTGGCCCTGGCGCTGATCGGGGCGGCGGTCCCGGGGCGCTGGACGGCGCACGACGCGGGGGACGCCAAGCGCTTCGCGTCGGGCGGCCAGGTGGTGCGAGAGGCGCTGAACACCAGCTCGCCGGTGGCGCGCACCCGCCTGGGGCTGTGGCGCCGCACCTGGGCGATGTATCGCGCCCACCCGCTGGCCGGCATCGGGCCAGGCAACTTCGCGGTCCTGTTCCCGCGCTACGCCGAGCCGGGGGCGGCAGACGACGGGGTGCTGTCGCCCGGACTGGCCCCCCGCCAGGCGCATGACGATCTGCTGGAACGGCTGGCCGAGACCGGCCCGCTGGGCCTGGCCGCGCTGCTGGCGCTGTACGCGGCGGCCGGCGCGGCGGCCGTCCGGCGCGCGCGCCGGCCGCCAGGCGCGCGCGATCCGGCCGGCGCGGCGTTCGCGGCCGGTTGCGCGGGCGCCGTGGCCGCGTTCGTCGGGTGTGGCCTGACCGGCTTCCCGATGGCGATGCCGGCGACGCTGTTCCTGCTGGCCGTGGCGCTGGGCGGGTTGGCCGCGGCGGACGACCTGGCGGACGTCAGCCCGCGAGCCCGCCCGCTTCGTCCCCTGGGGACCGCGGGCTGGGTGCTGGGCGCGGCGCTGGTCCTGGCAGGCGCGCTCTGGTGTAGCCGGCGGCTGGCCGCCTCCTACTTCCTGGCCCGCGGCGAGGGTGCGCTGCGGGCCGGCGACGCGCGGCGCGCCCTGGCCGAGCTGGACCGAGCCGGCCGGCTGGCGCCGGGCGACTTCCCCGCTGCTCTGGCGGCGGCCACCGCGGCGTCACGCGCCGGCGACCCGGCCAACGCCGGCGCCCGCGCGGAGCGGGCGCTGAGCATCGAGCCGTTCTCTCCGAACGCCTGGGAGGCGCTGGCCCGCGCCCGCCTGGACGCGGGGGACGCGGCGGGCGCGCTGGCCGCCGCCGAGCGCGCCCTGGACTTGCTCCAGGCCTACCCGGCTGCGCTGGAGACCAGGGCCGCCGCGGCGCTGAGGTAGTCTGCGCCCCATGGAGCCGCGCGTCGCGATCGTACACGACTGGGCGATGTCGATGCGCGGGGCCGAGCGGGTGCTGGAGTCGCTGTGCCGGCTGTTTCCGCGCGCGCCGGTCTTCGTGCTCAGCCACGACAAGCAGCGGCTCTCACCCGAGCTGGCGGCTCGCGACCTTCGCGCGTCGTTCCTGCACGACTGGGCGCGCTGGCTGCCCGAAGGCGGACCCAGGTTCCGGCTGTTCCTGCCGCTGTTCCCGCTGGCCGTCGAATCCTTCCGCCTGGATGGCTACGACCTGATCGTGTCCAGCAGCCACGCCATCGCCAAGGGCGCGCTGCCGCCGCCGGGGGCGCTGCACGTCTCGTACGTCCACTCGCCGATGCGCTACGTCTGGGAGGCGGGGGCCGAGTACGCGCCGGCCGTCCCCGGCGGGGCGGCCGGGCGCGCGCTGTTCGCGCTGGCCTCGCACTATCTGCGCCTGTGGGACACGGCCTCGACGGCGCGGGCCGACGTCCTCATCGCCAACAGCGCCTACACCCGCACGCGCATCCGGCGCTGCTACGGGCGCGACGCCGAAGTCCTGGAGCCGCCGGTCGACACCGCGCGGTTCGCCGGCGTCCCCGATCCCGAACCGAGCGGCGGCGCGCCGGTCTACCTGTGCGTGTCGGCGCTGGTCCCCTACAAGCGCGTCGACCTGGCGGTCCGGGCCTTCGCGGCGCGCGACCGTCCCGGGCGGCTGGTCGTCGTCGGCGAGGGCTCGGAACGGGCCCGCCTGGAGCGGCTGGCCGGTGGGCGCGTCACCTTCCGGGGCCGGGTCGACGACGACGAGCTGCTGCGCCTGTACGCGGCCTGTCGCGCCGTGATCCACCCGGCCATCGACGACTTCGGGATCGCCCCGCGCGAGGCGCTGGCCGCGGGCCGGCCGGTCGTCGCGTCCGCCCAAGGCGGCGCGGCCGATGCCGCCGGGGCGGCCGACCCAGCGGGCGGCGGCGCGAGCGGCGTCCTGTTCGACCAGCCGACCCCGGAGTCCCTGGGCGCCGCGCTCGATCAGCTGGAGCGGATGACGTTCGACCCCGGCCGGCTGCGCGAGGCGGCCCGCCGGTTCGACCGCACCGCGTTCGAGGCCCGCTTCGGCGCGCTGGTCGAGACCGCGCTGCGCCGCGCCCGGGACGGCGGCTTCAACGCGCGCCGCGCCCCGTGAGAATGGCCGGGATGGTGCGCAGCAGGATGGCCAGGTCGAGGCCCAGGCTCCAGCGATCGACGTAGTCCAGGTCCAGCGCCATCCATTCGCCGAACGACAGATTGTTGCGCCCGCTCACCTGCCAGAGGCAGGTCAGCCCGGGACGCATCGACAGGCGCCGCCGGTGCCCGCCGGCCAGCAGATCCGTCTGGTCCAGCGGCAGCGGGCGCGGCCCCACCAGGCTCATGTGCCCCATGAGCACGTTGAAGAGCTGGGGCAGCTCGTCGAGGCTGGAGCGGCGCAGGAAGCGCCCGAACCGCGTCACCCGCGGGTCGTCGGCCAGCTTGAACACCGGGCCGTCCATCTCGTTGCGCGGGCGCAGCGCGGGCAGCTCCGCCTCGGCGCCCAGCCGCATCGTGCGGAATTTGAGCATCGAGAACGGACGCCCGTAGAAGCCGGCGCGCCGCTGCACGAACAGGATCGGGCTCCCCAGAAAGAGGCGGACCGCGACGGCGATCAGCAACATGAAGGGCGCCAGCGCCACCAGCAACACGGCGGCCAGCAGGCGGTCGGCCAGCGTCTTCACCACCACGGCCGGCGCGCTGGGGCCGGTGCGCTGGTAGACCAGCATCTGCGCCCGCCCCACGAACTCGACCCGGGGCGCCGGAAGCGGGATGCCGTCGACGGCCCGCGACAGCGGCACCAGGGCGCTGACCGCGTGGTTGGCCGCCAGCTCGACCAGCGGGCGGATCGGCTGCCCGTCGAGCGATCCCAGGAACACGACCTCGTCGACCGGCTCCGTGCGCAGGCGTCGCTCGAGCCTGAGGGGATCGGCCGAGGCTTGCAGCACCACCCGCCGCCCGCGGGCCCGTTCGATCTCGGCGATGGTGTCGGCGGGCGCCTCGCCGACGATCAGCACGATCGAGTCGCCCCGGCGGCGCGCGACCAGCCGCCGCTCCCACCGGCTGGCCAGCAGGAGCAGCGGCGTCGAGATGGCGAAGAAAATCGCGATGAGCGAGCGGTTCATGGCCGTCTGCGCGGCGACCAGGATCAGCGCCGCCGCCGCCAGGCCCCAGGCCTGCGCCATCAGCACCCGGCGCACGCGCTCGATGGGCGGCCCGGTCAGCACGTCGACGCGATGGATGCCCAGCCGCTCGGCGGTGAACACCCAGATCGGCAGGAACACCAGCAGCAGGTGCAGGTACTCCGCCGGGGCGACCGGCGGCTTCAGCGCCGGGAGCGCGTGCGCCAGCCCGGCGTGAACGACGCGCGTGATCGCCAGCGACGCCAGCAGCACGCCGGTCGCGTGGACCAGCGCGGTGGCTTCGAGCGATTCGTCACGCGTCATGGGAAGGTGTCCTTCAGTTGCCGATCCAACGCCACCAGCGCGCCGGCCAGCAACCAAAACATGGCGTAGGTGGGAGTGAACTCGAAGAAATAATCGAGCGCTCCATGCAGCAGGAAGGCGCCCAGCGCCAGGGCTACCCCGTACGGCAACGGCTCATCGCGGACCGCGGTGACCCGGCGCGCGGCGCGCGCCAGCGCCAGGATCAGCGCCGCCAGCGCGCACAGGCCGGCGATGCCGAGATCGGCGAGCGTTTCGAAGTAGAGGTTGTTGGCGTGCATCCGCTCGTCGGCGGCCGGCAGGCGCAGGTAGCCCGCGTAGACGTGGCGGAAGTTGTCGGGCCCGACGCCGAGCAGCGGCCGCGCGCGGAAAGCCGCCGTCGCGGCCCGCCAGAGCTCGAGGCGTGACGGCGGCGCCGGCGGCCCGAAGGCCAGCCCCGGCCGCAGGCCGGTCCATCCCGCCGACGACACGTCTCCGACCAGCACCAGCTGGTGGAACGCGCCGGCCCCGGGTGCGTGGAACCAGGTCACGTCCTCCTGCACGGCATCCCATTCGAGCACGTAGCGTCCCGCGCGGGCCGGGGCGCGAACCGCCGCGCGCAGGACCAGCTCGCCTCCCGGCGGCAGATCGGCGGGCAGCGGCGTGCGCAGGCCGTCGCGCACCAGGACTTCGCCCGTGACGGCGTCGAGCCAGTGGTACGACAGCCGCACCTGCGACGGCGGCTGGTGCGGCCAGGTGAAGCCGCCCTGGTTCTGCACGCGGATCGGCGCCGTCATCTGGCCACCGACGGGCAGGCGCGCGGGCAGCCGATCGATCTGCTGGCCGGCGGGTGTGATGACGGCGCGGTACCAGCTCCCCTCGCGCCAGAACGCCAGGCGGGTCGCCAGCGCGCCCCCGGTCGCCAGCCCCAGCGCCACCACCAGGCCGGCGGCGATCAGCAGGCCGCGCGCCGTCGCGCGCGAGCGGACGTCGCGCAACCTGGGCACGGCCAGCGCCGCCAGCGCCAGGCAGGCCACGACCAGGCCGGCCCGCGACCCGGTCGCGACGACGCCGGTCAGCAGCAGCACGGACACGCCCGCCGCGAGGGGCCCGGTCCCCAGACCAAGGGCGACCGGAAGCGCGGCCTCGAACGCCATGGCGGCGATGTTGGGAAACTGGAACGGACCGCTGCCCCGGGTGATCCCCAGCGCCTGAAAGACCTGCCCGTGGAACGGGCGCAGCAACACCCAGGTCCGGGGCAGGTAGGCCTCGGCAATCGCCAGCGTGGCCGCGGCCGACGCGCCGGCCACCAGCGCCTGCAGCACGCGCCGGCGGAGCTGGGGCGCCCGCAACAGGTCGGCCGAGGCGGCGAACAACAGGATCCCACCCCAGCTGCGCAGCGTGAACTTGATGGCCGCCGCGCGGAACGCCGGCGCCACCGCCGCCGAGGCCAGCATCACCAGCGCCATCGCGGCGGCGGCCCGGTGCGCGGGGTCGCGCTTCGCGCTGCGCAGGGCGGCGGGCCAGACCACCACCGACGCGCCCCACAGGGCGAGCGTCGCGTAGAGAAAGATCTCGACGCTGGAGAGGCGCAGCGGACCGAGGGGCAGCGTGGCCTCCAGCTCGAACGGAAGCGCCGCGGCCGTCGCCACCAGGGCCCCCCCCGCGCAAGAGCGAAGGCGCGACTGCATCACCGCCGCTCGTAGACCAGGATGACGTGGTCGCCCATGCGCGACAGGCCGGGCAGACCGGCCAGGCGATCCTCCAGCGCCGCCAGCGCCGCCATCAGCCGCGGCGCGCGCGCCAGGCGCGGCCCGAAGGACAGCGGCGGCAGCGCCAGCCCCAGGCTGCGCGTCTCGACGCGGCGGAAGCCGGCGCCCAGCGCCCGGTCGAAGTCGCCGGCGCCGTAGTAGCGCATCGGGAAGCGCACCCCTTCGACGTCGGCCTCGGCGTGGCGGCGGAAGCGGCGCAGCGCGGTGCGCGGCTCACCGCGCGCCAGGAAGAGCGCGATCTCGAGCGGGCAGACCGGCGGCAGCACCACGGCGACGAAGCGTCCGCCCGGACGCAGCGCCTGCTCCAGCAGCCGCCGCACCGGCTCCAGCGACGGCTCGCAATTGAGCGGGGCGAAGTTCGAGAAGACGTTGTCGACGCGCAGGCCCAGCGCCGGCCACTCTTCCGCCAGCGCCGACGCGCCGGCGTTCACGAACCGCACGGCGGCGACCCGCCCGGCGTCGGCCAGCTTGGCGCGCGCGTGGGTCAGCATGGTGGGCGCCGGATCGGCAGCCACGATGGTGTGGCCGCGCGCGGTGAGCGCCAGGGTGTCCTCGCCGGTGCCGCATCCCAGCTCCAGCAGCGCCGACCCCGGCGCGAAGTGCCGCGCCAGCGCCGCATGCACGCGGGCCCGCATCAGGTCCTTCAGCGGGTTGGCGCGCGACGAGAAAAGCTCGTCGTAGCGCGGGGCCAGAGCGTCGAACGCGGCAGCCGAGCTGGCCGACAAGGACCCCATGCCCGGCGGAGTATACTCGCGCCTCCGTCAAGGCACGGGACACCATGGGCCGCGTCCTCTTCGCGCACGGGCACCTGCTGCGGTTCGACCGCAAGCAGCACGCGATCGGCAAGCCGTACCCGCCGCTGGCGACGATCACCGCGGCGGCGCACCTGCGGGCGCGCGGGCACGAAGTGGCGCTCTACGATCCGATGCTGGACGAGGACGTGTCCGGGTTCGACGCGGCGCTGCGGCGCTTCCGGCCCACGCTGGTCGCCGTCTATGACGACGTCTTCAACTGGTTCACCAAGATGTGCCTGGGGCGCATGCGCGAGGCGGCCCTGCAGATGGTCGGCCAGGCCCGCGCCGCGGGCGCGCGCGTGGCGGTGGCCGGGCACGACGCCGCCGACGCCCCCGAGGTCTACCTGCGGGCCGGCGCCGACTACGTGCTGCGCGGCGAGCCGGACCTGACGCTGGGCGAGCTGGCCGCCCGCCTCGACGGAGCGGAAACATCGCAGCCGGCGGTGGACGACATCCCCGGGCTGGTGTTCCGCCATCTGGGGTTGCCGCGCCGGACCGCCCCGCGCGCGCTGCTGAAGGACCTGGACCAGCTGCCGCTCCCCGCCTGGGACCTGGTCGACGTGGCGCGGTACCGCGACTTCTGGCGCCGCCGGCACGGCTTCTTCTCGCTGAACGTCGTGACCACCCGGGGCTGCCCGTACTTGTGCAACTGGTGCGCGAAGCCGGTCTACGGCAACACCTACCACACGCGCTCGCCGGAGCATGTCCTGGCCGAGCTGCGCCTCTTGCGCGAGCGCTACGCCCCCGATCACATCTGGTTCTGCGACGACATCTTCGGGCTGAAGGCGCGCTGGCTGATGCCGTTCGCCGAGCGGGCCGCGGCCGAGGGGCTGGCCACGCCGTTCCTTTGCCAGACGCGCGCCGACCTGATGACGGAAGAGAACGTCGCGGCGCTGCGCCGGGCCGGCTGCCGCGAGGCCTGGCTGGGGGTCGAGTCGGGGGCCCAGACGGTGCTGGACGCCATGGACAAGGGGATCACCGTCGAACAGGTGCGCGGCGCGGTGTCCCGGCTGCGCGCCGCCGGCGTCCGGATCGGGTTCTTCCTGCAGTTCGGGTACCCCGAGGAGGGGTGGCCGGAGATCGGGAAGACGCGCCACCTGCTGCGCGAGCTGGCGCCCGACGACATCGGCATCTCGGTCAGCTACCCGCTGCCCGGGACCCGATTCCACGAACGGGTGCAGGCCCGCCTGGGCGACAAGCGCAACTGGGAGGAGAGCGACGACCTGGATCCGCTCTTCCCCGGGCGCTTCTCGCGCGCCTTCTACCGGATGCTGTCGCGCACGGTGCACGCCGAGTTTCGCGCCCGGCGCGGCTGGCACGCGCTGCGCGAGCTGGCGCGTGATCCCCGTCCGGATCCAGACCGCCTCCGACGGATCCGGGGGCTGGCCGAGCTGCCGATCTGGCTGGCGGGTCAGGTGCGGCTGGTACGGCTGGCGAACGTGGAGGCGGCGGCCAATTCCGGCAACGTTTTAGACTAGCTCTGCCCGCAGCCGCCGCTATACTGGCCCGCAAGAGACAGAAAGAGACGAGGTCGACATGCGCCGGATTCCCAGTCTGATGTTGTGGCTTCTCCTCGGTGTGGCGATCGTGCTGGTCCCCATCGCCTGCAGCAGCTCCAATACCGACAACGGGGGTAACCCCGACGCGATGACCAAGACCTAGAGTCTCCTGGCTCGACGGATGGTCCCTCGTGGGGGGCCACCGACTCTGAAGGTGCATGGGGCGAGTTCTTCTGCTGTCGCTCGCGCTGGTGCTGGCGTCGACCTCCAGCGAGGCGACCGGGCAGAACCCAGGGTTTCTGCGCGTGCGCGGGGACCGGATCGTCGACGCGGCCGGCCATCCGGTCACCCTCCGCGGGGTCGCGTTCGGCAACAACGTCTGGACCAACGTACGGCTCCCGACGCTGGACCACGACGAGCGGGACTTCCGCCGAGTGGCCGAGATGGGCCTGAACGCGGTCCGGTTCTACATGAACTACCGCACGTTCGAGTCGGACGCCGCGCCCGGCGTCTACCTGGCGGACGGCTGGAAATGGCTGGACGACAACGTCGCCTGGGCCAAGCGGGCCGGCGTCTACCTGGTGCTGAACATGCACGTGCCGCCGGGCGGATTTCAGTCGCTCGGCAACGGCAAGGGTCTCTGGGAACGTCCGGAGCAGCAGGACCGTCTGATCAAGCTCTGGACCGCCATCGCTCAGCGCTATCGCGGTGAGGCGGCGATCGCGGGGTTCGATCTGCTCAACGAACCGGTGGTGACCCGCTCCCGGCAACAATGGGTCGACCTGGCCGGTCGAATCGCGGTGGCGATCCGCGCCGTCGATCCCGATCACATGCTGTTCGTCGAGCGGACGAACGCGGTCGGCCGCGAATGGTCCGAGGACGCCGACTGCAACTTCTTCACCATCCCCGATCCGAACGTGGTCTACGAATTCCACGTCTACGAGCCGTTCGTCTTCACCCACCAGAAGGCGTCGTGGGTGCCGTTCACGCCGCTCGACGCGCGCTACCCCGACGAGACGCGCGCCGAGGTCCCCTGGTTCCTGTTGCACCGGCGGGCCGGCACCGACGACAGCCCGAAGCTTCCGCCCGGCGACAGCCCCTGGACCTACTACCAGGGCGCGCCGTTCCAGGTGAAGGATCCCGCGCTGGTCGTCGGCAAGCCTGTCCTGGTGGTCGATCGCAACTCGGGCAGCGTCTGGTTCGACGACCTGACGCTCGAGGAGCTGGATCAGGCCGGTCAGGTCAAGCGCGTGCTCTGGACGCAGAACCTCACCAGCAACCGCGGCTGGTTCTTCTGGTCCCAGGACCAGAGCGGGGCGTCGATCCCGGCGCACAGCGGCCACGACGACCAGGCCTCCATCATGGCCGCCAGCACGCGGGCCGAGGCGAACCTGGGCTCGGACGCCCTGCGCTTCCGCGTGAAGCCCGGGGCCACCTATCGGCTGAGCGGCTGGATGCGCGGCGAGCAGGTGCCGCCGGCGGCGACCTGCCAGATCCGGCTGGACTTCTTCAGCTCGGACGTGCCGGTGCACGTCAGCGACGGCGCCTACCTGGCCTCGGTGCTCGACCGCTACGTGGCCTGGGGACGCGCCCACCACGTGCCGCTGTTCCTGGGCGAGTTCGGCGCGATCCGGTTCACCTTCGACGGCGACCGCGGCGGCCTGCGCTGGGTGGCCGACATGCTCGACGTCATCGAGCAACGCCACCTCAGCTTCTCGTACCACGCCTACCACGAGGACAGCTTCGGCCTCTATCGGGGCAGCGACACGCTCCCGTCGCCCGATCGCGCCAACCAGCCGCTGATCGATCTGTTCACGAAACAGCGGCGGCGTCCGCCCGGCCCCGGCGCCAGGCCCTGACCTGGCGGACGCCCGGCCCTGCGAGGGCTACTTGTTCGGCTGGGGCGTGATCCGCAGGTAGGGCTTCAGCTCTTTCCAGCCCTTGGGAAACTTCTGCTTCATGACGGCCGGATCCTTCAGGGCCGGCACGATCACCACGTCCTGGCCGTCCTTCCAGTCGACCGGCGTGGCGACCGAGTGGTTGTCGGTCAGCTGCAGCGAGTCGATCACGCGCAGGATCTCGTCGAAGTTACGGCCCGCGCTGGCCGGGTACGTGATGATGAGGCGCACCTTCTTCTTGGGGTCGATCACGAAGACCGACCGCACCGTCGAGGTGTCGCTCGCCTCCGGGTGGATCATGTCGTAGAGCTTGGCGACCTTGCGGTCCGCGTCGGCGAGGATGGGGAAGTTGACGGCCGTCCCCTGCGTCTCCTGGATGTCAGCGACCCATCCCTTGTGCGAGTCGATCGGGTCGACCGAGAGCGCGATCACCTTGACGTTCCGCTTCTCGAACTCGGGCTTCAGCTTGGCGACGCGGCCGAGCTCGGTCGTGCAGACCGGGGTGAAGTCGGCCGGGTGCGAGAACAGGACTCCCCACTTGTCACCCAACCACTGGTGAAACTGGATCTTCCCCTCGGTCGAGTCCTGTTCGAAGTCGGGGGCGATGCTGCCGATGTGAAGCGCCATGACTGTCTCCTTTACCTGCGAACACGTCTTATATAGCAGACACTAGCGCGCCCTCAACCCGCGCGCCAGCAGGGACACGTGCTACCATGACCTTCGCATTTGCGCCGCCTGCTTGCGTTCGTCTGCGCATGGGCGTAGATCCGCCCGGCCCGACTGATGTTGCGCCCTTGGTGAGCCCCCGAAGTGAAGCCCACAGAAGTCAGTAACCCCGACTATTTCCATCGCGTTGTCGACTGCCAGTGGGCCTGCCCCGCGCACACGAACGTGCCGGAGTACATCCGACTGGTCGCGCAGGGCCGCTACGACGACGCGTACATCCTGAACCGGGAATCGAACGTCTTCCCGGGCATCCTCGGCCGCACCTGCGACCGCCCGTGCGAGCCGGCCTGCCGCCGCGGACGCGTCGAGGAGAAGCCAGTCGCGATCTGCCGCATCAAGCGCGTCGCCGCCGACCTGAAGGGTGACATCCGCCCGCGGCTGCCCAAGCCCCCGGTCCAGAAGAACGGCAAGCGCGTGGCCTGCATCGGCGCCGGCCCCGCCTCGCTGACAGTCGCCAACGACCTGATGCCGCTCGGCTACGAGGTCGTGGTCCTCGAGAAGAACGCCCAGGCGGGCGGCCTGATGCGGACCAACGTCCCCAGCTTCCGGCTGCCGGCCGCGGTGCTGGACGACGAGATCGCCATGATCGTCGAGATGGGCGTGGACGTCCGTTACAGCTCGCCGGTCAGCAGCCTGAAGGGCCTGCTGGGCCAGGGGTTCGACGCCGTGTTCATCGGATCGGGCGCGCCGCGCGGCAAGGACCTGGAGCTCCCCGGCCGCAAAGAGGGCGCCGCCAACATCCACATCGGGATCGACTGGCTGGAGAGCGTCGCCTTCGATCACATCAAGGCCATCGGCGAGCGCGTGCTGATCATCGGCGTGGGCAACACCGCCATGGACTGCTGCCGCACGGCGCGGCGGCTGGGCGGCAAGGACGTCAAGGTCATGGCCCGCCGCGACCGCCAGCACTTCAAGGCCTCGCCCTGGGAGCTGGAGGACGCCGAGGAAGAGCAGGTCGACATCCTGGTCAACCACGTCCCGACCCGCTTCGTGGTCGAGGGCGGCAAGTTGAAGGGGATGGAGTTCGAGCGCCCGGTGCAGGGCGGAGCGGCCGGCAAGACCGAGAAGGTCGTCATCCCCGCCGACGACGTCATCGTCGCCATCGGCCAGGAGAACGCCTTCCCGTTCATCGAACGCGACATCGGCATCGAGTTCGGCAAGTGGGACATGCCCAAGGTCGACGAGAAGACCATGCAGTCGACCAAGCCGGGCGTTTTCTTCGGCGGCGACTCGGCCTGGGGCCCCAAGAACATCATCTGGGCCGTCGCCCACGGCCACGAGGCGGCCATCTCGATCCACAACCACTGCCAGGGCAAGCCGCTCAGCGAGCGCCCCGGCGCGCGCATGAACCTGATCACCCAGAAGATGGGTCTGGCCGAGTGGAGCTACAGCAACGACTACAACCCGGCCAAGCGCGCCAAGATGAAGCACGTCGACCTGGCGGCGCGCTTCAAGCAGCTGTCGCTGGAGGTCGAGCTGGGGTTCGACCCGGTGCAGACCGCGCACGAGGTCGAGCGCTGCCTGAACTGCGACGTGCAGACGGTGTTCAGCGACAAGCGCTGCATCGAGTGCGACGCCTGCGTCGACGTCTGCCCGACCAGCTGCCTGACCATAGCGCCCAACGCCGACGAGCCGGAGCTGCGCAAGAAGCTGACCGTGCCCGCCGAGAACGCCGACCAGCCGCTGTACGTCTCGGTCGGCCTGCCGCAGACCGGGCGGGTGATGGTCAAGGACGAGGACGTGTGCGTCCACTGCGGGCTGTGCGCCGAGCGCTGCCCCACCGCCGCCTGGGACATGGCGCGGCTGGATTTGACGCTTCCTAAAGCGGGGTAAGACGAGAAGGTGCACCAGCAGCAGGCGATCAGGATCAACGACTTCGCGTTGAAGCTGGCCAACGTGAACGGAACGGGATCGGCCAGCGCCAACGGCCTTCTGATGCAGGCGATCTTCCGCATGGGGATCCCGGTCAGCGGCAAGAACCTGTTCCCCTCGAACATCCAGGGGCTCCCGACCTGGTACGAGGTGCGGGTCAGCAAGGCGGGCCACACGGCGCGCGCGCTGGACTACGACCTGGTCGTCGCGATGAACGCCGAGACCTACGCGCGCGACGTGCGCGAGGCCCGCTCGGGCGGCTACCTGCTCTACGACTCGAGCTGGCCGCTGGACCCGTCGCTGCTGGCGCGCACCGACGTGACGTTCCTGGGCGTGCCGCTGGCCAAGCTGTGCAACGAGGTCTTCAGCGATTCGCGCGAGCGGATCCTGATGAAGAACATCGCTTACCTGGGCGCGCTGGTGGCCTTCCTGGACATCGACATGGGTGTCATCGAGGAGCTGCTGGACGAGAAGTTCTCCAAGAAGAAGGCCCTGCGCGACTCGAACCACAAGGCGATCCGCGCTGGCTACGACTACGCGGTCGAGAACTTCGACTGCCCGCTGCCCATCCGGCTGGAGAAGATGCACGCCACGGATGACCGCATCCTGATCGACGGCAACACGGCCACGGCGCTCGGCTGCCTCTACGCGGGCGCCACCGTCGCGGCCTGGTACCCGATCACGCCGGCCACCAGCGTGATGGATCAGTTCAAGGAGCTGTGCGCCGAGTACCGCAAGGACCCGGAGACCGGCAAGAACAACTACTGCATCGTCCAGGCGGAAGACGAGCTGGCCGCCATCGGCATGGTCATCGGCGCGTCCTGGACCGGCGCGCGGGCCTTCACCTCGACGGCGGGCCCCGGCATCTCGCTGATGAGCGAGCTGATCGGCCTGGCCTACTACGCCGAGATCCCGGCGGTGATCGTCGACGTCCAGCGGACCGGGCCGTCGACCGGCATGCCGACGCGCACGCAGCAGGGGGACATCCTGGCCTGCGCCTACGCGTCGCACGGCGACACCAAGCACATCCTGCTGTTTCCTTCGAACCCGGACGAGTGCTTCACCATGGCGGTCGAGGCCTTCGACCTGGCCGAGCGCTTCCAGACGCCGGTCTTCGTGCTGTCCGACCTGGACATCGGCATGAACGACTGGGTCTGCCCGCGCCTGAAGTGGGACGACAGTTACCGCCCGAACCGCGGGCGCGTGCTGGGCGCCGCCGAGCTGGAGAAGGCGGCCAAGTACTTCCGCTACTCGCCCGAGAACGAGGAGCACGTGGCGGCCCGCACGCTGCCCGGCGTGCACTCGAAGGGCGCCTTCTTCACGCGCGGCTCCGGCCACAACAAGCTGGGCGGCTACACCGAGGTCCCCGACGAGTATCAAGAGGTCATGGACCGCCTGCTCAAGAAGCACGCGGCCGCCGGCCAGGCCGTGCCCGCGCCGATCGTGGACAGGCAGGTCGACGCCAAGTTCGGGATCATCTCGCTGGGCGGCTGCGATCCGGCGGTGCGCGAGGCGGTCGGCGTGCTGGCCGAGCGCGGCATCATCGCCGACTACCTGCGCGTCCGGGCCTTCCCGTTCGGCGAAGAGGTCGAGGCTTTTCTGGCCGCGCACGAGCGGGTGTTCGTGGTCGAGCAGAACCGGGACGCCCAGCTGCGGACGCTGCTGACCATGGAGACGCGGGCGCCGAAAGAGAAGCTGAAGTCGGTGCTGGTCTACGGCGGCTTCCCGCTGTCGGCGCGGCACGTGATCGACGGCGTCACCGCCCAGCTGGAGCGCAAGTAATGCCCTCACTCAAGCCGGCAGTCGTCCACCCGCACCTGCGACCCAACGCGCTGGGGCTGACCCTGCGCGACTACGAGGGGTCGATGTCGACCCTGTGCGCCGGCTGCGGCCACGACTCGGTGACCGCCGCCATCGTGCGCGCCTTCTACGAGACCGACACCCCGCCCCACATGATCGCCAAGCTGTCGGGGATCGGCTGCTCGTCGAAGACGCCGACCTACTTCGTCGGCGGCGCGCACGGCTTCAACTCGGCCCACGGGCGCATGCCGTCCATCGCGACCGGCGCCAACGCGGCCAACCGCGGCCTCACGTACATCGGCATCTCGGGCGACGGCGACTCGCTGTCGATCGGCGTCGGCCAGCTGGTCCACGCCATCCGCCGCAACGTCGACATGCTGTACGTGCTCGAGAACAACGGCGTCTACGGCCTGACCAAGGGGCAGTTCTCGGCCTCGGCCGACCTGGGCACCAAGAGCAAGCGGGGCGAGACCAACGCCCAGCCGCCCATCGACCCGGTGTCGCTGGCGCTGGAGCTGGGCGCGACCTTCGTGGCGCGCGCCTTCTCGGGAGACAAGGCGCAGCTGGTGCCGCTGATCAAGGCCGGCCTGGCCCACAAGGGGTTCGCGCTCATCGACGTGATCTCGCCCTGCGTGACGTTCAACGACCACGCCGGCTCGACCAAGAGCTACGCCAACACGCGCAAGAAGCTGCTGCCCGTCATCGCGGCCGACTTCGTCCCCCACGCGAACGAGATCACGGCGGACTACCCGGCCGGCTCGGTGACCGCCGTGACCCTGCACGACGGCAGTCAGGTTCGCCTGCGCAAGCTGGACGCCGCCTTCGACCCGACCAACCGCCAGCACGCCGCCGACGAGCTGGACCGCCACCGCGCCGCCGGCGAAGTTCCGACCGGCCTCTTCTTCATCGACGAGAAGGGGCGCGACATGCACGACGTCGCGGGCACGACCGACGTCCCGCTCGCGCAGCTCCCGTTCGAGAAGCTCTGCCCGGGCAAGGCCGCGCTGGACGAGCTGCAGAAGACGTTCCGGTAGAATCAGCTCGACGAAACGACCTCGTCTACGTCCCTGCAAAGGAAGGACACGAACTCTTCCTCATAGTCCTTTACCTCGAACCGAGCGTCTTCCCAGCCATTCGACCGGATGTCCTCGCATTGCATCCGCACGAGACCCAGCAAGTCCGTTGATCTACTGCGGAATCGGAGCTGGCTCACGCGCGTAAAACGCCATTCCATTTCACCATGATTTGGAACGGCAAACCTGAGAAAGAGCGTCAATCCGGACTCGTCGCGTTCGAGGCATACCCGCAGGACGCGAGCAGCCACTCTGAAACGAGGGTCACTGATCCAGTCTCTCATTGTGGCACGTACTCCCCAGGAACGTGGGACTCAACCTCCATTCCCGCCGCACCGGGATCGGTCCAATCGTACACGTGGTAGTGAGTGCTGGGAATGCCCGCCGCCTTGTTGCCCGCATTGTAGTCCGTCCGCCCGACCAGGCGACCATACTCATCATAGTGCGCCTTCCATGGCTCGACTCGGCCGAGGTCATTGACGTGCTGACCTTGCAGTGTCCTGGTGCCAGGCGTTACCTGAGTGGGCGCCTTGCCAGCGAGATACTCGCCCGGCGGCCCTCCGGACGGCGGCCCTCCGGCTGCTGCTCCGCCGTTGGATTCGGCTGCCGCCCCGGTAGCGGTGCCTGCTTCCCCGGCTTCGGCTGCCGCTCCTGCCTCAGCTGCCTCGGCTGCTGCCTCGGCTGCGGCGGCGCCCCCGGATTCTGCCGCGGCCAATGCGCCCACTTCGCCCAGTCCACCCAGGACGCCGCCTAACACGAGGCCAATTCCCATTTCGATGGCCGTGCCGGCCGCTAGCTCGCTGGGGCTGTACGGGAACGGTCGTAGCGCGTTGGGGTCGACGTGTACGCCCAGCAGGTTCATGACGAGCGCCGCGGGACCGATGACCTGCATGGCCACGGCGTTGGCGAGCGCGTGACCGATGTTGGGGATTTGCACCGGCGGCAGGCCGCCGGCGTTTATACCCACGGACGCACCAGACCAGTCAGCAGACCCCCGACTCGCGCCACCTACCGACGGTCCGCTTGTGTGAGAGCCTTTCGGCGGCTCAAACACCATCCGCTTGACGAGGATGTCGTACGGTCCGATCCGTGTGGCTCGTCCGTAAACCTGACCAGGCTTCAGGCCGTTCACGGTTCCCTTGTCGAGGCGATCGTCCGCGTCCTCCCCTTCGCCTCCGATCACGGTCTCGACACTGCCGGTGTCCTGAACGCCGGCTGCTATCGAGCTCGAGTAGGCGGCCTCGAAGTCATCGTCGCCGCCGGTATCATCCTCCAACCCGGTCGGATCGACGAATGAGAGCGGGTCGTTCTCGGCGTATGTGTACCGGTTGTAGTTCTGCCCGTCGAAGGTGTTCTTGACGAGCGGATCCGGGCTGATGAAACGTCCGAGCTGAGCGTCGTACAGCCGGTGGTTCATGTTGACCAGGCCGAGGTCGCTGTCCTCGGTCTGCCCGACGAACCCCAGCGTGACCGCCGGACCGTCGATGCTCACGGTGCTGCCGCTATAGGAGCTACCGAAGGGGCCGCGCTTCTGGCGCCCAATCACCGAGGCGTTGCTGGTGATCGTGTCGACGGTCCCCAGCCGGTCCGTGTGGAAGAACTCCGGGGCCGCGCAGGTCCCGCCGACCGGGCAGACGACCTGACCGACCATCTTGCGATCGCCGGGGAGATAGAAGACCTGGCTGCTCGCGCCATTCACCTTGCGACGCTCGTAGAGCCCCAGCAGGGTGACGATGTCCCCGGCTGGTCCACTCTTCACGGTGCGCCGAAACTCGGCGTCATATCCGAACACCGTCGTTCCGGCGGCATTGGTGAGGCTGGTCGGCAGGTCGAAGAACGTGTAACCCATGGACGAGAAGCCGGGCCGGCTCGTCTGCCTGCCGCTCGCGTCATATCCGTAAGTGCCGGCTGGGCCGCTCGTGACCGCGTGGGGCCCGGCGCCGTGCTCACCGTAGCCGTACGACTGGACCGTGGTGTTGTTCGACTGGTCAGTCGACGACATGGTCCGGATGTTGCCGGAGTCGTCGTATCCGTACGTGAGCGTCGTCGCGTCTGCGGCTCGCTGCCAGTTCTTCACACGGCCGACGTTGTCGTAGATGAACTGCTCGCTGTTCGCCAGCATGTCATCCGCGCGCGACTTCAGCTTCCCGTCGGAGTATCGGGTGTACCGCAAGCTCTCGAACGGAACGGAGAAGCTGTGGGTGCCGTCCGAGTCGACGTCCTCGTCGCCCGTACCGCTTGCGATGCGCATCAGGTGCCCCGTCAGCGGATCAAAGTCGTGCGACTCCATGGAGTCGTTCGCGAACGCCTCCAGCGCCGTCTCCCCCTCGTCGGTGACATTCGTCTTCGACCAAAGCAGCGTGCCCCCCGAGCTCACCGCTCCGAAGCGCCCGTCCCCGCCATAACCAATCGTCGCCGCGAAGGGAGCGCCCGAGCCGACGTTCGGATACGTGATCTGCTGCAGCCGACCATTCGAATCGTACGACCAGCCGAAGCTGAACACCTGACCGTCGGCGACCCAACTGGTCGTCTGCGGCAGCCCGTTCGGCTGGTAGGTCATGGTGGTGACGATTCCCGTCGGCCCCACCTCGAAATCGAGCTTTCCAACCCCGTAGGGGGACGTATCCCACTGGTAGCTGGTCGTCGAGGCGTCTTGCTGAATCGCGGTCACGCGTCCCAGATAATCCCGGGTGTACGTGATGAGCGATTGTCCCGGATACTGGGCTGTCAAGACTTCCCCGAACGCGTTCAGCCCGAAGATCCGGTCGCCCGCGTCCGGGTCGTTGACCTCCGTGCGGTTGCCGAGGTGGTCGTATGACAGCGTGAGCACGCTGCCGTTCGGTTCCGTGACGTGTCGGATCTGTCCGCAGGGGGCGTAATCAAAGCCGGTGTAGATCTTCCCGCCGGGGATCACCGAAGTGGGTTCGATCGCGACCGTCTGGACGACGCGACCCACCTCGTCCTCGATCCGGTACCCCTTCTCGACGCTCCCGATGAACTTCGTCGTCTGCAACCCCTCGTAGGCGGTCACGAAAGCGTCCTCGCCCGGCGGCTGGGCGGCCGTCTCCCGCCCCAGTTCGTCGTATGCGAACGTCCAGGTCCCTCCGGGTGTCGTGCCGCCCATTGCGCCGTACGGGCGCGTCAGCGTCGCAATCTCGCCGTACTTCGCGTCGTAAGTGCGCGTGACGACCTCGGTATGAATCCCGTCGAAGGCCATCGCACCGCGAGCAATCTCTCGGCCAAGGCTGTCGTACGTCGTTGAACCCAGGCGGCCGGTCGAGTCGCTCCAGTTCGAGACGGTGCCGATGCTGCTGTCAGGCCGCTGGTAGTTGCTCGTGATCGTCAGGCCGGTGGGATCCGACTCCCCGCGGATTCGGCCGAAGCCGTCGTATTTTCGCGTGGTGACCGCACCATTCGGATCGGCGCTGGCGGCCAGCACCCCCAACCCCGAGTGGTAGGCAACGCGCGTGACCTGGCCCAGCGCGTTCGTGTAAGCCGCGGGCCACATCCCCTCGACCGGGTCGTAACTGGTCCTGCGCACTCGCGTATCCCCCCGAACGGGGTCGGCGGCGGGCTGGCGGCGAACACCGTCGGCGGCAGCTCGGGCGGCGCGTTCAGGAAGCCGTTCTGGTCGGACAGCCCGTTGGCAGGCCCGTACGGGATCGTGATCGGCCCGCCCGTCATCTGGTACGAGAAGATCGCCTTGTTGACGCCGTTGCTGTCCCTGGCGATCCCGACGAGCACAGGCGTGATGGTCGGCGCGAAGCGAAGGTTGTCCAGCAGGTAGTGCCCGGTCTCGTTGCTCGCCGTGCTCAGAGCAATCGTGAACGTCAGGTCGTCGTACGTCCCGCTGAGGGCGGTGACCTCCCCGGCGGTCAGATGAAAGGCCAGTGTTTGCCAGGTGGCGAGCGGCAGTCCGGTCAGCTCGACCTGGCCCAGGAACTGGTTGTAGATGCCCGCCGAGGGGGCATTCACATAGATCTGGGCGGTCCCATACCAGCTCGGGTTTCCCTGCTGCGTCGGCAACAGGATGTCGAGCAGCAGCAGCGGGCCGGGGTTCGGCACCGACGCCAGACTGGCACTGACGAGTGTCTGGTAGTTCTGGACCGCCACCTCCAGCGACGAGGTCCCCTGGGTGTGGTTGCCGTTGAGGCCCACGACCTTTCCGGTTCCGCTGAAGGTCCACTGGCCCAGCGAATCGAAAGCCAGAACGGCCGCCGGATCGGCAGTTCCGATGCAGGTCCCGCCGTGGCAAACGTCCACCACCGTCACGCTGTTTCCGTCGTTGCAGGTCGTTCCGTCGGCGACGGGAGGGTTGCTGTTGCAAGTGCCCGACGAGGCATTGCAGGTGGCCGTCGCGTGGCACTGGTCCGGGGAAGCGCACGAGCTGGCGCAGCAGACGCCGCTCACGCAGAAGCCGGTCGTGCACTGGCTGCTCGAGCTGCAGGTCAGCCCGAGAGATGCGTCGTAGAGCACCGCGCTCGAGACCGTGGAACCGTTGACACCCCCGGCTAGCAACACGGCGTTGTTGGCCAGGAGCGTCGCGGTCTGACCCTGGATCGCGTTCGGCAGAGGCGTCGCCGCAGTCCACGTGCTCGTCCCGTTCCAGAGCTCGGCGGAGTTGATGGCATTGGATCCATTCGAACCGCCGGCCACCAGGACCCGGCCATTCGAGACAATCGTCGACGGCAGCAGGGTCGCCGAGTGCGCTTGACGGGCCGTGGTCATGGTCCCCGCCGACGACCAGCTCCCCTGCCCGGACGCCGGGTTGAAGAGCAGCGTCGTGTTCAGAGTCGTCGAGCCACTCTTTCCACCGGTCAGAAGCACGCTTCCGTTCGTGAGCGGCGTCGCGGTGTGCCCCTCTCGCGAACTCGAAAGGGCTGTCAGGCTGCTCCAGGTCGACGTCCCATCGAACAGCTGCACGTTCGTCACCGAGGCGCTGCCCGAGTTGCCACCCACGACCAGCACCTTGTTGTTCAGTGTCCCGTTCGATGGGATCGAGAGCAGCGTCGCGCTGTGGAACTTGACCGCTTGAGGCATGTTCTGAGTGGTGGTCCAGGACCCGTTCCCCGAGCTCGGGTCGTACACCACCGCGGTGTTCAGAACGGTGGTCCCGTTGAGACCGCCGGCCAGCAGAACTTTCCCGTTTGAAATCAGCGTCGCGGTGTGGCCATGGCGCGCGGTCCCACCGAGATTGGTGGCGGCCGACCACGTTCCCGCCGAGACGGAATAGAGCTGGGCAGTGTTCTGACTGGTGGAACCGTTCAGACCACCCGCCACCAGCACCTTGCCGCTCGTCGCAGAGTTAGACCCGGTGTTGAGCTGAGTGGCACTGTGAAGGGTCCGCGCACCAGTCAAGCTGCCAGTCGCGGCCCAGGTCCCCGTCGTTCGATCGTAGAGCTCCGCCGAGGCGAGCGCCGTCGAACCGTTGCTCGTCCCCCCGACCACCAGCACCTTGCCGGTGGAAAGAAGGGTCGCCGTGTGACCCTGCCGGGGGATGGTCATCGACCCCGTCGTCGTCCACCTGGGATCCAGAATCGCCGGGTAGGCGACCTGCTCATCGGGCCAGCGCACCCGGACCGTGCAGGATTCGGCGCCCGGCGCCGTCACGGATCGTCCCCAGGGCGGCGCCGGATCGGTGTCGACCTCGCACCCGTCGACCGCCAGCGTGGCGTCGGTGTGAGCCCCGTCGGCCCCGACGATGAACGGCGGCGCGACACGCAAGCGGGGGGTTCCTGCGTCGTCCAGCAGCTCCAAGGTGCCCTCGACCAGGCGGAGACCGCCGACGCTCTGGGACAATTTCACGTCATAGACGATTTCGGGGATAGCCGGACGTTTCTCGAAGCTGACGAAGTCTTCGACGCCTTCGCCCGTGACTCGGTGAAGGAACGTCGCGCCGGACCGTTCCGCGTGCGGGTAGACGTAGTAATCCTCGGCGGACTGGGCGACCACGTTCGACACGCCGCGCGCACGAACGTCGATAGCGATGCCCGTCGTGGTGTCCTCCAGGTGCAGCGGCTCCGTCGAACGGTCGGGCAAGCCGACTCGTGCTTCGTGATGCGTGCTCGACGCGTGCAAGTCCACGTCTCCCGGACCACGGTCAGCGACCGCCAGAAGCGGGGACGAGGGCAGCGACCGCGCGGCGGCGAGGAGCTTCGCCGCTCGTCGAGTGGGGGCGCCCGGATTGGGCGGACGCAGCGCAAGGACCATTCCGCCCCCTGCCACGGCCACCGCCGCCAGAACCAAGCCGATTCGCTTTTTCGCGACGTTCGAAGACATGTCGGCCGAGACAGCAAACCCTGGACCGCCTGTAGGGCAACCACTTACGCGAACAAAACCTCGTAAGTGATTGAAGTTGCATTAGGCGCTCTCTCAAATCCCGCGGTCCGGAAGCTCTTCGAGTGAGAGAGAGAGACGAAGTCATACGAAGCGGCGGCATTCGAGCTCGCGCGTTCCTCGTCTTGCAACTCCGTTCAAGTATCGAGTCCGCTACCCGCGCCGGCCCGGGCTCGCGAGGACAGAGCGCCAGAAGCTCTATGAGTGAGAGTGAGAGGCGAGTGAGAGCGCGCCGGCCGTTCGGGGCCACGAACGCGCGCGCCGACCGACCGCATTTCCGGTAGAACACGGGTCCCCGATGCAGGCGCCGGGCTCCCCCCAACCCGATCTGGACAACTTGCTTGCGACCATCCGCAAGCGCTGCAAGCCGGCGCTCTGGTCGCAGGGGGTGACGATGGCGCGCGCGGGGGGCGTCGCCGTGGAGTCGTCGACCGCCGACGAGATCGTGCTGCGCGTGCGGGCTCCCGGGAAGGTCGTTCCGCTGACCACCGTGCTCTACCCTTCGGGCGGCGAGTGGGAGTGCGACTGTCCGTCTCGGATGAGCCCGTGCGAGCACGTGGCGGCCGCGGCGATCGTCTTGTCGGGAACCCCGGGGGGGTTCCCGTCCCCTCCCGCGGCGACTCCGCTGGGCGAAGCCCAGCTTCGTCAACGCGACTTGTCGAGTGCCGCCGCGCCGGAGGCGCTGGGCGCGCGCGTCTTCTACCGGTTCGAGCGCGCCCCCGAGGGGCTGCGGCTGACGCGCGCGTTGCGGGCCAGAGATGGGGAGACGCCGCTGGTGGGCACGCTGAGCGCGATGCTGACCGA
>DATJWP010000040.1:0-2143 GCA_035578045.1 Polyangia bacterium | reverse complement strand
GGCCTGCGGCCCCGGGCGCGGATCGTGGCGCAGGCCCTGATCGGCGCCGAGCCCTACTACCACCTCGACGGCCCGGTCCAGGCGACCGAACGGGTGCTGGCCCGCAGCGGCATGACCATCGGCGACATCGACCTGTTCGAGGTCAACGAGGCGTTCGCCTCGATCGTGCTGTCCTGGCTGGCCGTGTGCGGAGCCGACCCGGACCGGGTCAACGTCAACGGCGGCGCCATCGCCCTGGGCCACCCGGTGGGCAGCACCGGCGCCCGGCTGATCACCACCGCGCTGCACGAGCTCGAGCGGCGCGGCGCGGGCACCGCGCTGATCACGATGTGCGCCGGCGGCGCGATGGCCACCGCCACGATCATCGAACGCCTGTAACCTCATCGGCGGGCCGCCCACTCGTGCTCCAGGATGGACATCAGCACCTCGTCGTACCAGCGCCCGTCGTGCAGTATCGACTCGCGATGGCGGCCCTCTTCGACGAACCCCGCCTTCTCGTAGGCGCGGATCCCGGCGGGGTTGAACGGCGCCACGCTGAGCTGAATGCGGTGCAGGCCCATCTCGCGGAACCCGTAACCGACGATGACGCGCATCGCGTCCGTGCCGTAGCCGCGGCCGACGTGCTCACGGCCGAGGGCGATCCCGAGGGTCGCGCACCGGTCCTTGGCGCTCGCGCCCCACAGCCCGATGTTGCCGACCAGCACCGGCGGATTGTCGAGCGTCTCGACGGCGAAGCCGAGGTCGCCCGTCTCGTTCGCGCTCCACTTCGCGATGCGTTCCTTCGCCGCGGCCTCCGACTGCGGGGCCACCCAGCTCGTCAGCGTGGTCATGCGCCCGGGATCCATCTCCCATTGCGCGAGCGTGGGCAGGTCGTCGTCACGCACGCCGCGCAGTCGCACCCGCTCGCCGACGAGGATCGAGTCGCCGTAGCCGAATGCGCCGGAAACATCGGTGAGTTCGGTCATGTAGCCGATACTGCCGCATGCCGGGGCACGCACGGGCGGGGGGAGGTGAGCCGGATCCGTTCGGGATAAATATTTCGGACCGAACGGACGGGGGTGCGTGCCGCGGGCACGGGTGCGGCGCTCAGGGATGCTGGGCGCTGACCGAGACGGTCTCGCCGGTCATGTAGCTGGCGTAGTCGCTGGCCAGGAAGACCATGACGGCGGCTACCTCCCAGGGCTCGGCGGCGCGGCCGAAGGGCTCGCGGGCGGCCAGCTCGGCGAGCAGGTCCTCGCTGGTCACCTTGGCCAGGAAGGGGTGGATGGCCAGGCTGGGCGCGACCGCGTTGACCCGGATGCCGTGGGCGGCGACGTCCAGGGCGGCGCAGCGGGTGAAGGCCATCACGCCGGCCTTGGCCGCGGCATAGTGCGCCTGGCCCGGCTGGGCGCGCCAGCCGAGCACCGAGGCGTTGTTGACGACCGCTCCCCCGTGCCCCTGGGCGACCATCTGGCGCAGCGCCGCCCGGGTGCAGCGGAACGTGCCGTTGAGCGTGACGTCGAGCACCCGCAGCCACTGCTCGTCGGTCATCTCGAGCACCGAGGCGGTGCCGCCGAGCCCGGCGTTGTTGATCATCACGTCGATCCGGCCGAAGTGCCCGGCCGCGCCCGCGATCAGCGCGTCGACCTGCGCCTGGTCGGTGACGTCGCAGGGCCGCGCGGCGACCCGGCCGCCGTATCCGGCGGCGAGCTCGTCGCAGGTCGCGGCCAGCCGCCGCTCGTGCTGGTCGCTGATCATCACCTGGGCGCCTTCTTCGAGGCAGCGGCGGGCGGCGGCGTCACGGGCGGGCCTCGCGGGGCAGGCCCAGGGCGCGGCTGGCGATGATGTTGCGCTGGATCTCGTCGGAGCCGCCGTAGATGGTGTCGGCCCGGCTGAACAGGAACAGGCGCTGCCACTCGTCGTAAGCGTCGTCCGCCTCCGGGGGGGTCTGGGGGGGTCGTCCCCCCGGGCTGGCAGACGGGGGGGTCTGGGGGGGTCGTCCCCCCGGGCTGGCAGAGACGATGGCCGACGGGGCGCCGAGGACGTCCATGGCCAGTTCGCCGAGTTCCCGGTGCCAGCGGGACCACAGGATCTTCAGGACGGAGGCCTCGGTGTCGTCGTCGCCGCCCAGGGTGTCCAGGGCGTACTCGCGGATGACCTCCAG
>DATJWP010000039.1:0-38429 GCA_035578045.1 Polyangia bacterium | reverse complement strand
CACGACCGACGGCTCCGTGGGCGAGGCCGTGCTGCGCTTCAGCGAGCGCGCCCTGCCGGCGCGCGCGTCGACCACCTACTCGTTCGCGATCTTCGCGGGGCCCAAGGTCATCGCCGACCTCGACGAGGTGCGGCCGGGCGGCCAGGACGTCGAGCTCGACAAGGCCGTCGACGTCACGCTGGCGTGGCTGTCGCGGCCCATCCTGTTCCTCCTGAAGTTCTTCCACCGCTTCGCCCACAACTGGGGCGTCGCCATCATCCTGCTCACGCTGTTCATCAAGCTGCTCACCTTCTATCCGACGCAGCGGTCGCTGCTGTCGGCCAAGAAGATGCAGAAGCTGGCGCCGAAGATGAACGCCATCCGCAAGAAGTACGAGAACGACCGCCAGCGCCAGTCGGTCGAGACGATGAACCTCTACAAGGCGCACGGCGTGTCGCCGTTCGGCGGCTGTCTGCCCAGCTTGATCCAGATGCCGATCTGGATCGCGCTCTACTCGACGCTCAACTACGCCGTCGAGCTGTACCGGGCGCCGTTCATCTTCCACATCCACGACCTCACGGCGAAGGACCCCTACTACATCACGCCGCTGCTCATGGGGTCGGTGATGTTCATGCAGATGCGCATGTCACCGTCGGGGGCCGATCAGCAGCAGCAGCAGATGATGTCGTTCATGATGCCCATCATGTTCACGGCGTTCTCGCTGTTCCTGCCGGCCGGCCTGGCGCTGTACATGTTGACCAGCTACCTGATCGGCATCCTGCAGCAGCTCTACATCAACCACCTGGACCGCAAGGGCGCGACCGCGGTCTAGCGGCACCCTGACGTGGTAACTTTGCGCGGATGAGCGGCCCGGGCGACGCGGCGCAGACGCGGGAATTGACGGCCGCGGCCCACCGCCTGGCGGCGCTGGCCGACCGGATCCGCGAGCTGCGCAACCAGCTGGCCGGCCTGGGGGCCCCGGCTTCGGGCGCGGGCGAGCGGGGCACAGCTGGCGAGGAGGTCGTGGCCGACGGCGCGAAGGGCGACGGCCGTTGAAGCTGTTCCTGGAGACGACTGACCCGGCCGAGGTCCGGGCCAGCGCGGAGCGCAAGCTGGCCGAGGGCGTCTCGACCAGCCTCTCGGTGGCCGGGCAGGCGCTGCCCGAGATCTGCGCGCTGGCGCCCGGCCCGGTGAGCGCGGCCGTCGAGAGCTCGGACCGCGAGGGGATGATCCGGGAGGCGCGCGCGCTGGCGCGGCTGGGGGGACACGTCATCGTGCGGATCCCGCTGTCCGTCGAGGGCCTGAAGGCGGTGACCGCCTGTGCGGACGAAGGGATTCCGACCCATGTCACGCTGTGCGATTCACCGGCGCAGGCGGTGCTGGCGGCCAAGGCCGGCGCGCGCTACGTGTCGCCGGTCGCCGGTCGGACCCCGGACGGGGCAGCCGACCGGACAGAGCTGGTTCGCAGCATCGTGGCCACCTACCGGACCTACGGTCTGGCGACCGAGGTGATGGTCGCGCCGGTCCGGAGTCCATCGAACGTGGTCGACGTGGCCCTGGCGGGCGCCGCCGTGGCCGCCGTGCCCCTCAGCGTGCTGGAGCAGGTCGCGGCGGGCCGCGCCCCCGCGGGAGAGTAGCGCCCTTCGTGCCGCGCATCCGACAGCACGTCAACCCACTCAAGTCCGACCTGCTGGAGATCGCCGACGTCCCGCGCGTGGCGGCGCCACCGGGGCAGGCGCTGGAGGTCGAGCTCGGCTGCGCCGAGGCCCACTTCCTGCTCGACCGGGCGGCGACCGTGCCTGGCGCGCTGCTGGTGGGCGTCGAGATCCGGCGTGAGCTGGTCGAGGCGGTGAACGTCGAGAGCGCGCGGCGTGGGCTGGGCAACCTGCGCAGCGTGTTCGCGAACATGTCGGTCGATCTGCCGCGGCTCTTCGCCGACGCCAGCGTGCGCCGTTTCTTCCTGAACTTCCCCGACCCGTGGTTCAAGAGCCGGCAGCACAAGCGGCGGGTGATCGGGCCGGGCCTGATCGCGGAGCTGGCCCGGGCCCTGGAGCCGGGCGGCGAGCTCTATGTCATGACCGACATCTTCGCGCTGGCCCTGGACGCCATGGCGGCCCTGGAAGAGTCGCCGTGCTACGAGAGCGCCGTGGAAGCCTGGACGTTCGCGCGCGAGAACCCGTACGGCGCCAAGTCGCGGCGCGAGCGCCAGTGCGAGCAAGAAGGCGCCCGCATCTGGCGGCTGCTGTACCGGCGGCGCCAGATCGGTTCAGGCGAGCGCGCCCTTCCCTGGGCTACTTGACGCGTCCTGCTCTGGATCCGGCGATCCGAATGCCGGATGGCGCTGGGCGCCCGCGTCCAAGCACCGGGAGGCGGCCCCCTCGCGAGCGCCGGAGGCGCTACGTGCTGCCCAGCGAGAGGCGGATCTCTTCCAGGTCCTTGATGCGGTCGCGGATCTTGGCCGCCTTCTCGAACTCCAGCGCCTCGGACAGCTCCAGCATCTGCTTGCGGAGGGCGGCGATGGTGCGCGGCAGCTCCTCGAGCGCGACCTGGTTGCTGGCGGCCTCCTTGGCGGCGCGACTGACGTCGACGTAGTCGTCCTGGGGCGTCCCGGTCAGCGCCGCGATCGCCTTCTCGATGGTCTTGGGCGTAATGCCGTGGCGGCGGTTGTGCTCTTCCTGGGCGGCGCGCCGCGAGCGCGTCACCGTGATCGCCTTCCGCATCGAGTCGGTCTCGCGATCGGCGTACATGATGACCTTGCCGCGCACGTTGCGGGCGGCCCGGCCGATCGTCTGGACCAGCGAGCGCTCGGCGCGCAGGAAGCCCTCCTTGTCGGCGTCCAGGATGGCCACCAGCGACACCTCGGGCAGGTCCAGCCCCTCGCGCAGCAGGTTGATGCCGACCAGCACGTCGAACTCGCCCAGCCGCAGATCGCGCAGGATCTCGATGCGCTCCAGCGTGTCGATGTCCGAGTGCAGGTAGCGGACCCGGATGCCCAGCTCGGTGTAGTACTCGGTCAGGTCCTCGGCCATCCGCTTGGTCAGCGTCGTGACCAGGATGCGATCGCCCATCTTGATCCGCTCGCGAATCTCACCGAGCAGGTCGTCGACCTGGCTGCCGACCGGGCGCACCTCGATCTCCGGATCCAGCAGCCCCGTCGGCCGGATGATCTGTTCGACCACCACCCCCTGGGCGCGCTGCAGCTCGTACTCGGCCGGCGTGGCCGAGACGAAGACGTTCTGGCCGGCCCGCGCTTCCCACTCGTCGAAGCGCAGCGGCCGGTTGTCCAGCGCCGAGGGCAGCCGGAACCCGAAGTCGACCAGCGTCTCCTTGCGCGAGCGGTCGCCTTTGAACATCGACGCGATCTGCGGAACCGTCTGGTGCGACTCGTCGACGAACAGCAGGTAGTCCTTGGGGAAGTAGTCCAGCAGCGTCGGGGGCGGCTCGCCCGGCGCGCGCCCCGACAGGTGGCGGGAGTAGTTCTCGATCCCCTTGCAGCGCCCCATCTGCTCGAGCATCTCCAGGTCGTACAGCGTTCGCTGCTGCAGGCGCTGCTCCTCGACCAGCTTGTTCTCGGCCTTGAGCTGGGTCAGCCGCTCGCGCAGCTCCTCTTTGATGCCCGCCATCGCGCGGGTCAGCTGGTCGGCCGGCGTGACGTAGTGCGAGCCGGGGAAGATCGACACCTCGTCGAGCTTGCGCAGCACCTTGCCGCGCAGCGGATCGACCTCCGAGATGCCGTCGATCTCGTCCCCGAACCATTCGACGCGGATGGCCTTCTCGCGCTCGTAGGCGGGGAAGATCTCGACGGTGTCGCCGCGCACGCGGAACGTCCCGCGCGAGAAGTCGATGTCGTTGCGCTCGTACTGGATCTCGACCAGCCGTCGCAGGACCGCGTCGCGCCGCACCTCGACCCCGCGCGCCAGGTCCAGCTTCATCCCCAGGTAGGCCTCGGCGGCGCCGATGCCGTAGATGCACGAGACCGACGCCACGATCAGCGCGTCCCGCCGCGTGAGCAGCGCGTACGTCGCCGCGTGGCGCATGCGGTCGATCTCTTCGTTGATCAGTGAGTCCTTCTCGATGTACGTGTCCGTCGACGGCACGTAGGCCTCGGGCTGGTAGTAGTCGTAGTAGCTGACGAAGTAGTGGACGGCGTTGTCGGGGAACAGCTCTTTGAACTCGAGGTACAGCTGGTGCGCCAGCGTCTTGTTGTGCGCCATCACCAGCGTCGGGCGCTGAATCCGCTGGACGACCTGGGCCATCGTGAAGGTCTTGCCGCTGCCCGTGATCCCCAGCAGCACCTGCGACGGGTCGTTGCGCTTCACGCCCGCCGTCAGCTCTTCGATGGCGCGGGGCTGGTCGCCCATGGGTTCCAGCTCGGTCTTCAGGCGGAACGGCGTCGGCAAAACGCTATAGTGTACGCGATGCGCGTGCACGGGTACTACGCGATCCTGGACGCCACCGACGCCCTGCTGGCGGACGACGTGGCGCTGGATGCCCAGGCCGGCCGCTTGCTGGCCGGCGCGCCCTGCTGCCTGCAGCTCCGGGCCAAGACGGCCGGAGCGCGGGAGATGCTGCGGGCGGCCCGGCGCCTGGTCCCGCTCTGTCGCGAACGGAACGTGCCGTTCTGCGTGAACGATCGCCTGGACGTCGCCCTGGCCGCGGGGGCCGACGTGGTCCATCTGGGCCAGGACGACCTGCCGCTCGCGGACGTCCTGCGCCTGCGGGTCGAGCTGGGTCGCCCCGACCTGGTCGTGGGGTTCTCGACCCACAACCGTGACCAGGCGGCCGCGGCGGCCGCGGCCGGCGCCGACTACATCGGCTTCGGCCCGGTCTTCGCCACGACCAGCAAGCTGAACCCGGACCCCGTGGTCGGGCTGGAGGCACTGGCCGCCGTCTGCCGCGCCGTCTCGGTCCCGGTGGTGGCCATCGGCGGCATCGCGCTGGCCAGCATCCCGGCCGTGGCGGCAACCGGGGCGGCGGCGGTGGCCCTGATCTCGGCGGTCGCCGGCGCCTCGGATCCGGCGGAAGCCGGCCGGCAGATCGCGGCCGCTTTCGCGCCCTGAAATCGGCTGCGACCGGTCCAGATCGCGCGGCATCGGCATGTCCAGCCCATGCCTATACGTCGTCGACGGTGAACGGCGCCGTCGACCTGCGCGGCATGTTCCTGTCGAGAGCCGAGCTGCGGTGCGCTCAGCTCGTGCAGGCGGACTTGGGCAGCTTGCCGATCGACTTCAGCTCGCCGCGGGCGTCGGACGCGCGCGGCGACTTGGGGAAGCGCTTGACGATGTCGGACAGCAGCGCGCGCGCGTCGGTGCAGAAGTGGAGCTGCACGAACGACAGCGCCAGCTGCCACATCGCCTCCGGCACCTCGGGGGACGACGGGTAGACGTTCAGCACCTTCTGGAACTCGGCGGCCGCGTTGGCGTACTTCCCCTCCTGCACGAACGACATGCCGATCGCGACGTAGGCCTGCGGGGCGCGCGGGTCCTGGGGGAAGCGCTGGATGAACACCCGGTAGAAGCGGCGCCCGTCGTCGCGCTGCCCGGACGCCAGCCGCTGCCCGGCCTGCGCCCAGAGCTGGTCCTTGTCATTGGGCATCTCCGGCGCGACGCGATCGACGATCTTGTTCTGGGTCTGTTCCAGCGCCGCCAGGCGGGTGTCCAGGCGGTTCTGCGCGTCGGCGTCCTGCCGGGTCTGCTGGTCGACGTTGTGGGCCAGCTCCTCCATTCGTCCCTGCAGCGCGGCGATGTCCTGCTCGGACTTGGAGACCTTGGCGCCGACGTCGGCCGAGTTCCGGGTCAGGAGCGCGGTCGCCTCGTCCAGCACCTTCTTCAGGCGGATGACCTGCTCCTTGTACTCCTTGTCGCGCCGATCGATCTCGTCCAGCCGGACACGCAGGGCCGAGATATCGGCCTGCATCTTGTCGCCCTCGCTGGTCGTGACGCAGCCTGCCGGGCCCAGCAGGCCCAGCACGCTCAGCGCCGCCAGCGCCAGGGAGCGACGCCTATTACTTCCAGGCGAAGTCGACACGGCGGTCCTGAGCCCAGCTCGGCTCATCGGTCCCATGGGCGTCCAGCGACCCGCGCGGCAGCACCGTCAGCTTGGTGCCGTCCACGCCCAGGCGGCCCAGGTGGTCGCGGACCGACTGGGCGCGCTTTTCCGAGAGCGCCAGGTTGTATTCCTGCGTACCGCGCGGATCCGCGTGGCCAATCAGCTGGACGGCGCGACCGACCTGCTTCAGGCAATCCGCGTCGCGCGCCAGGGTGGCGGTCGCCTCGGTCGTCAGCGCCGACTCGTTGAAGTCGAAGAGCACGGGATCCAGCCTGCAGGTGCTGGGGGCCGGGGCCGGCGGCTTCTCGGTGGTGCAGAAGCCGTTCACGCAGTCCTCGTTCTGGGCACAGTCATTCTCCGTCCTGCACGGCTTCTTCTTGGAGCAGGCGCCGGCCACGCAGTGCTGGCCCCCTGGGCACTCGCGGTCTGACGCGCAGGCGCGGCAGCGGTTTGCGATGCACTCTTGATTGGCCGGGCACTGGGCCTTGCTCGAGCAGTAACCAGGGATCGCCTGACACTTGCCGGCGTTGCACTGGCTGCCAGCGGGGCAGTCATTCGAGTCCCGACATTGCTGGCACTTGTTCGCGACGCAGAATTCCTTGGGGTGGCAGTCCTTGTCGGTCTCACAGGACGGATAGTCCGGTTTACAGCCCACCGCGAGCATGCCAGCCGCGATCAGCAGGGCCAGCGCCAGCGGCGCCTGGAGGCGAGCCGCTGCGGAAGGACGATCCATTCTCATTTGAGGACCCCCGAAACGGGAAGGAGGGCGGGAGGACAGCGGGTAAAAGACCGGAAGAACCGTACGTTCGCTCGCCCTCAATGTCAACGCGTACCCCGTCGAGAGACCCTCATGGCCTCTGATTCCTGCGGGCCACCCCCGACGTTGATTCGGTTTTGGGCCCGGACCGTGGTATTTGAAGAGGCCGGTCGGAACGCCCCCGCGTGAAGTGGTTCATCGCTCACCTGTCGACCATGTCGCCGCTGGGGGCTTACTCCTGGCTGGGTGGGATCTTGCTGCTCTGCGGCCTGGGGCTGCCGATCCCCGAGGACATCTCGCTGATCGCGGCCGGCTACTTCTCGTGGCGGGGGGTGCTGGAGGTCAGCAAGGCGTTCCTGGTGTGCTTCGCCGCGGTGCTGGCCGGCGACTCGGCCGCCTTCTTCATGGGGCGGTATTTCGGGCGGCGGGTGCTGGCCAGCCGGCTGGCGCGGAAGTACTTCACGCCGCGGCGCCAGCTGCGCGTCCGGGCGTACTTCCGCAAGTTCGGCAGCAAAGTCGTGCTGGTGGGCCGCTTCGCCCCCGGCCTGCGGTTCACGATCTTCTTCACGGCGGGGACGCTGCACCTGCGCCCGCCGGTCTTTCTCATCTACGACTTCTCGGCCGCCGCGTTCACCGTCCCGATCCTGGTGTACATGGCCTGGCTGTTCGGCGGCCAGATCGACGCCGTGATCCGTTACGCCCGCCACACGGAGCACGGCATCATGGTCGCCATCGTGATCGCGGCCATCGTGGTCGGCGTGAAGGCCTGGCGCCGGCACAAGCGCAACCTGGCGGCCCGCATGGCCGCGCCGAGCTGAAAAGTCCCGACGCGGGTCAGGTCCTCGCCCGGGGCTCTTGCTGGGTCATGCAGTGCAGCGTCCCCAGCCCCCAGACCAGGTCGACGGCGTGGATTCCCAGGACCGTCCGGGTGGGGAACAGCTCGGCCAGGATCTCCAGGGCGCGGAGGTCGTTGGGATCGTTGAAGGTGGGCACCAGGACCACCACGTTCCCGACGTAGAAGTTCGCGTAGCTGGCGGGCAGCCGCACGTCGTCCAGGAACAGGGGGGCCGGCATCGGAAGCGGGACCACGCGGATCCGCTGGCCGTCCGCCGTGGTGGCTCTCCGGAGCCGCTCGCGGTTCTCGCGCAGGGGCTGGTAGTTGGCGTCCTCGCTGCTGGGCTCGTCCGCCAGCACCACCGTGGTCTCGCTGACGAACCGGCACAGGTCGTCGACGTGCCCGTGGGTGTCGTCGCCGGCGATGCCGCGCCCCAGCCAGATGACCTTGCGCGCGCCCAGCTGGTCGGCCAGCACCGCCTCCAGCCCCTCGCGCGACAGGCCCGGGTTGCGCGCCTGCACCTTGTCCAGCAGGCACTCCTCGGTGGCCAGCAGCGTCCCGGCGCCGTTGACGTCGATGGCGCCGCCCTCCAGCACGACGCGCCAAGGTCGCCCGTCGATCTCGACGGCGGGCTTCCACTGCCGCATGCCGTTCCAGCGCGCGATGCGATCCGGCAGCGCGTCGTCCCGCCTGTGGTTGGCGTACTTCGCCCACCCGTTGAAGCGCCAGTTCGTGATGGCGACCTCGCCCGCCGCGTCCTTCACGAACAGCGGACAGCTGTCGCGGGTCCAGCTGCGGTCGGTGGGGGCGCGCACCAGGTCGACGCAGGACAGATCCGCCCCCACCCGCTTCAGCAGCGTCCGGGCCCGCCGCTCGACCGCGGCGTCGTGGGTCAGGATGCGAACGCGCTCGCCGCGCGTCAGGTGGCGGACCACCTCGCCGTAGACCCACGGAATGGTGGGCAGCTTCCCCGGCCAGTCGCGCGGTTCGTGCGGCCAGGCCAGCCAGGTGGCGGCGTGCGGCTCCCACTCGGCCGGCATCCGGAACCCCAGCGCGGCCGGCGTCGCGTCGGGTTCCGTTTGGCTGGAGGGCCGCCTACGGCCCTTGGTCATCGTCGATGAAGCGGCGGGTCACGGCGCCGTAGGCGTCGATGCGGCGATCGCGAAGAAACGGCCAGTGCCGGCGCACCGTCTCTTGATGCTTGCGATCGACGGCGACGATCAACGTCTCCTCCTCGGTGCGCGAGGCTTCGGCCAGCACGACACCGAACGGATCCGCCACGAAGCTCCCGCCCCAGAACTCGATCCCCTTGCCCTGGGCGCCGGCCTGCTTCTCGAAGCCGACCCGGTTGACCGCCGCCACGTAGACGCCGTTGGCGATCGCGTGCGCCCGCTGCGCCGTCTGCCAGGCCGCCGCCTGCGCCGCGCCGAACTCGGCCTTCTCGTCGGGGTGCCAGCCGATCGCCGTCGGGTAGAACAGCACGTCGGCGCCGGCCAGCGCGGTCAGCCGCGCCCCCTCGGGATACCACTGGTCCCAGCAGACCAGCGTGCCGACGCGGCCGCAGGCGGTGTCGAACGCGCGGAACCCCAGGTCGCCGGGCGTGAAGTAGAACTTCTCGTAGTAGAGCGGGTCGTCCGGAATGTGCATCTTCCGGTACTTGCCCAGCAGCTTGCCGTCGGCGTCGATGATCACCGCCGTGTTGTGGTAGACGCCGGCCGCCCGCCGCTCGAACAGCGATCCGACCAGCACCACGCCCGATTCACGGGCGACCTTGGACAGCGCCTCCGTGCTGGGGCCCGGGATCGGCTCGGCCAGATCGAACATCGCGTGGTCTTCGGTCTGGCAGAAGTACTGTGACCGGAACAGCTCGGGCAGGCAGACCAGGTTCGCCCCTTCGCGCGCGGCGGCCGCGATCTTGTCGACGGCGCGGCCCAGGTTCTCGGCCGGGTCCGTCGAGCAGCGCATCTGCACGAGCGCGATCTTGAAGTTTGCAGGCGACGGCACGGCGTAACTATTGTCGCCGCCCCCTGCGGCGTCAATCCACGTTTACGTCAACAGGAGGTCGAGCGCGTTCATCAGCAGGCGATCCCAGGCGGGCCGAGCGCCGGCATAGAAGTGCGCCGTGTCGGAGAGGATCCGCCTGGTCGCGCCGTCGCCCAGCGCCGAGCGCGCGAACTCGGCGTCCTCCTTGGCCCAGACCGCGATGGTCTGCGCTTCGAGCTCGCAGTGGAACTGCAGCCCCAGCTGGCGCTTGCCCAGCCGGAACGCCTGGTTCTGACAGACCGGCGTCGAGGCGAGCAGGACCGCGCCGATCGGCAGATCGAACGTGTCGCCGTGCCAGTGCAAGACCTGCGGGTGTGGCGGCAGGCCGGCCAGCACCGGCTCGCGATCGGCCCCGATCAGATCGACGTAACCCCAGCCGACCTCGCGGGCCGGGACGGGGTTGCCTTCGGGGCCGGGGCGGGTGTTGGGATAGACGCGCGCGCCCGCGCCGGCCGCCAGGAGCTGCGAGCCCAGGCAGATCCCCAGCACCGGCGCGTTGCGCACCACCAGCTTGCGCAGGAGCGCGATCTCTTGCCGCAGGAACGGGAAGCGCGGATCGGCCACGTCACCCACGCCCATCGGTCCGCCCATCACGATCAGGATCTCGTCGGGCGCCAGGTCCGACGGCACCGCGCCTCCCGCGTGAAGAAGACGCACGTCGATCGCGACGCCCCGCTCGCCCAGTGCGACAGCAACCCGCTCCGGTCCCTCGGTCGCCGTGTGTTGCAAGACGATGGCCCGCATGATTCTCTCCGTCAGGGCCGCATCTTCGCCCAGTCGGGGGGTGGCGCTTCAATCGAAATCGTCGCCCCCGAACGCGGGTGGCGGAACCGCACCGACCAGGCATGCAGGTGCATGGCGTCCCCGCCGGTCCCGTAGACCGCATCACCCACGATCGGGTGACCGGCGGCGGCCAGATGGGCGCGCACCTGGTGGGCCCGCCCTTTGCCCAGCCGCACGCGCAAGAGCGTGGTGGCGGCGCGCTTTTCGAGCAGCTCCCAGTCCGTCCGGGCCGGCAACGGGTTTCGCCCGGCGCCCACGCGCACGCGCGCGCCGTGTCGTCCGACCCGGCCGATCGGCTCGCTGGATCCGCCGGCCGCGGCCGCGCCCGTGACCTCGGCCACGTAGATCTTCTCGCAGGCGGGATCGCTCAGGGCCCGGCGCAGTCGCGTCCAGGCGTCGGCGCTGCGGGCCGCCAGCAGCGCGCCGCTGGTCTCCGTGTCCAGCCGCTGGACCAGCCCACCCTCGCGCGGATCGGGCGACGCGGCGGCGCACTCCGGAAAGCGCGCCACCAGCGCGTTCGCCACCGTGCCGCGCTCGCCGGCCGCCAGCGGGTGCGACGGCCACCCGGCCGGCTTGGCGACCGCGACGAAGTCGTCGTCCACCGCCAGCACCTGCAGCGGAAGCGTGGGCTCCGGCTGCACGCGGCGCCCCTCGGGCGTCTCGGCGGCCGGGGCGCCCTCGTCGACCTCCAGCACCTGTCCCGCGCCCAGCCGCTCGCCCTTCTTGGCGGGCCGACCGTCGACGCGCACGGCGCCGGCCGCCAGCAGCCGCCTGGCGCCAGCCACGGACAGGCCTGGCAAGGCCTGCGACAGAAATTGATCCACGCGCCGGCCAGCGGTGCCTGGCTCGACCGAGACCCGAAGACGGGCCACGGTGCCCTACTTCTTCTTGGCGGGCGCCGGGCGCGCGGGCTTGGCAGGGGCGGGCTTGGACGGCTTGCTCGCCTCGGCCACGCGCCCCTTCTTCTTCGCGTTGTCGGCGCCGTGCGCCGGCGTCGCCGGCTTGGACACCGCCAGCTTTCGCTCGGGGCGGCGGTCGCCGGGCGTCATCCCGCGCGTCACCTCGTGCAGCGCCTCACCCGTCGGCGAGTAGACGACGATGTGGTCCCCCTCGTGCAGCTCGGTGTTGTACGAGAACCGGTTGATGCGAGCCAGGTCGCCCGGCGTCAGCCCGTACCGCCGCCCCAGCTTGGCCAGCGTGTCGCCGGTCTTGCACGTGTAGGTCAGGCGCTTCTTGCCCCGGCGCGCGGTCTCCAGCTCCAGGAACTCCTCGGAGCCGAGGGTGACGACCCGGACGTGGCCCGGATCGAGCAGCATCACGGCCGAGGGGTCGAAGTCCTTCCGCACGAACACCTGCAGGACCATGCCCGGGTGCAACTTCGCCGCGGGGTCCAGGTTGTTCCATTCCACCAGGTCTTCGGCGCGCACACCGAACACGTCCGCCACCTCGTCCAGGGCGTCGCCGTCGCGCGTCTTGTAGAAGACGCGCTCGCGCCCGTCGTAGCTGAACGAGCGATCCGGGACGGCGACCAGCGTGGTGTCGTCGCTGGCGCCGTCGTCGGATCGATCGCCGGAAGGTCGATCCTCGTTCCTGGCGACGGCCGTGCCCGCCGCCCGCGGGACCACGATGGCCGTTCCGCCGCGCAGCTCGACGCTGTCCTTGACGCCGTTCAGCTTGCGCAGCTGCTTGGCGGTGGTGCCGTGGGCGCGCGCGACGTCGTCCAGCGTCTCGCCGAACCGCAGCACCACCGTCTCGACCTTGTCGCTGTCCCGGGTCTTGTCGAAGCTGGCGGCATAGGTCGAGGCCGTACCGGGCGGCAAGCGCACCTTGATGGTGCCGCGATCCGGCGGCGTGCGACTCCGCAAGAGGTCCGGGTTCAGCGCCTCCACGACCTCCTGCTTGGTGCCCGCCGCGCGGGCGACGGTGGCCAGCGACGCACCGGCCGGCACGTCGACCTGTTCGTACGCGAAGGGCGCGTCGGCCGTGATGTCCGCGTACCCGAACGCGGCCAGGTTGTGCCCGACGATCGCGGCCGCCAGGATCTTCGGCACGTACAGCGACGACTCCCAGGGCAGGCCGGCCTCGTGGCGGGTCAGCTCCCAGTAGTCGTTGGTGTTGTAGGAGGTGATCGATCTCAGCACCGATCCGTAGCCGGCGTTGTAGGCGGCGAACACCAGGTACCAGGAACCAAAACGAACGTAGAGGTCCTTCAGGTAGCGCGCCGCCGCCTCGACGGAGCGCTCGGGGTCGCGGCGGGCGTCGACCCAGTAGCTGACCTCCAGGCCGTAGGCGCGCGCGGCGCTGGGCATGAACTGCCAGATGCCGCCGGCACCGACGCGCGATCGGGCGCTGGTGTCGAAACCGCTCTCGACCATCGCGACATAGAAGAGGTCCTTGGGCAGCCCCTGGCGGACCAGCGCCTTCTCGAAGAGATCTCGGTATCGGCCGGCGCGACGGAGCCAGCCCGACATGATCGACCGCCCTCTCGGATCGTTCTTGAAGTAATCCAGGTAACGGAGAACCTGCCCGTCCCAGCGAACGGGGAGATCCGGAAGGGCGAGGCTGCGAAGCCACTCGGAGTCGGGAGGCGGCGCCGGCCGCTCGGCCGCGATCGGCGGCGGCGATCTCAGCTCGGCGGGGACGTCGCCGCTGCCACCCCACTCACCGGGCAGCGAGGTCGGCGGCAGCACGCCGTCGGAATCCGACTGCGAGGTGCCCATCGCCGCGCCCGGCTTCGGGAAGGCCGCTTCCTCGAAGCGCCGGATCTCGCGGAGCTCCGGGCTCTCGACGGCGGCGGCGGTGTCGTCGTCATCCACCGCGACGCCGCGAACGGCGCGTCGTTCGGCCAGGCTTCGCTCGGGCGAATCGGCAGGCCCCTCCGCTGCGTGGGCCGGGTTTCGGGGTGGGGGCGCCGCTTTCGCGAAGATCGGTGCGCCGAGCACCGAAACGAGCGCGAGCGCATGAGCTGCAGAAGCGGCCATGGGTCGACGGATCGTAACGGATCGAAGCGGTTGCGACAAAAATCCGGTCTGTCGATCGTCGAATGAGTTGAATGTTTCGCGTGGGGTGCTATAGATGCCCAGTCATGCCCTTCGGAATGGGCTTCGGCGAGCTCCTGCTCGTTCTGATCATCGTGGTCGTCGTCTTCGGCGCCACGAAGCTTCCACAGCTCGGTGATGGGCTGGGGAAGGCGATCAAGAACTTCAAGCGTGCAGTGAACACGCACGACGAGATCGACGTCTCGCCGACAGAGAAGAAGAGCGAGCTCGACGAAGACGCCAGCAAAGCTGGCAAGTAGTCCGACTCCTGGTTCTGCGGCGACTTCGCTTTGCGAAGTTTGCTGATGCCTTGCCATGCTTTTTTTTCGCTTGGCCGCGCCGCAGCACCTAAGTGGCCATAGTTGCACGCGTTTTTAGGGCGTCAGAGATTCGTCAGTTATATTACATGATTGACGCGAGTATTTGTCTATGACACCCTAAGCCAATGACGACTGCACGCACGATCAAACGGTACGCGAATAGGAAGCTCTACGACACGCGCGACAGCCGCTACGTGACTCTCGACCACATCGCGGCGATGGTGCGGGCCGGAGACGATGTTCGCGTCGTCGAAAACACCACCCGCGCTGACCTGACGACGGCCACGCTGGCGCAGATCATCTTCGAGGAAGAGAAGAAGACGCCGCGCCTCTCCGTTGCCGGGCTGCGCAAGATCATCCAGGGCGGCATGCCGGCCGCCACCGGCGCGCCTCCGGCCGCCGGCGCGCCCCCTGCGGTGCCTGGTGCCGGCGCGACTGGCTCGGGTGGCGTCGGCGGCGCGAGCGCCGCGTAGGTCGATTCCCTAGTCGACTCGGCTAAAAGTCGAAGCCGGCGGAGAGCGATCCGGCCGTCTGGCTTCCGCTGAGGTCGGCGGCGTCGGCGGTGCTGTCGTGCGTGCTGCCGTGCTGGATGTAGTCCAGCTCGGCAGCGACGAACAGCACCGACAGCTTGACCTTGACGCCCACGGACCAGCGGTAGCGGATGATGACGTTCTGCGACGGGAACGTGAAGTTCGCGCCCAGGTCGTTCCACGTGCCGTTGTCGGCCGCGACGCAGCTCCCGGGGGCCGCGTCACCCGCGGCCGTCTGATGCTGCTGGTAGGCGTCGCACGTCGGCGTCGCGTCGAGCACCGCGCTGCGGGCATCGATGAACAGGACGTTCCAGCCGAGGAAGGGCTCCCAGCGCGTCGTGCCGCCCAGGCCGAAGGCCTTGGAGACGAGCACGTCGATGCCGTAGATGGTCATGTTCACGTCGCTGGTCCCGAGCAGCTGCGACGCCGACCCGCGCACCGCGAACGAGGGGAGCACCCAGTCGTGGAAGCCCTCCTGCAGCGCCAGCTTGGCGTACCCCTGGATCGCGTACATGTGCGATCCCAGGATGCTCATCGCGCCGATTCCGAACTCCATCGCCGGGACCGGCAGCCACAGCCCTTTGCGGACGAAGCCGCCGATCGTCGTCAGCGTGGTCGGCGGGCGGTACGCGTTGGGGTTCCCGGGATCCACCCCGGCCACGCCGTTCCAGTATGAGAGGCCGCCGACCTGGCGGTTCGGGTTGATCGAGGTGAACCCCAGCTCCGCCGACACCTGGAACCCCGCGTAGCCCAGCGTATCGGCCGGCGTCATCAACCGCGGCGCCGCGACGACGCCCAGCTCGGACATCAGGCTGCGGTAGCGGGTGGCGGCGTCGGGGTCCAGCGTCACCGTCGTCTGGCCGGTCGTCGGGCTCCGTTGCACCCACGAACAGGCGCCGTAACCGTTCAGCGGACACAGGTTCAGCAGCTGAAGATCGTTCTTGTCGGCACGCGCGACGGCCGGCCACCAGAGCGCGAGCCCGGCCAGCAGCAGGAGGCGCGGACGTGCCATCGGGGTGTACGGTACGGTTTGCCGTCGAAGAGTGTCAAGGCAGCTGCTAGTTTGTTCGCCCGGATGCGCGCCCGCCTGCTCGTTCGCCTGGCGCTTCTGGTCGCCGTGGGGGCAATCGCCCTGGCTGCAATTTTGGCCACCCGCCGTCGAGAGCTCCTGATCGAGCTGGGGCTGGCCGCGGTCCTGGGGATCGGCCTCGGGGACCTGTTCACGCTGGGCCTGGAGCGGTTCGTCGGCCTGCGCTACCTGCACCGGGGGCGGCGCTCGCCCGGCGCGCGCGCGGCCATGGTCGCCGGCCTGGGGCTGGTGGCGCTGGGGTTCGTGGCCTTTGCCGCGGCGCACGGACGGACCCGGGGGGGCGAGACGGTGGCTGTGATCGCCGTGCTGATCGGCGCGCTGGTGGCCGTCGTCGCGTTTCTGCTGCGGACCTTCTCGGTGTTCACCACCGTCTCGACGATGGGCGTGGTTCTGGGCGTGGCGTCGCTGGTCGTGGTCCTGGGCGTCACCAGCGGGTTCGAGCGCGAGTTCCAGGACAAGGTCCTGGCCCTGAACGCCCACCTGATCGTGATGCCCTACGGCGATGCCGACGTCGACGGGCCCGAGATCGCGGAGATCGCCAACCGGCTGAAGGGGATGCCGGGCGTGACCCGGATGGCGAAGTTCCTGTTCTCGGCGGGCGAGGTGATGATCGGGCGCATCGGCGCCAACCTGAAGGGGATCGATCTCAAGCAAGGGGCCGACGACCTGCGCCGGTCGCTGTTCGCCGGCAGCGTCGATGCGCTGGAGCAGCCGGCCAGCTGCACGATGCCCGTCGGAGCCACCCAAAGGACGACGGCGGACGTCGGGCGGATCGCGCTGGGGGGCGAGCTGGCGCACCACCTGCACGTGGGGCTGGGCGACTGCGTCTCGATCATGATCCCGTTCAGCTCCGGCGTGGGCGAGGCGCCGGTCTCTTACCTGTTCAAGGTCGTCGGCCTCTTCCGGATGGGGTTCAACGAGTACGACACGCGCCTCGCCTACATCAGCATCGCCGACGCGCATCGGCTGGCCAACGCGCGCCGTCTGGTCTCGGGCGTCGAGCTGCGCTTCTCCGATCCGATGATGGCGCTCCGGGCGGCGCCCGACGTCAAACGCCGCCTGGAAGGCCCCTACCGGATCATCGATTGGAAAGAGTTGAACCACAACCTGTTCATGGCGCTGACCATGCAGAAGGTGATCATCTCGCTGCTGCTGGTGCTGATCATCGTGGTGGCGGCCTTCAACATCATCGCGTCGCTCACCATGATCGTGCTCTCCAAGGTGCGCGAGATCGCCATCCTGAAGTCGATGGGGGCGCCGGCGGGGATGGTGGCGCGCATCTTCCTGATCGGCGGCACGACGGTGGGCGGCGTCGGGACCGGCCTGGGGATCCTGTTCGGCCTGCTGGTCTGCCTGCTGGCCCGCCTCTACGGCTACCCGCTGGACCCCAAGGTCTACCTGATCGGCGCGCTGCCGGTCCGCATCTCGGGCGCCGAGATCCTGTCGGTCGCCGCAGCGACGCTGGCCATCTGCTTCCTCGCGACCGTCTATCCGTCGATGCGCGCCAGCAAGCTGCGCGCGGTCGACGGCCTGCGATACACGTAGCCCCTCGGTCGCGTTCGCGCGGAAGCTAGAGCTTCTGCGCGACGCCCGGAGCCGCCGGCGGCATGACCGGAGCGTTCTTGTCCGCCTCGTACTTCGACGGGCACTTGGCCATGATCCCGTCGGGGATGACGGTGAGCTGGTTGTCCGCGGTCAGCGTTCCCTTGGCGACGACCTCGGCGCCCCCCTTGAAGGTGTCGGGGACCAGGCCGTTGTAGGTGGCCGTGATGACCGCCGGCTGTCGCGGCGCCCGGCTCTCGATCTTGAACCGGTAGAGCAGCGTCCCCTTGGCCTGTTCGATCGAGCCGTCGACCACGTTGCCGTGGACCTGCAGGCGCTTGCCGCGCCAGGCGTCGGCGTTCGACATGACCTCGTCGACGTGCTTGTAGTACTCGGCTCCCTGCTTCATCGAGCTGGTCAGCATGTAACCGACCGCGCTGGCGACCACCGCCACCGAGGCGATGATCTTGATGGCGCTGGCGCGGCTGACGGGCGCGGCGGCAGAGGTGGTGCTCATCGGGCCCTGATCGTAGCACGCGCCTTGCCGAGGCGGCCGACCTCGTGGAAATACCGGCAGAACATCTGGATGCCGCCGGAGGCCTGACCCCAGTCGAAGTTCTCGTTGATCGCGTGGTAGCCGTGCTCGGGGAGCGACAGCCCCAGGAAGATGACCGGCGCCTTCAGCAGCCGCTGCATGGTGAGCACCGCGCCGATCGAGCCCCCTTCGCGCACGAAGGCCGGCTCCTTGCCGAACGTGTCGCGCACGGCGGCGGCCGCCGCCTCGTGGTACGGGCCGCCGATCTCGGCCAGGTACGGCTCCAGCGACGCCTCGTGCGTGACCACGGCGTCCGGGAGGCGCTCTTTCACGAATCGCTTGATCCGCTGGAACACCTTGGCCGGCTTCTGGTCGGGAACCAGGCGCGTCGACAGCTTGGCCTCGGCGCGGTGCGGGACGATCGTCTTGATGCCGGGCCCCGTATAGCCGCCGGTCAGGCCATGCACCTCCAGCGTCGGCGCCGCGATCAGCGCCGCCAGCGCGCTCACGTCGTCGGCGGCCGGGCGCAGGCTGCGCAGCTCGTGCGCGGTCGCGAACCTCCGTCGCGAGAAGCCGGCCCGTCCGAACGCCTTCTTCTCGGCGGCCGAGACGCGCCGCACCCCCTCGTAGAACCCGGGAATCCTCACCTTGCCGGTGCGCGGGTCGTACATCTCGCCGATCAGGCCTGCCAGCTCGCCGATCGGGTTGCGGGCCAGACCGCCGGTGGTCCCGGAGTGGACGTCCTTGGCGCCGGTCTCGAGCGCGATCGTGAAGCCCATCAACCCGCGCAGACCGTAGGAGATCGACGGGTGGCCGGCGGCGGTCCAGATGGTGTCCGAGACGACGACCGAGTCGGTGGCCAGCGGCGCCCGGCTGCCCTTGGCGTCGCCGGCGACGGCCGCCGCCAGGCCCTGGGCGAAGTGGGGGCTACCGATCTCCTCTTCCAGCTCCCACAGGAACTGGATGTTCACCGGCGCGTCGGTCTGGCGGGCCAGGCGCGCGCCGAACAGCGCGGCCAGGGCCGGTCCCTTGTCGTCGGTCGTGCCGCGCGCGAACCAGCGCGGCGACGCGCCGCCATTGCCCGTCTCGCGCGAGAAGCGAAACGGAGGCGTGCGCCAGCCGTCCCCCGCCTCGGCCGGCTGCACGTCCAGGTGGTTGTAGACGGTGACCGTCGGGAGGCTCGGGTCGACCTCGAACCGCCCCAGCACCATCGGGAACCCGCCGGTGTCGATCAGGTCGACGCGCGCGCCCGCGTCCCGCAGGTAGCTGGAGGCCAGCGCGGCGCAGGCGTCCATCTCGGGGCGCCGGTTCGGGTCCATGCTGACCGTGGGGATCTCGACCAGCGCCGCCAGCTTGTCTTCGAATTCGGGCAGCAGATCGCGAACGCGTTGCTTGAGCTCGCCGAGGTCCGTCATCCGCCGATCTGTACCATTGCTTTTCGGGGGCCGCCGAGCCCAACCAGATCGAAGGTGTGGCCGGGCCGCTTGCCCGACACCGCGCTCCGGATCGCGCGCTCGACGGCCGCCGGGTCGCCGGCCCGCAGCGGCGAGCGCAGGTCGACGGCGTCGTCATGGCCCAGACAGGCGTGCAGCGCGCCGGTGGCCGACAGCCGGAGGCGATTGCAGCTGTCGCAGAAGTGCTCGGTCATCGGCGAGATGATCCCGAACCGCCGCACCGGCTGTCCGGCCGCCGCCCCGCCATCCAGCCGGTAGTAGCGCGCCGGCCCAGCGCCGCGCGCCGCGCCGCCGTCGTCGGGCTCGACGCTCGCCCCCGGGTCGATGTGCGCCGCGCGCGCCCGGATGGCCGCGGCCGAGAGGCACCTTCCGGGCAGGTAGGTGCCTCCCCCTGCCATCGGCATCTCCTCGATGAAGCGGGGGACCCAGCCCTGCGACCAGGCGAAACGGCACAGGTCGCCGATCTCGTCGTCGTTGAACCCGTCGATCGCGACGGCGTTGATCTTGATGGAGGTGAACCCCGCCGCGGCGGCCGCGCCCAGGCCGTCCAGAACCCGGGCCAGCTCGCCGCCGCCCGTGATGCGCCGGAACTTCACGGCGTCGAGAGAGTCGAGGCTGACGTTCAGCCGACTCACGCCGGCGGCGCGCAGCGGGGCGGCCAGCGCCCCCAGCAGGTGGCCGTTCGTGGACAGCGCGATCTCCTGGATCCCGTCGATCGCCCGCAGCAGGCGCACCAGCTCGGGCAGGTCGCGCCGCACCGTCGGCTCGCCGCCGGTCAGCCGCAGGCGCCGCACGCCCAGCCGGGCGAGCAGGCGCACCAGCGCCGCGATCTCCTCGAACGACAGCAGCTCCTCGCGCGCGCCGTGCGCGGCGCCGCCGGGGGGCATGCAGTAGGCGCACCGGTAGTTGCAGCGGTCGGTCACCGAGACCCGCAGCGTGTCGATCCGCCGTGCTTGCGGATCGACGAGCTCCAGCGTCTCAGCGGCCATGGGGAGTCCCCTCGCGCTGGCGCAGCAAGCCGATCAGGTGCTCGAGCTCGGGGAGGATCAGCTTGCGCATGGCCAGCTCGATGGCGGCCGGCGAACCGGGCAACAGGAAGACGGCCATCCGACCGACCACGCCGGCGTCGGCCCGCGACAGCATGGCGGCCGCGCCGATCTCCTGGAACGACAGCCACCTGAACAGCTCGCCGAACCCGGGCAGCTCCCGGTCGAACAGCGGCACGATGGCCTCGGGCGTGCGGTCGCGCGGGCCCAGCCCGGTTCCCCCGGTGATCAGCACGGCGTCGGCCTCGCCGCCGTTGGCCCAGCCGACGATCCGCGCCCGCAGGGCCTCCGGCTCGTCGGGGAGCAGCGCCTCGTCGGCGACGGTCCAGCCGGCGCCGTCGGCCAGCCGGCGCAAGAGGCGCCCCCCCGCGTTGGTCGCCGGCGTCCGGCTGTCCGAGACGGTCAGCAGCGCGACCCGGACCTCGGCGGCAGCGGGGCCGGTCGCCCTGTGCCGTTCGGGAGGCGAATGCGACACGCGACGCCTCCGCTCAGAGGGCCAGCAGTCCGGCCACCAGGCCGCACACGCCCAGCCCCACCAGTCCCAGCGGCGCCCCTCGCCACCCGCGCGACGCCAGCCGCCCGATCCACCGCGCGAAGAAGAACCCGCCGACGGCCGGCGCCATCATCAGGCTGACGTAGCCCATGCCGCTGAAGATCATCCAGTGCGGCGCGTGCGCCAGCAGCCAGAGCTTGAACACCACCGCCAGCCCCAGCACCCACCCGAACGCGAACGCAGCGATGACGAAAGGCAGGTACCCTCGGGACCCGGACGGCGCTTCACCCGGCACGGCCGGAGCATGGCGCGGCGGTCGCGTTGACGCAAGGGAGGGCGCGTGGCACAAACGACGGATGTCGATGTTCGGCAGCGTCAAGGACCGCATGATCGGGCAGGCCATGCGCCTCATGAGCGACCCGCGGATCTCCCGGGTCATGGGCGACCAGCGCGTCATGAACGTGGCCATGAAGGCCGTGGGGATCGGTGGATCGATCAAGGCCGAGCTCGATCGCGCCACCCGTTTCGCGGCCGGCGTGCTGGGATTCGCCACGCAGGAAGAGGTCTCGGCGCTGCGCTCCACCGTGCAGGCGCTGGAGGACAACCTGGCCATCCTGGAGTCCCGCGGCGGCGCAAGTACGCCGACGCACGGCGCAAATCAGACCGCCTAACCGGGGGGGCCGGCCGCGGGTCTAAGCTGGGAAACGGCCGCTCATGATGCCCAGCCACCTCAAGCGCGTGATGCCAGTCGATGACGGGACGCCCGACGAGGAGCTGGTGGCTCGAGCGCAGCGGGGTGATCGGCCGGCGCTGGATCAGCTGGTGCGACGCCACCAGCGCGCGCTGTTCGCGCTGTGCATCCGCTACGTCCACGACGCGGACGAGGCGGCCGATCTGGTCCAGCGGGCGTTCGTGCGGGCCATGACCAAGCTGGGCGAGCTGCGCGAGGCCGGGTCGTTCCGCTCCTGGATCCTGCGCATCGGCGCGCACCTGGCGCTGAACCACCTGCGTGACAACGCCCGCTTCGTGGCCGACGACGGCGGCGTCGAGCGGCCGGCCGACCCCGAGCGCGGGCCCACGCCGCTGGCGCTGGAGCGGCTGGAGTCGGCCGAGCAGGCCCAGGCGCTGCGCGCGGCGGTGCGCGAGCTGCCCACCAAGCAGCGCATGACGCTGGAGCTTCGCATCTACGAGGACCTGTCGTTCCGCGAGATCGCGGCGGCGCTCGAGATCAGCGAAGGCGCCGCCAAGGTGAACTTTCACTACGCGGTTCGAAAGCTGCGCACCGTGCTGGGCCCGGACCCGGACGGCGCGCTCCGACACGGGAGGGGACGATGACTTGTGGGGAGGTTCTAGAGCGCCTGGTTGCCGGGACTGACCGGGGCGGGACGGCTCCGGATCCGGCGGTCGCCGAGCACGCGCGCTCGTGCATGGTGTGCTATCGCGCGATGACGGAGCTGCGCGACGTCCCGCGCCTGGCCGAGACGCTGCGCGAGGCCGCGCCGGCGCCGGACCCCGGCGAGCGGTTCTGGGAGGCCCTGGCCGAGCGCGCAGCGGACGGGGTCAGCGTCGCGCTGGCCGGCGGCGCGACGGCTCGACCACCAGCCGACCGGCGGCGGCGCCTGCGCGCCCGGATCGTGTCGTTCGGCGCGCTGGCGGCGGCCGCGGCGGCCAGCTGGGTGATGGTGGCGCGGCACCCGGCGCCGTCGATCGCGACGCACGCGGCGACGCCCGTGGTGGCGGGGGTCAGAGGCGCCGCTGGCGCTCGCTCCGGCGCGGACGACGCCGGCAACGGGGCGCTTGCCGATGTCGCGGACCTGGACCCGGACGCGCTGCACCGGCTGCTCGATCGACTGGGGCGGCACGCGCCGGCGCCGCTGGCGACCGCGTCCAGCGACGACGGGGCCGACGTTCCCGCCGACGACGAGGCGCGCGTCACCGACGAGGTGGCAGAGCTGGACGGCGCTGCGCTCCGGCGCGTGGCCAGCTCGCTGGAGGCCAGCGCGTTGTGAAGCGAGCGGGGCTCATCGGCCTGATGCTGATGGCGCTGGCTGGCGCCGCGCAGGCACAGCCTCGGCCGCCGGGCGGCGGAGCGGCCGGCGCGGGCGGCGGCGATCAACGCTCGCCCGAGCAGCTGCGCCGCGAGGTTCTGGACCGCATGCGCGCGCTGCGCGCCTTCAAGATCGTCGACGCGCTCAAGCTGGACGAGGCCACCTCGGGCCGGCTGTTCGCGATCCTGTCGCGCTACGACGACCGCGAGATGCAGATCGCCGGCGAGCGCCACCAGATCATGCACGAGCTGCGCGCCGACGCCGACGCCCCGCACCCCGACGACGCGCGGCTGAACGCCGATCTGAGCCGGCTGCTCGTCATCCGCAACAAGCAGCGGGCGATGGAGGACGAGCGCATCAAGGACGTGCGCAAGGTGCTCACGCCGGCCCAGCAGGCCAAGCTGGTCCTGCTGCTCCCGCGCCTGGAGCGCGACTTCGCGCACTGGATCCACGAGTCCGCCGGCCGCGGCGACGACTGAGAGGATCGCGAACCATCGCGTCGAGCGAGCGCGGGACCCTCTCAGGGTCCCGAACCTAAGAACCTAAAGCGAGTAGGCGTAACCGATGACGCCGCCCAGGAAGAAGGCGTCGTAGAAGCCGCCCTCCAGGCGAACCTCCAGGCCCTTGGTCCTGGGGATGCGGAAGTCGACACCCAGGTTCACGTTGAGGATCGGCACGGCCGACGGGACCGAGGTGGGGATGGTCGCTTCGCCGGGGTCCGGCTTGCAGACCGAGGTGTCCGTGACGTTGGCGGCCGTGCAGTTCTGGCTGTACTGGCGGACGATGTGGCCCGACAGGACGCCCAGCCCGAAGCCGGCGCCGTAGTGCATGCCCACCCAGTCCGTGAACAGGGTGTGCCACCTGAAGGACGCGTCGAACCCCCAGAGCGCGAAGCTCTTGAACTGAACGAAGTTCGTTTCGGTCACGGGATCGGCGGTGGAGCCCAGCCAGTTCCCGTCGGACGGCGACATGTTCTGGTAGGTGAATCCGACGACGAAATCGAAGTTGCCGTGCCGGCGGAATATCTCGGCCCCGGTGCCCCACGACGACAGCGGCACGTTGTACTTCGTGAACGCGTTCAGCAGCCAGCCGGGGACGGAGACCCAGCGCAGGCGCGCCGCGACGCCGTAGGCGAGGTCCTTGGGGACCGGGACCGCCTGCTCCTCGCCCAGATCGGGCTCAGGCGCCGCGGCGGGGGCGGGTGCCGGCGGGATGCCTGGGCTCGCGTGAGCCGGCGCGGCAACCAGGAACAGGGCAACCGCGATCAAAAGAGCGCAGGGCCTGTTGTAAGGCATGCGAGGATCTCCGGTAATGGGTGCGATTATACACGTCATGATCATCGCGCAAATTGTTGCTGCGGTGGACGGCGGGACTCCGCTGGCTCCGACGCGCGGCGAGGTGGAGGCCGCGCTGGCCAAGTCGCCGGGGCCCGGCGAGATGCGTCACCTGGTCGAATCGGCGGAGCCGATCGTGATCGCCATCGCTGCCGATCGCGCCGCGTCGGAGGCGACGCGCGGTCGGGCGCTGTCGGCGCTGGCGTACGCGCGCTCGGGGCGCTCGCACGCTTTTCTCGAGAACTTCATCATCCGAGAGACCCCGTCGCGCGAGCCGTCCGACCACGTGCTGGTGCGGCGGGCAGCGATGGCGCTGGGGTGGCGGTCGGGTCCGCGGCTCACGGAGGTCTTGGCGCCGCTGCTGGACAGCGACGATCGGGACGTTCGCCTGGACGCCGCGGCCGCGCTGGGGCTGGGGCGTCCGCGCGACGCCGAGAAGCCTTTGCGGGCGCGGCTGGCCATCGAGACCGATCCGGCCGTCAAGCGGCAGCTCGAAACGACGCTTCGCCTGGTGGCGCCGGCGCCGCCGGCGCCCTGACGCTCAATCCAGCTGGGCCAGGTCCGTTTCGAGCAGCAGGTAGAGCGTCCGCAGGAACGTGAGGCGCTCCTCGGGATCGCTGAACGTCGCCCGCCAGCCGCTCAACGTCCTCTCGCCGTCCAGCATGGCCAGCACGGCCCCCGGCGTCGGTCCGATCTCGAACGCGTCGGGATCGAAGCGGCGGGGCGCCGTCGCCGTCGGGCGCAGGTCGCCGAGCGGCGCGAAGCGCGCCTCCAGCAGGTCGGGCGGCAGGCTGACCACGCCGGCCCCCATGATCTCGAACGTATCGAGGCCCAGGGGGAAGCTCTCCTGGCGGTTGGTGACGCCGCGGTAGAACGCGAACGTCCCCTCGGTCCAGGCGAACACGTCGATCACCCGGTCGCGCACCTGCTCGGACAGCAGCCGGAACACGTCCAGCGGCCGCAGCATCCCCAGCGCGACCAGCGTGTCGCCCAGCTTGCCGTCGTAGTGCGGCAGCATCCCCAGCGCCAGATCCAGGTCCTGCGGGGTCAAGATGTCGCGCGCCAGCAGGTACTCCCCGAAGCGCTCCCCCCCGTCGCCGGAGGCCACCGACTCGGGCGCGCCCGCGACGACGAAGATCTCTTTCTGCAGGCCGTCGCGATCGAAGTGCAGCAGGCCGGTCTCGCTGGCCGTCGCCCGATCGGCCAGCAGCCGCATCGGGGTGATCACGCTCAGGTCGCCGGCGCTGTCGGGCGGTCGCGGCGGCGCCGCCGACACGAACCGGCCGATGTCGGCGTGGGTGCGGGGCCGCCGCCGCGTCAGCGACGAGGCCGCCTCGCCGGGGCGCGAGATCGGGGTGAACCGGCGGGCCGACGAGCGCTCGGCGTCTTCCCCCTCGGGCCAGGGCTCCTCGGCCGGTGACGTGGCCAGCGCGCCACGGGGCGTGGCCCAGGGCGCGCCCGGCAGGAGCGGGGACGCCGGCACCGTCGGGATGGGCTCGCTGGTCGACGGCTGCTCGCCTTCTTCGGGCGCGGGCGGCTTGTCGGCCGGGCGCGAGGCGCGCAGCATCTCGGCCGCGGTGTCGGGGTCCGCGCCCAGCAGCTTGGCCGTGAACGCGCGCAGCTCGGCGGGCCGGATGCGCTCGCCGGCCGCGTACAGGTAATCGGCCAGCTGCTCGCGCATCTCCGACGCGCTCTGCGCGCGCTCGCCCGGATCCTTCTTGAGCGCGCGCCGCACGATCCCGTCGAGCGCCGTCGGGATGTCGCCGCCGTACTTGTCCAGCCGATCCAGCCGGACGTCGCGAACCTTCAGCAGCACGTCCAGGTCGGCGGCGGCCGAGAACAGCCGCCGCCCCGTCAGCAGCTCGGCCAGCACCACGCCGACCGCGAACAGGTCGCTGCGCGCGTCGATGGGCCGCCCGACCACCTGCTCGGGGGACATGTAGCCGTACTTGCCCTTCAAGGTGCCCGCCTGCGTCTTCGAGTCGCGCCGGACCGCGTGCGCGATCCCGAAGTCGCCCAGCTTCACGTCTCCCCGCTTGGAGATGAAGATGTTCGAGGGCGAGATGTCCCGGTGCACGATCAGCATGGGCTTGCCTTCCATGTCGCGTGCGTGGTGGGCGTAGTCGAGCGCCTCCAGGATCTCCTGCACGATGAACACCGCCAGCGACGGCGGGACGCGGACACGCTTCTGCGCGGCGGTGCGCAAGAGGCCCAGCGCATCGAAGCCGTCCACGAACTCCAGCGCCGTGAAGTACTGGCCGTTCACCTCGCCGAAGTCGAGGATCTGGACGATCTTGGGGTGCGTGAGCTGCGCGGTCAGCTTCGCCTCGTCGATGAACATCGCGACGAAGCTGGGGTCGGCCGCCAGGTGCGGCAGGATCCGCTTCACGACCAGGATCTTCTCGAACCCGTGCGAGGAGCTGATCTTCGCACGGAACACCTCGGCCATTCCGCCCACGGCCAGCCGGTCGAGCAGCGTGTAGCGCCCGAACGTCGCGGGCATGGCCGGAGCGTCGCTCGCCATTCTTCGCTCCGACTATAAACGTTTTACGAGCGGCTAACGTCGCCGGCCGAGCGAGCGGCGCAGCGCCAGAGGCTCGACGGTCTCGCCGGCCAGCTCCAGCGTCCGGTAGGCGGCGCGGCGGGCCCGCGCCTGACTCTCTTCCGTCGTGGCGGCCGCTGTGAGGAGCACGCGCCCCTCGTCGTAGGTTCGGCGCTCCTCGGCGACCATGTCGGTGCCCAGGAGTCGCGCGCTCTCCTCGTCGCCTCGCGTGGTGCAGAAAGCCGCGAGCGCGGCCAGGCGGGCCGCCGAGAGCGCCTTGCCCGTCACGTAGCCGGCCGAGGACCGCTCTTCGGGCGTCTGGAGCGATCGCAGGAAGGCGAACAGCTTCGAGTACCCGCCGTCGCGCGGATCGTAGTTGCCGACGCCCAGGGCGGCCAGCCGAGCGGCCAGCCGGCGGCACTTCCGGGCGCCGTCCCCGCACTGCTCGGCCAGGGAGAGCTTCATCTCGAGATCGTCGCAGTCGGGGATCCAGAGGGCCGCGACCTCGGCGCTCTCGATGGCGGCCTTCAGCGCCATGCGCAGCGCGTCTGCCACCTCCACTCCCTCTTTCGCGAGCCCGTCATTCAACGCCGCGACGACCCTGCCGATTGAAGGCTGGTTCTTCGCTTCGAGCTCACTCACGAAAGATTCGGCTGCCACCATGACGTCTAACTCCGGGGGAAAAAACCGTACGCGGGACTATAAAGTGAGGGGCGCCCCCCGCCGATGAAAAAGTGTGGAGACCCTGCCACAGGTCGGCCTCCACTGCTAGCGGGAGCGGAGCCGGCCAGGGGCCCACTGCCATGTCGTTCCGCAACGCCCTGACCTTCGGCTGTCTGCTCATCGGCGCCGCGCTGGCCCTTGCCGGGTGCGGTGGCGAGCCGCCAGACGCCGAGGCGCCGGCCCCGGCGTCCAGCTCGGCGGACGGCTCGGCCGGCGGCCTGCTGGAGGGCGACCTGGCGGTCACCTCGGGCCCGGTGGGCGTGGCCGCCCAGGGGGCGCTGCCGGTCACGGCGGAGAACGCCTCCAGCTCGTCGCCCAAGGTCGTCTACCTGATCTATGCCGACGGCAAGACGCCGCTCCCCTCGATGAACTACAACGCCTGCAGCGGGCAGGCGCCCAAGTTCGTCTGCACGTTCGGGTCGACGCTGCTCGATTGCCAGCAGCAGATCCAGGCCTACCTGGATCGCTGGTACGCCGACTTCAACGTCATCTTCACGCTCACGCGTCCCACCAGCGGCAGCTACTACACCGAGGTCGTGTCGTCGGGCGGCGGCGCCTGGTGCGACGTCGACTCGTCGGTGGCGGGCGTGGCGCCGTTCCTGTGCACCGACCTGCACGGCGGCGTCGCCTACACCCTGTCGGGGGGCTCGAGCGCGCACGACACCGCCGTGATCATCGCGCAGGAGCAGGCGCACCTGCTGGGCCTGGAGCACGTCTCGGACAGCAACGACATCATGTACCCGTACATCTGCCGGGACTGCGACGGGTTCGAGAACAAGGCCGTGGCCGTCACGGGCGACCGGTGCGATCGCGACACGCAGAACTCGTATCAGATGATGAAGAACGCGCTTGGAAGCTGGGCGGGCGGAACGAAGCCGTCCGCCTTCGGGTGCATCCAGGACAAGGACCCGCCCACCGTGTCCTTCCTCAGCCCGCACAACGGCGAGTCGATGGGCCACGACTTCACCGTCAAGCTGAACGCCACCGACGACTGCGGCCTCGCCAGCGTGACGGTCGCCGTGTCGCCGCAAGGGCTGACGGCGTCGGCCAAGAACGGCCCGTACGAGTGGGACCTGACCGGCATCAAGGGTCAGCAGACCATCACGGCCACCGCCACCGACAGCGCCGGTCACTCGACGGTGGCGAAGCTGCAGATCAACGCCCCGACCGACGACTCGACCGGCGACGGCCAGGCCATGGCGGCGGCCGGCTGCACCGTCGCCTCGGGCGCGTTCGGCGCCGCCGGCCTTCTCCCGTCGCTGGCCATGCTGCTGATCTTCGCCGGTCGCGGCCGGCGCAACGGTTCGTCCCGCCGTCGCTGGGTCCCCGGGGCTCTCGCGGCCTATCAAACGAGGAACCCTCGAAGGGTTCCTCGACCTCCCGCCACGACTCCGCCAGGCAAAGCCTAGTCCTCGCCACAGCCCCTCTCCTTTGTCCTCGCCCCGAGGGGCGGGGACGACCGGCTTCAGCCTGCCGACGGGTGGCCCCCGTTCACCAATCGATCCAAACCACCGTGGCGAAGGACCAGCTCCGTCGACGCGTTTTCACCCGTGGCCCGCGCGGCGGCGCAGCGTCCACTCGGTGATCAGCAGGGCCAGCCCCAGCAGCAGCAGGGGCGACCGCGACCAGAGCTCGACGGTCTCCTGGCGGCCGACCCGGATCTCGCGCGATGGGCGCACCGCCAGCCGCGGCAGCTTCTCGGCGGCGTAGTCGCCGCCGCTGACCTGCGCCAGCTCGCGCAGGACGCGATCGCGGGAGGCGACGTCATCCAGCTCGGGGCCGGCGGCGCGGACCACGAAGGTCTCGTCCTGGGTCACGGCGCGCCCGTTCAGCGTCGCGTGTCCGGTCATCCGGTAGGCCCCGGGGGGCAGCAGGCCCCCGTCGACGTCGGCGTCCCCGTCGGCGTCGGTGGTCAGGCGCAGCGTGCGCAGCGGCCTGCCCCCCGCGGCCTGAGCCGCCGGGGTGATGTCCAGCGTGACCTCGACTTCGGGCGCCGGCGTGTAGTCGGGGTGCATCGCGCGCACCCGCGCCGTGATCGGCTGATCGCGGCGGTACTCCTGCCGCGCCAGCTCGATGCGCAGCAGGGTCAGCGCCGGATCGCGGACCAGCCAGCGGATGGCGTTCTCCCAGAAGCGCTGGAAGGACCGCCCGTCGTCCCCCTCGCCCGCCGCCAGGAAGCCCCAGTGCCAGGCGCTGTCGGTCAGCAGCGCCAGCGCGCGCCCCTTGCCGGCGTCGCCGGCGGCCAGCACCGGGGCCGGCTTGCCGTCGGCCCCCTTCAGCGTCGGGTGCACCAGCAGCGTGGCGGCGCCGGGCCGTACCCGCGGGACCCGGTTGATCCCTTCCAGCGGCGGCAATTTCCCCCAGCCCAGCTCGTTCTCGCGCGGGTTCAGCACCAGCGACGTGATCGGGTGGGCGTGCCCCTCGGGCGTCAGCTTGGGCTTGAACGTGTCGGTGGTCAGCGCGGCGTCGTTCTCGCCCTCCACCGTCGGGGCGACCGGCGGCAGCTCGACGGGCAGGATGTCGCGCAGGGGCGTCAGGCCGTAGCCGCCGCTGCCGAACGAAAGGTCGCCGCCGATCATGGCCAGCGCCCCCCCCTCCTCGACATAGTCGCGCAGGTTGGCCAGGTACGGCTCGACGCCGTAGGGGGCGTAGTTGAAGTTCTGGAAGATCACCAGGTCGAAAGAGCGCAGCTGCTCCTCGAAGATCTCGAACGTCGGGAACGGGATCAGCGACAGGTCGTCGTGGTTCCAGGGCTGCTCGTCGGTCTCGGTGCGCAAGATGAAGAACGACACCAGGTCGACGTTCGGATCGCGCCGCAGCATCGCGCGCAGGAAGCGCTCGTCCCACGAGGGGCGCCCGGCCAGGTGCAGGACGCGCACGCGGTCGCGGATCACCTTCAGCGTGAAGGCCTGCTGGTTGTTGCTGGACAGCGCCTCGCCCGCCAGCACCGGCGTCGACACGCGGAACACGAAGTTGCCGGGGTGATCGGGGAGCCAGTCGAACGAGACCTTCTCCTCGGACTTGTCGCCGCGCAGGATCACCCCGCGCGTGGCCACCGGGCGGCCGTCGCGCTCCAGCGTCACCTCGACCTGGCGGTCGGGCAACCCGTTCTGCCGGACGACCGCCTCGATGGTGACCGGCGTACGCACGAACGCCAGCTCGTCGGCCAGCACGGTCGCGATCGACAGGTCGCGCAGCGATTTCTCTCCCAGGCCCACGGTGTGGATCGGGGCGCCGATCGCCTCGACGGCCGATCGGGTCGCCGTGTCCAGCGGGCCCTCGCCGATCCGGCCGGTGTCGATGCCGTCGGAGATCAGCAGCACCGCCCCCAGGTCGCGGCCGGCATAGCGCGCGCGCAGCTCGCTCAGCGCCTCGCCGATCCGGGTGGCGTCGCCCTGGGGCGTCGCGTGCAGCGACTCGCGCGAAGCCGGCGTCAGCGCGTCCGAGAAGGTGTAGAGGTCGACGTCGTGCCCGTCGCGCTGCAGGGCCGCCAGCTCGGGCCCGGCGCGGTCGATCAGCGCCGCCGCCCGCTCGGCGCGCGACGCCCCGCCCGACGGCGGACGCACCTCCATCGATCGCGACGCGTCGACCAGCACCGCGACCCGGTTCGGGACGTGCGTCACCTGGCGCAGCTCGACGGTCGGCTCCAGGGCGGTGATCAGGCAGGCCAGCACGCCGGCCGCGCGCAGGAACAGCAGCAGCGCGCCCCGGCCGTGGCGCTCCTCGGCCAGGGACAGGGCCGACAGCGCGATCGCCACCGCCGCCGCGGCCACCAGCAGCGCCACGCCCGCGCGCCCCAGGTGGGACGACGCCCCCAGCACCACCCGCCAGTCGTTGTAGCCGCCGGGCAAGTGGCCGAGCCAGCTCATCGCGGGTACCGCCGCGTGCGCAGGATGTAGTCGATGTGCGCCTGCTCGGTCTTGTAGTCCAGGCAGAGCGCGTACATCACCAGGTTCACGCCCAGGCGGAAGGCGTCCTCGCGCTGCTCCTCGCCGCCCGGAACCACCTCGTGCTCCCAGTGGCCGAAGCCGTCGCGCGCCCAGGCGCCGCCCAGGTCGTTCTGCGTGTAGACGACGGCCAGGCGGCGATCGCGTTCGACCCCCTCCAGGTAGGGCGCAGCGACGATCCGCCCGGCCGCGCCGTGGAGCACGTAGAACGACTTCCACAGGACGTGCGCGTCAGGGATCCGGATCGGCAGCTCACCGGGCAGCGTCTGCGCCAGCAGCCGGCGGACTGATTCGTCGAACCCGCCGCCGGCCCGCCCCTCCGACGAGTCGATCAGCAGGAAACCGCCATAGGTGATGTAGCGCCGCAGCCGCGCCACCTCGGACTCGGGCGGCAGGGCGAAGCCGCGATCGCCGGACAGCACCAGGAACGGGTAGCGAAACAGGTTCGGATCCGAGAGGCGCAGCTCGATGGGGTCCGACGCGGTCTGCACGCTGGTGCGGCGGACCACCTCCCAGGCCAGCCGCCCCAGCGCCGTCGGGCGTGGGTCGGGGAGGCCCGGCAGGGTCGCGCGCGCGAACCGGAACAGCGACCGGTCGCCGATCGCCCAGGAGGCGCGGGGGGCCAATCCCAGCCCGGCCGCCGCCGCCAGAAGCTGCCGGCGCGAGAACTTCACGCGCCGCCTCCATTCCAGGAATCCGCGGGTTGCCCTACAATGGCGAGATCGTGCGAGCGCTGCTTGCGGTCGCTGTCGTTTCCTTGCTTGCCGGTCGCCCGGGCGAAGCGGCCGAGGCCACGCCCGCCCAGCCCGATCCGGCCGCGAAGCCGGAGGCTCCGCCGGTCGCCGCTCCGCCGATCGCCGCCCCGCAGCCTGCGCCGCCCGAGGCCGCCGCCCCCGACCCCCGCAAGCGGTTTCCGCGACGCAAGCCGCCGTCGCTCTACCACCGCGATCAGTTCGGTCTGTCGCTGATGCCCGGCTCGGGCTACCGCATCATCGCCCCCTACAAAGACGGCGTCCCGTGCGGACAGACCGGCATGCGGGTCTGCGCCGGCTGGCTGCCCTTCTTCATCGACGGTCAGGTGTCGTTCGGGTTCGCGAACCACTGGGACGTCCTGGTCGATCTGCGGTTCGGCGTGGCCGCCGATTTCAGCCAATCGCACCAGTTCGCGGTGGCGCCCGGCGTTCGCTACTGGGTGGACGCCGACCAGCCGGCGAAGTTTTTCACCACGATCCAAGGCGTCTACGATCTCAATCCCCAGCACGATCCGGGCGTCAAAGACTACGACTTCGGACTGCGCAACGCGAACGGCTTCATGTTCGAGGTGATGCGCAACCTGGGCTTCTACCTCCAGTTCGGGGAAACCGTTGGGCTGGTCCGCTGGCTGCGCTTCGAGATTGACGGCGGGATCGGCGTCCAGGCGCGATTCCCCTAGGCGACGCGAGCCGCCGCGCGCATGATCGAGAGTGCTCCCCCATGATACGGGTCGCGCGCATGGAGAAGGGCGACGTCGAAGAGGCGGCCGCCATCTTGTTCGATGCCTTCGGGGTGGTGTATCGCCAGCGCGGCCACGTCCCGCCCTTTCCCACGCGCGAGAGCGCGGCCTGGCTCTGCCGCGCCTACCTGGACCTGGATCCCACGGGTTGCGTGATGGCGCGCGTGGGGGGCGAGGCAGTGGGCGTGGGGTTCGCGCACCCGCGCGGCCCCGTGACCAGCATCGGGCCGCTGGCGGCCCGGCCCGGCGCGCAGCCCGGCGTGGCGCGGGCGCTCATGGCAGAGCTCGCGCGAGCTGGGAACGACGCGACCAGCGCGCGCCTGTTCCAGGACGCGTTCAATCCCGACTCGTTCGGCCTGTACGCCCGGCTCGGGTACGTGGTCGCCGACGTGGCGCCGTACCTGCTGGCTGAACGGATGGTCGTGCCGGGCAAGCCTCCCGGCGATCAGCCGCGCGTCCGGATGTTGCGCGCCGACGATCTGCCGGCCGTCGAGCGCTACGATCGGTCCCGCGGCGGCGCCGACCGGCGCGCCGACTTTGCCCTGCTCGCGTCGACCGGCAGCGGCTTCGTCATCGAGGATGGCCGCGGCGACCTCGGCGGGTTCCTCTTCTATCGTTCATTGCCCGCGCGGGTCGTGATCGGGCCAGGCACCGCGGAGACCGAGAACGCGATGGGCGACCTGATCGACGCCGTCGCCTTCGCGGTCCCGGGGCGCGCGGCCGTGATCCGCGCTTCAGCCGCGAACCCGGCGGTGCTGGTGCGCGCCTTTTCTCGCGGGTTCCGCGTCGACCATCTCGGCAACCTGATGGTCAAGGGTCCCTACAGGGCGCCCCCGGCGCAGCTGTACGCCCTGTTCCCGGAAAGTCTGTGAAGCGGCTCGTGACTCCCGCGGCCCGCTGACGGCCCGGGGGCATGGTATGGTTTTCGGCCGTACCCGCGGGAGAGACCGCTGGTCCCCTCAATGGACGTTCGCTGCGACCGCTGTCAGACCGAATACGAGCTCGATGACGCCAGCGTGACGGCCGACGGGGCGACCGTGCAATGCACGACGTGCGGGCACACGTTCGTCGTGATGCCCCCGGCGCCGCCCACCACCTTCCCCGTCGCCCGGATGGGCGGCACGCCCGCGCCGGTGGCCGGCACCAGCAGCAACCCGACGCCGTCCTGGATGCTGACGACCGAAGAGGGGAAGACCCACCGCTTCCGCGATTCGACGACGCTGCAGAAATGGATCGTCGAGCGGAGGGTCACGCGCGACGACCGCGTCTGCGCGCCGGGCGGCGCCTGGCGGCGGCTGGGTGACGTCGAGGAGTTGCGGCCGTTCTTCGACGTCGTCGACCAGGCCGATCGCGCGGCCGCGGCGGCCCGGATCCGCCCGACACGTCCAGAGACGCCCCGCGCCTCTCGCCCCGGACCGGCCTACGTCTCGCCCGATCCCGAGGACGGCGAAGTGCTGACCAGCGAGAGCGGGCGGCGCCCGGCCATGGTCACCGACGACGATCTGGCCGCGGCCGGCGTCGGGTCGCGCCGCACGCGCATCCTGCTGATCGTCGGCGGGTTCGTGCTGGCCGCCGGCGTCGGCTATGTGGCGTTCAGGCGCGCCCAGGCATCCGCCCCGGCCGCGCCACCCGTCGCCGCCGCCCCTGCGGCGCCGCCGGTGGCTGCGCCCCAGGCGGCGCCCGCGCCACCGCCTCCCGCGCCTGCTCCGGCGGCCGCGCCGCCGCCGGTCGCGCCCGCCCCTCCAGTCACGGCCGCGCCGCCGGTCGCGCCCGCGGTTCCGGCTCCGGCGCCCGCTCCCGCGGCTGCGCCCGCTGCCGCCGCTCCGGGCGCGCACCCGCCGGCGCTGCCCGCCGCCGAGGCTTCGCGCCCGCGCAGCTACGAACGGCTGATCGCCGACGGTGACCATGCGCTGGAGAACGGCCAGACGGGCAAGGCGCAGAAGCTGTACGACGAGGCGCTGCGGATGCAACCCAACGGCGTGGCCGCGATGACCGGGAGCGCCTACGTGCTGCTCGATCGCCAGAAGCCGCTGGCGGCGATCGACCTGTTCAAGCGGGCCCTGGGCACCTCACCTGGCTTCTCGCAAGCGCTGTTCGGGCTGGGCGAGGCCTACCGCCTGGAGGGCCAGCCGGTGCAGGCCGTCGCGGCGTACAAGCGCTATCTCGAGGCGGCGCCCGGCGGGGCCGACGCGCCCGCCGCCCGCCGGCAGATCCGAGAGCTGGAGAGTCAGACCGCCGCCTCCGGACGCCCGCCCGCCTCGCCCACCGAGCCTCCACCCGCGCCGTAGTCGCTAGGCGTGCTGGCCGGGCGGCTGGGAGGTCTCGATCAGCTCGGCCAGCGTATCCAGGATCGCCAGCACGCCTGTCACCGGGGCGTCCCCCTCGATGGCGCCGCCGAACATCGGCGGCGCTTCGGACAGTGACGACGGGTTGGTGAGCAGGTAGCGCGCCGCCCGGCCGTTCCAGATGGTCAGCACGCCGTCTCCTTGCTGGCGGGCGATCCGGTGCCGCAGCTCCGAGTCGTCGATGGGCGCGCTGCCGTGAACGCTGAACTTCTGATCGAAGCCGGCGTCGCCGGTCTTCACGCGCGGCAGCTTCAGGCGGTGCTCGGGGCTCCGCGCCAGCCAGCGTCGATGCCGCTCGATGCTGCCATCGGGCAGCTCGCGGCCGACCGTGCCCAGGGTGGCGTCCAGCTCGATCACGGCGCCGCGCTGGCGCATCACCTTGATCATCAGCGGGTGGGCGCGCCGGTAGGTCTGGATCCGCGTCACCTCCAGCTCGGACTCCTCCGCGATGACGGCCTGGGGGCGCGACTCGTCGGGCTGCGTGCCGTCCCCGGCCGCCGTGGCCAGGCGGCCGACGAAGGCGCGCCAGTCCGCCGCCGCGATCCGCGGGCGGCTGGTGTCGCGCAACGGGGCGGCGCGCACCTCGCCGACCGTCAGCGCCAGCAGGCCCAGCAGCGAGAGTGACAGCTCGACGGGCGATCCGGCGTCGTAGCCACCCAGCGCCAGCAGCCCCAGGCCGTAAGCGGCCAACCGCATCCCCCCCTTCTCCATGAACAGCTGCACGGTCGCCAGCGCCCAGGCGAAGAACGCGACGACGTAGGCCAGGCCCGCCAGGGATCTGGCGGGCGGCAGCTCCATCCGCAACCCGTACAGCGCGCTGGCCTGGACGAGGTCGAACCGCAGCACCAGAAATGAGACGAACAGCGCCGTGGCCACCCCGGCGACGATCAGCGGAACGCTCCAGCGGCGTTGGCGCATCGGCGGCACGGGCAACAGCAGCGGCGCGCTGATCGCGGCGCACACCAGCGCTGCCTCGCCGGCGCCGGCCAGCGCCGCTGCCATCGCGTCGCCCTGCCCCAGGCCCGCCCCCAGGATGGCCGCCGCGTGCAAGGCCCCCGGGAGCGCGAACAGCGCGATCCCCAGCTTCACGCGCGGGGCCGCGCGCGCCGACGCCGCCGCCAGCGCCGTGAGCAGCGCCAGGAACCCGTAGCTGGTCTCCAGGTAGACGAACAGGCGGGGTGGCAGCTGCCCGCGCAGCAAGGCCTGCGCCGCGAAGATGACGAACACCAGCGCGATGAACGCCACCGAGAAGCGCATGGCGCGCGGGAAGACCTCGCCGCGCCGCAGGAGCCCGGCGAAGGCCGCGACCAGCACCAGCAGCGCCAGGACGGCCGTCAGCTGGAACAGGAACGGCCCGGCCGCCGCGACCGCGTTCGAGGCCCGTGACCCCCCACCCAGGGAAAGGCTGGCGCGCGGGAAGAACAGCCGTCCCCCCAGACGGTTCAGCGCCAGCTCGAGCAGGGCCACCACCACCAGCGCAGCGGTCAGGTTCCCCGCGCGCGTGGGGGGCTTCGCGGTTTCCATTGGGAACGCGCGATTATACAGGAGCGCACCCGAGGCGTCGGCGTGCCCGGGCGGGGGGCTTGGGATGCTGCCGGACGGGGTTTAATTTCCCTATGCTGTGGTAAGCTTCTAGCTGGGATCTCTCGTGGTCAGCGTCACCGCCAGAAAAATCCGGGATCATGGCCGGGAGCGGGCGTCTCTGGGCTTAGGTCGCACCTATGCCGGTTACCTGATCAGCTATCCCAGCGTCGGCCGTGGCATGGTCATTTTCCGGGACCCCAACGGCCACCGGATGGTCACGACGCCGGTGCGCCGCGTCCTGGGCGACGCCGGCGGCGACCAGATCTACGTCGAGACCGAGAACTCGGTCTATCTGCTCACGTTCCGCGCCGAGCCGCTGCGTCAGATGCCGCACGCGTACGCCGCCGTGACGGGCAGCCGCCAGCGCAAGAGCTGAACGATCATTTGATCACGCGCGCGCTCATCCTCGCCGCAGGCAAGGGGGTCGCCATCGGCGATCCGGATGTGCCGAACTGTCTGGCGGTGGTGGGTGGGCGGACACTGCTCGATCGCACGCTCGCGGTGCTGGACGGGGCCGGGATCCAGAAGGTCGGCATCGTGGTCGGCCATGGAGGAGCCGCGATCCGGCGCCACCTGGCCGGCTCGAACCGGCGGCTGGCGTTCTTCGAAAACGCGGAGTGGGACGGCCCGAACGGGCTCTCGGTTCTGGCGGCCCGGTCTTTCGTGACCGAGCGAACGCTGCTGGTCATGGCCGATCAGATCGCGGCGCCGGGGCTGGTGTACGAGCTCTGCGGGCTGCCGTCGGGCGCGGGCCCGACCGTGCTGGCCGTCGACCGCGATCTGGCGCGCGTGTTCGACATCGACGACGCCACCAAGGTCCGGCTGGGCGGTGCCAGGGTCGAATCGATCGGCAAGGAGCTGACCCGGTACGACGCCGTCAGCGCCGGCCTGTTCGTCATGGCGCCGTCGCTGATCGGCGCGCTCGAGCGGCTGACGCGGCCGTCGCTGACCGAGGGGGTCGACGCGGCGGCGGCCGAGGGTCTGGTGGTGGCGCACGACGTCCTGACCAAGCCCTGGCAGGACGTGGACACGCCGCCGATGCGGCTGCACGCGGAGTGGCTGCTGCGCGTTTACGGCGACGACCTGTCGCGGCCGGCGGTTCCGGCCGGCGCCGGCGCGTCGCCGGCGGCCGACACGCTGGCGCTGATCGAGCGCCTGCTGGCCGAGAAGGACGAGCCCGGCTACGTGCTGTTCAGCCCGGGTCCGGTGATGACGTCGGCCCGCGTGAAGGCGGCGCTGATCCACCACGACGTCTGCCACCGCGATGACGACTACGCCGCGGTGGTGGGGCGCCTGCAGCAGAAGCTGCGCCCGGTGTTCGGCGCGACCGACCAGCACGAGACGCTGCTCATCACCGGCTCGGGGACGGCGGCCATGGAGATGGCGATCTCGTCGGTGGTCCCGCCCGGCAAGAAGATCCTGGTGGTCGCCAACGGCGCGTTCGGCGAGCGCCTGGACGAGATCGCGGCGCTGCACGGCATCCCGCGCCACACGCTGCGCAGCCCGTGGGGGACGCTGGCCGACCCGGCCGACGTCGCGCGGGCGCTGGACGCCGATCCGGAGATCGTGGCCGCCGCGGTGATCCACCACGAGACGTCGGTCGGCGTGCTGAACCCGGTGGGCGAGATCGGCCGCATCTGCCGGGCCCGCGGCGTCACCTCGATCGTCGACGCGGTCTCGGCGCTGGGCGTCGAGGACATCGAGGTCGCGCGCGACGGCGTCGACGTCTGCTACTCGTCGGCCAACAAGTGCCTGCACTCGGTGTCGGGCGTGTCGTTCCTCTGCGTGGCGCCCGAGGTCTGGCCGCGCATCGCCGGCGTCGCGCCGCGCGTCTACTACCTCGATCTCAAGCGCCACCGCCGCTACCCCGAAGAGCTGAGCCAGACGCCCTTCACGCCCGCCGTGTCGTCGTTCTTCGCGC